>JBGSMW010000001.1:0-82635 GCA_041739985.1 Draconibacterium sp. | reverse complement strand
GGCATCGACTGGAGGCCAACATTCTGGATTCTTGAAGAAACCAGTTTTGGGGCAGGTTCATTTGGTTTAAATTTTCGTTATGTTTTTGGAAATTAGTTTTGGCTAATGATATTGTAAAAGCGCCTGACCGGCGCTTTTTTTTGCCCCTTTCAAAACGACTCATTTCAAACCAACCCACCATTCCGAAAAAACCTGGGTAGTGTCATCCAAATTCACCATCTCGCCAATCATGGGTGTAATCAAAGGCTGATTAACAGATTTATTAAATTCTGTAATTGCTTTTAATGGTTCATCCCAACTGTGGTTTGCAAGCGCAAATTTTGAATTATGCACAGGAAACAACCGCTTTGCTTTTAAATCCTTAGCTGCCTGTAAAACTTCATTTGGCATCAGGTGAATGTATTTCCAACTTGAGTTATACTGTCCGTTTTCAAGAATTACCAAATCGAAAACGCCAAATTTTTCACCAATTTCGGCAAAGTGTTCATCGTAACCGCCATCGCCGCCAATAAAAATTTGCAGCGAAGGTGAATGCAGTACAAAAGATGCCCAAAGGGTTTGATTTGGCTTAGTTCCACGTCCCGAAAAATGCCTTGCTGGAGCTGTACTTACAGTGAAACCTTCTTCTATTTTTATCTCACCATACAAATCATTTTCAACAATTATCTTAGGGTTATAACCCCACAATTCCAGATGTGAGCCCACGCCCAGCGTGGTGATTACTTTTCCAATTTTCGGTTTTAGTTCTTTAATAGATTTATAATCGAGATGATCCCAGTGATCGTGAGTAATAAACAGATAATCAATTTCAGGAATATCAGCAGGAGCATAAATATCAGTGCCTTTAAATGATTTTATCATGAAAGAAAAAGGTGAAGCATTTCCACAAAATGCGGGGTCAACCAAGAAGCGCTTTCCGTCGATTTGCATAAAATACGAGGAGTGCCCAAACCAAACCAAAATATTTTTATCACGTTCTAAATTCAGCAAATCGGTTTTCACAGAAGGAATTACATCAATTGGTCTGCGGTTTTTGGCATTGAACATATCTTTCATGATTTTCAGAAAACCACCTTCCCCAGTCATTTGCGGCGTAAAATTCAGATTTTTAAATGCACCATCTTTGTAATTTGGCGACTTTTCAATTCGCGAAAGCCGTTCCCCGGTTGGCAATTTTCCAAATTTCGGGTGCTGCAAAAATGCAAAAACACCAAGCGCAAATGCCAACACAATTCCAAATACTATAATCATAAATCGTTTTAATTTCCTGTTCATTTTTTCTCCTTCAAACAATTGCAAATAGCTGTAAAAACTGCAATACAGCTACAAACATTGATTTGGGCAGAAAGTTTTAAGGGTGATATTTTTATTTTTTAGATTCAATTTCGTTTACAACCGAATTCAGACTTCGACTTCGCTCAGTCTGACAGTCACCCTGATCAAAGTCGAAGGGTGTGAAGTTTTATATTTCATTCTTCAGATTCTTAATAAAATTTTTACATGCTTCGCCCGGATTATCCGTTTTCATAAAGTTTTCGCCAATAAGAAAGCCTTTAAAACCGTGTTGACGCAGGTAGCTGATTTCTTTGGCTCCAGTCAAACCGCTTTCAGAAATTTTTACAAATTTATCAGGAATCATTTTCGAAAGTTTAACCGAAGTTTCAACATCTACTTCAAAAGTTTTGAGGTTGCGGTTGTTTACGCCCACAACATCCACAAAATCGTTGATGATTTCCAGTTCCTGTTCGTTATGAATTTCCATCAAAACATCCATTCCAAGTTCTTTTGCCTTTTTAGCCAGAATTTCAGCTTTATTTTTTTCCAGACAGGCAGCTATCAACAAAATTACATCGGCACCAAAAGCTTTTGCTTCAATAATCTGGTAGGTGTCAATCATAAAGTCCTTACGCAGAATCGGGATTCCAGGGTTGGTTTCGCGGGCTTTTACAAGATTAGCCATTGTTCCGCCAAAATATTCGTAATCGGTTAAAACTGAAAGACAAGCAGCTCCTGCGTTTGCATAACCTAAGGTAACTTCCTCAACTTTTACATTGAAATTTATTTCTCCCTTTGAAGGTGATTTTTGTTTGAATTCGGCAATAATTCCTGAAGAGCCAACTTTTAAAAGATTTGCTTTTAACGAGTTACATTTACGTGAAAAAAGCGGGTACTTTTCAAGCTGCTCCGTGTTCACCAACTTTTTTTGGTTTGCCACTTCCACTTTTTTAGTGGCTATTATTTTATCGAGAATATTCATAATTATTAAATTCCAAAAAACAAAAACAAATTTCAAATAAATCTCAAAAATCAATCATTAAAACCAAAACAATGCTCAAATGCCAGCCTGGCAATAATCCCTTTTTTTTAGTTTGAATTTTAGTTTTGAATCTTGGTTATTATTTGTTTTTTGGCTTTTGCCGTTTGTGATTTTTTATTCAACTATTGCTTTTAATTTGTTTAATGCACTTTTACTTTCAAGCGATTTGCGCGCCATTTCAACACATTCCATCAAAGATTTTTCGGGATAATAAATATGCAACCCGAGCGCAGAATTTGCAATTACAGCATTGTTTTGCTCCCTTGTACCGTTTCCTTCCAGAATATTTATAAAAATTTTGGCTGCCTCTTCAATTGATTCTCCACCAAACAGTTTTTCGGGTTGAATTTTTTCCATCCCGAAATCAGAAGGGGTCAGCAAAAAATCTTTGTGGTTTGAAGCAACATGCGTGTCGGCAGTCAGCGAAATTTCATCATATCCATCCATGCTGTTTACAATGGCATAATTTACATCGAGTGTTTCGTAAACATTCTTGTAATGATTGAAATTCTCCAGATTATTTACACCCAAAATCTGAAATTTTGGCGACGAAGGATTTATCATCGGACCAAGAATGTTAAAGAAAGTCTGCACTTTTAAAGCCCGCCGAACCGGTGCAATATATTTCATTGCCGGATGAAAAAGCGGTGCGTGATGAAAACAAAAATTTCCATTATCGAGGTCGCTTTTCAGTTTTCCCAGATCGTTACTGAATTTGTAGCCCAGCAATTCAAGCACGTTTGACGAGCCGCTTGTTGACGAAACCGCATAATTGCCGTGCTTTGTAACTTTTACACCGGCTCCGGCAATTACAAAACATGCAAGTGTTGAAATGTTAAAAGTGTTTTTACCATCGCCACCGGTTCCCACCACATCAATGGCATTGTACTCTGAAAGGTCAGTCGCCAGGCACATTTCTACCATTGCATCGCGGAAACCTGCCAACTCTTCCGATGCCAGCGGCCGCATTTTAAAAACGGTTAAAAACGAAGCAAATTCGGGTTCAGAATGTAATCCTCTTCCTACTTCTACCAGACTTGCTTTGGCTTGATCTCGTGTTAGTATATTTCCTTCGAAAAGGTATTCCAATGTTTTTTTCATTTTAGAAGATTAGTCGGAAGTCCGAACCCCGATAATTATCGGGGGGAAGTCCGAAGAACTTTATTAATTTATTTTATCTCAATACTTTGTGCTTAATTCTTTTTATTTGACTTCAACCAGTTCGCAATAATCTTTTCTCCCAAAGGTGTTAATACCGATTCGGGGTGAAACTGTACACCTTCTGCATCAAATTCCTTGTGTTTCATTGACATTATCAGTCCATCCCGATCGTAACTCGTAACCTCAAAACAGTCGGGTAGCTCTTCTTTTTGCACAATCCACGAGTGGTAACGACCAACTTCAAAAGTGTCGGGCAGACCTTCAAAAAGAACAGAGCGGTTGGAAGTTAGTTCAACCGGAGTTGCAATTCCGTGCAAAACGCGGTTCATGTTGTGCAGTTTTCCGCCAAATGCTTCGCCAATTGCCTGGTGGCCCAGACACACACCGAGGATACTTTTTGTTGGACCATATTTTTTAATAATATCGAGCAACAACCCTGCTTCTTCAGGAATTCCCGGACCAGGTGAAAGAACGATTTTATCGTATTTTTCGATTTCTTCCAATGGGATTTCATCGTTGCGAAATACGTCAACCTGCAAACCCGATAATTTTTTGATCGCGTGTACCAGATTGTAGGTAAAGGAGTCGTAGTTATCTATTACTAAGATGGAAGCCTCCCCCCCGCCCCTCCGAAGGAGGGGTGATTGGGCTGCATTCGTTTTTGTTGTGTTTTCTTGTTGTATCATTTCTATAATTTTTATGTCGTTTTTCTTCTTCTTCCTCCCTTCCCTTCGGGGAAGGGTTGGGGATGGGGCTTTGGGTCGGGGGGAAGCTTTCTTTAATTAATCCCTTTTGCCATTTCAATTGCTTTTTTCAGGGCTGCCAGTTTGTTATTCACTTCCTGTAATTCACTTTCTTCCTGCGAGTCGGCAACAATTCCGGCACCAGCCTGGTAAAAAAGTTTGTTATTCCTGCTCAGGAAGGAACGGATCATAATGGCGTGGTTCAACGTTCTGTCGAAACCCAGATAACCAATGCATCCACCATAATATCCGCGGTTTTGGTTTTCGTATTTATCAATCAATTCCATGGCTTTATATTTTGGTGCACCTGATAAAGTTCCTGCGGGGAAAGTTTCGCCTAAAACTTTTATGAGATTTGTATCATCGGTAATTTCTCCTGAAACCTGAGAAACGAGATGGATTACATGCGAATAAAACTGAACTTCGCGGTAAGTTTCAACAATTACATGGTCGGCGTTTCTGCTCAGGTCGTTGCGGGCAAGGTCAACCAGCATTACATGTTCTGCATTTTCCTTTGGGTCTTTGCTTAGTTTTTCAGCCAGTTCGCGGTCTTGCTCATCATTTCCGGTGCGTTTAAAAGTTCCTGCGATTGGGTGAATGTAAGCTTTGTTTTTTTGAATACGGATTTGTGCTTCGGGGCTGGAACCAAAAATGCGGTATGTTCCATAATCGAAATAAAACAAATAAGGCGAAGGATTGATGGAACGCAAAGAGCGGTAAACATTAAAATCATCGCCCTGAAATTCCTGCGTAAACTGCCGGCTCAAAACAATCTGAAAAACATCACCACGATAACAGTGTTCTTTTCCGCGGGTTACCATTTGTTTGTAATCATCGTCAGTAATGTTTGAGGTCTCCATTCCAACCGGTTCAAATTTAGCGGTTGAAAAGTTAAGGTTCACCAGTAAATGGTGGATGTAATCCATTTGAGATGCTTCCCCATTCAATAAATTTTCAACAATGTGAATGATGTTTTTATGGTGGTCGATGGCAATTACATATTTGTAGAAACAATATTTCACTTCCGGAATCTGATATTCCGCCTTTTTTTCCGCTGTAAATTTTATGTTCTCAAAATGCTGGATTGCATCGAAATTAACATAGCCAAAAAGTCCGTTTGCAGGTAATTCGATTTCGTTTGAATCGACATCAAAAGTCTGAAAAAAGCTTTCCAGTTCATTGTCTAAACTTCTTTCTTTTGAAAGTTTGAATTTTTCCACTTCTTTTCCGGGAAGCTTTTTCTCCACCTCGCTATTGTTAACAGTGAAATCGGCAACCGGATTGAAACAAATAAAGGAATAGGCATTTTCGTTGCCGTGATAATCCGAGCTTTCGAGAAGGATTGAGTTAGGGTAAAGTGTTCGCAATCGCAGGTAAACACTAACCGGTGTTACCGTGTCAGCCAAAATTTTTCGTACTGCGGGTTTAAATTTTAATTTTTCCATTTTGTTTGTTTATTTTTTTATTCTTTTCTGTCAAATCTGTTTTGGAGAAGCTCCAAAAAAAACGGCTCACCGTGATTCGATGAGCCGTTTTTTACTTGCTTTTAAGCAATGGCATTCCCTCTCTTCACGGTTGTAAAAAGTTGCTTTGCCACCACCAAAAATTATAATTCAAATTCATACTAATAAAATTAAAAAACCTGCTCTTTACAGGAGCAGGCTCATTTTGAAATATTTTAAAAAAATACCAATATGGCTATTAACTCCTGACTTACGTAAGAAGACCCCACCACGGAAGCCATATTGTATTTGTATTTTGTGTCATTACTATTTAAATTGATTCCAAAAGAATGAAAAATTTTTCCAAAATCAAAATTGAAATTAATTTTTATTTAAAATTTAAATAACTGGTATTCCCAAATCACTGCAAATTTTTCTGGCAAGTATGTCTTTTATTTCTGAATGACGCGGAACTGCAGAACGCAAATTTTTGTTGGGATTTATCCACCATGAATGATTACTTCCCTCGCGCAACAGCAAACATCCATTCTTTTTAAGATGTTTAACAAGAACCAGCCGTTTCACACTGCAATTTTTTCTTCCAAAAAATTCTTTCCTGCCAGTATTCTTGCGTCTTTTCTGTTGAATTCAATAGCCTCTTTCAATGTAATCCTTAAAGAATCAATCAATATATCCTTTGAACTTTCCTGGCAATTTACACCCGGAATTTCTTCAATCCAGCCAACCCACCATTCGCCTTCCTGCTTAATAACTGCTGTATATTCCATATCACTAATTTTTATCAAATATAGTTTATTTTATGCACTTTACTGAGCCAGCGTAAACCTGAAACTAATTCCAATATTTGTATTTGATGTTGGGAATGAAAGCGAAGTAAATGGCGTGTTGATGATTTTATCGAAGAAAATCCGCATCTGAAAACGGTCGCTTAACATATAGTCGGCGTAGGTTTTAATCGTAACAGCACTTTGCCCGGCGGTTAACTGATCTTTATCTTCGTCCAACTGGCGTAAAAGAGTCAGGTTCTTCCTGTATGATAAATCTGCACGAATATTCAGGTCGTTGGAATATGCTTGTTGCGATTTTTTTGTTTTTATAATTAAATCCATTTGGGTAAAACGATATCCCAAACCCAAAGTATATTCATTGCTCAATGTTTCGGTAAGCTGGCTGTTGGCAAACGCAAGTTGAAGGCTTCGCGAACGTTTAATCTCGCCACGGGTCGTGAGGTCACTCATCCACATAATATCAATATTGATGAGTGGGCTAAATGATTCCATGATGCTTACCGAATTAAAATCGTAGGCAGAGATAAAATTATCAGCAATATCGCGAATGTAGGTAAACCCGTCATTTTCCTCCTGGTATTTCAGGTTGGTTATAAATGAACCGACCGTGTAGCTTGAACGGTATCCATGTGTAAAATTGAGTGAACGGATATACTTGTTTAACCCCGGAATTTTTGAAACCATACCTTCATAACGAATTTGCCAATTGGGCCTCATATATTTGATGGCCGGGAACATACCCAACGATACTTTTTGAGGATCTTTATTTTGATAGGCAGCCAGAAATGCAGGAACGAGAACTTCCACAGAGTTTGGACCATAACCATCCGGATAATTCGGGAAATCGGGGTTTGGCGCAGTGGGGTCATATCCAAAACCATTGTCGGCAGGACGCTGATCCGCCAAACGACGCGCGATAATCGTACGGTTTGCTTTCAATTGCTCAAATGGGTCAGATTTGTAATTATTCCCTTTCTCAAACTTTGTAAATGCTGTTCCCCATGTAATTGTTGACATACTGAAATTACCCGATTCGGTATAACTGTTTGCATTAAAATTTCCTGTTGAATAATCGTAATTATAAAACTCTGTGGTATTAACAGCAAACGCGCGGTCAGTAGTAACATCTATCCTTAAATCAGGCAGTGGTTCGATAGTTGTTCTTAAACTTATTCGTTCGCTTTTTGTAAACAGGTAAGGAGTATTTAATGTAGAGTCATTTGTTATCCAGCCGTTTGATGAGGCTTTTTTGGCAAAGTCACGATCCTGCCAACCCATCAGGAACGGGAAACCGGGAGCATAACTCGAAGGTACATTGTAGCCAAAACTAGCATCAGGTGAGTAGTTTCCACCGCCAAAAAATACAGGTTCAGGCAGGTAGCCGGGTAAAACTGTGCCGCCGTTTTTGTTATATGTAATCGAAAAATTCTGGACACCAATTAAAACACGGGTCGTAAGATCAAGTACATCTTTGAACAGTGTTTGGTCGCCAGGCTTTCCGGAAACAGTTAACATAGCCTGAGTGGCCGATAACAGAGGTGTAATTTCAATCACATTTGCATCAATATAATTTACTTTCACGGGAATTACATTACCCTCGACACCAGTTACAATAACCTTTATTTTCTTAGTATTGAGTTTATGTGTAATTTTTTGTACTGTATTTGCCTCAAGTTTTATATTATTGGTATAGGTTTGTTCCTTTGTTTTTGTTGGCGCAGCTTCATTTTGCTGGTTTTGCCTGTTACTACCCTGCTGCTGGTTTAAACTTCCCCGTGCCCTTCCAGTCCTTCTAAATTTATTGTTAACTTCTTTAAAATAAGGCACTTTATTATATAAACTTGAAAGTGTCAAATTCCCATTTATCTGCCAGTTTTGTGAGTTTTGAATTCTGTTCCCAAGGTTAATTGTATCGGCTGTAATTGGACCGGCAAGCCAGTTATATGTTCCCTGATATCGTATTGTAGAAGATATAAAATTCAAAAATTTAATCTGGTTAAGTGGCACGTTATACGATATGTTAACATTGTGGTCATAAATTGTTGGTCGTCCCAGGTCATAAAGGCTATTCAGAATTGAATCTTTTTTCCATTGATAATCATCGTCATTTTTGTTGATTCTTCCTTCAGGTTCATCAACCCTGTTGATTCCGCGTGATGAAAAATCGACTTTTAATGACCGTGATACATCGTAGCGCAAATCGAAAAAGCGATTCCAAAGAAAATCTTTTTCATAGGTTGGTGGAAGTATAAAATTGGGGTTGGTAATGTTCCGCGTTTTTGTTTCGTGATAGCGCCTGTATAAGTCGGTCCTGAATGAAATTTGTGTAGGAAGCGGATAAAAGTTAAATGCCCCGATCAGTTTTAAAGGTCCTTTTTGCAATACTTTTACTTTACTAAAGGGCTGTATCAGTTGCGGACGGCTGCTAAAGTTGTAAGAAAACATGGCGCGATGCTGCTTATCACCGTTTACTTCAGTATTGATATCCCTTCTGGCAGTTTCGTTGTATGAATAGGTAACAGCAAAGTTTTCAGGATCCCACAAATGTGTTTTTTCCTTATTGGTTTGCGGTTCAACCTTAACATTTGTGAAGTTGATGCTTTTACGGGTTACCAAATCCTGCGACATAAATTTAATCGAATCTTTTTCGTTCTGGGTTCCAGCATGTTTCAACGATTCTGAAAGTTCAATATCAGGTTTTAGCGGATCGTATTTTGGGTTTTGTGCACTGCGGGAATAACCGTAATAAAACGGTAACCGCACCCCTATTTTCTCAGGAAAGAACTTACCCAGATCAAGTGATGCAGCTACATCGAATTCATTTACATCTTCAAGCTGGCGGCTGTTTTTGTTTTGATTGATGCTTCCGTAACCGGCAGTGCTAGTGCGCCCTGCAAAGGTTAAGCTGCCCAAATCAGCGAGCCTTGTTGATAAACGTGCATTTGCAGCCCAACCACCCTTTTCGTCAGAATCGGACAAACGTAATTCGTTAACCCACACTTCAACACTTTTGGGACCGGTATTCAATTGCCCTTTTTTATTCCGGATTCCCATCATCATCACCTGCACATTACCGAGGTTAGGACTACCTTTTATTTTGACTTTATTCCGGTTTTTATTCCAACCATTATGTATCATCTCGTAAACATCCTGGATTGAAACTGTTGATCCTGCCTGTCGCATTTCATCATCCCTCGCCAATTTCGCGTTGGTAAACAAATCCAACGGAACATCGATACGATTATCATCGGGCCACACTAAATAACGGTCGCTTTCAATATCGCCATTGTAACGTCCGTAAGGCGTCAGCTTCAGTGGTAATTCATATTCGTAATAGTTAAAATTGTAGTCGGAGCCTAAACGAATAAAAAAGTAAAGTTCATCATCTTTTAAAGGGTATTCTTCAATTTCCTCGGCATGTACTTCGAGTTTAATTTGCTTGTACCTCCTGAAATCCATGTTAATCGATTTGTAGGATGCACGAACATCTCCCTGTTCGAGTTCGGTTACTTTTAAAACCATCGACTGCTCGTTCAACTGCTGGAGTTGCGGGTTAGCCGGGTCGATTGTTCGCGAAATTCCGGGAGGCAAAATATAGTTCACCGGCTCACGGCTGCCGTTTTCTTCAATACTCACTGCCGAAACATTGAATTCGGCATTTGGTGAAATCACATCCAGGTCGCCAAGTTGACGGGTGTAAGTTCGCCAGTCGGCACGAACAAGGTCAAGTTCGGCAAAACGTAAAAATGTTGAATCCTGAAAACCACGCATAAACATACGCAAAAAGCGGATTGATTTAAAGTCGCTGATATTACCAATTACCTTATCGGGATCGCGAATTGGCACTTTAAACTGGTACCAGTTAACTTCACCAACCTGTCCGTTTTTAAGCTGAACCCTGCCTTTTTTGATATCAGTGATAAAGTTTTGCCCAAGCACCATATCATTACCCCGAATGCTGATTTTGTACTGGTAATATCGTTCATATTCATTCAAGGTATTGTCGCTGTTAATGTCTTCAACATCCGGAATTGTTGATGCAGATGTTGGGTAACTTTCCGGTGACATCTCAGTAGTTGGCGAATTTTTATCAGGGCCATTGAATTTTTTATATCGCTGTAAAATATCAAGCCTTTCCTGGTCGTAATTCGATCCCCTGTAATAATGGTAGTTGTCATTTGCCGGGTCAAGGGAAATTTTGTTAAAAACTTCGGGGGTTACTATTGAACTCAATTCTTTCAAATAACTGTCGAAGTGTGTTTTTTCGTCTTCATCATTCAATCCATCAAAACCAATATCCTGATAAATTCTTGAACTTGGGTTATTATCGAAAGCATTCACCAGCGATTGTAATTTTGAAACCCTGCCCCAAACAGTCGTATCTACGTCTCTTAATGAACCATCAATTGGCAGCCCGTTTTCAAATGCTTTTCGTGAATCTTTTAAAACATCTTCCGAAATATCACCAAGGTTGAAGTAGAGATCACCACCCTGATGAACTCCCATTGTATCATAAACAAAAGGATCCATCAACCAGAACTCTATATGTTCGATATTCGAGGTTTCAAAATCACTCGTTTCAATTTTGCGCATAATACCACCCCACCGTGTTTCGGGTGCTTTTAATGTTCCGTCAGGATTAATACCTGCCGAAAAAGTTCCGGTTCCATCGTCAAAATTATATTGGCCGCGATCTTTTGGATAAAATGCAAGGTCGAAAACAGGAATATTTGTTGGCTGCCCCGGAGGCGATTCTTTTGCCGGAAAAATCTCTTTTTCAAAAACTTCGCGCATGAAATGGTTCGATTGCATTTCGAGGTCATTTTTGATATAATCGGGAGTTAAAGTATTATTTCTCAGAAACAACGGATCGATAGTGTACCAGGCAAGGTTTGCACGGTTCATACCGTAATCCAGTTGATTTGTAAGGCCCCCTTCAGGAAATAAATCGGGCTGGAACTGTGGCGTACTTGCCAAAACCCATGCTTGACGAGCTTTTAGTGAAATAGATGTTTTAGTACCTTCAAAATCGTCAACATACACTGTTCCTGCTTCGCTGATTTGTTTGGATGATCCCGGGATTAACTGCGCAATTTCGGCTTCGAGATTGATAGTGGAAGGAGTATTTGTAGTATAAAACGGAAGTGCATCAATGGCTTTTGTAAGTAACATACTTTCGGTTGAATAACGTACATCCATCCCGATTACCATGTTCGAAATTGGGTCGCTCCCGTAATTTACTTTTTCTGTTAACGGTCTTTCGTATGCATATAAGAAAGTTCCACCTATGTTCAATTTGTCCGAGAATGCATAATTTGCATAAGCTCCCATCAATGTTTTACGCTGCATGCTGAACATGTCTTCGCTTTCAGTTGAAACTGAAATGGGGGTCCCGGCTTCGAGCAAAGCCTGGTTTATCACTTTTACCCTTCCCAAAGTGTAATCAACAGTGTAATCAACATTTTCAACAAGTTCGCGACCGGCAGCTGTTACCTTTACTGAACCTTGTGTAAGATTAAGTGTATTTAGCATGATCTCGGAACTTGATGAACCTTTGTAAGTCCCGATAAGCCTGAATTTATTATGCTCCGCATCCTGTTGTGCATAAGTTCGCGTTGAATCATACAACGACTGGAATGTATATTTTTCTATAAGTACGGGGTCCTGAAGTGAATCTGCAAGATGTTTTCCAAAAGGTTCGAGTACCGGAAAAATGATCCTGCCGTTACGAGATTGCACAGTTATCCCCTCAACAAAATCGAAAACCCCATCTTTATACGGGTCCAACTGTTTGTTCAGTTTGTCGAGATTCATCACTTCAAGGAGAATATGACCGTTGATTCTACCTTCCGGAATGTAGTTGATGTTGGTACCTGTTGAATCGTTTTGGTAAACGACATTCATTATAAAATCTTCGCTTGTCAACTGGTTCGCGTTGAGATTGTAAATATTTTTCATCATCAACTTCCAGGTTGGCAGTTTTGGTGAAAGGTTGGTGCCTTTTAAAAGTTTTAATATCAAAGTTTGAGGAGTTGCCACCCCGTCAGTTGAAAACTCACCCACCTGGTAAGTTACACCGCTTGATGTGTAATTGAAAGCCACAGCCAGTACTTCATCGGTATTCAATCCCGAATTGAGTGAAATATAACCCAGCTTTTCGTTTATCGAATATTCCGACGGGTTCAGTTTCCGTGCCTGTTCGATTTTTTCGAAGTCGCGTCCACCTATAAACTCGGTACCAAACTGCGACATAACAGCAGTTATATTTTCAACATAACGAATGTCGCTGTAAGTGTTTGCCATTTCGTAATACAGCCCGTTTGCATCGTTAAACGGATAAATGTTTTGCGGGTAAGGCAGCCCCATTGTTTCCTGAAATTGCGGTATTTGATTGTAAACATTGGGGTTGTGTTCGCCCAAATCCTGCAATGCCAGCAAGTTACGGGCTTCGGTAAAATTGCTTGATTTATTTGTTACCCATACTTCAATTTTATTGACACTGATGGGAGTGAGTGGAACGGCAGTGTTTCGCAACCATTTATCGTAATTTTCGCGAAAATAATGTGATAAAAAGAAGTGGCGGTTTGCATCGTAGTTTTCAGCCGAAATTTCGAAATTGGTAATTTGCGCACCTCCTTCGGTTTCAACTGTCTGCGATTCACCTTTTTGCTGCGAGAAAATGGTTGTCAATGAAAGTTTACCAAACTGCATTTCTGCTTTCACCCCAAACAGGTTTGATGCACCTGTTATTAACGAACCGTTTAGTGGCAATGAAACATTACCTGCCTCAATTTTTTTAAGTATTTCATCCTCTTCACCTGTGTATTCAAGGTTCATTTTGTTTTCGTAGTCGAAGGAGGCTTCGGTGTTGTAATTTACCCGCATGTTCATTTTTGTACCAATCTGCCCGGTAACATTCATTTGTATTTTTTGATCGAAATCGAATGTTGGTACTTTGCGTAAACGTTCAGGAATTGCAGGGTTTTCGGTTGCATTCATTTGATAGCCGAAACTTACCTCAACATAACCTTGCGGTACAATATTTACTGTATTTCCTCCAAAAATCCGGTTAAAAGATTCTCCGCCAATGGTTAATTCAGGAATCAATGAACGTTTCTGATCTTCATCCTGAATTTGCGAGCGCTGTTTCCAGTAATTTTTTATCGATCTGTCGAAATCATAATCGATATAATCATCAAGTGACATAGCTTGCGGTAGCCTATAATTGAGTGTGCCCACTTTTTCGTAAAACACATACTGACCTGTGATTGGGTCGTACTCAACTTCATATTTAATGTTGCTGGGTTGGTTCAGGAAGAGTTTTAACGAATCTGTTTTTGTTGAACCGAAAGCAGGTTGATCTTTAAATGGAAAAGGAAGCGGTCCGGTTGTGTCAATTTCAACCGTATCCTGAACCTGAACATTCAAAACGAACGAAGTTTCCACATTATTTACAGCATCGCCTGGTTTAGCAAGGAGCAGTATAAATGTAAGAAATAGAAAATAGTATATTTTATGCAAACTTTGGCCTGGTTCCATTCCCGTTTATAACCTTTTTAACGCTTGTTTAATCACGCTTTCAACGGTCGATTGTGGTTGCTCCTGAAGTATTTTTGATACAACTTTTTCAGCGTCCCTTTTTACGAATCCGAGCATGACTAATGCTGATAACGATTCATTTAGAATAGTATTGTTTGGTGAAAGGAAAATTTGGTCGGTTTCATGCATTTTTCCAAGTTTATCTTTCAAATCGATAATGATGCGCTGGGCAGTTTTAATACCGATTCCTTTTACAGCTTTTAATACCGCAACATTTTCGGTTGTAACGGCAGCTGCAATCTCATCGGGCGTTAATGACGAAAGCATCATGATAGCCGTACCTGACCCTACACCATTCACAGAAATCAGATTTCTGAAAAGGTCGCGTTCACTTTTATCCGCAAAACCATATAAAACATGCGCATCCTCGCGAACAACCTGGTGTAAATAAATCAACCCCTCTTTTTTGTTGTTGAATTTGCTGTAGGTATTTAATGAGATATTGATGTAATAGCCAACACCACCGGCTTCAAAAATAATGTGCGCCGGATTTCGTTCGACAATAATCCCCCTGATAAACTCGTACATTTTTTTTCAGTTTAATTGTGATCGTCATCCTCTTCAAAGTTCACACTTTCATCAACCTGGTTTGGATTGACGTTGTATGTTTTAAGCGGATTTCTGCTAATTTCTTCGTGGATGATGCGGTTCTTAAAAATATCTACTGCTAAAAACATGGCTTGACGGAATGATACCGGCGAAGCTTTGTCCTCCCCTGCAATTGAATAAGCAGTGCCGTGAGCCGGCGAAGTGCGGATAACAGGCAACCCGGCAGTATAATTCACGCCATGTTCAAAAGACGCCATTTTGAATGGTATCAAACCCTGATCGTGATACATGGCAAGTATTGCATCAAATTTCCGATAGTCTTCGGAACCAAAAAATCCATCCGCCGGGTATGGTCCCAAAGCAATTATCCCTTCTTTTTTTGCCTGAAGAATAGCGGGCAGTATTATATCATTTTCTTCGTTGCCAAGCAACCCGTTATCGCCGGCATGTGGGTTCAACCCAAAAACGGCAATGCGTGGTTTTGTTATCGAAAAATCCTGTTGCAGCGAGTGGGAGATTATCCTTAATTTTGAAAGGATCGCTTCCTTTGTTATGTTCTTTGAAACTTCCGAAAGTGGCATGTGAGTAGTAACGACACCCATTTTCATTGTGTCGCTAACCATCAGCATCACATAATTATTTGTTTTAAAACGCTGTGCCAAATATTCGGTATGACCAGGAAAATTAAAATGTTCGCTTTGAATGTTGTCTTTGTTGATCGGGGCGGTTACCAACACATCAATCAGCCCTTGTTCCAGATCGGTACAAGCCGCATCCAGTGCGTTGTAAGAAGATTCCCCTGCTTCGCGAGTTGATTTCCCGAGTTCAACCCGCACGTTATCATCAATGCAGTTGATAATATTAATCCGTTTTGAATGAGCTTCATTTGCATTTCTTACATGGTTAAAACTCATATTATCAATATTTAGGGCTTTACGGTGGTATGCTGCAACTTTTGGCGAGCCATAAATAATTGGTGTACACATTTCTATCATGTGCGGTTCCATTAGTGTTTTAATAATCACTTCGTAACCAATCCCGTTTATATCGCCTTGTGTAATACCTACCCTTATTGTATCCTGATTTCCCATTTTGTTCAGTTTCTAATTGATCGAAATTCCTTTTAAAGAGCCGCAAAGTTAATTTTTTAATTGATTTTTTTCAAAAAGTTATAAAGCAGCCGGGTGCCAAAACCAGTTCCGCCAACCGGCCGATAACTGTCTTTTTCATCGAGAAAGGGAGTCCCGGCGGTATCGAGATGCATCCATTTGTAATCGGTAAAATGTTCAAGAAATTTTCCCGCGATTGTTGATTGAGCTTCACGGGAACCGAGGTTGTTCAAATCAGCAATTGGCGATTTTAGTGGTAATGCGTACTCTTCCCAAAGTGGAACTTCTATCAAACGCTCATAGGTTTCATTACCCGTTTCTTTTAAAGCTTGAATATTTTCTTTTGTGTTGCCCATCACCACAGAAGCATACTTGCCTGCAACAATATCAGCGGCACCTGTCAATGTTGCAATATCTATAACCAATTCCGGCTCGTATTTTTTTGCGTAACTCAATGCATCTGCCAAAATCAAGCGTCCTTCAGCATCGGTATTTTTTATTTCAACTGTAGTACCATCAAACATTGTAATTACATCACCCGGCACATAAGCATTTCCATCGGGGCGGTTGTCGGTAGCAGGAACAAGACCAATTACATGTACAGCAACTTTGTTTTTGGCAAGCGCATAAATTGTTGCAGCCACAACTGCTGCACCCGCCATGTCGCATTTCATATAATCCATCGATTTTGGTGTGGGTTTTAAACTCAAACCACCCGTATCGAAAACTACACCTTTTCCAACCAAAACTATTGGTTTTGAATTTTTGGCATTTTCGGGTTTCCATTCCAGGATGGTAAAAGTTGGCGGATCGATGCTGCCTTTATTAACCGCCAGCAAACCACCCATTTTCAGAGCTTCGATTTTCTGTTTATGAAAAACTTCTACAGCAAAACCTGCTTCTTCTCCCATTTTTTCTATCTCTTTCGAAAATTGAACAGCCGTTAAAAAAGAAAGCGGCTCGTTGACTAAATTCCGGGCATAAAAAACTGAACGAGTAAGATTTATGATTTCTTCGATTTGAATTTCGGAGATATTGCTTTTTACAATAAAAATGTCTTTCAGGCGAAAATCGTCCTTTTCCTTTTTGTATTTATCAAACGCGTAACACGATAAAAGTAAGCCTTCGATAAATGACAAACCCAATTCCAACCTGCTGAAATCCTCAATTAGAACAGATTCTATTTTGTCCTCTTTTAAAATATCCAATAGTTTAGAACCCGCTTTTCGGGCTTCTTCAAACTCGATATGTTTTTCTTTTTCATTTTTTGGTTTAAAAAAGAAATGCGTCAAAGGATATTTGTTTACAACGCAATAGTTGCTCTTTTCTAATTTCAGGGCTACATAGTTTTTTTCCTCATCATTAAAACCTGAAAACGAAAATTGATCTGTATTATCTAATATTACGGCTGTTGAAGCATTCGTTAGCGGTTCTGCCAATTGAGATATTTTTGGAATCATGACTATAATTTTTAGCTAAAATAATACATTAATGTACACGGGGTTGTTTCTTCAGTTCAGAATGAATATGGAAAAGCCAAATGACCCAAACAAATAAATACAAGTATTTTATTCTGCCATTTACTTTTTCACTGCGGAAAGTTATGTTTCTTTGAGATATAACTGATCACACTTTCCATTTGAAGTACCTCAAATCCATGAACCAAATAATTCATCAAAAACCTGTACACCTCGTCGTTTGATTTTATGTTCGGTACAATGATATCAAGCGCTTTAATATATTCAGCTTCGCGTTGTTTCTGTGTGAAATCGTATTGATTATAACTTACCAGATATTTAAAAATATTATCGGTGTAAACCGATGAATTGATTAGTAAAGGATCTGTAAAATCAACCGTTTTGAAAAATTCTTTTTTAAACTCTTGTTTGCGTTCGGCAGGTGTTAAATAGCCATCGAGAAGCGGTTCGCGTAGGTTTTTAATCATTAGAGAAGCAAATAAACCCCGGTTTTCGTCTAGTGCTTTTGAAATAAACCTATCCCGTTCCATTTGAAGCTGATTGAATTCATTGGCTTTGGCAATTACTTTAGCGGTGTCGCCTTTCAACCAGAAATCGTTAATTTCTCCAGTCAACATTTCAATATTTTGACTGATAACTTTGTCTTTTGCCAAAAAACCATACCAAACTGTATTTTCTTTTGAACTGATTATCTTCAAATTATCAACCGGCGCTTTAAAATCGGTGTCAAAAACAAGATTTTCGTTATCAAAAATAAAATCAAAAATCTGAGGCGGTTCGTTTAAAATTTTTCCTGCTGTAGTTGTGCCCAGGTTTATGCGGTAAACACCCGGGTGTGCATTTTCGGGGAATGTGAATTTTACTTTGCCAAAAGATTGTTTAAGCGAAGTACTGTCGATTGCAGTAAAATCATCGCCCTTAACTGAACCGAAAACAATTGTGTTATCGGGTTGGTTTTTCAATTGTAATTCAACAGTAAAAACCTGAGCAAAACTATTGAACCCGGCAAACAATATTAACTTAACTATCAGCACAGTCAGGAGTAATTTTTTCTGTTTCATATCGTGATAAATGATTGTTTTTAGTATTTGTTAAAGTTAATCTTTTTGCTGATTTTAAGACATATCAATATTTTTTCGGGCTTACTTATCAATTTGAATTAGGTAATAAATGCCGAATATTAAGCAGTTGAATGTATTTTGAAGATTTTTTTGAAAAAATTTTTTCTTTTAGGAAAAGCTGTTATTTTTGCAACGCTTTTAGAAAAAGCAAACGTTCAAAGAAAACATATTTTCCCTAGTAGCTCAGTTGGTTAGAGCGGCGGACTGTTAATCCGTAGGTCGTAGGTTCAAGTCCTACCTGGGGAGCTGAAAAGGTCAATCGATTTTGGTTGATCTTTTTTTATGCCTTGTTTTTTGAATCAATAGTACTTGAAAAGTCATAAAAGAATAAACAAGCAGATCCAAATACATTCATAATAAGGATATTTTAATTGAGAATTTGGATATGTGGTAATCATTCAAATACTGTTTTTAAGTAGATTTGTGTTTATAAAGGCAAAATTGTCATTTTACTAATCAAAAAATAGATATGCTATGAAAAAATTAAAAACATTTATCTTATTATTTGTATTTACTCTAACAGGTTTCGTTCCGGTGCAGGCACAACGCGTTGAAAGTGACTCGCCATTAATTGGCAAGTGGGATCTTACCATAAATATGACTTCAGCTCAGATTGAGAATCTTGGACTTTTCAGACACGGTTTAATGGCTTCAGACGGTTTCCCGGGATGGCTCGAAGTTAAATTATCGGGCTTTTCCACTCTTGTTGGATATTATGTGGGATACGAAGGTAGTGCAAGGCCAATCGCAGAAGTAATCTATGATGCCGGTAAGGATAAATATCATTTTACTATTCCTCCGCAGTGGATGGATATAGATGATCTTTATTTTGAATTTACTTTAAAAGATGATAAGCTCTCGGGTTATCAAATGCTTGCAGGTAATAAATTGGAATGGACAGGTGTCCGGGCTCCGTCTCTGGAAAGAAAAGAACCGCCAATTTGGGGTAACCCCGTAAATTTGCTAACCGATAACATGGATCGTTGGATAATTCCGGCGAACAACAAATTTCAAATGATAGATGGTGTAATGGTTAACACTGAATCGGGTGGCAACCTGGTCAGTAACCAAAAATTTAACGATTTCAAACTCAGTGTAGAATTCAGGTATCCCGAAGGAAGTAACAGTGGAATTTATCTTCGCGGCCGTCATGAACTTCAGATTGAAGATTCTAAAGGGAGAGCCGATGACGTAAGTATTGGTGGAATCTATGGATTCATTGCCCCGGCAGTAAATGCTGCTAAAAAACCGGGAGAATGGCAAACTTTTGAAGTTACGCTTGTTGGTCGCCATGTTACAGTTGTGCTAAATGGAATAGAAATTATTTCTAACCGTCCTATTCCCGGAATTACAGGTGGCTCGCTCGACAGCAAAGAAGGAGAACCCGGACCATTTATGATTCAGGGTGATCACGGGCCGGTGGAATTCCGTAAATTTGTTATTACTCCGTCGGTCAACTGAGTGGATAAAAAATGAGAGGAATTAAAGTGGAAAAATTACACCTGGTTTAATCAATCAGGTTGCAACTTCCAACTGTCTGGGGAACACCTGAAAAGATCGTCAGTTTTGGCGATCTTTTTTTGTTTATAAAAGGATCATTTTTGATTAAAGCCAGACCCGTCCTTGTTAATGATAATGCCCCCTTGTTATTTCCTGATCATTACTTGTTAAAGATAATACCTCCTTGTTGTTTCTGACCCCCGTCCTTGTTAAAGATAATGCCTCCTTGTTGTTTCCGACCCCGTCCTTGCTAAAGATATTGCCTCCCTGTTTAGCAAGGACGCCTTCAAAGGTTACAAGGACGGCTCATCAATTAACAAGGAAGCCTAAATTTTCTACAAGGGAATGGATATTCTCAGCAAGTGCGTCTCACTGTACAGCAAGGAAAGAGATATTTTCAACGAGGGGACGGAAATTTCTTACAAGGTGAGTTGTAGTGTGTCGGGCTTTTCATGTGCCGATATTTCGATTGTAACCCGTCACCCCGACATGGTTAATATATGTTTAAGGCCAGTAAATTGTCAAATCCTCAAATGCTTTGGTGCATACTTTTGTTGGAATAAAGGTTATTTCAATTGTTTTTTCCCAACAATTTCCTGACCACCCTGATGCAACGTTACGCTTTCAACGTTTCCATCCACATTTCGATTGAAGGTAAGTTGAGCTTCCACAACTTTTAAATAAAAAATATTTTCAGATTTTGGGTAAATAAGAACTTCGGGTTGTCCGGTCCATTTTTTATGTTGCTGGTTTTATGTATTCTACTGTTTATTAGAAATACTCTACCTATTTCATTTTTTGAATTTGGATGAAATTGCCCATTGAATAATTTTTCATAACCTTTATTTGCTTTAAATTCACTAAATTTAATGGTGATAAGTATTTAATCAATAATTAAAACGAACTAAAAAATAATCAATGGTCGAAAGAAGAACATTTTTGAAACAGATAGCTGCCGTAACAGGAACCATAATGCTTCCCATTACAAATTTTGGTGCTTCCGGCAGTGACAAATGGGGAGAGATCTTACCATTAAGAACATTAGGTAAAACAGGTGAAAAAGTAACAATGCTTGGATTGGGAGGGTATCACATCGGATGGACAACAGAAAAAGATGCTCAGGAAGTTATTGAAGTTGCACTGGAAGGTGGTATTCGCTTTTTTGATACTGCAGAATCTTATGACAATGGAGGAAGTGAAACACGATATGGGAAATACCTGGTACCAAAATACCGGGATCAGGTTTTTATAATGACAAAATCAACCGCTGCAAATGGAAAACTGGCAAAAGAACATCTTGAAGGTTCCCTGAAACGGTTGAAATGTGATTACCTGGATTTATGGCAGGTTCATTCACTTAGTACGCCTGACGATGTTGATGAAAGAATTCTAAATGAGGTAATGGAGGTATTTGAAAAAGCTAAATCTGAAGGTAAAGTAAAACATATTGGATTTACCGGACATCAAAATCCTTTTGCCCACAAGCGAATGCTGGAAAAAACTGCCAATAAGGATATTTTTGAAACCGTACAAATGCCAATCAATGTAATTGATTCCCATTTTCATAGTTTCATAAAAAATGTTCTTCCAATAGCAGTGGAAAGAAATTTTGGAATATTGGCGATGAAAACATTATCAGATGGCAGATTTTTCAAAATTAAAAAGCAAAGAGATAATACACCCTGGGAAACGGAAGATCCATTAATTCCAAATCATATCACAGTAAAAGAGGCTTTAAATTTTGTTTGGTCATTACCCGTAAGTGTATTAATAACCGGAGCCGAGAATAAAGAACTAATTGCAGAGAAAATTGAATTAGCCCGTGAATTCTCCAGGTACAATGAATCGGACAGAATAAATTTAATAGATAAGGTTTTCAGTAAAGCTGGTAATGCAGTTGAATATTATAAAAAAGTATAGAAATAAAGTGAATTGACAATCGTTTTTCAACTCACCCACCTCATTGAAAAGTGATTCAAATTGCATAAACAGTTCATGTAAATTTGTCCAAAAAAACAGCCTTCGCTGCAGTTAAACAACGAAGGCTGGAAAACTTAAAACCCTACGATTTTAAAACAGTAAATTTGAAAACAAATTTCCTTTACCTGCGTCCCGAGCTTCCGGATGAAGAACTTCCTGAACTGCTTCTTGAACCGGATGAACGGCTGCTGCTGCCTGAGTTACCGGAACTTACAGAAGATCGTGACTGGTTGCCTGAACTCCTTGAACTTACTGCCGATTTTGACTGACCTGAAGAGCTTCTTGAACTTACCGCCGATTTGGTTTGGCTTTGGCCTGAAGAACTTCGTGAACCAACCGAACGGGGAGCTTCCTGTGTTTTGGTAACATTCCTGTTGGAAACATTCCCTGACGATCTTGGAGCATTTTCTTTATTCTGCCTTACCGAAGAACTTTTTACAGCCCTGTTGTTTGTCACTTCAGCAGATTTACGCGAAATATCGGTTCCCCTTTCTGCTTTAGAACTTCCAGAAATTCTGGCGGGGGTATTTTTTTCAACTCTTCGTGATACTTCACTTGCTTTTCTTACAGAATTATTTTCGGTATTCCTGCTGCCAGCTACTGTTGTTGACTTGCGTGAGTTTTCAGTTCCCCGGGTTACCGATGAATCTGTATTCCTTCTTGTAACATTAGTTCCTGAAGATCTTTCGACACCTGATTTGGTATTGTTTCCCCTGCGACCATCAACTGAACCGTTATCACGTGATCTTGCATTTTGTCCTGAATTCGTTCTTGAATAAAGTGCTTCACCATCTTTTCTCAGGTCGGGGCGGGAATATGTATTTCTATAATTGCCATTACTAATTCTTGCCCTCACATTTGATGAATGAGTCCGGATATTGCTGTAATAAAAGTTGTTGTAATTGTTACAACGATTATAGTTCCATGCACGGTAATGTCCGTAATAATGGTTGTGGTAGTTGTAGTGATATCCGTAATAAGTGTGCCAGTAAAACGGACGCCAAGGATTCCAGTAAGATGGGTAATAATCCCAGTACCACGATGAATGCCATGAAACATAAGTAGGAAGATAAATGTACCTAACCACCGGCCAGGCAGCAACTTCGTACGTTGTAGTTCTCACTACTGCAACATTGCTGTTGTTGCCGGAGTTTCCGATATAGCCCGGATTTGGAGTTTCACCACTATCAGCATAAATGGGTTCTATAATATAATTTCTTCCATACAAGGCTTCGTCGCCCACAAGCTGAACCTGAACTGACCCATCTCCTAAACGCTGAACTGTAAACACAGCCACATCCTGAGTTTCATCTTTGTTCAGTGCGGCACGCAGTACTATGGAATGAACATCACCATCAACGTAGTCAATCACCATTATATAATCAATATAATTGTCGCCGTTCAAATCAAGGTTATTTATCCTTGAGTTTTCGTCATTCAGGTTTTTTTCAAAACTTTCAAGGGTTTCTGATTCCTGGAAAAGTTTCATTGTTGCATAAAGATTGAGGTTATCACCCGGCAAGCCCAAATATTCTTCCGGATATTCCTGTGCTCCCACCATGCTCCAGACAGTAGTCAAAAGCGCGAGGGTCGATGTGATTACTAATTTTTTCATGACTTCAAGTTTTAGAAGAATTGTCTCTTCGCAGTAGTAATTGCAAAACCCGTACCACAAAATTTTGTATTGCAATTTTTCGTCATATTTCATGAGTTAACATGTTACAAATGATTAGTAATAATGATACCCTGATAAAGTTTACAGCGCACTGATTAATGTGTGAATTATGTAATTTTTTATAGGAAATATGTAAAAATTCTGCTTTACATGGAGCGTACCTTTATCTGGAATTGTCTTTAATAATTCAACTTTATGAATGCATTATTTATTCAACCCAGTTACCCTGATACGTTTTGGAGTTTAAAACATGCCTTAAAATTCATTTCCAAAAAAGCAGTATATCCTCCATTGGGATTAATGACAGTGTCTGCTATGACTCCTGTTGACTGGACAAAAAAATTGGTTGATTTGAATGCTTCATTTCTTAAAGATGAACAAATTATGTGGGCAGATATAGTATTTATTAGCGCTATGTCTGTTCAAACTGTGTCTGTTTTTGAAATCATTGCAAAATGCAAATCTTTAAATAAAAAGATGGTCGCCGGCGGTCCCTTATTCACCGAAGAACCCGAAAGATTTAGCGATGTTGACTATTTGGTTCTGAATGAAGCGGAAATAACTTTCCCGCTGTTTTTGGCCGACCTTGAAAAAGGAGTGGCAAAACATGTTTATCAAACGGATGAATTTGCTGATCTGTCAGAATCTCCGGTTCCTGATTATTCATTGATCAACAATTCCCATTACTCTTCACATAGTATTCAATTTTCGAGAGGATGTCCTTTCAATTGCGAGTTCTGTGATATTACAGCGTTACTTGGGCATAAAGTAAGGACTAAAACCACGCAGCAAATACTGGCCGAATTATCTAAAATTACGGAAACCGGTTGGAAAGGTGGAGTATTTTTTGTGGATGACAATTTTATCGGTAATAAAAAAATACTGAAGCAGGAGCTGTTGCCTGCTGTTATCAGCTGGATGGAAAAAAACAAATACCCGTTTACTTTTATTACAGAAGCGTCTGTTAACCTGGCTGATGATGAAGAGCTGATGCAAATGATGGTCAGGGCAGGTTTTATTAAAGTATTTGTGGGTATTGAAACGCCTGATGAACTCAGCCTTGCTGAATGCAAAAAAACGCAGAACCACCATCGTGATCTTTTAAGTTCGGTGAAAACTATTCAGGCGGCAGGTATGGAGGTTGCTGCCGGATTTATAGTTGGTTTTGATAATGATAAACCTTCCATTTTCCAGCGGCAGATTGATTTCATTCAGAAAAGCGGCATTATTACTGCAATGGTAGGATTGCTCAATGCACCCCGAAAAACCCAGCTTTATAAACGGCTTGAAAAAGAGGGAAGGATTGTTTCAGATTTTTCTGGTGACCCGACAGGTTATGCCATCAATTTCGTCCCTAAAATGGATCTTCATGAACTGATGACAGGATATCAGAAAATCATCAGCGGAATTTATTCAAGTGAAATGTACCATAAAAGAGTATTGTCGTTTCTGAAATCTTATAATCCTCCGCTTTTGGGGGGTAATCATTTATCCTTCGACAAAATTATGGCCTTGATTAAATCGGTAGTAATTATCGGAATCCTGGAAAAAAACCGGAAGTATTACTGGATGCTGTTGCTTTGGAGTATTTTCAAAAAACCTAAAGTTTTCCCACTTGCCGTAACTTACAGCATTCAGGGATACCATTACAGAAAAATTTTCAGGAATATTGACTGAGAGAATTAATCTCAACTTATTAATAACATTTAATGATAACTCAAAATAAAAAAGCAAAATGAAAACATCAAAAAAGTGGTTGGTAGCAGCCGTTATGCTTCTTTCCATGACCATATTTAACGGATGCAATACTTACCGACCGGGAACGGGAACTTACGAATCGCAAACCAGTTATGAAAATCCGCAATGGGGCCCATCCTATTATGACGGAACCCGCTATTATTATCTTCCCGACGTCGAAAGCTATTACGACATGTACACCCGTGAGTTTATTTACCTGAACAATGCACAATGGATTTATTCACCATACCTCCCTTCGTTCTACCCCGACTATAATCTGAATAATTCTTTTGTTGTCGTAGTTAATTCGAATATAAATCAACCCTGGATGCATCACCAGTATTATGTTTCACATTTTCCGAGATATTACTATCGCGATTATTACGATCACAGCAATATTCCTTATGTAAGAGGATTTAATGAAAACAGCAGAAGCGCAATTTACTGGTCAGAGAATGAAAGAGACAGGGCACGAAGCTGGGATGATGCAAATCTGAGAACGGGCCGTCAGTTCAAATACTCTAAAGAAGACCTTCTGCAACAAAGGAGCATGAATAATTCCGGCCTTAACAGACAATCCTCCGACAACCAGAATAACAACGTTAATTCCCGAAACAATCCCATCAATAACACCAATCGGGCAGAAAATCCAGTTAACAATTCTGTAAGGCAGCCACAAAACGACAATAACAAGGTAACTGCACCCAAGGGCGCTGATAATACCTCTCGCCCGCAACCGGCCAATACACCGGAGATGAGAAGACCCAACAAAACAAACTATTACGGAGTACCCATTGGTCAACCAGTGGAAGTTGACAGACAAATGCGAATTCAAAATTCAACAAGAAATGTCGGAAGGAGTAACAATAGCACTGAAAGCCAAAGAAATAGCAGTGGAAACAGAAATGATCAGAATAATCCAGCTCGAAGGTAAAGAAGACTGAAGTACATGGAATTTTCTGGTTTAAAGGCATTTGTGTATTCTATAAAGGGCCAAGAGAGGAGTAATTCACATCAAACTTTTACTTTTGCAACTTCTATCTTTTCAGGGGAGCAAAACACAATATAAAATTTACGAAAATGCTTGAAATCAATAAATTTCAGGCATTATTTGTTTTAAGCCTAATTCGAAATCTATGGTGCCAGAGTCTTATGAAGAATTACCCTTACCTGCCATTGAAGTATTGTTTATTCCCTTATTTCCATTTTGGGTCATCGGGTATTTTACCCGACATAATTTCTTCTTTCCATTTTTTCAACACTTCAATTTTCCTTTGATTATCAGCCATCTTTCTGCTATTTGAGGAATCGTTATTTTTAGGATTCGCCCAAAGATTGGAAACCAGGTCAAGATAATCCAGGACAATATCCTTCTCACCCCGTTCAAGAAGTTCTCTGGCCAGAACATATGATGGGCCAAAAGAACTCAACTGCGGAGATGTGGGACATTCTACAGATTTTATTAAATATTCTTTTGCTTGTTTTATATCATCCTCCTTTAGTGCTATACGACCTAATAATGTATTGGCATTATGGATCGTATTTCCATAATTAAAGTACAAAGTATCGACATTATTTATGAGCAATTCGTTTGCCATTTGTTTTGCCTTGTTATAATCGCCTGCACCCATTGCAGCAAATGCAATGTTTTCTTTTAACATGCCCAGATATAAATTGTATTCTTGTTTAATACTATCATTACTATCAGTTAGTTTTATATTTTCCACAGTTTTTAACGATTCCGTTAGATATTGTAGAGAATTTTCAAATAGAATTTTGCGATCACTTTCATTTTCCAGTTGTGTGGCGTTATACATTTCACCTGCAAAGTGCATATTAATGAGATCAACCCAAATAAAATTTTGCGGGTGTTTTTTTTGAGCTGCAAGGAAGAATGAAACATCTTTCTCAGAAATAAATTTAAAACGAAACGTTGGATCTTCACTTTCCAGTTTTTGCTCCAGCTCTATTAAATTATCATCGCTAATACTTAATTTAGTGTCATAGACAGCAGGCATGTTTTTCAGTTCCTGACTTGCCACACTAAAACAGAGCAGAGAGAAAAAAATGATGGTAATAATTTTCATGACTGATGATTTTTGATTAATTAAAGTTACACAATATTTTCTTTTATGTCAGTAATAAAAACTTTCATAAAATGTTTGTAACTTCTAAATTTCAAGGGTTTTAACCTGCTTTCTTGCAGTGTGTCATAGTTCCATAAATGTAATCATTATATGCTATGCAAGCAAGTGGAATTGATATTGAAGATATTTTACTGGAAGGTTTTAACCATCTAACCTTTAGATTTTTTTCATGCAATTCAGAAAATTCATTCCCGAAAAATTAAAATGCAAGAGAAACCCAGTTTAGCTGGATTGAAATTAAATGATATATTGTTGTATTTCATATGATTATTTTATAATTTATATTAATGCTTCACTATAAGAAATGTTGATGTAAACCGGGCTTATAAAAGCAGTTGTTTAGGCGAAGTTGCTTTGCCAATTTGCATATCAGGTTATGAAGACAATAAATTAGTTGATGTTGAAGGGAACTCATATATTGATTTTACAAGCGTTTATGGAGTTGCCAACACAGGTTGGGCCAGGAAAGAGTTAATTGAAATTGCCTGCTACCGGTATCCGATGGATAAAACCAAAGAAACATGTGATGTTGAGTGTACATCGTTTATTGAAACATCCTTAAACACCCACCCCGATATAGGCATATTTTTTATTGAACTTGTGTATAATCATACAAAGAAAAAACTTAAACAGAAATTTTATTGTTTTCAAAGCATAAAATTGTGTTCATTTTTTCGTAACTTTTTATCTAAAAAAATTGAAAAGTCTAACTAACAATTTTGCAATGAAAACAAAATGTTGCCTAGCATTAATTGCATTTATAGGAACAATTTTGAAGATCAATGCACAAGATGTAATCTACAAAAAGAATGGTGAAGTAATCCAGGTTTATAATTTTACTTTAGCAGGGAAAAGCGGGTCGTATAACCTGCCGGGTGATGCAGAAGAAACTGTTCGGTTTATTAGTATAAACGCCATTGACAGTATTCTTTTTGCCAACGGAACAAAAGATGTTTTTCAACCTCTTCTTCCGGTACCAATGATTCAGAAAAATGAAAAGATACAGTTTAAAAGGAATTCATTGGGTTTAGATGTTGCTGCTATCACTTTTTACAAAAATATTAAATTGTCTTATAAATATTTGTTGGGAGATGGCACCGTTGGGATCTATACTACCTTTTCAAAGAATCTGGAGCCCTTTAACCTGCCTATTTTTGAACAGTATGATAATGAAATGTATAATAGCAATTTAATGAGATACATGCGCTGGAATGGCAGTGCAGGTATTGATGCCTATATTTTTGACCCGGGGCCTTTCAGGATATCCGGCGGTTTGCACTGGGTTACTGGAAAATATACTACGGAAAAGCACCGGAATTTAGACCAGGAACCATGGTATATTTCGACGATAGAAACCAATAATTCCATGAATGGAATATTGTTGTCTACAAAGTTTCTATGGCAACCCGGTGATTTTTTTCAATTTAGTACTGGATTGGATATTCCGGTATATTCCAACCCAAAGTTTCGTTCATGTTTTATCGTAATTGAAGCATCACTTATTTTTTAAACCTGATTAAAATGAAAACTGAAGGGACCAAATTTATTAAAGTATGGAAACAGTTTCCCAGTCTTTTGGCCATTCAGAAATGGAATGTGACCCGGTATATTGCAGTATTTTTAGCAGTTGCAACCCTTAACCTTGCAGAAGGTTGCTATTATTTTAAAGTGAATTCCAAAAGCAATCCTACTGTTGAATCAATTTCCAATCTTGAAAGTCAGGGTAAAAATTTTTATCTTCATTTTAATGAAAAGGTAAGGAGATTGTCGAATGTAGAAATTCGGGATAGCACTTTGTTGGGAGATATAGGGGAATTCAGCGATAATTATGTCAATTATCAGGTTAAACCCGACAAGCCCAACCGGTATTATAAAAAATCAGGCATAAGTCAGACGCACTTACTAAACGAGGTACACATTCACGTAAATGAATATGCCGATTTTGGAAATAATAAGTTTTCCGTTCCTGTAAGTTCAATCAGTAAAGTTGAGATATATGACAAGGACACGGCAACCACAACAGGTTCCTGGGTGTTGGGAGTTTTGGGCGCCGGAGCATTAGCATTTGTGATTTTAGTCATTCTCGTTTTAATTTTTAAAGAATCATGCCCATTTATATATACGTATGATGGTGATTCGTACCACTTTGCCGGAGAAATTTTTAGTGGTGCCATACAGCCTGGCCTGGAAAGGCATGATCATTTGTCATTGCCCGATTTGAAACCCATTGAAGGGCAATACCTTATAAAGGTAACGAACGAGGTTAAGGAAATTCAGCATATTAACTTGTTGGAGCTCGCAGTGATTGACCATCCTGAGAATGTTAATGTTTTAATGGATAAATACGGCCAGGTGCAGACCTTTTCTGAACCTGTTCTTCCTGAAAAAGCAGAAGCATTTGACGGTCAGGATGTTTTATCTCTGATTAGCGAGAAAGATGCAAATGCTTACTTTTTTAATGATCTGTCCACTTCAGATGAACATTTTGCCGGAGTCGTTTTCACTTTTATCAAACCCGAAAATGCCACCAATGGAAAATTAATGATTCGTGCAAAAAATTCTGTTTGGGTTGAGCATGTGTTCTCCCGTTTTCACGATATGTTTGGTGGCATGTATAAAAGCTTTGACAGGAAAGAAGAAAAAAAATCATCAGAAAAACTTCGTGAACTGATGTTCAACCAGGGATTTCCACTGGCAGTGTATCTGGAAAATGAAGGCAAATGGGAATTAGAGGATTTTTATGAAATTGCCGGTCCTATGGCAATGAAAAATGATATTCTGGCCATTAACCTTAAAGATATAAAAAGCGATACGGTTAAGATTAAACTTGAAACCGGATTAATGTTCTGGGAAATGGATTATGCAGCCATGGATTTTACAGAAAATCTTCCACTGGAAGTAAAAACTGTGGCGGCATTGGAAGCCATCGATGAAAATGGCCTCAATGTTGCCAGCGCCATCAGTAGTGATGATTTTCAATATTATTCACAACCCGAAATTGGGAATGAAGCCACACTTACGTTTCCCGTGCCTGAATTTACTTCTGAAAACCGTACGATTATCCTTCACAGTAAAGGCTATTACAAAATTATCAGAGAGCAGGAAGGCCGAGCTGACTGGAAAACACTGAAATCCTTCCGTGACCCGGGAAGGATGGCTCAGTATTCAAGAGAACTATATGAAGAGTTTATTTCTCTTTCACAGAAAATGAACTCCGATGAATAATCAACCATTGGATGTGGCAAAACCCTGCACAATTATAAACGGAAACAAAGCAGCGTGGGTAAATAAAAGACTATTTCTCAGTATTTTTCTGCATGCTATAAAAGCCAAAAAAAATCCATTAACCGTAATCTGGAATCTTAAAAAATTTGCTGAAAAACGAACAAAAATTCAGGGATATTCAAAAATTACCCGTTTTGTTAAGAGTGGCCAAAAATATCATTTTGCAGATCAGATTCCGGGTTTTCCTTCAGTTACTTTCAACCGTTTTTTCGAGGCTGAATTGAAAAGAGTTGAAGGCAACAGGGAGAAAAAAATATGGATGAATACAGTTATTTTTTCTGTTACCAGTCGGTGTCATTTAAAGTGTACGCATTGTTTTGAGTGGGATAATCTTAGTTCTCAGGAACATTTAAAACTGGACGATCTGCTTGCCATACAGGAAAAGTTGAAATCCCTCGGGCTTACGCATATTCAGTTTGGGGGAGGGGAACCACTTACCCGGTTTGACGATCTTCTGTTACTAATCAAAGCAGCAAAAACAGATTTGGATTGCTGGTTGCTGACGTCGGGGTTTGGAATGACCCTGGAAAAAGCACATGAGCTGAAGAAGGCAGGACTTATAGGAGCAAGCATTAGTTTAGATCATTGGGAAGAAAAGGCGCACAATACTTTTCGAAACAATGAAAAATCTTATTACTGGGTTAAGGAAGCAGTTCAAAATTGCCATAAGGCCGGAATTATTGTATCTCTGGCACTTTGTGCCACTAAAGAATTCACAACTCCGGAAAATATTATGAAGTATTATGAATTGGCAAAAGCATGGAATGTTGGTTTCATAAAAATTCTAGAAGCGAGGAAAGTTGGGCATTTCACCGGAAAAGATGTAACACTGACTCCTGTACAAATTAAAATGCTTACAAATTTTTATCTGCAATCATATAATAACTCTAAATTCAGAACCTGGCCCATAGTAATGTTCCCAGGCTTCGATCAAAGACAAGTCGGTTGCCTGGGTGCCGGAAACCGGTACATGTACATTGATTCAAAAGGCGACATTCATGCATGTCCTTTTTGCCAGAACCCGGTTGGAAATGCGTTAGACATTACTTTTGAAGATGCCATCAAAAAACTAAGAAATAATGGATGTCAGAAATTTACTTTGAGTTCCTTTTAACCACATAAATCAAAAATTTCAACATATGAACAAGACACTTGGTATTACAGGCTATACAGTCCTTATAGTTAGTGCAGCATTTCTGGATATCCCATTTCTTGGATTATTGACAATGGTAACTTTTCTGGTTGGCATAATTCTGCTTTTAATTTTTTATTTGAAATTAATTGACCGGGATAACAGATATAATTTTTTTTTCATTATCCTGGTTATCGTTGGAGTTCTTGTTATGTCAGGTGCATTGGGATATTCGGCGGTTGAGTTCAATGAATATTTGGTTTCAACTGACAGAGGCGAACAATTAACCTACGCTCCCCTAATTCGTATTATTCAAATTATTGGAGTAAACCTTGTTGCTTCACTAAGTATTTTGGTAAGTGTGAAGTATTGCAGTAAATTAAAGAGTGAGTCGTTCTATTTAGTCTGGCTTCCTACAATCCTCATAATACCGGTTACAATTATTTTAATTAAGATATTGCAAATAATTGGAGCACCTTTGAGTGCATAAGATTAATGGCTTAGGTAGATAGTTATTGTCGTGTATTGCTTTGTATAAATTCAGAACGCAGAGAGAAACTTGTTGTAACGAATTTATTTGAATACTGTTGAAATCATTAATTTTCATAATTTAATAAGGTACTTTGAATCATTTCCCTTCCAACAAGAATGGCATTGTTTCTTTATTTTTAATGGAGGATAAAACAATAAATGATATTCCTTTACCAATAGACAATCTTTTTGTGGCTAATAGCCATATGAAATTCCGATATTCTAAATTTGAAATAGAAGCCTATTTAACCGAACCAATAGTTGAAGATCGGAGCCAGAAGTGCAATATAGAAAAAGGTCATTTTAATCACACTCAATAGGTTATTATTGAAGGTATTTGATAAAACCAGCTGCCCTGGCTGGCATGTTTGCATGCAAATTTCAACCTCCTTTTTTTGAGCCCGGATTTTTACTTACCTGAACCAGGGACGTGATTACACAATCATCCGATTAATTTTTTTTCGCTTATATTCATTAAATTTTTAAGTTTATAAAAAAATTTACGCGTAATCTCAATTTCTGATAATCGTGTTGATTTTATTGAAATTAATAATTAACTATTCACTCACTATGAAGTATCTGTTTATATTCTTCTTCTTATTTTCCAGCATTTACAGTATGGGGCAGACCAAAAGCACTTCTGAAAATGTTGTTATAACATCAAACGAGAACAAAACCCGGGTCAGTACAAATGAAAAAGGGGAATTACTTGTCAATGTATCTCCAAAGGATGTCGCTAAATTTAAAACCGAAAAGTTGGTTCGTTACAGCGATTTTGGAGCTAAGGGCGATGGCAAAACCGATGATATTGACGCAATCGCTGCGACTCACGCGTTCGCCAATCAACACCGCCTTTCCGTGAAAGCAAATAAGGGAGCTACCTACTACATCAGCGGAAAGAACCGTACCGCATTCATCCAAACCGACACAGATTTCGGCACGGCTGCTTTTATAATTGACGATACCGATGTTGAAAACCGCAATGCACATGTTTTTGAGGTAAGTTCCGCACTGCAAGCGTTCAACCCTGAGGGTATATCTTCTCTTAAAAGGAATCAGGAGAAAATTGACGTTTCCCTGCCCGGAACCTGCATTGTTACCGTTACCAATTCCAATGTAAAACGATACATCCGGTTTGGACCCAATCAAAACAATGGTTCTTCGCAGACAGATATTTTTATTGTTGACAAAAACGGAAATGTGGACAGGAACGCGCCAATCATCTGGGATTTCGACCAAATCACCGATATTACAGCACTTCCCATTGACGAAACAACACTTACCCTCAAAGGTGGACGTTTCAACACCATAGCCAACAGGGCAGAATCGAAGTACACCTACTATAGCCGAGGTATAGCGATCAGGCGTTCCAATGTTATAGTTGACGGTCTTGAACATCGTGTCACCGGCGAAGGCGATCATGGTGCACCCTATGGTGGTTTCATCAATGTTGGCGAATGTGCCAATGTTACGGTTCAAAACACCATCCTGACAGGACGCAAAATGTACCAGACCATAGGTGCTGCCGGCGTTACTGTCTCCATGGGCAGTTACGACATTTCAGTTAACCGGGCTCTCAACGTTTCGTTCGTGAATTGTAGCCAGACAAATGACATCAACGACAACAGGTACTGGGGAATTCTGGGTTCTAACTTCTGCAAAAATCTTGTTTACGACAATTGCACATTTTCGCGGTTCGATGCACATATGGGTGTTGCCAATGCCACCATCCGCAACTCTACCCTGGGACACATGGGAATCAATGCCATTGGCAGCGGGGTTTTTACTGTGGAGAATTGTACCATTCGCGGAAGGACCCTCATCAATCTGCGTTCGGACTACGGAAGCACTTGGCAGGGAGAATTCATCATCCGCAACTGCGTTTTTGTGCCGGCAGACGGCAGACCAACCAGCGCCAGTTTGATTGGTGGATCTTATTCAGGACAGCATGATTTCGGGTACACCTGTTATATGCCGGAACAGATTATCTTCGAAAACCTTAAAATCGACGACTCCAACCATCCGGAGGAGTACAAGGGGCCAGCAATTTTTGCGAATTTCAATCCAAAAATGACAGATGAATCCTATGTTGAAAAGTTTCCTTATGTAAAAACAAGGGAAGTCATTCTTAGAAACGTAACCACCGCCAGTGGCAAGGCTTTGAGGCTAAGCGACAACCTATTCATGTTCAAGGATGTGAAGGTAAACATCGAATAGCGGATGCTGTTTATGAGTCGCTTTTTCACGAAAACTGATATTCCCTGACAGGAAGATCAAATCAAATATAACCTTTTGCAGCAGAAAAGTTGACCATCTTACAAATCAGTTTAAGAAATTCCAAACGCTTCGAAACAAGGTTATTTTAATGCCTAAAAAAAGTGACGTGAAACTCCCGGAAATGTGAGAATAATGTAAATAATATTCAGAATTGTGTAATACATTTCCAATCTCTTGTTAAGAAATTTACCCTAATTCTATTTTCATAGATATTTTATTCCATGAATAGGGAATTATATCTCTGTTTGCCTGTATCATTCCACTAATTGCAGAGGATCGGGTTAGTTGTCGCTGACAATTTAAAAGTGGAAAAATAAAAAACTAAAATATACCTTCTGCTTTGAAAGAATCGATATCATTAGGAATTAAAAATTAAAATATGCAAAACATAAAATACTCAAAACAAAAACTCGATTTTACAACTGAATTAAGAAATTCAGTGAATGAATATTTTACTAACAATAATATACAACCTTATGGTAATCAGAAAATTTATCTTAAAACCATTCTTATGACAGTATTGTACCTTGCTCCTTATATCCTCATGATCTCTGGACTGGTAACTTCAGTATTACTTTTACTGGCATGCTGGATTACTATGGGAATTGGAATGTCGGGGCTGGGCATGGTAACCATGCATGATGCCAATCACGGTACTTTTTCGAAACACCAATGGGTAAACAAGTTATTTGGAAATTCTATGTATCTGCTTGGCGGGTACCCTCCCAACTGGCGCTTTCAACACAATACCCTGCATCATGGTTTTACTAACATTGAAGGGCACGATGAAGACATTGCACCACCCGGAATTTTAAGATTGTCGCCTCACCGCTCGCTAAAAAAAATACATCGTTATCAGCACGTTTATGCCTGGTTATTATATAGCCTGATGACGTTTTCTTGGATCATAGCAAAAGATTTTATACGATTTGAAAAGTACAAAAAAATGGGTGCGAGACTTAGCAAAAAACGAAAATACAACAGTTTGCTAATTGATATAATAATTTCGAAGGTCTTATATTACAGTGTGTTACTTGTAATTCCATTGTTAACAATTCCAGTTTCCTGGTACTGGGTAACCGGGGGATTTATTTTGATGCATATTACCAGCGGTCTTGTGTTAAGCAGCATTTTCCAAACAGCTCATGTGGTTCCATCATCAGAATATCCTGTTCCTGACAACAATGGAGAACTCAACAATAACTGGGCTGTTCATCAGTTGTACACAACATGCAATTATGCTCCAAAAAGCATGATTTTTTCCTGGCTTATTGGGGGACTGAATTACCAGGTAGAGCATCATTTATTTCCGAATATCAGCCACATACATTACAGGAATATTTCGGAAATTGTGCAAAACAAAACAAAAAAATACGGTCTGCCATACCATGTAAATAAGACTTTTGCAAGTGCGGTGTGGCAACACATCAAAATGCTTAAATTACTTGGGAAAGAACAAAATACTATTAACCTGGTGCTTTCGGCTTCTTCAGGTAATAATCAGCCAGGCATTCTTCAACCAAGGTAACGTATAATTATTCCTGCTCGTAAATTGTAAATGTTGTTAAAGCCAACGGTGGTTTAAAATGATTTCCAATGAGATTAATAGTGGATATAAATGAAGTACGACTAGAAAAGAGAGCAGAAAAAGCAATTTAGTGCTGCTTAACCTCTTTTCACAATGGGTTTTTATAGATTAACCAACAGGCAAAAATGCATAGTTCATATTAATAATAGTGCAAAAAAAAATCCCGCTAAAAGCGGGACAAAATTTTAAATGATAATATATTTTAAACTAAGCTAGTTTAACATTCACTGCATTTAATCCTTTTTTTCCTTCCTCCAAATCAAAAGTTACTGCATCATTCTCCCTGATATTATCTTTAATACCTGATGAATGTACAAAATACTCTTTCGATGAGTTGGCGTCTTTAATGAATCCAAATCCTTTGGCCTCATTATAAAACTTTACTGTTCCTTTATTCATTTTATTAAATTATTAATTGTGTGCAAGTTATGTATTTTAACCGGATTAGAAGGATTATTGAGATTATTATTTTTATAATTCTTCATTTTTATGACTGATTAACCATTTTATTAATCTCTTTCAAGCGGGAAATATGCTGATTTTTCGGTTCCTGATTTAAATCAGGAAGTTCCGGAACATGTCCCTGGCCTTGAATTCAAGAGGTTCCAAACAAAAGATTCAAGATGATCAAAGCTATTTATTTAATTACTAACAACTATTTGTAATTCCGATTTGTTAAAAAAGGAAGTTTCTCTGAAAGTTCGTTCTTAGTTTTAACCTGAGGTTAACGAAAATACAGTGAAATGATTGAATGTGAAATGAAAACAGAAACATGATAAGTAAACAATTGTTGTTTTTTGGCCTCTTTGTGCTTGTAGTTGAATATTATTCGTTTGTTGCTGTGCGCACAGTTTTGCGTCCTGCAAACGGTAGTTTAAACTTTTGGATTTATGTGATTTATGTGATTTTGTTGCTCCTGACATTGTGGAGTTTGTATGCTTTTCCACATTTCGGAAGAAGTTCATGGCCTTCAATTGCATTAAAATATTTTGTAAATATTTTTATTGGTGTCTTTATTGGGAAAGTACTTGTTGCGGCTATAATGTTACTGACAGATATTCTCATGGCAATTCCTAATCTTGTCAGTTTTTTCTATTCATTTAAAAATCATCCCGTCGGAAATCCGCCTGAAGGTTCCCGTTTTATCAGTCGTTTTACTTTTATTTCACAAACGGCATTGTTAATCGGTGGGGCTTTAACCGCAGGTTTGGTTTACGGCATGAGAAACCGTTATCGATACAAGCTAACCCGCGTGAAGTTATCATTGAAGGATTTGCCCGACGAATTTAAAGGACTGCGTATTATCCAGATTTCTGATATTCATTCAGGGAGTTTTGACGATCCGGAAGCAGTTTCCGAAGGAGTGGAAGCAATAATGAATGAAAATCCCGACCTGATTTTATTTACCGGCGACCTTGTAAACGACCGTGCTATTGAAATTGAACCATACCTAAAAGTATTCAATCAATTGAAAGCGCCTATGGGTGTTTTTTCTGTTTTAGGCAATCACGATTACGGCGACTATTTTAGATGGTCGTCGGAAGAGGAGAAAAAGCTAAATCTCGAACAACTCAAAAAACATCATGCTGAAATGGGTTGGCGGTTGCTGGTAAACGAACATGTAATTCTGGAACGTAACCAAAAGCAAATTGCACTAATCGGAATTGAAAACTGGGGTGCCCGCGGGTTTACAAAATATGGTGACATGAAAAAAGCAGTGGCTGGCCTGGAAAATTCCAATGTACCTGTAAAAATATTGCTCAGCCATGATCCCTCTCATTGGGAAGCGGAAGTACGAAAAGATTACCGGGATATTGCGCTGACTTTGAGTGGCCACACACATGGCATGCAATTCGGTATTGACATTCCGGGATTTAAATGGAGCCCCGTTCAATATGTTTATAAACAGTGGGCAGGTTTATATCAGGAGGAAAATCAATTCCTGTATGTCAATCGTGGTTTTGGTTTTATTGGTTACCAGGGGCGTTTGGGCGTGTTGCCCGAAATTACGATGATTGAATTAGGGTGATTGGAATTTAGGTTTTTTGTACTGATGGAGTAACAAATCCAACCTTGTGCTTTCCAACTTAATTCGTATTTTTGGAATCGCCGGAATCTTAGCACAAACAAAACCAAATTCTGACCATGGCTTTTAACGAAGACACACGAGTAAAAATCCCCGCTTTATTGCATTTATCGCGACTGGGGTATAATTATATTTCCTTAAAAAATACTACGTGGGATATCGACACCAATATTTTTAATGACATTTTTAAAGCCAGCATTCAGCGGATAAACGATGATATTGAGGATGAACAGGTGCAACGTTTATTGGAAGATATTAAACTGGAACTTGATTTTGAAGATTTGGGAAAAGCATTTTACAACCGTTTAATTGGCACTTCAGGAATAAAAATACTCGACACCCAGAATTTCAGCAACAACAGTTTTCATGTGGTTACCGAACTTACCTGTAAAAATGGCGACGAAGAATTCAGACCAGACATTACCTTATTGATTAATGGAATGCCACTGGCTTTTATCGAAGTCAAAAAACCAAATAACCGTGATGGTATTTTAGATGAAAGGAACCGTATTGACCGCCGGTTTCAAAACAAAAAATTTCGCCGGTTTATAAATATATCGCAGCTTCTTGTATTCACCAATAATATGGAATACGACGAAAACGATATTGAACCGATTCAGGGTTCGTTTTATTCCTCCACTACCTATAAAAAAGCCAGTTTTAATTATTTCAGGGAGGAAGAACTTTTTAATTTGGATGCCATGCTAAAACCTGAAAATGACGAAACAGAGAATTTCGTTTTGAAAGACAATAATCTCAACACCATAAAATATTCGCCTGAATTTCTAACAAACAAAGACCCGAAAACACCCTGCAACCGCTTATTAACGTCGCTTTTTCAGCCGGAGCGTTTAAAGTTTTTGTTGAAATATGGAATTGCCTACATACAGGAAGAAGGTGAAATCCGGAAACATATAATGCGCTATCCGCAAATATTTGCTACAAAGGCAATTGAAAACAGTTTCAACAATGGGGTTCGTAAAGGAATAATCTGGCACACGCAGGGAAGCGGGAAAACAGCGCTGGCGTATTATAACGTAAAACACCTCACCGATTACTTTCACACAAAGGGGATAGTACCTAAATTCTATTTTATTGTTGACCGGCTAGACCTGATGACGCAAGCCATGAACGAATTTACCATTCGCGGTTTAAAAGCACATTCTGTAGATTCAAAAAATGAGTTTGTAAAAGATATCCGTTCACAAAAAGCAGTTCACAATGTAAAAGGGGAACCTGAAATTACGGTTGTCAATATTCAGAAATTCAGCGATGATTCGCATGTTACAGCAAGCAACGACTACAATACCAATATTCAACGCATCTATTTTTTAGATGAGGTACACCGGAGTTATAATCCGCAGGGAAGTTTTCTGGCGAATTTGATTACTTCTGATAGAAACTCCATTTTAATTGGCTTAACAGGTACTCCGTTAATTGCTTCTGACCGAAGAAGCCGCGATATTTTTGGCGATTACATTCACAAATATTATTACAATTCATCGATTAAAGACGGTTATACTTTGCGTTTAATTCGCGAAGGAATTGAAACCAACTACAAAATTCTGCTTGAAAAAACCTTTAAGGAGATTGAAATTTTAAAAGGTGCGGGCAACAGGAAGTTAATTTATGCGCATCCAAAGTTTGTAGCTCCCATGTTGGAATATATTCTCGATGACCTTCAAAAATCACGCATTCGTTTTGGCGATAATTCAATTGGTGCGATGGTAGTTTGCCACAGTTCGGAGCAGGCAAAGGAAATGTTTACACAAATTGAACAGATTCAAATACCGGTAATTCAGTTCGAAAGCGAAGAAATAGAAAATATGGCTGCTGACCCAAATCAGGGATATGCAAAAAAATGGAAAGCCACAATTATTCTGCATGATATTGGTTCTTCAACTGACCGTAAAACAGATATTAAAGCATTCAAAAAAGGCGATTTCGATATTGTGTTTGTGTTTAATATGCTTTTAACCGGATTTGATTCGCCGCGACTGAAAAAATTGTATATGGGCAGAATAGTGAAGGAACACAACTTGTTGCAAACACTAACCAGGGTTAACCGTCCCTACAAAAATTTCAGGTATGGTTTTGTAGTTGATTTTGCTGATATCCGCAAGGAATTTGATGCCGCAAACAAAGCCTATTTTGAAGAGTTACAGGAACAACTGGGCGATGAAATGGACAAATACTCCGACCTCTTTAAATCGAAAGAAGAAATTATTGAGGAGTTGGAAGCTGCACAGGAAATTCTCTTTCATTTTAATGTAGAAAATGCCGAGGTATTTTCACAGCAAATCAGCCTGATTCAGGATAAAAAACAATTATACATTCTGAAAAAAGCGTTGGAAACCATCCGGAATTTATTCAATGCCATTCGGATGATTGGCCATTATGAATTGTTGGAGAAAGTTGATTTTCGTAAGTTTGGGCAGTTGCTGAACGAAGTAACACGCCACATTGATTTATTGAATTTAAAAGAGGCGGTGGAAGGCGAACCCGAAACCACCAACTTGCTGAACGAAGCGCTTGAAAATGTAATTTTCCTTTTCAAAAAAGTTTCGGAAGAGGAGATGAAACTGGCCGACGAACTCAAAGACCAGTTGCGTAAAACACGCGAAGCCATGGCCGGGAATTTCGACAAAAAAGACCCGGAGTTTATTACGCTTTACGAAGAGTTAAAACGCCTGTTTAAAAAGACCAACCTCGACGAAGTAACGCAGGAAGAAATGAAATCGAACATGTTGGCATTACGGCAAATTCACGACAAAATCACCGAATTGAACCGCAAAAATAACTTGCTTGCAGAAAAATACAGAAGCGATAAAAAATACGCGCGTTTGCATAAACGGCTCATGGAAAAAGGAACATTGGATAAAAGGGAATCTGCCATACATTCCGCATTAATGCAAGTAAAAGAAAGGACCGATGAAAAAGTACTTTTAAATGAATCGGTACTCAACAACGACGGATATTTTGAAGGACTGGTAAGGCAGATTGTGATGGAAGAATTCAGAAAAATAAAACTGGGAGAAAACACAAACCGGCTCGACCTGGATACAGCCCGGTACATTAATGCCAATGTGGTGAAGGAATATATTAACGAGTTTAACGGAGTAGCTTAATGGTAACCATAGATTTTAAACAGAAAACACAGCAACTGATTGATAACCTGAAATCGGTTTGCGCACAATACGGTTTGGGAAACGACGGCAACGAATTTAAAATTATTGTACAAACGTTTTTGTACAAGTTTTTGAACGACAAGTTTACCCACGAAATAAAGAAAATTGACGAAAACATTGCCAATGCTGAAAACTGGGAAGAAGCCCTGCAAAACCTTTCTGATGAAGATTACGAAATATTGCTGTTCAGCCTCCCGCCCAACACGGCACAGTTAAAACGCGAACACCTGATTTCGTATTTATACAACAACCAAAACCGCGAAGAATTTGCCAAATTGTTTGACGATACCTTGCGCGATATTGCCATTTACAACAACGACATTTTCTCGGTAAAAACTGCCGGCGGCGCCCAGGTAAAACTGTTCGACGAGTTGAGCAATTTTATAACCGACGCATCGGAACGCGATAACTTTTGCCGCGCGCTGGTAAATCCTTTGGTGAATTTTAGTTTCGAGGGAATTTTTAAACAGAAGTACGATTTTTTTGCCAACATTTTTGAGTACCTGATAAAGGATTACAACTCCGACAGTGGCGGAAAATATGCCGAGTATTACACGCCTCATGCCGTGGCAAAAATTATTGCCGAAATCCTGGTACGCGGAAACCCCAGCAATGTTAGCGGTTACGACCCCGGAGCGGGTTCGGGCACGCTGCTGATGAGCCTTGCCCACCAGATTGGCGAAGACCGTTGCAGCATTTATTCGCAGGATATTTCGCAAAAGTCGTCAACCATGTTGCGGCTGAACCTTATTTTGAATAACCTGGTACATTCCATCCAGAACATTATTCAGGGCAATACTATTTTGGCGCCTTACCACAAAGAAAATGGCTCGTTAAAAAAGTTCGATTACATAGTTTCCAATCCGCCGTTTAAACTCGATTTTAGCGAGTACCGCGACGATTTGGAAACCGACAGCAACCAGAAACGTTTTTTTGCAGGAATACCAAAAATTGCCAAAGAAAAAAAGGAAAGCATGGCCATTTACCTGCTTTTTATCCAGCACATTATTTACTCGCTGAAACCAAATGGCAAGGCTGCCGTGGTAGTTCCCACAGGTTTTTTAACCGCCCAAAGTGGCATCGAAAAAAAGATACGCGAAAAACTGGTAGATAAAAAAATGCTGGGTGGCGTGGTAAGTATGCCAAGCAATATATTTGCCTCCACCGGAACCAACGTTTCCATTTTGTTTATCGATAAAACCAATACCGAAGGGAAAGTGGTGCTGCTCGATGCCTCGAAACTGGGCAAAAAAATAAAAGAAGGCAAAAGCCAGAAAACAGTGCTTTCTGCAACTGAGGAACAACAGATTATTGACGTTTTTAACCAATGCGAAGCCCGCGACGATTTTTCGGTAACTGTTACTTACGACGAGATTAAGGAGAAAAATTACTCGTTTAGCGCCGGGCAGTATTTCGACGTAAAAATTGAATACACCGATATTACCCCCGAAGAATTTACCACCCAAATAAACCAACACAAAGCCACATTAAAACAGCTTTTTGTTGATTCAAAAGAGCTGGAAATTGAGATTCAGAAGCAGTTGGAAAATATAAAGTATGAGTAATATTATCATCAAAAGACTTGGAGATATTGTCAACTTTAAAAGAGGATATGACCTACCTTCATATAATCGTAATGATGGACCTTATCCAATTGTAAGTTCTTCTGGAATTTCTGGATTTCATTCAGAGTTCAAAGTAGAAGGAGAAGGATTAGTAACAGGGCGATACGGGACTTTGGGAGAAGTTTATTACATTAATGGAAAATACTGGCCACATAATACAGCGTTGTATGTAACAGACTTCAAAAAGAATTATCCCAAATATGTATATTTTTTAATGAAGTGTCTTGGGAATTTAAAAACGTCTGATAAAAGTACTGTTCCGGGTATTAATAGAAATGATTTACATGAAATCAAAATTCCATATTTAAAGCCTGAATTTCAAAAAGGAATTGCAGATTTTCTATTTTTAATCGATGCCAAAATAGAACTCAACAACCGCATCAACCGCGAGTTGGAGCAAATGGCAAAATTGCTTTACGATTACTGGTTTGTACAATTCGATTTCCCCGTCACCTCTGAAAATTTCTCCCCTAATTTAGGGGAGATGTCCGCAGGCCAGAGGGGTTACAAAAGTAGCGGTGGTAAAATGGTTTGGAATAAGGAATTAAAAAGAGAGATTCCGGAGGGGTGGGAAGTTGAGTCGTTATTTAAAGCAATGGATGTTCAATATGGTTTTCCATTTAGCACATTAAAATTTACGGATGAAATAACGGACAAGCCAGTAATCAGAATTAGAGATATTTTAGAAAACACAATCTCGACATACACAAATGAAGATGTGGATGATAAATATAGGTTACTGAAAAATGATTTACTCATAGGAATGGATGGAAATTTTCATTTGAATTTCTGGGATAAGGAAGGAGCCTATTTAAATCAACGGAGTGTAAGAATTAGGTCTAAAAAAGATTCTCTCGTTTCGAATTTACAGGCATATTTTGAACTGACTCCTTATATAAAGGCCAGAGAAAATAATATATCAAGAACAACTGTAGGTCATTTAAGTGATAAAGATTTAAAAAGGCTGTACTTGATTTCACCTCCAAAGTCAGGAAAATTCAAACCGAAGGAAACTTTTGATTCGATTTCCGCAAAGATTATTTCAAATAGATTGCAAAATCATCAGCTCGCCACCCTACGAGACTGGCTTTTACCCATGCTGATGAATGGGCAGGTAAGGGTTGGGGAAGCTGGCAAAAAAGAATACCAGCCAAACGAAGCGGAAATGGATTTGGCTGCGGAACCGGGGGATTAAAATTTGGGCAAAAAGCAATTATTTCACAGGTGCAGCGCACCGCCATATTTGTAGCACATCAAAAACAAGCGAACAAAAGGTGCAGCGCACCGAAATATTTGTAGCACACAAAACAAAATGAGCAAAAGGTGCAGCGCACCGAAACATTCATTCACCTTATTTGTAATATTACGGTGCCCTGCACCTGCTTGCTTCCACCCACCTATTTTCTACAAATATTTCGCGGCTCTGCCGCTTTAAAACAGGTGCAGCGCACCGAAATATTTGTAGCACGACAAAAACAAGCGAACAACAGGTGCAGCATACCGGAATATTTGTAGTTTAGTGATATAAAATTAACTAAAGGTACTACGGCACCGAAATATCTATTATTATGGCAAATACCTACACTCAAATGTATGTTCACATTGTTTTTTCTCCAAAAAACAAACAGGCGTTAATCGGCAAATCATGGAAAAACGAATTGGAAAAATACATTACAGGAATCGTACAAAATCAAAAACATATACTTTTAGCTATTGGTTCAATGCCCGATCATATTCACATTTTCATAGGTTACAATGTAAATTATTTAATTCCCGATCTGGTTGAAAAGATAAAAACATCCAGTAATTCATGGATCAAACAAAATAAATTGACACAATTCCAATTCGCATGGCAAAAAGGTTATGGGGCATTTTCCCACTCAAGGTCGCAATTAGATACTGTGATTAAATATATTTTGAATCAGGAAAAACATCATAAAAAGAAATCGTTTAGAGATGAGTATCTTGAGATTCTGAGAAAAAATGACATTCAATTTAGTGATGAATATGTTTTTGAATTTTTCGACGACATTTAAAGAAATATTTCGTTTCTATACAACTTACCTTCAATAATCGACTTTTTTAACCACAAATATTTACCAACTTTGCCATATTCTAAAGGTTTTTAATAAAGAGAGAAATAAAAAGGTTTTTGATGAATATGTTTATAGATTAGAGCAATGAATACATTTTATTCCATAATCAAAATATCTCCAAATAATGTGGCAGGTGATAATGTTGCCATTGGGATTGCTTTGTTTGATGGAGAAAAAATACGGCACTATTTTTCCGAAAGAAAAAGAAAGATTGCATCTAAATTGTTTGAGGGAAATTCTCTCGATTTAAGTTTTGTTGTTAAACAATTCATTTATCGTTTTGATGAAATTAACAAGGAAAAGGAAGACCTCGTGCTCTTTTCGAAATACAAAAAGTTTAACGATTCGGCGTATTTCGATTATTTAAATAAATATTCACAAGGCTTGGTGCAATTCTCGCAACCTTTTATGGTAAACGATAAAATTGACGATTTCAAATTTGGTAAAATTGTTGAACTTGTTTTTAATGAGCCGTTTAATGAAACAATAAGCCTCACAGAAGACAAACCCGATTTGAAAATTGAAAAAATAAATCGTGAGTTAATTGTTCCTGTTCAGGAAAAAGTCCATACCAATTACCGTTTTACAAAATCAAACCTTCCTTCCATTTATTTTCCATTTGAGATGGAATGTATTGGATTAAATGGTTCGCTTATTGGCGCCAAATATCTTTCATTCGAAAAAACTAAGCAAACGCTGGATTTGAATCTTGGACACTATTTTACTATCATATCAACACTTTCAAATATTTACAACAAGCGATTGAAAGACAATGAATTCTTTCTTATTTCAGATGAACCAACCGATATAAAAAGTCAGGAGCATCAGGTTTGGGAGTCAGTTAATTCAAACGAACTGATAAAAATTATCCCTTCTGAAAAAGCCGGTGTAGTCGCCAGCCGAATTTTGGAAAAAGAAGCACACAAATTTTTAGATTAAAATAAGTACCCATGTACAAAAAAATTAGCATGACTTCCTAAAATGTATAATTTTTTAAAAAAATCTTATTTGATGATCTATTCAGTTTTCCTCCCTTTAATACCATAACATATTGACTATAAGCTATATTTTTATTTGATGGTTATTTGATAAACAAACGAGTAGAAAGTCCGGTTTAATCCAAAGAAATATCATACCCATTTTCATTTAAAGATAAACTAGTATTCTTTTCCAAATAATTTGTATTTTCCGAAAATGGAAAAACGGCTGTTAAAATGGATAATTTTTATTTCTGTACCGGTTCTTTTGTGCCTGGTAGTTTGGTTGATTTGGCCACACGAAGAAATAGATTACAATACCCAGGTTAAACCCATTATTAACGCCCACTGCATTTCTTGTCATGGCGGGGTAAAACAAAATGGCGGGTTTAGTTTACTTTTTGAAGAACAGGCCAAAGGAAAAACAAAATCAGGTTCAGCAGCCATAATTCCAGGCCACCCAGGTCAGAGTGAGATGATTCGACGGCTTGTCAGCAACGATCCGGAGGAACGAATGCCCTATGAAAAAGAGCCACTTAAAAAAGAAGAAATCAGGATATTAAAAAAGTGGATAAAACAGGGAGCAAAATGGGATACACACTGGGCATACATTCCTGTGCAAAAAAAGGTATCGAAAAGTAAATATTCAAAAGATAAACAGCTGATTTCATGGAAGAAAAACGAAATCGACGATTTTATTTATGAAAAGGTGAAAACAAATAATCTAACAGTTTCGCAACCGGCAGATCTTCCAACACTTGCCCGCCGAATTTCATTTGACTTAATTGGGTTGCCGCCACCAGTTGAAACGTTTGAAAAACTAAATAAAAATAACTCTGATGAAGCTTTGGCTACGTATATTCAGGAGCTTTTATCATCAAAACATTTTGGCGAAAAATGGGCAGGAATGTGGATGGATTTAGCCAGATATTCAGATACAAAAGGTTATGAACGTGACGATTCACGCACGATTTGGAAATACCGAGACTGGCTGATAAATGCCTTTAACAGCGATGAACCTTATAATGAATTTCTTACTGATCAGATTGCAGGTGACCTTTTTCCCAACCCAACCGATAATAACCTGATTGCAACAGCATTTCACCGGAATACAATGACTAACGATGAAGGCGGAACAGACAATGAAGAGTTCAGGGTTGCTGCGGTGATTGATCGTGTAAATACAACCTGGGAAGTTACCATGGGAACTACATTTTCATGTGTGCAGTGCCACGCTCATCCTTACGATCCGTTTAAACATGAAGATTATTACCGGTTTATGGCCTTCTTTAATAATAGTCGCGATGAAGATACTTTCGATGATTACCCGGTTTTAAGGCATTTTGAAAAAGAGGATAGCATAAAACTGGCAGAATTGAAAAACTGGTTAGATATTAATGCCGGTAAAGAGCAAAAATCGGAAATAATAAAATTTGTAAAAACCTGGCAACCAAGCATAAATTCGCTTACAAGTGTTGATTTTGTTAACAGTGAATTGTCGGATACAAAATGGCTTGTTTTTAGAAATAATGGATCAAGCAGGTTGAAAAACGTAAGTCTTAACGGAAAAAATAAACTCATTTACAGGTACAGGTCATTTACTGCCGGAGGAATTTGGAAAATACATATTGACAGTTTGGGTGGGCAACTTTTAAAAGAAATTAAAATTGATGATACAAAAGGGAAATGGAGTTTTGATGAATTCGATTTTAATCCGGTTTCAGGTTCACATGATTTGTTTTTATCCTACAACAACCCGCAAATGAAAGACCCACAAGCTAATGCGCTTTTATTTGACTGGTTTCATTTAACTCAGAAATTCCCCGGTGAAGGCGTGCCTGGGTACAAAGAGGCAAAAGAAAAATTCTGGGACTTAATGACAAAAGGAACTTCCCGAACTCCAATAATGTTGGAAAACCCCATAGATATGGCGAGAGTTACCAACGTTTTTGAACGCGGAAATTGGCTATCTCCCGGAGAAGTTGTTACCGGCGGAGTTCCCGAAATAATGAATCCTTTTCCTGAAAATGAACCCGCAAATCGGCTCGGACTTGCAAAATGGCTTGTAAATCCACAAAATCCTTTAACCGCAAGAACTTATGTGAACAGGATTTGGGAGCAGTTGTTTGGTTTTGGAATAGTTAAAACTCTCGAAGATTTTGGCTCACAGGGAATTCCTCCAACGCATACAGAATTGCTTGATCATTTGGCATGGAAATTTATGAACGATTTTAACTGGAGTACCAAAGAATTGGTTAAATATATTGTTTCCTCTGCAACTTACCAACAATCTTCACACAGTTCGAAAAAACAACTTGAAATAGATCCTCAAAATATGTTTTACACCCACGGACCCAGAATCAGGCTGACTGCCGAACAAATCCGTGATCAGGCGCTGGTTGTAAGTGGGTTATTCAGCGAAAAAATGTATGGCCCGGGTGTGATGCCTTACCAGCCCGAACGCATTTGGAATTCACCTTACAGCGGATTAAAATGGAATCAAAGTAAAGATGAAGATCAATACAGAAGGGCAATTTACACCTATTGGAAACGAACAAGTCCGTACCCATCAATGGAATTATTTGACATGATGCCGCGGGAAGTTTGTACAATAAGAAGAATCGCTACCAATACACCACTTCAGGCATTGGTTACGCTAAACGACAGCGTGTATATTGAGGCATCCGCTCATTTGGCAAAACGTATGATTAACGAAGGTGGGAACGAAGTTTCAAAACAAATCGGGTATGGTTATAAACTAATAATGTACAAGGAAATAACAGATGAAAAACTGGGTATATTCCTAAAACTTTATAAGAACTTAAATAACCCGGGATTGGTTAAAAATGTTTCTTATCAGGTTGATAATTCAGCTGATGAAAAGCATGTTCAGGCGATGAATATTATTGCCAGTACTTTGTTGAATATGGATGAATCGATCATGAAAAATTAAATGTTTAAGTCGATGGATGAAAAAATACTAAACAAAATAGAAGACCAAACCAGGAGACATTTTATAAGAAATTGCTCACTGGGACTGGGAGGATTGGTGTTGTCATCTTTTTTAACAAATTGCAAATCCTTTTCTTCCGGTGTTGAAAACAATATTTTTTACACAGGAAATCCATTGGCTCCAAAAGCGCCACATTTCCCGGGGAAAGTAAAGAATGTGATTTATATCCACATGGCCGGAGCACCTTCACAGTTGGAATTGTTTGATTATAAACCTGAATTAATAAAACTATCCGGACAAGAATGCCCGCCATCATTGATGGAAGGAAAACGATTTGCATTTATAAGGGGAGTACCAAAATTACTGGGGTCGCAGGCTGAATTTAAACAGCACGGCGACAGCGGAGCCTGGATTTCAAACTATTTGCCTCATCTTTCAACTATTGCCGATGAACTGACTTTTTTAAAGGCAGTTCATACCGATCAGTTTAATCATGCGCCCGCACAACTCATGATGCATACAGGAAGTGCAAGACTTGGCCGGCCCAGTATGGGTTCGTGGGTTACTTACGGACTCGGTTCCGAAAATTCGAACCTGCCCGGATTTATAGTTCTTACTTCAGGCGGAAACAATCCCGATGCAGGAAAAAGCGTTTGGGGAAGCGGTTTTTTGCCCTCTGTTTATCAGGGAGTTCAATGCCGGTCCGACGGAGAACCTGTTCTTTTTATAAATAATCCCGAACACATTAGCAATGAAGAAAGAAAAGCATCTATTGAGGCATTAAGTGGTATCAACAAATTGAATTACGATGAATTTAAAGATCCTGATATTTTAACAAGAATTTCGCAGTACGAACTGGCTTTTAAAATGCAGACATCAGCGCCGGAAGTTATGAATATTGCCAATGAGCCACAATTTGTGCACGACATGTATGGAAGCAACCCCAACAAATCAAGTTTTGCCAATAATGCTTTGCTTGCCCGAAAATTAGTTGAAAGGGGAGTTCGTTTTGTACAACTTTTCGACTGGGGTTGGGATACACACGGAACTTCAGAAGACGGATCGATTGATATCGGACTGGTTAATAAGTGCCGTCAAACCGATAAAGCTGTAACCGCTTTGATACTTGATTTAAAACAACGCGGATTGCTTGATGAAACACTCGTGGTTTGGGGAGGTGAATTTGGCCGCACACCAATGCAGGAAAACCGGGAAGGGAAGACAAATTCATTTAAAGGAAGAGATCACCATGGAGATGCTTTTACCATGTGGATGGCCGGTGGCGGTTTAAAAAAAGGATTTAGTTTGGGTGAAACCGACGAAATCGGGTATGGCGGAGTAAGTGGAAAAGTCTCAACTTTTGACATTCAGGCTACAATTTTACACCTTTTGGGATTCGACCATGAACGTTTAACTTTTCAATCGCAGGGCCGGCCATTTAGGCTAACTGACGTGAGCGGAAATGTTATTCGTGAGATATTATCATAAAAAAACCAAATTCTTTTGAATGAATATTTTTGAATATGTAGGAAAATTTCATCCACTGGTTGTGCATTTTCCCATTGGCATTTTAATGATTTTTATTGTTCTTGGAATTATTATTCCCCGGAAACAACTTCAGGAATCGTATAAAATAATCTGGCTGATATTATTGGTAAGCGCTCTTTTCGCAACATTTTCCTGTATTTCGGGATTGGTATTGTCGGGTTCAGGAGCTTACAACTTAAAGTTGGTAAACAACCATCGAAACCTGGGAATTGCACTGGCAATATTGAACTGGATAATCTTTTTAACCTTTAAAAAGTTACTGCAATCGCCTTTGTGGATTTATAATTCATCTTTCATTTCAATTTTAATACTAACAATTATAACAGGCCATTTGGGTGGTTCTCTCACACATGGTTCTGATTTTTTATCTCCTCCAAAACCCGCTGAATGGTTTCGTAAATCATTAACCTCTAACGAAACAGCGTCACTAAATTCAACAGCGTTTGAAACAGCATCATTGATTTTTGAGCAGAAATGCATAACATGTCATGGTGAAAACAAACAGAAAGGGGATTTGAGATTAGATACAAAAGAGGGATTGATAAAAGGAGGGGAAGACGTACATTTGCTTGGTGACAGCAAATCAACGGGAATATTACTCGAAAGAATAATGTTGCCTTTGGAAGATGATGACCACATGCCACCATCGGAGAAAAAACAACTTACTACTATGGAAATCGACTTTCTTAACTGGTGGATTAAAAATGGGGCAGATTTGAATAAAACGCTGGCTGAGTTAAATATGCCCGATTCTTTGTCGGGTTTAGTTATTAGCGATAAAAGTGACAAAATCAACAATTTAATTCCACAAGCTGATGTTATTCAGGCTGACAGAAATACAATTGAAAAGCTCAACTCTCTTGACGTGCTGATTTCACCGATTGCCTTAAATTCCAATTATTTATCGGTAAGTTTTATGAATATTTTACCGGAAAACGGAATGCAGGTAATGGAAGAATGTATCAAACTAAAACAACAGATTATTTGGTTAAACCTGGATTATCAAAACCTGGATACCTTAGCCTGGCGGCAAATTGGTGATTTAAGTATGTTGAGAAAACTTAGCGCAAAAAACAGCAATTTCGATGACAATAAAATGGCTTATTTGCAAACGATGGATTCACTGATAAGCCTGAATTTGGTTGGAACTAATGTAAGCTCATCCGGTTTTGAAAAAATAAAAAATCTTCAAAATCTTGAATCAATCTACCTGTATCAAACCAAAATAGATGAAGCCGGATTCAAACAAATAAATCAATTTTTCCCAAAAGCAGAACTTGATTCAGGGAATTATTTTGTTCCTGTTTTGGAGTCGGACACAACTGTTTTTAAGCTTTAAATTGGGGGTTATAGAATATTAGCGAAATACGTAGGTTCAATATTTTGAAATAAAAAAAAACCTGCTTTTCAAAAACAGGTTAATTATTATTTATTTCATTTTTGAGTTATTCAACAAACTTGTAACCAATTCCTTTTAAGGTTTTAATATGATCGTTACCAATTTTTTCACGTAATTTTCTGATATGGACATCGATTGTACGGTCACCAACCACTACATTCTCTCCCCAAACCGAATGATAAATTTCTTCGCGGGTAAAAACTTTCCCTTGTTTCGACACCAGAAGTGATAATAACTCAAATTCCTTTCTCGGAAGTACCATTTCAATATTGTTTATCCTGATCAGATACCTTTCTTTATCAATCACAAGATTACCAACGTTAACTGTGTTTTCGTTAACCGGTACAGGAGCAACAGTAGCTTCACCTGTACGTTTTAACAATGCTTTAACACGGCTAACCAAAACTTTTGGTCTAACAGGTTTTGTAATGTAATCATCGGCGCCAGCTTCAAAACCAGCTACTTGAGAATAGTCTTCACCGCGGGCAGTTAAAAATGCAATGATTGTGTGGTCCAGTGCAGGTATTTTTCGCATCTCTTCGCAGGCAGCAATTCCATCCATTTCGGGCATCATTACGTCGAGAATGACCAAATGGGGAATATTCTTCTCAGCAGATTTTAGTGCTTCAATGCCATTTTTGGCAGTATATACTTTGTACCCCTCTTTTTCAAGGTTGTAACTTATAAACTCCAGAATATCTTCTTCGTCGTCAACCAACAGAATTTTAAAAATCGTATCATCCATAATTGAACTTATTAATCGGTAAACAAATATACCAGCTACAAATTAAACCCTTGTTAAAAGTGGATTAATTTTAGGATAAACAAAGTTAGGTTAATATTTGGCTTTTTCAAGGGTAAATGTAAAGGTGGTTCCTTCATTGAGAACACTTTGTACATTTATGGTTTGATTGTGCGCTTCAATAATGTGTTTTACAATGGAAAGACCAAGTCCTGTTCCGCCTTGTTCGCGCGATCTCGATTTATCAACGCGGAAAAAACGTTCAAAAATGCGTGACAAATCTTTTTTATCTACCCCAATTCCGTTATCTGTAACTTCAATCATTATTTTATCATCGAAATCATAGAATCCAACTTTTACAAATCCATTCTTTTTGCCATATTTAATGGCATTTACAACCAAATTTGTAAGTACTTCTATTATTCTTTTTCTATCTGCCTTTACCATTAAAGGTTTATCGGGTTTGTCGGTAAACATCAGCGAAATTTTTCGTTCTTTTGAAAGTCGTTGTTCCAAATCAAAAACATCCTCAACAATCTTCACAATATCAAAAACACTGAATTTTGGTTTTAATTCGCCTGTTTCAAGTTTGTTTATCGATTCCAGATCTTCAACAATCGAAATCATTCTGTCGATGCTTTTTTCGGTCCGGGTAAGGTACAATTTGTTGATATTAGGATCTTCCAAACCACCTTCCAACAGGGTGAGTATGTATCCCTGAATATTAAAAATCGGAGTTTTTAGTTCGTGCGAAACATTTCCAACAAAATCTTTACGATAACGCTCAAGTTCTTTAAGCCGCTCAATTTCCTGTAACTGGTTGTGCGCCCATTCCTCTACATCATGCTCAACATCAGCAAGTTCAACAAACCCTGGTTTTAATTTAAGTTTCCATTCCTTTTCATTTTCCTTTTCCGGAACAAAATCAATTATTTTATAAATAGGCCTGATTTTTTCGAGTATAAATTTATTGATGGCAAACTGGATGATATAAAATGCGATAAGGAAGAAAAACAACAATCCCAGAATCATAAATATGAATGAAAACCCAGTAAAATAAAGGTAATACCAACCTAATCCCACAATTGTGGTTAAAAATAATGCAAGAAATACTACAACTTGTCGTGATGTAAATTTTGTCATTGTTATCTTTGTTTGAGTTGTAAAAATAGAAAATTATTGCTACACATTGATTAACAGTAATTTCACTCAATGTTAATATTTTCTTAATGTTAACTGGCGGATTGGGAATTACATAACTTATACTTTTGACATTTTAACTAAATTAACCTGACATGGAAAGTTTTTACATAATTCTTGTAGTTGTATTGTTTGCTTTGGCTGCTTCCGATTTGGTTGTTGGTGTTGCCAATGATGCAGTAAACTTTTTAAATTCGGCTGTTGGTTCAAAAGCAGCACCAAAATGGCTAATATTTACAATGGCAGCGATAGGAGTGCTTATTGGTGCTACTTTCTCAAACGGAATGATGGAAGTTGCCCGTAAAGGAATCTTCCATCCCGAAATGTTTTTCTTTTCTGAAATAATGATTGTTTTTCTGGCGGTAATGATTACTGATGTAATTATGCTGGATACTTTCAATGCACTTGGATTACCTACTTCAACAACAGTTTCAGTTGTTTTCGAATTATTGGGCGCTTCTGTTTCGGTTGCAATAGTTAAAATTAAGCTGGCTGGTGGCTCAGTAATATTGGAATTGACCCAATATATAAATTCAGATAAAGCGCTGGCCATTATAACCGGAATACTTGTTTCAGTAGTTATTGCTTTCAGTGTTGGAGCATTTGTACAATACATTGCCAGACTGATTTTTACTTTTAATTACCGCCAACCCATGAAGTATTTTGGAGCCATTTACGGCGGATTGGCTATAACAGCAATTACCTATTTTATGCTGATAAAAGGTATAGACGGTTCATCATTTGCCAATATTGAAATTGTTACAGGGGAAACATTGGAAAACTGGATTAAGAATAATACCTCTATAGTAATATTGGCAAGTTTTATGGGATGGACAATTATTATTCAACTTTTAAAATGGATATTTAATATAAAAATACTGAAAGTTGTTGTATTGGTTGGAACATTTGCCCTAGCCATGGCATTTGCAGGAAACGACCTTGTAAATTTTATTGGCGTTCCACTGGCTGGTTTTACTTCTTTTAAAGCCTGGATAGCTGGCGGACAAATGCCTCCCGAAGGTTTTTCAATGGGAATGCTGGCAGGTAAGGTAGATACACCGGCATACTTGTTATTAATTTCCGGGCTTATTATGATTGCAACTTTAATTTTTTCAAAAAAAGCCCATGCTGTGATTGCAACTTCGGTTGATTTATCGAGGCAAAGCGAAGGAACTGAAAAATTTGATTCTTCACCGGTGGCAAGGATTTTGGTTCGCTCAGCAACACGATTCAATAAAAAATTAAAAAGAATAATTCCTCAACCTGTTATTCATGCTATAGATTCACGTTTTGAACCCTCAAATTACTATAGTAAAAATGAAACTGATGCCCCGGCATTCGATAAAATACGGGCATCGGTAAACCTGGTTGTAGCAAGTATTTTAATAGCACTTGGTACTTCCCTAAAACTTCCTCTTTCAACAACGTATGTTACTTTTATGGTTGCAATGGGAACTTCACTTTCCGACCGTGCGTGGGATCGTGACAGTGCAGTATTTCGCGTTTCGGGAGTTATGGCAGTAATTGGCGGTTGGTTTTTAACTGCAATAGTTGCGTTCACAGGAGCCGGACTTATTGCCCTCATAATTTCGTTGGGTGGAAAATTTATGATTTTCGTTTTTATTGCCCTTGCAATTTTTATGGTTTTAAGAACTCATTTATTATTTAAAAAACGGAATCAGAATTCGAAAGTTGAACTGGAAGATACAATTGATGCAAAAGACCATTTTGAAGTAATTATTTCCAAAAGTTCGAAGCAAATTGTAAAAGCCATTGTTTCGTCGAACTATATTGTTTCAGTTGGAATTGAAGGTTTTTTACACGAAGACCGGAATAAAATGAAGTTAGCTCAAAAAGCCAGCGACGATTTCTCAAAAAGATCAAAGAAAAATAAAGAAAAAGTTTATTCTACTGTACAGATTTTAACAGAAGGACTGGTGGATACCGGACATTATTATGTACAAATGATGGACTATAAACGTGAAATGGCTCATGCAGGACATTATATTATCGACCCGATAGTAAAATACTCTGATAATAACCACAAACCTTTTACCGCTGAACAAATCGACGAATTGACTAAATTGACAATTCTAATGGATAATTTCTTCAATTTCGCACTTCATACAATTAAAGAGAACAAGTTTGAAAATATTGAAACTTTAATTGCCGACCGGGAAAAGATTTTTGAAGTACTTGCCAAATTGGAAAAGAACCAGATCAAACGGATTAAAAACAAAGAAGTTAATACTCGAAATTCATTGTTGTATTTCAAAATAAATGCCGAATCGAAAAACCTGTTATTGCACACAGTTAACATGTTAAAGGCTCAGCGGGATTTTATTATTAATACTCGTCAGGCGATTTAAAAAATATTATTCACTAATAAAAAGTAAGATTCTGGTAATTAAAATTGGAGTATATTTCGCCAAATTTCAAAATCAATTTATTACACGTTTTAATTTTATACGACAGTTTTTTTGTTGATTAAAAAGTAAAGTAAAACATGGAAAATCTATACATCTTTTTGGTTGTAGTTCTTTTTGCATTGGCAATTTCCGATTTGTATGTAGGAGTTGCAAATGATGCTGTGAACTTCTTAAACTCAGCAATCGGATCAAATGCTGCGCCCAGATGGTTAATCTTCTTTATGGCAGCTTTAGGTGTACTTATTGGTGCAACTTTCTCAAACGGTATGATGGAAGTTGCCCGAAAAGGAATTTTCCACCCCGATATGTTTTTCTTCTCCGAGATCATGATAATCTTTCTGGCAGTAATGATAACTGATGTTATTATGCTTGATACTTTTAATTCGCTGGGGTTGCCCACTTCCACAACGGTTTCGCTTGTTTTCGAATTGTTGGGTGCAGCAGTATCTGTTGCGGTTATTAAAATAAAAGTGGCAGGAGGTTCAGCATTTCTTGAATTAAGTAAATACATTAATTCAGAAAAAGCATTGGCAATTATTTCGGGAATACTAGTATCTGTAGTCGTTGCATTTACGGTTGGAGCATTTATTCAGTACTTTGTCCGCATGATTTTCTCTTTTAATTACGAGCGCCCAATGAAATATTTTGGTGCAATATTCGGTGGGATTGCAATTACAGTTATAACTTATTTCATGCTCGTTAAAGGAATTAGCGATTCAACTTTTGCCGATATAAAACTGGCCGACGGAGAAACATTAAGTGCTTGGGTGAATCAAAACACTCCGTTATTATTATTATACAGTTTGTTGGGTTGGACAATCGTCATTCAGTTGTTGAAATGGATATTTGATATAAATATTTTGAGAATTGTTGTTTTAGCAGGAACTTTTGCATTGGCAATGGCATTTGCAGGTAACGATCTGGTAAACTTTATTGGTGTCCCGGTTGCAGGATTTGTTTCATTTAAAGCCTGGTTGGCAAATGGAGCAACTTCTCCCGATGAATTTTCGATGGGAATGCTCTCAGATGATGTGGATACTCCCGGATACATGTTATTGATTGCCGGGCTGATTATGATTACCACTTTAATTTTTTCGAAAAAAGCACGTACGGTTATAGCAACTTCAATAGATTTATCAAGACAAAGTGAGGGAACAGAAAAATTTAATTCGTCGCCGGTTGCCCGTGTTATTGTTCGCTCAACTACACAATTCAATAAAAGATTAATAAAATTACTTCCTGCTACCGTTCAGCGATCAATCAATTCCCGATTTGAACCGGTTGCAACTCCTGTTCATCCCGATCCCAATCCACCATCTTTCGATATGATACGCGCTTCGGTTGGATTAGTAGTGTCGAGCGTATTAATTGCTTTGGGAACATCGTTAAAGCTTCCCCTTTCAACCACATACGTAACTTTTATGGTAGCAATGGGAACATCCCTTTCCGACCGTGCCTGGGATCGCGACAGCGCTGTTTTTCGTGTTTCAGGCGTTATTGCAGTTATTAGCGGTTGGTTTTTAACCGCAGTTATTGCTTTTGCCGGTGCAGCATTTATAGCACTTTGTATTTCATTAGGTGGTAAAATAATGATTTTTGTTTTTATTGCCGTAGCTATTTTTATTGTGATTCGCACACACATAATTCTTAAAAACCGAAAACAAAATTCATCCTCTGATCTTGACGATTTAATTGATGCTCAAGATCCTTTCGAAGTTATTATTGCAAAAAGTTCAAAACAAATCGTAAAGGCCATTTCTTCTTCCAACTACATTTTTACAAACGGGATTGATGGCTTTTTAAACGAGGACCGCAATAAATTAAAACTCGCAGAAAAATCAAGCGCTGATTTTTCGAAAAGGTCAAAACGAAATAAGGAAAAAGTGTATTCCACAGTTCAGGTATTATCTGGCGGAAACATTGACACAGGGCATTATTATGTACAAATGATGGACTATAAGCGTGAAATGGCGCATGCAGCTCATTTTATTATTGAACCGGTAATTTCATATTCCAATAATAATCATAAACCATTTATTCCGGAACAAAATTCAGAATTAGTCCAGCTGGTCAAACTAATGGCTGAATTCTTTGATATGGCGTTGCACATAATTAAGGAAAATAAATTTGAAAATATCGAAATCCTCATTAACGAAAGAGAAGAAATTTTTGAAGTGCTGGCTAAATTGGAAAAAACCCAGATTAAACGGATTAAAAACAAAGAGGTAAATACGCGTAACTCTTTGCTGTACTTTAAAATAAATGCCGAATCGAAAAATTTATTATTGCATACGGTTAACATGTTAAAGGCACAGCGCGACTTTATAACTTATACAAGGCAAACATTTTAATAACGGTTCTGCCCCCAGAAACAATTTGAATTAGCTGTAAATTGCTGTTTAAAACCCTTCTTTTAACAAGCATATACGAAAACTTAGTTTTTGTATATGCTTGTTAATTTTCCAAAAAATTAAATAATAATACAACCTATCCTTTTAAACTTCGTAAAGTTTAACTAGTATTGCTAAGTCTTACATAAGAATTATTCTCCTTTAGTAATATATCAAATGGATACAAACTCAGAAAATATAAAAAACAGACTTGTGGAAAAAGGATTAAAAATCACTCCGCAAAGAATGGCAATACTTGAAGCAATTTATGAGTTACACAATCACCCATCGGCTGAAAATATCATTGAATATATCAGGCAGAAACACCCAAATATTGCAACCGGAACGGTTTACAAAGTACTTGAAACATTGGTTAACAGCCGGTTAATAAAAAAGGTTACAACTGCCAAGGATGTAATGCGGTATGATGGTGTAATGGAAAACCACCATCATTTATATTGTTCAGAATCTGACTTAATAGAGGATTATCAGGATAATGAACTGGATGAGTTACTTCATAAATATTTCGAAAACAAACATGTTGAGGGATTTAATATCGAAGAATTTGTACTTCAGATTAAAGGCACTTTTACAAAATGCTGAGTAATATTTTTACGGAAAATATCTGTTTAATTACTGATATTCTGCTAAATACAGGATTTTAAAATTAAATACTCATATAAATACTAAAACAAATTAAATTATGGAAGACAATGTAAACAAAGCAGGCAAATGCCCAGTTACCGGAGCCACTCAGAAACACAGCGTTGGTACCAGCGGTACAAAAAACCGAGACTGGTGGCCAAATCAGTTAAAGTTGAACATTCTGCGACAACATTCTTCGTTATCTAACCCAATGGGTACTGATTTTAATTATGCTGAAGAATTTAAAAGTCTGGATCTAAAGGCTATAAAAAAAGACCTGCAGAAATTAATGACCGATTCTCAGGATTGGTGGCCGGCAGATTTCGGTCATTACGGCCCGTTATTTATCCGAATGGCATGGCACAGCGCTGGTACATACCGCACAGGTGATGGGCGTGGTGGCGCAGGTGGCGGTCAGCAACGTTTTGCTCCGTTAAATAGTTGGCCCGACAATGTTAACCTTGACAAAGCCCGCAGACTGCTTTGGCCAATTAAACAAAAATATGGTCGAAAAATATCCTGGGCCGACCTGATGATACTTGCAGGTAATGTAGCACTGGAATCGATGGGCTTCAAAACCTTTGGATTTGCCGGTGGCCGCGAAGATGTTTGGGAACCCGAAGAGGACGTTTACTGGGGTTCAGAAACCAAGTGGCTGGGTGGTGATATCCGCTATGCACATGGATCCGAAGGTGTAGAAAAAGAAGATGCCGTACTTGTATCCGACGATGACGCAGATGGAGATAAACATTCACGTGAGCTGGAAAATCCACTTGCAGCTGTGCAGATGGGTTTGATCTATGTTAATCCTGAAGGACCGGATGGAAACCCAGATCCGCTTGCCGCAGCTATAGATATTCGTGAAACTTTTGCCCGGATGGCTATGAATGATGAAGAAACCGTGGCACTCATTGCCGGAGGACATACTTTTGGTAAAACGCATGGCGCCGGTGATGCTGCGCATGTTGGACCGGAACCGGAAGCCACAGATTTGGAAGCACAAGGTTTGGGATGGAGAAGTTCCTTCGGATCAGGAAAAGCAGGCGATACAATTACCAGCGGTTTGGAAGTTACCTGGACACAAACACCCAACAAATGGAGTTATTATTTCTTTGACAACCTTTTTAATTTTGAATGGGAACTTACAAAAAGTCCTGCCGGTGCGCACCAGTGGGTAGCAAAAAATGCAGGAAATGTAGTTCCAGATGCTCATGACCCATCAAAAAAACATGCGCCAACTATGCTTACTACCGACCTGGCATTGCGTTTCGATCCCGTTTATGAAAAAATATCAAGACATTTCCACGAGAATCCTCTTGATTTTGCGGATGCATTTGCTCGGGCGTGGTTTAAACTCACGCACCGAGATATGGGGCCGCGTGCACGTTACTTAGGCGTTGAAGTTCCGGCAGAAGAACTGATTTGGCAAGACCCGATACCTACCGTCAATCATGCCTTGATTGGCGATTCAGATATTGCAGGATTAAAAACTGAAATATTAAATTCAGGTTTGTCTGTTTCTCAATTGGTATCAACAGCGTGGGCTTCAGCTTCAACTTTCCGTGGATCCGATAAACGTGGCGGTGCCAATGGTGCCCGTATTCGTTTGGCTCCGCAAAAGGACTGGTCAGTAAACAATCCGACTCAACTGAAAATAGTACTTGAAAAGCTGGAAAGCATTCAAACAGAATTCAATAACGACCGAATGGATGGAAAAATGGTGTCACTGGCTGACCTGATTGTACTTGCAGGTTGTACAGGCGTTGAAAAAGCAGCGAAAGACGGAGGAACAGTAGTTTCAGTTCCATTCACTCCGGGACGAATGGACGCATCGCAGGAACAAACTGATGTAGAATCATTTGCAGTACTGGAGCCGGCAGCCGATGGTTTCCGCAACTATTTAAAAACGAAATATTCAATTTGTACGGAAGAGTTGCTGGTTGATAAAGCACAGTTGCTTACTTTAACTGCTCCTGAAATGACAGTTCTGGTTGGCGGTATGAGAGTATTAAATACGAATTTTGACAACTCGAAACAGGGAGTGTTCACCAATCGCCCGGAAGTGCTGACCAACGATTTCTTTGTAAATCTACTTGACATGAATACTGCATGGATGCCAGTATCCGAAGATAAGGAAAAATTTGAAGGACGTGATCGCAAAACCGGTGCAGTAAAATGGACAGGAACCCGCGCAGACCTTGTATTTGGCTCCAACTCCGAACTCAGGGCGCTTGCCGAAGTATATGGATGTGCAGATTCCAACGAAAAATTTGTAAAAGATTTTGTTGCAGCATGGAATAAAGTAATGAACCTTGACAGGTTTGATTTGACTTGAAATTTTAGTTATCTAAAAATACGACAGTTAAAATCAGTTATCATATTACAAAAGGCGGTTTGTTTCCAAACCGCCTTTTTAATGTCTTATTCTTTGAAGAACTGTTAAATTTTAAATTGTGGTAAAAACAGTAATAAAACCATCGCCTTCGCTGCTTACAACCAATAATGAATTTCCGGTTGGACTGTCTTCTGCCGAAATAAACAAAATCCCTTCCGGTGCATCGCCAACGTCAAGCCATTGCAAATATTTTGGTTTTACAGGATTTGTGATATCGTAAACGGCAACTGCATCAACTCTTTCCATTCCAACAAACAACAGGTTTTTATTGGCAATGCGACCTGTAACAATACCTTCCGGTTCTGTGCCTTTGTCATCACTTCTGCCATCGTCATAACTTCCTTCCGAAAAAGCTGTTTTATCCAGAAAATCACCACTGTCATAAATCTGTTTGCCCGTTTTACCGTTCCAGATGCTAAATGAACGTGCACCGTACGAGAAGAGATTATTATAGTAACCGTCATTATTGTAGTCACCCAGAGTGGTGGTAATATTCAGTCTGCCCAGGTTTGACTTTTTCTGGAGAAATTCAGCATCAGGAAATTTACCCGGATCCAATAAAATATCCTTAATACGCTCTTCTTCCGAAAAACCAGCATAATCACGGGAATCTCCTTCATTTGCAGAATAAATAAAAGGAACATTGCCATGACTTAAAACTGCAATCCCATCGGGTTGATACATCCCGTAAACCGGCCAGTTTCCAAAGAATACACCACCATCCTCATTACTTGGGTCAATCATATTTTTGTAATTATTGTAATCTTTAAATCCCAATGGCATAATATTAACAATGGTTTTCGATTTGATATCGATTTCGGCAATTGCATTGTTTTCCTGTAATGATACCCAGGCGGTTTTCGAGTTTTGCGAAACTGCAATGTATTCTGGTTCAATATCCTGAGCAAAGCTTGCATTTTTCCCAAAAATGCGTAATCCCTTTGCTTTCAGTCGCTGCTCCTGTGAAGCAAACCTGGCAAAATCAAGCGTTTTTACAGAATAACCGTTATAAACATCAATAATTGAAACCGTTCCAACAGGATCAACTGTGTATTCGTTGTTGGGTTCTCCTTCGTTTGCTGAAAGAATAAATCTACCATCAGGAGAAAAAGTTACCATATCAGGCAATGCACCAACTTCAATAACTTCAATTTCATCATAATTGTCAGTTCGAAAAACAACCACTTTCCCGTTGTCGGTTTTATTATCCGATTCAATTGCAGCAGCCAATTGTCCGTTTTTTACAGCCACGCTGTTAACTTTTCCACCATAAATTCCTATGTTGATAAAATCAATTTTTATCGGATTTTGGGGGTTACTTAAATCCACTACATCAATTTGGTTTAATAGAACATTATCATCATCATCGACAGTGTTGTTTACCACAAATAATTTGTTTGTTGAAGGGTCAAAAGCACTTATTTCGGCAGCCCCTGTGCCTCCAATGTTTAACATGCCAGTTAATTCAAAAGTAAATGACTGATGATCATTAGTCTTTCCCGATTTTAACTCCGGAGTTCCAGTATCTTCAAACTGTTGATCGTTACAGGCAAATAGAAATAATAGTCCCATGGTAGGTAAAAATAATTTTTTCATAAAATAAACTTTATTTTTCAATATTATGTTAATATGAATATCATAAATAAAGACATTCAGGTGCTAATATTACGGTCATTAATTCAAACTAAAAACAGTATTAACCTGAATTAATTGAACTTTAACTGGATTGTAATTTTTTGAATAGTCAAAAAGACTTTCTAATATGAAAAACAGGTAGAGCAACCAATATAGTAACTTCAATTTAACTGGAAAACAGTATTTGTTTTTATTATAATCGTAATAAATGTTTAACAATTAAGTAATTATAAATATTCTTATTTGCAGATGCTATTTACTGACTATGAAAGTAAGAGAAATTGAAGTTGCTGTAATTTCGGATATTCATCTTGCCACACACGCCTGTAATCCCAGAATGGTTTTAAAATACCTTAAATCCATTCAACCAAAAATTCTTGTTTTAAACGGCGATATTATTGATTCATGGCGTTTCAGCCGTAATTATTTTCCCAAACCACAATTAAAGGTAATACGCCAGTTTATCAAGATGATGGAAAAGGGAGTTCAAATCTATTATATAACCGGCAATCACGACGAATTCCTGCGCAAATTTAATCAAACTGAAATTGGTAAACTGAAAATTGTTAACCAGCTTATTCTTGATTTGGATGGATTGAAAACATGGATTTTCCATGGCGATATTTTTGACAATACAATTCATAAAACAAAATGGCTGGCTAAATTAGGCGCTGGTGCTTATGGTTTGCTTACCCTTTTTAATAAGATAGTAAACCGGATTTTAAAATGGTCTGGAAATTCTGAAGTTATTATTTACAAAAGCATTTCAAATTACCTGACGAAAAAAAACCTGAATCTTTCGAAATTTGAGACTGCCATTGGCAATGCCGCAATATCCCAGGGTTATCAGACTGTAATTTGCGGGCATACACATATTCCCAAAGAAAAAGATATTACCATACAGGGAGTAACAATAAAATACCTGAATTGCGGTGATTGGGTGGAACATTTTACTGCTACAGAATATTTTGATGGGCGCTGGCATCTGCATTATCACGATGGATTGGATGACGAAACCCAGACCGATGATATTGATCTTCCCGAAAAACAGCAATTATACCAGTTGCTGGTAAAAGAACTCGTTTTTGCAAATACATTATAACTAAACTATGAAAATACTTTATGCAATTCAGGGAACCGGAAACGGACATTTGGCAAGGGCAACCGAAATAGTTCCTTTGCTGAAAGAGATGGCAGATACCGACTTATTAATAAGTGGAACCCAGGTCGATTTAAATTTTCCGTTTGAAATTCAATATAAATTTACCGGACTAAGTTTTATTTTTGGTAAAAATGGCGGTGTTGATATTTTAAAAACCATTAAACAGTTTCGCCCATTTCAATTTTTAACCGATATAGTAAAATTACCCGTTAAGAAATACGATCTAATTTTAACTGATTTTGAACCGGTTTCGGCCTGGGCGTGTAAATTGCAACGAAAAACCTGCATTGGATTAAGCCACCAGAATGCAGTTCTGCATCCAGCTACTATGAAACCCGAAAAGGAGGATTGGTTAGGGAAATTAATCCTGAAACATTATGCACCTGCAAGTTTTAAATATGGATTCCATTTCAAACAGTTTGACAGTTCCAATTATACACCTGTCATCCGGAAAGCCATTCGCCAGGCAAGGCCGGAAAACAGAGGTCATTACACAGTTTATCTGCCCGCTTTCAGTAACGATGAAATCGAAAAAGTGCTTTCAGAATTTCCCGAAATTTCGTGGGAGGTTTTTTCCAAACACAGTAAACAAACATACACAGTTGGAAAAATACGTTTTCAGCCAGTTTCTCTTGAAAATTTTAACCACTCTTTTATTAATTGCGAGGGTGTACTTTGTACGGCAGGATTTGAAACTCCCGCGGAAGCTATGTTTATGGGTAAAAAATTATGTGTGATCCCGATGAAAAACCAGTACGAACAAGCATGTAATGCAGCCTTTTTAGCTGGAATGGGAGTTACTGTTCTTTCAGAGTTTAATTCTGATAATGAACAACTTAAATTCTGGATAGAAAATAAAACTACAACACAAATTAAATATCCTGATCACACAAAAGAAATACTCAAAAAAATATTATCGCGCACAGTATTGAATTAAAGATTCTTTAATCGATTTTTAATCAAACATTAACTGATAATCAACTTTCCCTTTTGATTTCGGTTGTATATTTCACAGCATAAAAATGAAAGAAAAATGAAAACAAAAGCCATGTTACTGTATAAATCGTATATGACTTATTTTCCAACAGCTCTCCCTGTTTATTTTTACGGGATGCCCGATAACAGGATTTATTCTATTTATGCCAGGTTTTATGAGATTAATTTCAACAACTCAGGTCTTGAATTTGTATTTGCCGAGAATGAAGATTTTGCCATTAATTACGAAACAGGCCAGATAGTCACGCGTGAATACCTCAATATTGATTTAACCGATTTCAAGGAATTTGTCGATCGCCCCGATCCACGGCTGAAAATAGTAAAAGTACTCCGAAATCTGGATACATATAGCGATGCACAAGTTATATTAAATGATCTGGCTGCGAAAATGGGAAAGGTTAATAAAATGGTAAAAACTTAAACTGTTATTCAGCTTCGCTTTCTTCAGGTTGCTCCTTCTTTTCTGACTTTTTCTCCTTTTTATTCTTGATTTTAACCGGTTCTTCTATCTGAATTACACGAGCTTCCATATATGCGTTGTAAAAAGCAGGATTTGAGGTTTCAAAAATAGATACGAGCAAATCCATTTTGTTTTTCAGAAGTCTTTCATTCTTTTTTAAAATTGAAGTAATTTTCTTACCCTTCATTTTTTTGTTATGAATTGCTTCATCCAACACTAAAAGAGATTCTACAAAATCTTTTTTAGCAGCATCCAAATCACTGATCATTTTTTCCGTCACCCCATAATCAACAATGCTAACCGACTTTTTATCCGACTTTTCTGTTTCTGTAGATGATTTTTTAAAGAGCTTTTTTGCGGCTTTATAAATGATACTGCTATTTTCAATTAAATCTGAATCCTTTGATTTTGCCATTTCTTTTTTTGAGAGATTCAGTTTTTTAATTAGTTTTTTCTCATTTTTATCGTGGGCATACGCTAAAATTATATTCGCTACAGGATTAACCAGAACTATTATCGATTCCCTTTTTTCGGAAACAGTATCCAATATTGGTTGTAAATCTATTTCCTGAGCAGTTTTCAAAGTTGCTAAGTGGCTTAAGTTCTCTGATAATTTGTCAAATACACTTTTTAACTGAAACACTCCTCTCCAAATTTCTTTATGGTCATTCATAACACTGAAAACAGCATTATACATATTCAACTTGTTTTTTTGTTTAGATTTCATCTCACTAAATTTATTTATTTATAGGTATTCGATATAACTCACTTTTTAATTCTGCTTGTTTGAAGTATTTCCTAAGATCGTTTCACCTGTTTAATTTTATCTGTAACTGGTTAATAATTAATAATCACCGCAAATATAACTGATTTATTTCGATGGTTTGAGTGAATTAATTTTTGAAAGTCTTTTAGTGAAAATTTTAAAAGTTATGATATTTTGCTTAATTCATTTAAATACCTTGTAATCAACACTAAATGCAAAACGATATATATAATACCAATTATTTAGCAATAGATATTTAATATTCAATTAATTTTTTTGTAACGGGTCTTGGCAGTGCTATCCATATTTTCGTCCCATACAATCAAAAATTAATTACCATGAAAAGATTTCTACTTGCTACTGTTATTTCAGTTTTTGGCTGGATAATTTATCCCGCAATTGCACAACAAACATTAACCCTGAAAATTATCGAAACCGGAAAAGACGGTGAAACTTCCATCTCTTTCGACGATGGAGAATATGAAAACGATTCGATTGATAAATTGAACGACGACGATTTGGATATGGGTTGGGAAGGTGAAGACCTGAATATCATGACAACTTTTACCCGCTTTCAGAATGTAACAATTCCAAAAGGTTCAACCATTAATTCAGCAAAGCTTAAAATTTACGCCCACGAAGATGAATCGGCTGAAGCAAGAGTTACTATTTCTGCGGAAGATAACGACAACTCACCTTTATTTACTGAAACAGAAGCATTAAATGATCGCTCAAAAACGAGTAGCACAGTGCGATGGATAATTAGCGAAAACTGGACAATGTGGCAACCCTATGAATCTCCTGATTTGACATCTGTAATTCAGGAAGTTATCGACCGCGATGGTTGGAAATCGGGAAATGCTCTCACCCTTTTCCTGACAGGTGAAGATCAGGGTGCCAGCCTGCTCGATAATGCACGCGACTTTGAATCGTTTGAAAACATTGAAGATCCCGATGATGGCGGCGACGGTTTACACCACCCGGAAAGAATACCAACTCTGGTTATAGAATTTACACCTCCTTCAGAATTAAAAGAACTGGTTCTCAAAATCATCGAAACCGGAAAAGATGGTGAAACTTCCATCTCTTTTGACGATGGAGAATTTGAAAATGATTCAATTGATAAAATGAATGACGACGATCTGGATATGGGTTGGGAAGGTGAAGACTTAAATATTATGACAACACTTACCCGATTCCAGAATGTGACCATTCCAAAAAGCGCAGAAATAGATTCAGCCGTGCTCGTAATTTATGCACACGAGGATGAATCTGCTGAAGCACGGGTTACAATAACCGCCGAAGCTGCCGATAATTCTCCTCTTTTTACAGAAACTGAAGCTCTGACAGACAGAACGATGACAAGTAGTTCGGTTCGCTGGATCATAAGTGAAAACTGGACGATGTGGCAACAATATCATTCACCTAACATCGCTTCGATCATTCAGGAGGTAATTAACCAGCCTGGCTGGGAGTCGGGAAATGCGCTCACACTTTTTCTGAAAGGCGAAGATCAGGGAGCCAGTTTGCTTGACAATGCACGTGATTTCGAATCATTCGAAAACATTGAAGACCCGGATGATGGTGGCGACGGTTTGCACCATCCCGAAAGAATTCCAACCTTAAAAATCTACTATAAGGAAAAAACCACTGCTGTTTCGGATATTAAAATTGCAGTTGATCAACCGGTAACTCTGAATTTATTTCCAAACCCTGTGGAAAACGGACGGTTAAACCTGTCGCACAAGTCAAAAGAAATCAGGAAAGCCGGATTTTACAATCTGAATGGACAGTTGGTAAAACAATTCGAAATCAACAGTCAATCCGCTTTGCTTGAAGTAAACGACTTGCAAAATGGAATTTACCTGGTTCGGGTTACGCTTGAAGATGAAGTTGTTAGCAAAAAATTAATAGTCAATAAATAACGAAACGCTTGTTTTGTGTGATTAAAATAAATCTGCCTGTTTTTACCGGGCAGATTTATTCATTTTATAAACGAAGAAATTCTAGTGAGATGAATTCAACCAGATTGCTTTTGTTGTTACTCTTTTTTATAATCAACTTCTCTTTTACTATTTACGGGCAAAAAAGTTTTGTAATTACCGGAAAAGTGACTGATGAAAAAACCGGTGAACCGCTTCCCGGCGCAGCTATCCAAATCGAAAAATCTGCCCTCGGCACAATAACCAATCAAAAAGGAGAATTCAGATTAAACAGCATTACTAAGTCTTCAGTTAATTTGAAAGTCAGCTTTTTAGGGTACGAACCGCAAACAATTCTGTGCGAATTCGCCAATCAAAGCAGCATCGATTTAAAAATAAAATTAAAACCGGGTACCGAAAATATTGAAGAAGTGAAGATTCTCGGACAAGCCGACGGACAAACAAAAGCATTTCTCGATCAACGTCTGGCAGAGAATATTAAGAATGTAGTTTCTGCTGAACAAATTGCAAAATTCCCTGATATGAACGCTGCTGAAGCCATGCAGCGAATACCGGGAATCACCGTTCAGCGAGACCAGGGAGAAGGCCGTTATGTTCAGCTTCGCGGTACTCCTCCCGAATTAACCAATTTCAACATTAACGGCGAGCAAATTCCTTCGCCTGAAGGAGATGTGCGGTATGTGGGTCTCGATGTAATTGCGGCCGACCAGATTGAATTTATCGAAGTTACCAAAGTGCTTACTCCTGACATGGATGCTGATGGAATTGCCGGAAATGTGAATATCATCACAAAAATGGCAAAAAGTGATAAACCAAGTATTTCTGCCTCAATGGCAGGTGGGTACAATAATTTGATGGGAACATCCAACCAGCAACTTCAGTTTTCGTTTGGGGAGCGAATCAATAAATTTGGCTTTCAGATGAATGCCAGTTATTACAACAACAACCAGGGATCGCACAACATGGAATACGATTATTCTCGCGGACCAATTTTGTCGCAGGCACAGGGTGGCGACAGCACTGCCGGTGCCGATAATTTTTATATACTGTACGAAGACATCGAAATGCGGCATTACACACTAAACCGCAAAAGAATTGGATTGAGCGCCAATTTCGATTACCAGTTAAACAAAAACAACTTTTTCTACCTGCGCGGTATGTATAACAAATTTTCCGATTTTGAAGTCAGGCAAAGAATAACCCACTCGCTTTCAGATGCAAACACAACGGAAAATTACCGCGAAACCAGTATCCATCGCGATGTACGGGAACGATTGAAAAATCAGGAAATTTCAACTTTTAACCTGGGAGCTGAACATACCCTGTTTTTGGGCAGCACACTCGATTACGAAGTTTCGTATTCTGTTGCCAGCGAAAAAATACCCAATTACATGTACACCGATTTTGACCAGGGTGGAATTGATGTTCATATAAACAAAACCGACCCTGTTTGGCCCAGGGTTGAATATATTGATGCACAGGATTCGCTTGATGCTGTAAATTATGGTTCTTACGAATTTAATGATCTGGCCTTGCAACAAAGTACAGTTACCGACGTGAATAAAACAGCAAAACTGAATTTCAAATTGCCCTATCTTTTAGGCGAAAAACAGGGTGGCTATATCAAATTTGGCGGTAAAGTCAGGCTAAAGGAAAAAGACAGGGACAACGATGCCCATGTTTACAACAAGTATTTACCAAAGGTGAATATTTATTCACAAATCGGCCCGCCGCTCAACCTTACAAACGTAACCGGCGATTTTGAAGAGAAAAATCTGCTTGGCCGTAACTACGAACTTATCAATATGGTTGACCCCGATAAAATGAAAGATTTTTACGAGGAACATCCACAAAATTTTAAATACGATGAACAGGAAACCTGGGAGGACACTTACCAGGAAGATTACACTGCCGACGAAGATATTTACTCGGCTTACCTGATGGTGAGGCACGATATCCGTAATCTCATGTTTCTGGGCGGTTTGCGCTACGAACAAACCAATATAACCTACACTGCACAGGATGCATGGACCGATTACACTGATGGAAAGCTGAAAAAGAACATCAAAACCGATTCAAGAATTAAAAGTTTCTGGTTACCCCAGTTTCAAACAAAATATACTTTAAGCGACCAGATGAATCTGAGGGCGGCAGTTACTTATTCCTATTCGCGGCCCAATTTCGACGATATTATTCCGTACCGCAGAGTAAGCGATAACGGCGACGTTGACAAGGGAAATCCAAACCTCGAATACCCGACTTCTTTAAACATCGATATACTTGCCGAAAAATACCTGCCATCAAACGGAATTATTTCGGGTGGATTTTTCTACAAGAAAATCGACAACTTCATTTTTAAGTATGTACGCCGTGCACATGAAGGAGCTAACTTCAATTTGTACGGGCTTAAAGAAATAACAATGCCTGTAAACGGTATCGAAGCTTTTGTTTACGGCGCTGAAATTCAAACTCAAACCAAGTTCAACAAGCTGCCCGGATTCTGGAAAAATTTCGGGATATTCATGACCTACACTTTTACCGAATCGGATGCATACATCAGTAAAAGATATCCGCAAAATGAAAAAGACATCATTTTTGGATGGGACGATTATAATTCTGATTTCTTTACCAGCAGCGGCGAAACTGAAGTTATTTCGTTGCCCGGACAGGCAAAACACACGGTCAACGGTGCGCTGTTTTACGAATCCCGTAAATTTTACATAAAAGTTTCTGGCAATTACCACACACCATTTCTGGTCGAATTAGGTAACGACAGCGGGCTTGATGTGTACTACGACAAAAGTTTTCATCTCGATTTTACCGCCAATTACAATATCACCAAAAATTTAAATTGCTTTGTTGACATTATTAATATTACCGATGCGCCGTTGCGATATTACATGGGTACAACAGATTATTTCAAACAACATGAATATTATTCGTGGTGGGGAAGAATCGGGTTAAAACTGAACTTTTAAAACTTCACGGGATGAAACTGAAAATCCGTTGGATTTTGATTTCTGTTACAATTTTTGTGTGTGCTTTCCAGGGTAGGTTAGCAGCGAAGGTTATTCGGGTTCCTGCAGGCGAGACCACCATTCAGGCTGCGATAAATGCCGCTGCCACCGGTGATACAATTCTTATTTCGCCCGGAACTTATTTTGAAAGTTTAACCCTTACAAAAGAACTTACCATTGCATCTGAATTCCTTACTACGAAAGATGAAGCCCTTATCAGACAAACCATTGTTGATGGTAAAACCAAATCGGTTTTCAATATTACGGGGCCAAAAAACGGAATCTCAAACATTATTGGGTTAACCATACAAAATGGCGACGACGGAATTATGGCTGCGGCGCCCATTAATTTATTAAACAATTTTATTACAGCCTGCGACGATGGAATCGACTATGAAAGTGGAGGTGGTGGATTATGTAAAAACAACATTTTTCAGTTCAATACCGATGATGGAATCGATTTGGATGGAACCCTTTTACACATTATTGTTGAAGACAATATTGTATCGGACAACGATGACGATGGAATTGAAATAAGGCTCCACGATTACAAAGGATTGCATTCATATTGCCGGATTTCGGGTAATAAAATTTTTAACAACGGCGAGGATGGAATTCAGTTTATCGATTACCCGGACACAACGCAAAGAACTTACCTTGTTGAGCGAAATATGATATATAATAACCGGATGGCAGGAATTGCCTGCATGGATAAAGGTGATACAAAGGAAGACTATCGGGGTGCTGCAATACCTGAACCAATTTATGTTTTCAATAATACCATCAGCGGCCATAATTACGGATTGTCGGGCGGAGCAAATCTTTTTGCCATAAACAATATTATCATCAACTCCACAACTTACGGAGCTTTTAAAGTTTCATCCAAATCACTGATTTCACATACCTTGTTTTACAATAGCGGCACCGATACTGTCAGTTGTAATCTGGCGGCGCAAACCAATCTTTTTGGCGACCCTAAACTTTCCGGCGAATTTGTTCCAGAAACATCAAGTCCGTGTATCGACAAAGGAATCAGACTTTATATTTCAGAAAGCGATACTTTATTGAATATTCCCAAAGAACAGTATTCAGGAATGATGCCCGATATTGGAGCTATTGAGTATTCGCTTCAAACTTCTTCGCTGTTTAATAATGTACCAAAAAACGAAATTTTTGTGAGGCCGGTACCGTTTAATAATTATTTTGAAGTTATTAGCTTGAATGAAGATTTTATTTGCAGTGCGCAAATTCTGAATGAATCGGGACAATTGATATGCAATTTAACACTGAACAATTTCACAGTTGTTTCAACCGAAAATTATAAGGGAGGTGTCTATTTTTTAAGGTACCTCGGAAATGAGGGCTGGAAAACATTGAAAATTCTGAAATTGTAGTAAAACGCTTATTAAAGGGGATTTTGTGAAAATAAACTATTTGTGTTATAATACTCTAAATTTGAAATGTATCTTTTTTTATTGAGAAAGAAAAAAATATAAATCTTAGAATTATGAAAAACATTACGCTGTTTTTTGCTTTTTGCATCGGAATTCTGACTTATAATGAAAATATTACACCACAAAATCTTCAAAATGAATATAGCAATTTCGAACCTACTGTTTTTCCCGACAGGGTGATGCTTTCGATTTCAGGCAATCCGGCAACATCGCGGGCCGTTTCGTGGAGAACTGCTTATGAAATTACAGAAAGTGTTGGAGAAATTGCCATTCTCGATGCTTCGCCCAAATTTGATGATAAAGTGATGAAAGTTGCCGGAACAAATTCGCCGTGGGAAGAAGGCAGCCAAACTTCCATGGGGCATAAAGTTATTTTTGATAATCTTCAGCCCGAAACAAAATACGCTTACCGAGTTGGAGATGGTAAAAACTGGAGCGAATGGTTTCAGTTCGAAACTTCGTCAGCCGGTACCGAACCATTCTCATTTATCTATCTGGGCGATGTGCAAAACGACATCAAATCGCTTGGTTCGCGGGCATTGCGGCAGGCTTATTCTCATTTTCCCCAATCGGATTTTATGCTTTTTGCCGGCGATATTGTAAGCACAAGTAACGAAGCATACTGGCGTGAATTTTTCTATGCCGGCGGCTGGATGTTCGGGATGATGCCAAGTGTTGTTGCGCCCGGCAACCACGAATTCGACAAACAGGAAGACCAGTCGCGTACATTCTCGAAACACTGGAACCAGATTTACCAAATGCCCGGCAACACACCTTCCGACAAATACAAGAACCGTAATTATTTTTTCGATTACCAGGGAGTTCGGTTTGTATCGCTCGATTCGCCATCACTCGGAAATTACCCCGAAGACAGTACCCTCGTGTTTAACTGGCTGGAAAAAAGCCTGGCCGGAAACCCAAACCGTTGGACGGTAGTTTTTACCCACTACCCCATCTATTCGTGCTCGCAGGGACGAAACAACGAGCGGTACCGAAACGCGGTACAACCCCTGCTCGAAAAATACAATGTCGATTTGGTTTTAGCCGGCCACGATCATACATACTGCCGTGGTTTTAACACCCAAAATGTGATGGTAAAAGGCAAAAATACGCCACTTTATGTAGTTTCGGTTTCGGGGCCAAAAATGTATGGTTTGAATACCAGTTTCTGGAGCGACCGCATGGCATCAATGACACAGCTTTACCAGCACATTTCGGTTGATTCAAATCTGTTGGAATACAAATCGTTTACAGTTGCCGGCGATTTATACGACCATTTTACAATCAGTAAAAACAAAAAAGGAATTAATAGTTTTAAAGAAGGTTCGGATGTGACAAAAATCAAACAGAGAACTGAAATTCCGGAAGGAGCTGTAAAAAATTACAATCAGGATGAACTGGAAAAATACAAAACAAAATTCCCGGAGAAATAAATTCCGGATTATAAATAACATTTAATGAGTACAAAATTTATTTACAAAAGCTTAATTCTGATAGCTTTACCCGGTCTGGCATTATTTACAAACTCATGTAACAGGCCAGCCGAAGGCTCGCGAAAAGCAGGCGAACATATTCAAAACCTGGTTACTGCATCAGTTGAAACAGAAGCAACGCCACGCGGCAAAAACGACGATTCAGCCGATGACCCTGCCATTTGGATACATCCCACCAATCCCGATAAATCGGTAATTATTGGGACCGACAAAAAAGGCGGGCTTGCAACTTACGATTTAACCGGGAAACAACTCTACTATTACCAAACAGGCGATATGAACAATTGCGACCTGCGTACCGGATTTCAATTGAATGGCGACACCATCGATATTCTGGCTGTCAGCAACCGTACCATGCAATCGGTATCGCTTTTCAAAATTGGCGAAAACGGAGTGCTCGATTCAATTCACAGCCGCATTATCAAATCGGCCATGACCGACGAAGTGTATGGTTTATGTATGTATCAAAGTAAAAAAACAGGCCTGTTTTATGTGTTTGTAAATGGCAAATCGGGTGAAGTGGAACAATATGAACTTTTGGTAGCCGATAATAAAATCGATGCAAAACTGGTTCGCTCGCTGAAACTTGGCACCCAAACCGAAGGAATGGTAGCCGACGACGAAACCGGAATTGTTTATGTAGGTGAAGAAGTGGCCGGAATCTGGAAATTTGAAGCCGAACCCGATGGCTCAACCGAGGGTAAATTCATTCCAAAAAGTTCAGAAGAAAACCTGAATATTAAATACGATGTTGAAGGACTTGCCATTTACCCGACCGACAGTGTAAACGGCTACCTTGTAGCTTCATCGCAGGGAAATTTTTCATACGCTGTTTTCGAAAGACAGGGTGAAAACAAATATCTGGGCAGTTTCAGAATTACTGATGGCGCTTTTGATGGTGTTGAAGAAACCGATGGATTAGACATTACAACCGTTGCATTGCCCGGCTTTCCGGAAGGAATGCTGGTTGTTCAGGATGGCTTCAATTATGATGGAAAGAAAAAGAAAAGTCAGAATTACAAATACATTTCGTGGGCAGAAATTAATAACCTGATAAAATAAATTGACTATTCCGCCAGCAAAGTCCAGCCTTCAATCCAGTTGCTTTCGCCAAAAGCGCCTTTAAAATTAACAGCCTGAAACCATGAACCGGGGTATTCTGCCATGTTTCCCTGCAGTTTCGGATTGGGTAAATAATCACCATTTTCCCAGTCCATATTGGGATTGGTAAATTCATTTTTCGAAGTAACAAAACTGTTGGCCCACAAGGTTTGCTGTTCAGCTGTATAAAAACCTGTAAGTGTAAAAACTGTTGCCGGTGATGATGCGGCCACATCGTAAAAAATATTATTCTTTACGGCCAGTTTACCCTGCAGCCACTGCGCATAACTATCGTGCTGGGCATCGGTAATTTCAAGCCAAACACCATGATTATCATTGACAATAACCGAATTGGCCATTACTCCGCCGGCATAATTAAAAAATCTTACACATCCGCCATCACCATTGTTTCCGTTGCCAACAAGGGTTACATTGAATATATTGGGAAGTGAATTTGGTGTGCCAATTACAGGGTCGGTTCCACCACCTGCCTCAATAATCTGGTCGCCCAGGTTGGCACTCTGAACCGCAAGCCAGAACTGGCCATTTCCTGACCAGCCCAAATCATAGTCAAAAGCATCGTCGCCACACCCCGAAACCACCATATGTTTTAGGTTAACAGTTCCACCAAAAATTTCAACGCCATCGTCCTCATTCGAAATAATTTCGACATAATCGATAATTGTTTTGCTACCAACACCACCAAGGGTTAACCCGTTTATTTCGTTTCCGTCGCCAATGTTTGTTCCGCCGTGCCTGATTGAAACATATTTCAGCACACCCGAATCGTCATTTTCATCGGGACCACCAAAAACACTGCGCGGCTCCGAAAATGGGATGCCTTCGATGGCAGCTTCGCCGCCTTTTACGTTAATCGGGGCATTCCCCAGAATTATCAATCCACCCCACAATCCTCTTTTACTTGTTTCTGTCGAAAGAATCAGGTCGTCAGATTCGGCAGTAAAAATAATGGGTTCGTCGGCAGTTCCTTCGGCAATTATTTTTCCGCCCCGCGAAACAATCAGCGCACTGGCGTTTTCACCTTCACCGGCTGTAAACCGCACAATTGTTCCGGGTTCAATGGTAAGTGTCTGCCCGTCGTTTACAAAAACGAAACCTTCAATTACATATTCTTTGTCTTTTGACCAGGTAACAGTTCCGGTTCCGGCGCCATTATCAACAATATTGCTGCCACCGGTTTCGAGTTCATAATCGCTTTTCCGGCATCCGGCAAGAATGGTAAAAACGGCTAAAATCAAAATGAAATTTCTTTTCATGGCGTACGGTTTACAATTTTACTTCAACATCGAAATAAATAAAACCACCGCCTTCCATGTTGGCAGCCAGCGGGTACCAGTCGTGGTAATTGAGCGCCATTTTTATTTTACTGATGGGCTGAAACTGGATGCCGGTTACAAGTGCAGTTCCGTCTTTGGCAAGGTTCCACGGGTTGATTTCTCCTTCGAGTATGTTGGAAGTAACTCGGTCGTACCGGGCAAAAAGCTGGTATTTTTTGGTGAGGTTGTATTTCGCATAAACCGACCAGCCAAAAATATTATGATTTTCCTTCCACTTGTCGTTATTCCGCAAAACCACTTCGCCTGCAATATTCCATATTTTTTTGTAATCGTACGATGTAAAAAGGGTAAGCGTGGTTTCGGTAATTTCCTTTTTGGTGAATTCGTAAAAAACCCTAGAAGTGAAATTTTTTGGCAACGTAATCGTAGGACCAATTCCATATTTAAAAACATCGTCCATCTGAATACTGCTGTACCCTTCGCCATTCGAAACGGAAAAATCAGCATCAATCCAACTGGCAAATTTGTAGTTAACATTCATTCCCAGATCGGCCGACTGCCCCAACTGGTATTCATCGGCAAGGGTTTTCATCAGGTAGCGGCGTTCCCAAACGGCTTCCTGTAATTTAAATTGCCGCATGTCAATCAATCCAAAATCGATGGTCAGGCTTTTTTGCATATACCGCAAATAGGCATTTTTAAAATAGGCGTACCTGCGCGCTTTCGAGTAAGGAGAGAGGTCGTTGGGACTACCCACATCGACATTAATTTTGGCATAAAACCCGGGGCTGAAATTGTATTCGTACCCCAAATATCCGCGAACCAATTCGAAAGCGGCTTCATCTTTTGCCGAACCGGTAATGCCCTGGTGAAAATTGGCAAAAATGGTAGCAAAAGGTTTGCCCGAAGGTACAAAGGCTGAGTCTTGAGAATATCCAAAAAACGGGATAACAATGACTAGTACAAACAGGTTTTTTTATATTCATCTTTAAAGGAGAAAATTGATCGGCGCAAATATAAATTAATAATATTTAATAAATTAGTAACCACTTTGTAACATCTTTGATATACTTATACAATTTTAACCGGTAAAAACTGCTGATATCCAACAATCAATGACTTTCGTTTAAGTTATATTAAACCAAAGTTAATTTGTCTCTCTCATTTGTTAAGAAATTGTTTATTTACCTTAATTAATTGTAACAAACGAACTTTTTGAAAATGGAAAAAAATCAGAAAATACTAATTGTCGACGACGAAAAAGATTTGTGCGAGATTCTAGAGTTTAATCTTGAAAGCGAAGGATATTCTATTGATGTTGCCTACTCAGGTGAAGATGCCCTGAAAAAACCACTTGAAGAATTCGATTTGATTTTGCTCGATGTTATGATGAGCGGAATTACCGGTTTTAAAGTGGCCAATGTAATCAGGAAAGAACGGAAACTGGAGGTCCCGATTATATTTCTCACTGCCAAAACCGATGAAAATGATATTCTTACCGGATTTAATGTGGGAGCCGATGACTACATTTCGAAACCATTTTCGATAAAGGAAATTATTGCACGAATAAAAGCAATACTGAAACGGGGAATAAAATCGGTGAAGGAAGAAAATCAGATTGTTTTTAAGGATTTAAAAATTAATACAAGAAAAAAAGAAATTACGATACACGGAGAAATTATTAATCTTACCCGAAAAGAGTACGAAATATTGCTGTTACTGATGAAAAACATGGGACAATACATCAGCCGCGATGAAATACTTAAAAACATCTGGAACTACGATGTAATTGTTACCGACCGAAATGTTGATGTAAACATTGCACGTTTGCGTAAAAAGATTGGCGAATACAACGAAAATATCAAAGGCAAGTCGGGTTACGGTTATTGTTTTTCAAACAAAGAATAATATTTAAGATTATAAATCGTGATTCAAAAGTCATTCAGAGGTAAAATATTCCTTTATTTCACCCTTGTTTTTGTTTTGTTTACTACTGTAGTGCTTACATTTCAATACGAGCGCGAAAAAATTTACCGTACCCGGCAATTGGAAAACACCCTCGACAACATTACCGAAATTACACACCGTTTTATTAACAAATACGACCTGATTACTAAAAATGAAACCTTTCGGTTAAGCGAAATAAATGACATAATTCCCCAGTCGCACATCAGAATTACTTTGATATCTCTTGATGGAACAGTACTTTATGACAGTTCAGTGAAAGATTTTAAGGCCATGGAAAACCATCTGCACCGTCCCGAAATCGAAAAATCCTTACAACAGTCCCGGGGTTCCAACATCAGAAAATCGGATACAACCCATGAAGAATACTATTATTACGCAAAAAAATATCCGGGCTATTTTGTCAGAACTGCCGTGGTTTATGATGTTCAGATAAAAAACTTTCTGAAAACAGAAAGGTTTTACATTCTGTTTTTCCTGTCGGCTTTTGTGGTAATGGGGATAGTACTTTTTTTAATTACATCGCGACTGGCCGACGCAATTACCAAATTAAGGGATTTTGCGGTAAAGGCCGGAAATAACGAATTAATTGAGCCAGATACTTCATTGCCCGAGAATGAACTGGGAATAATTGGCACCCAAATCATTCACATTTATTACAATTTGAAAAATGCAAAAGATGCCTTATCAAACGAACGCGAAAAACTGCTGAACCACCTGAATGCGCTAAACGAGGGCATCGCTTTTTTCTCTCCAGGTAAACAAAAAACCCTTTCGAACAGGTATTTTATTCAGTATATAAAACTCATTTCAAATTTTAAAATTGAAACAGCAGAAAGCATTTTTGAACTCGACGATTTCAGGGAACTCAATAATTTTATAAGTAACCATTCACAGGAAAATATTTTCCAGAGTCCCGATATATTGCCACAGTTGGAATACATTATTTCGAAAGGCGAAAGATTCTTTAAAATTCAAAGTATTGTTTTTCTCGATTACAGTTTCGAAGTAATGATAACTGATATCACACGGCTCGAAAAAAGGAGATTGATGAAGCAGCAGCTTACATCGAACATTGCCCACGAACTTAAAACACCGCTGGCTTCAATAAAAGGTTACCTGGAAACCATGCTCGAAAACTGGCCGTTGCCCGCTGATAAACAAAGATATTTCCTCGAAAAAACTTTTTTACAGTCGGAAAGGCTGACCGATTTGATAAACGATGTTTCGCTGCTCACCAATATTGAAGATGCAGGCGATCTTTTCAAATTCAAGCTCATCGAATTAAAAGATTTAATCGACGAGGTTTACGAGAACTTTGCCAACCGCATTGTTGCGAAAAACATTGTATTTACAAGCGAAGTACAGAAAGGTACAGTTGTAAATGGCAACGAATCTCTTTTGTTTTCAGTTTTTCAGAACCTCATCGAAAACTCAATCAATTACGGCGGGTCGGGAATTACAATCGATATCAGGGTTTACCACGAAGACGATAAATACTACTATTTTTCATATTCCGACACAGGCGCCGGAATACCCATTGAACACCTGCCCCGTATTTTCGAAAGGTTTTATCGGGTTGACCACGGCCGCACCCGCGAAATGGGTGGAACCGGGCTTGGCCTGGCCATTGTAAAAAACTCGGTTCAGTTGCACAAAGGCGAAATCTCTGTCAGAAACAGATACACCGGCGGAGTTGAGTTTTTGTTCTCGCTGGGGAAAAGATAAAGAATCGTTTCGTTGTTAAGAATCGCGGGGAAACTCGTTTTTATTCGAAATTTTTTTTGGTCTGATTTAATCGAATTTGCTGTTTCCACCAGATACTCAGTAGTTATCTCCTGTCCACCTGCTGAATAAAAACATAAAAAAGTCCTATTTTTACAGCATGAACGATAATCAAGGTAAATGAATCCGGATAAAAATCTCTCTTCATGGGTCGAACTTTTCACCAGCGAACTCTATTCATGGGCTTTTCACAAAGTCTCAAACGCAGAGTTGGCCGCCGATTTGGTACAGGACACATTTTTGGCCGCTGCAGAAAAGATGGATTCATTTAAAGGCGAAAGTTCACCAAAAACATGGCTGTTTAGCATTCTGAACCACAAAATAATCGACCATTACCGGAAGAACGTGAACCAAACTTTGAGTCTGGAAGATCAATCGTTTTCCGGTTTTTTTGATTCTGGTGGTAGTTGGGAACAGAGCCGGAAACCGAAAAACTGGAACGAAGACGATGAAAAACACTTGCTTGACGATGATGAATTTCAGCGGGTTTTGGAAAAATGTATGGAAGCGTTGCCCGAAAAATGGAATGCCTGTGTAAGACTGAAATACCTCGCTGAAAAAAATGGCGATGAAATTTGTCAGGAACTGGGAATTACAACGTCAAATTTCTGGCAGATTGTTCACAGGGCAAAACTTCAGTTGAGGGATTGTGTGGAGAAAAACTGGTATAACTTTTAATTCAGAAAAATCATGAAACAAAAAATAATGCACTTTCTCTTTCTTTCGTGTTTAAAGGCGACTGAATTGATTGAGAAAAAATTTCATTTTAAACTCTCCGTCACAGAAAAAATCCAGCTTGAACTGCATAAAATGATGTGTGATGCCTGCAAAACCTACGAAAAACATAGCAAAATAATTGAAGAAGGTTTAAAAGGGCATCATCACCACCATCTTTCGCCCGGAATTGACGAAGAGCAACTAAAGAAACAAATTCAGGCCAAGTTGCAGGAAACTTCAAAATAGATGAAAAATACACCCAAAAAACAAAATTTTCTGAAACGGGCGTCACAAAGAGAATCGCTGAAACGGGCGCTACGCGTGGCTATTCTGGTTGGTATTATTCTGAATATCATCAATAATCCTTCGCTCTTTCAACTTTCAACCGATGGAATAAATATTTACCGTGTGTTACTTACTTTTATGGTTCCGTTTTGTGTTTCACTGTATTCCTCGGTTTTGGCCAACCGTAAAAAATGTCCTGAAAAAACGGCTCATTAAAATCAATAGAAAAGTATGAGCAGAATAAAAGTAATTGAACCAAAAGATGCAACCGGCAGATTGCTTGAAATTTACAACGATATTGTAAAAAAACGTGGCAAGCTGGCCGATGTGCATAAGATTCAAAGCCTTCGTCCCGAAAGCATTGTGCTGCACATGGATTTATACCTCGAAATCATGTTTTCCAAATCGGAACTTTCGAGAGCCGAACGTGAAATGATGGCCGTGGTAGTTTCGGTAGCAAATGGCTGCGAATACTGCCGGATGCACCATACTCAGGCATTAAATCATTACTGGAAAAACGATGAAAAAATCTCAATGCTTTGTGCCGACTTCGAAAAAGCCGGGTTAACTGCCCGCGAACTTGTGCTTTGTGGTTTTGCTAATCTTTTAACCAGAAATCCTGAAGCTTTCAGAAATGAAAAATATTTAACCCCTGTTAAAAAAATTGGAATCGCTGACAGTGGAATTTTGGATGCCTCGCTGGTT
>JBGSMW010000027.1:0-18674 GCA_041739985.1 Draconibacterium sp. | reverse complement strand
TCCGGCAATACCATCTTCGCCCCAGCGATAAACCCGGCTGCGGGCATGGTCGTGTGGAAAAAAATCCCAGGCACTTCCATCAGCGCTGTAATCTTCACGTACCGTTCCCCATTGGCGTTCACTCAGATAAGGCCCCCATTTTAGCCACTTCTTTTTTCCTGAATAATGCTCGTTCAGGCGTAGTTTTTCAGCAGATATTTTTTTCATGTTGTTTTATTTTAATCTCACGCTAAGGCGCAAAGACGCAAAGGATTTTTATTTATCCTTTCCTTATCAGACTGGCGTGCGTATTTCTATTATTTTTAATGTCCGATATATTTAATCTCTCGCAAAGACTCAGCAACACAAAGTTTTTGTTTTTCTCTGGCGGCTTTGCGGCTTTGCTAGCAATTTTTTACTCTATCCATTTTCGGTAAACCCTGGATAAAGCGTCATCCCACCATCAACCACAATGGTGGTTCCGTGAATATAGTCAGCTTCGTCGGATACCAGCCACACGGCAACTGCACCAATGTCGGTGGTTTGCCCGATTCGTTTGTAGGGAATTAGCCTATTTAGTTTTTCCAGCGCTTCAGGAGTTTCCCAGGCATCGCGGTTGATTGGAGTTTGAATAGCTCCCGGTGCGATACTGTTTACGCGTATTCCCTTTGGTCCCAGTTCCTGTGCCATGGATTTCATTAGCAGCATTACACCACCTTTTGAGGCGGCATAGTTGATATGGCCTCCCCACGGGATAATTTCGTGTACCGAACTCATGCAGATAATTTTTCCAACTGAGCATGAATAGTCTTTTCTTCCTCGTTGCAAAAACTCGCGGACCGCCTCACGTGAGCATAAAAACTGGCCTGTGAGATTTACATCAATCACTAACTGCCACTGGGCAAGGGTCATATCCTGTAAAGCTGCATCGCGCTGTAATCCGGCATTGTTCACCAGAATATCAACCGTTCCAAAGTGCTGTTTGGCAATGCGGAACATTTCCTGAACCTGGTCTTCTTTACTCACATCGGCTTTTACAGCAATGGCTTTCGCCACGGTGTCGCTCAGTTCTATCTGGTGAGCCACTTCCTCGGCGCCAGCCGGGTCGGTAACGTAATTTACTACCACGTTTGCACAATCGCGCCCCATCGAGAGGGCTACTTCTTTTCCAATTCCTGAATTTGCCCCGGTTACAATACAGGTCTGGCCTATCAGTCGGTGATGTGGATTTTGTCTCATTTTTTAAATTGTATTTTTTAATTTTTATTCATAGATAAAAAGCATGTGTCCATCGGGATCGCGCATGATAAAACTTTTGCCAACCCCAGGCCATTCTTCTTCAATGGTTTTAATTTCAATCGATATAATTTCAAAACCTTTATTAATTGCTTCTTGATAAGTGTTATCAACATTATCAGTTTTCAGATTAGTTTGCCAATACCAAAGGTCGGTGGGTTTTGTGTCTTCCGGATAAGGCCGTCCACCGGGAGGTGCGATGTAATCCAAAAATTCAAGTCCTATTCCGCCTGGCGCTTTCAATCCGGTTATTTTCAGATGGGCGCCAAAAACCTGGTTCAGGTGCTCCTGTTCGGTTCCGTAATTTACGCTGTTTCCTGCGATCTCCAATCCCAATAATTCTTTGTAAAACTGAAGTGATGCTTTTGTCGATTCAATTCCAATAGCTGTATGGTCAATTCCCAGGAAAAGCTTATTTCCAATGTTTTGCCACTTAGGATTTCCCTTTCCTTCCGGGAAATGTATCAGCTCTAAATTGTGACCGTCGGGGTCGCGAAAGTAAAAAGCTGAAATGCCGGCAGCAGCCGGAAGATAACCGGGCAATGTTTGTGGAGAAGTAGAAACATGGGTTACATCATTCTCTTCAAGGATTTGATAAGCTTTCGACATATCGCTCACCACAATGGCAATGTGCTGAAACCAAAGGTCGTTGCTACGGCTGTCAGCAGGAATTTTTCGTCCTGCCGTATTCGCCGAATAAAATTCCATCATTTCAATATGCTCATCTCCCAAATGCAATCGGGCAACTTCAACTTTAAGGCTTGTATCCTGAATATTAAAAAGGTGTTGAATATTCTTACCTTTTAGTATAAACGTGGTGTCCTTTTCAAAAGGAAGAACTTCAGTATAAAATTTCAAAGCTTCATTCAAATCGGAAACAGTAAAAGATACGCCCTTTATTTCAGTAATTGTCTGAGCATTGAGCTGAAGAAAACTACCAACATAAAATAAAATTATCCAGGAATATCGAATTAAAATCTTCATGAAATTGTTTTTTTTCAAATTCTAATTACAATACTTCATTGATAAGATGGTCGCTAACCCTGAGCGCGTTTGCCATAATGGTTAACCCAGGGTTTACGGCTGAACTCGATGGAAAAAAACTGCCGTCCACCACATAAAGGTTTTCCACTTCGTGTGCCTTGCAATTGATATTAAGCGCCGCGGTTTTTGGGTCATTTCCAAACCGTATGGTACCGCATTGATGTGCTGTACCGGCAATTGGGATTTTTTTGCCCAAATAAATATTGTTCGGGAATAAGTGCGTTTCGCAGCCGGTATGTTCCAGTATCCATCGTAATTTTTTTTGCAGGTGTTTATGCCCCTCCAAATTATTTTCGAAATAACTTAAAACGATATTTCCATTTTTATCTAAAGTAACCCGGTTTTCGGGCAAGGGTAAATCTTCCGAAGTCATCCAAAAATCAAGCGCGTGTTTGGCCATGTAATCGAGGGTAAGACCGGGAGCAAACGAAGGAGCGTCTTCACGGAACATTTCAGCATCGGACTTGCCCAGCATTTGGATATGCCCCATTGGAAAATCGAATTCCGTTGTACCAAAATAATAGTCGTTTATAGCGAATGTTTTACCAAATTTGGTAGGGTTCGGTTTGGTTGAAAGTGCTACCATCGCCGAATTATTATGTGCCATATAATGACGGCCTACTACATCTGAACCATTGGCCAGACCGTTTGGGTGTTTTTCATTGGCTGAACGTAGTAACAAAGCTGCGCTGTTGATGGCTCCTGCCGAAACCACTACGATATTGGCGGAATAGCTAACCGTTTCACCGTTTCTGATTACCTCAATATTTTTAATTTCTTTTCCTGAAGCATCGGTAAGCAAACGCGAAACATAACTGTTGGTTTCCAATGTTACGTTCTCATATTTTAAAGCTTCTTTTATTCCGACAACATGGGCATCAGCCTTGCTTTCAGTAGGGTCAGGAAATCCATCGAAGCGGTCTAAAACAACCTTTGATTCCCCTTTTCCCTCTCCGCTTTTAAAGCCAATTGGCAGGGGAAATGGTTTTAACCCCATTTTTTTTATGTCATCAAAGAGTTCCTGGATGCGGGGTTCATGTTTCAGTGGCGGCAACGAATATGGATTTTTTTCAGTGGGTTCTGTTGGGTCGCTACCACGCAAACCGTGTACAGAGTATAGTTTTTCCGCCTCAAGATAATAAGATGCTAAATCATTGTATTTTATGTCCCAGACCGGTGAAATTCCGCCGTGGTGTTTTACTTCATCAAAATCCTTTTCACGCATGCGCAAAAGGGCTGCACCATAAACTTTCGTGTTGCCGCCAACACAATAATGGATTCCGGGGTGAAATGATTTTCCGTCCTTGTCAGTCCAGTTTTCTTTGGCTTTGTAACGTGCTTTCAGGAAAACTTCTTCGGTATCCCAGTTTTCTTTTTCGCGCGGAATGTAATCGCCACGTTCGAGGATTAGGATTTTCTTTCCGGTTGGGGCCAGTTTTCCGGCCAGTGTTCCACCGCCAGCACCGGTGCCAATAATGATGAGGTCGTAATGTTGCATACGTTTAAATTTTTAATGTATTTCAATACTTGTTTTATCAGTCGGGAAAATCGGTTTTCCTGACAAATCCTGATGCCGAACAATAAATCTGCCCTGGATAGTCGGGAATGTCGGAATTTGGAAAGTACGACTCCTAAAATGCCAACTTCCCTTTCAGTTTTTTTGAAGTAGTTCCGCCGGGCCAAGAACCTCGTAAGTTACACAATCGTGCTGATAACCTGATAGATGCATCTTCATAGTGGTACAATTGCCATTGTGCTTTTTCCTGTACCAAAAACGGTAGAAGTAACCTCCAAAGAGCATGGCCGAAACCGGGCCAACAAAATAAATCCACCAGCCTTGCCATTCACCTGAAGTTAAAGCTGAAGCTGCTGTCCGCGCCGGATTGATGCTCATTCCTGAAACCGGGGCAGTAAAAGTTATCGATAGCATAAGAAAAATACCTACCAAATAACCCGTAAATGGCGCTATTTTTTTGGAATTGCTGCTGAAAAGTACTGTAACGATAATGATAAACGAGAGAAGAAACTCAATGCCAAATGCCGGCCAGTAACCTTGCGTCCCGGGGACTGTTACAACATAATTCACTGCCGGATTTGAGATGTACCCGAAAAAGAACCACTTAAAAATGACAATTCCCAAATAACCTCCTATGAACTGAAACAAGATATACCAGAATGTATCCTGAAACGAGATTCGGTGCAGCATATAAAAAGTGAGAGTAACCGCAGGATTCATGTGGGCTCCTGAACTTTTTCCCCATTTTGAATAAATAAGGAACACAGCGGTCGCGCCCATTGCAAAACCAATTATCAGCCGTCTTAAAACGGGCGATTCAACAAGGTTTCTTACAGGCAAACCAGGGTGTTCAACCAAAATAACAAACAAACTTGCCGATACCATAAACATTCCCAATGCCCAGGCTTCGATTAAATAGGTTCTCCAGTTTTTCCTTAAAATTTCGATGAGTTTCATTATCTGTTAATTTATTTCCCGCAAAAGCGCAAAATTATTTTGCTTTTTTTTCTTGCTGCTTAGCGGCCTGGCCTGGGTTTGTCATTTCAATCAATTGAATTAGCGCACTTACGGACCAGGCCTGGTTGATTGTACCTTTTCCATGGAGCGGAATTTTTCCATCGAATATTTCTGCAATACCATTGATACAACCGTTTTGGTAAAAATGCTTTTGCAAAGCATCAACGGAACTCACAATTTTTTGCTGAACTTCGGGCGTTAACCCATAAACGTAAGCACAAGCTTGAAAATAGTCGGCGAGCAGAAACGGCCAAACAGTTCCCTGATGGTATGCGGTATCGCGCTCCCACGGATTTCCTTCGTAAACCGGGCGGAAATTGAGGTGTTCGGGTGAAAGGGTACGTAATCCGTAAGGAGTAAAAAGGTCCTTGTCAACAATGTTCAGGACACTTTTCCCGGTTTCTTTATCCAATATTGGGAACGAAAGGCTGAGTGCATAAACCTGGTTGGGACGAATTGAATCGTCTGCCAATTTATCTTCCTGCACCACATCATTCAAATAACCTTTTTCATTCAGAAAATAACTTTTAAAATTTGCTTTCAGTTTTTTTGCCGTTTTCTGTATTTTGGTTTGAAATACTTTGGGTTTAACAGCGAATTCAGTTGAAAAATACAGATAAATTTGTAGTGCATTGTACCAGAGCGCCTGAATTTCAACAGGTAACCCATGACGCGGCGTTACCACGAAATCGCCAATCCGGGCATCCATCCAGGTAAGTTGCGAAATTCCTTCGCCACCGGCCAGAAATCCATCTTCGGTAACATGAATGTTGTAGCGCGTTCCTTCGATATGCCATTTCAGTATATCCTCCAAATGATGCAGGTTTTCTTTGATGAATTCAGCATCGTCAAATCTTTGAGAATACTTATAAAGTGTATCGAACAGCCAGAGTGTTGCATCTATTGTATTGTATTCGGGCACATCATTTTCGTTATCAGGAAAACGATTGGGCAACATACCCTTGTCAATGCTTTTGAAAAATGTACTTATAATCGATTTGCTGATTTCTTGTTTGCCCGTTGCAATGCCAAGTCCCTGAAGTGCAATCATTGTATCGCGGCCCCAGTCGGTAAACCAATGATAACCAGCAACAATTGAGTAACTTTTGGTTGATTCGCGCCACACGATAAACTGGTCGGCTGTAGCAAACAAATCGGCTAACAATTGATTTTTATTGTTTTTCGGTCTTAAGGACTTTAACCGTTTCAGTTCATTTTGCTTCAGGATTTCAGGATTTTCTCCAAACATTTCCTGGTTTGTGGAAAACATCAGGAATATTTTTTTGCCGGGCAATAAGTTGATTTCAACATACCCGATTGAAAAAGTGTCTTCAAGGAAATCCTGCCCACGTTGCTGTTCTTCGGGATATTCATGGTTTTTATGCCAGAAGTAATTTCCATTAAATTTTCCACCGGAATACTTCATAAAAAGGGGGTCGGAATGGTCGCAGGCATACACTTTCAGTGTGTTGCTTTCCATGTCGTAATAATGGCAAAAACTGTCATCTTCGTGGTAAAGGCTGTGGTAATCGCGATAAAGGTACATGGGTGTTAGCTGCAATTTTACACTAATCGCACCCACGTTTTCATATTCGACCACCGTGGTATTCGAACTGTGCACCATAAAAACAGTTTTCGAAAGGCGATGCCCCCTTTTGTAAAACACAGTTTTTGGAAGTGGGTTTCGTTCAAAACTTTCAATGGTTTTATAACCTTGCGGATGAACTACGCCGGGATAAAAATTCGACCCCAAATCAAAATTCTCATCTTCGGTAACAATGGTTTCTTCCACTTTCGAAACCATTACTTTGCGTTCAACCGGCGGATTGAGCGCAGCCACCAGCAAACCATGGTAACGACGTGTATTTGCGCCCGAAACCGTGGTCGATGCATAACCACCGATGCCATTTGTTACAAGCCATTCGGCAGATAAGGTTTTATTTTTTTCTTTTAAATTATAATCCGGCATGATTCTATTTTATTGATTTAATGCTTTATCGAGATTAAAAGCGGCACTGATTAACGACAAATGCGTAAAAGCCTGTGGGAAATTCCCCAATGCTTCGCCTCTGTTTCCAGTTTCTTCCGCGTATAAGCCCAGATGGTTAGCATAGGTTAACATTTGTTCGAACATGAGTCGGGCCTGTTCCAGTTTTTTGGGCTGAACGTGGCCTGCACGTGTTAGTGCTTCTACCATCCAGAATGTGCAAATGTTAAACGTTCCTTCTTCACCTTTCAGTCCGTCGTTGCTATGTTTTATATTATAGCGGTAAACGAGGCTATCTGCAACCAGACCTCCTTCAGACGGGTCTTTTAAAGTTGCATCAAGGGTACTGAGGATACGTTTATCGGATGACGACACAAAAAAAGTGAGAGGCAACATTAAATTTGCTGCATCGAGGGTTTCGCTCCCGTATGACTGCACAAAGCTCTGCATTTCAGAATTCCAGCCTTTCTCCATTATTTCTTCATAAATCTTATCACGTTCTTCCATCCAGACAGCCCTGTCGGAAGGGAATGACCTTTTATCGGCCAGACGAATGCCCCTGTCGAGGGCGACCCAGCACATTAGTTTTGAATAGACAAAATGCTGCTTTCCGCCACGCACCTCCCATATTCCTTCGTCTTTCTTTTGCCAATTGATTGCCACCCAATTTATCAGTTTTCGCAACTGTTTCCACAAATCGTATGATATTGGGCTTCCATACTTGTTGAAAAGGTAAACCGAATCAAGTAATTCGCCATAAATATCGAGCTGGAGCTGATTGTAAGCGCCATTTCCTATTCGAACCGGTGATGATTTTTTGTATCCTTCCAAATGCGACAATGTTTTCTCCTCCAGATTATGCCTTCCGTCAATACCGTACATAATCTGCATCGAACCATCGGGACGAAGTTCATGGCAACGTTGGTCAATCCAGTTCATAAACTTTTCCGCTTCCTCGGTAAATCCAATACGCATGAGCCCATAAACGGTGAACGCGGCATCGCGTATCCATGTGTACCGGTAATCCCAGTTTCTTTCTCCGCCTATTCCCTCGGGCAGGCTACAGGTTGGTGCAGCAACTATTGCACCCGTAGGTTCAAAAGTCAAAAGTTTTAATGTGAGTGCCGAGCGGATTACAGTTTCACGCCATCGACCCTTATACGAACATTTTTTTACCCATTTGTTCCAATACTCAATGGTGTTAACGAGACCTTCATAAGCCAGGGAGTCGGAATAACAATGTTCGCATCCACCCTGGTTTTTTAATTCTTGTATTACAAAATTTGAGGTGTCTCCCTGTTTCATTTCAATCTCGGCAAACGTTCCGCTGCCATCAGTTTCGAGTGGTACAGATGTGGCCAGCCCGATGGATAAGGATTTAGAGTAAAATCCAGCGCCATGACTATTTAATGTAATTTTGTGTTCATCTTGCGCATAATTAAATGCAGGAAAACATTCAATTCTAATTTTCATTTTGCCCCGGATTACTTTCACAAGACGGACAAGCCTGTTTTCATGATTTCCAATTTTCGTGTTTCCAACCGGCATGTAATCAGTCACTTCACACACACCATCGTCACATAAAAAACGAGTAATAAGCACATTGGTCTCGGGCCAGTAAAACTGTTTTTTTGTAACATCATGATTTACAGGGAAAACTTGAAAGTACCCACCTTTATTTTTATCGAGTACACGACCAAAAATGCTTGGAGAGTCAAAATGTGGAAAGCACATCCAGTCTATCGAACCATTCATCCCAATCAAGGCTGACGTTCGCATATTGCCAATAATACCGTAATCTTCAATTTGTTGATAATTCATTTTGTATTAATTTTATTTTTTGAGCGTTTGACGGCTCCTGTTTCAGAATAATCAATTTGTTAGCTTTTTATAAACTACTTCTCTTTTGTTTAATGGAATCAATCAAATGATTCCATGAATCAACAAACGACCCGGCCCCATCTTTTTGCAATTGTTGGGCAAGCTGGCCGATGTTTATGCCTTCATTTTTGAATTCGTCGAGCAATTTATTGGTGTCGTTGCACGAAACGGGCATTGGTTTTTCAACTTTTCCATGATTGCCAAAAGCAAGTAGGGTATTTTCGGGGATGGTGTTTACAGTAAAGGGCGCTATGAGGTTTTCGATATAGATGACATCTGATACAGCGGGGTCTTTTGCTCCAGTGCTGGCCCACAACAAACGCTGCGGCGAAACGCCGAGGTTCATCACTTTTTGCACTCTGTCCGATTGAAGGAACTGTAAGTAGGCCTCATACGTTTTTTGCGAAGTTGCCAGTCCGAGTTTATTCTTCAACCCATCAGAAACCTGTTCTGAAACGGCTTTATCCCAGCGACTCACAAAAACCGATGCAACTGACCGTACATCGGCGGTTAACCCTTTTTCTGCGCGGGTTTCGATTCCCCTCAGCCAGGCTTCGGCAGCGGCAAGGTATTGTTCGGCTGAAAAAAGCAGGGTTACATTCACCGGAATTCCTTCGGCGATGGCTTTTTCAATGGCGGGCAAGCCTTCGGGTGTGCCTGGAATTTTAATAAAAGCGTTTGGCCGGTTTACTTTCTTGAAAATAGTTTTGGCGGCATCGATGGTGCTTTGTGTATCGTAAGCCAAAACCGGCGAAACTTCAATGGAAACAAACCCGTCAACGCCGTTGGTGCGGTCGTAAACCGGGCGGAACAGGTCGGCTGCGCGCTGAATGTCTTCCACTGCAAGTTCAAAAAAGAGTTCCTCATCGGTTAGTAAATTTCCCAGTTGGCGGATTGCCCCGTCGTAATCCGATGTTTTTGAAATGGCATTATCGAATATGGTGGGATTCGATGTTAGCCCGGTAACTGAAAGGTCTGCAATGTAGTCTTGTAAAACCCCATTGTTAAGGATTTTCCGGGTGATGTTGTCTAACCAAAGGCTGACGCCCTGTTCACTTAGTTTTTTGTTATTCGTGTTCATTTTTAATGTTTTAAATTATTTGTTTGTGTTATAAATTCAACCAAAAAAATGGTTTTCGACCATGTAAATTTTATGCAACCGTCGTTTATGTCTTTCACTGGATGAAAACGTAGCCTTCAGGAATATTTTTGTGATTTCCCAGGCAGCTTCGGCGCCAATTACCCTTCCGCCAAGGCAGAGAATATTCATGTCGTCGTCTTCCACGCCTTGTCGGGCAGAAAAACAATCGTGGATAAGCCCGGCCCGGGTTCCTTGTATTTTGTTGGCAGCAATAGATGCACCCACGCCACTCCCGCAAACTGCAATACCACGGTCAATGTGTTTATTTACCAAGGCATTTGAAAGCGGTATCACAAAATCCGGAAAATCGTCGTTGGGGTCGTAGTTTTCATTTCCAAAGTCAACTACATCATATTGTAGTTCCAGTAATCTTTTCTTTAGCAGGCTTTTAAGTTCATACCCGCCGTGGTCTGATGCTATTCCAATTTTCATAACAAAAAATTTTATGGTTTATAATTCGCAATAAATACCGTCGTCCGATAAGTTTTTACACGGATAACGCCATGTCATTTCTTTTTCTTCGATTAAATCGTCGGCCTCTTTGGGGCCCCAGGTCCCGGCAGGATAACCGAATAATGGGATTTCAGAGTTGTTTTTCCAGGCTTCGAGGACAGGCTTCACAAATTTCCATGCTTCAATTACCTCTTCGGTACGGGCAAACAGGGTAGAGTCGCCCTTGATTGAATCGTAAATCAGCCTTTCGTAAGCCGCCGGGATTCGCTGGTGTGCCAGGTCGGAATAATGAAAATCCATGTTCACGTTCTGAACTTCGAATCCTGTTCCCGGCACTTTCATTCCAAATTTAAGCAGGATTCCCTCATCGGGCTGAATACGTAAAACCAATTGATTGCATGAACTGCAACTGGCCTGTTTCGAGAATAATGAATGTGGAGTTGCCTTAAAATGGATAACCACCTCGGTAACACGTGTGGGCAAACGTTTGCCGGTACGGATATAAAATGGGATGCCTCCCCAGCGCCAGTTGTCGATATAAAATTTGAGGGCAGCATAAGTTTCGGTTGTTGAATTCGGGTCAACTCCCACTTCTTCGCGGTAACCCGCAACTTTTTGGTTTTTAATAGTTGAAGCAATATATTGCCCGCGCATGGCCACTTTTTTAACTTCCTCGGGTTTTATGGGCCGCAACGATTGGAAAACCTTGAGGATTTCGTTCCGGATAGCCTGAGGTTCAAGTGTTGCAGGAGGTTCCATTGCAATGAAGGCCACTACCTGCAACAAATGGTTTTGCACCATATCGCGCAGGGCTCCGGAACTGTCGTAATAACCACCGCGCTCTTCAACGCCGAGGTTTTCTGAAGAGGTCACCTCAACATGATGAATGTATTTGCTATTCCAGAGTGGTTCGAAAATACCATTCGAGAAACGGGTAACCAACAGGTTCTGTACGGTTTCTTTTCCCAAATAATGGTCGATACGGTAAAGTTGATTTTCGTTCCAGTATTTTAGTAATATATCTTTTAGCTTCAATGCCGATTCAAGGTCGTAGCCAAAAGGTTTTTCAATGATGAGTCTTTTCCATCCGTCGTCTTCATTATTCAACCCAACTTTTGCCAGGTGAACCGGTACTTCGCCGTACAATTTTGGCGGGGTCGAAAGATAAAACACCGTATTTTCCGGTATTCCTTTTGCATCCTGAAGATTGTTCAATCGTTCTTTCAGGTCGAAGTAATCCTGTCGGTTATCGTAATTAAGCGGCTGGTAAAAAAGCTTTTCTACAAAAGCATTAATTTTACTTTCATTGCTGTTTTCGCTGAATTCAATTAATGCTTCTTTCATTTTCTCCCTGTACTGAATATCAGAATAGGCGGTACGCGAAACACCAAGAATGATAAAATTATCGGGAATCTGTTGGTTTACATAAAGTGAATAAAGTGCCGGAATGAGTTTCCGTTTGGCCAAATCGCCCGAGGCGCCAAAAATGACGGTTGTAAAACTGAATTTTTTATCCATTGCCATACTATTATTGATTTTTAGTTTTTACTGCATGTCCACCAAACTGGTTCCTGAGTGCTGCCAATACTTTCATTGCAAACGACTCGGTTTGCCGCGACTGAAACCTGCTAAAAAGTGAGGCTGTTATAACCGGAACCGGTACATCAAGGTCAATTGCCGCCTGGATTGTCCAGCGGCCTTCGCCGCTGTCCTGAACGTAATCTTCCAATTTCTCTAATTTTGGGTCATCTTTGAAAGCATTTACTGCCAGTTCCAAAAGCCACGAACGGATTACGCTGCCGTACTGCCACGCATCTGAAACTTTGTGGAGGTCAATTCCAAACGGTGCTTTTTCCAGAACTTCAAAACCTTCGGCATACGACTGCATCATTCCATATTCGATACCATTGTGTACCATTTTTACAAAATGGCCGGCACCCGAAGTTCCGCAATAAACATGTCCTCCAACCGGCGCCAGACTTTTAAAAACCGGTTCAACAAAATCAACGGCTTGTTTATTTCCGCCATACATCAGGCACTAACCATTTTGCAATCCCCAAACGCCGCCACTGGTGCCACAATCGAGAAAATGAATTCCTTTTCCAGCAGCTTTTTCAGCACGTGCCTGAGTGTGTTTCCAGTTCGAGTTTCCACCATCGATGATAATGTCATCTGTTTTTAGCAGACTGAGCAATGTATCAAGGTTTTCGTCCACCGGTTTTCCGGCAGGAACCATGAGCCAAACCACTTTTCGTTCACCAAGTTTTGATACTAAATCGGCAACTGTCGATGCGGCAATTGCGCCAAGTTTTACTGATTCTTCGATTGGAGCGGTATCAAAGTTCCAGACCACCAATTCGTGGCCATGGTTTAGTAAACGATGTACCATATTGAAGCCCATTTTCCCAAGGCCGATAAATCCTATTTTCATATGATTATAATTGTTTGTTTTTTAAGGCATCATATGTAACTCGCTTATAATCATCCGTCTGTGTGTAATAAATATTATATGCTCGTTTCATATCGCTGAATTTTTAAAATGAATTTGTGTTAATTGCCAGTATAGTCGGAGAATAGTGGAAACCTGACAAAATAGGGAAAGGGGATTTTTGGAAAAACAGTATCCAGGGCCTAAGTTTTATTGGGTTTGGAATAATCTGCGGGTTTGAAAAACAGAAGTTCAGGTTTAAAACAGCAAACTCGACCCAATATACAAGCCTCCAGAGCCAAGTTGTTTATTGGTTGGAATGCCGTAATTTACTGTTACAACATTATTGTGGTTAAATACGATATATAATCCGGGACCAAAAGTATGGTTGACTTTTTGTTTGCCGGGGTTAAAATAGATTGGTTTTTCTTCATCCGGAACATTCTCCAGGTTCACTTTGTATGACTGCGTGATGTAGGCATTGTCATAAAACCCCACAATGCTTGTTAAAAAGTTTTGCCTGAGCAATTTAAATTCGTGAGTTTTGAATTTAACTTCGAAATTACCTGTAACGAAACCATCGGCTGCAATACGGTTCCGCATGGCACCGCGCAGGTTAAAGGCTCCGCCCACACCGTCATTCGATAAACGGCTGTCGTAAAAAGTGGGGACATAGTAAAACGGAATATTTCCCGAAAGCTTCTGTTGGCTTGATACCCGGAATGAAAAAGTTATTTTGTCGTTTAAAACACTTGTGTGCTGGCGATAGGTAAGTATGATTTTTGAAAAACCCGCATCGCCAGGAAATTCTGGGGAATAATTAAAAACCGTTTCGAACCATTTGCCATCGGTACAATAACAGGGATGGTTGCGCGAGTCGTAAACCAAACCCAGCGAAAATAAACTGATGTTTCCGCCACTTTTTTCGTTGGGGTTAATAATTCCCCAATTGTTGTAATATTCAAATAAAGTGGGGTGCTGAAAACCATCGGAAGAATTGCCTTCATCTTTTTCGTGGCGTTCTTCGCGGGCCAGCGAAACATTGTATTTGTTAAAAGTGAAACCGGTGAGCAAGCGTAACTTACTGCCAGCAAGGTATTTTTGAATATCGATGCGCAACCGTAAAAAATTGCGGTGGTGCGCGTAAAAGTGTTTATTTACGAATTCGTTGTTTTCAGGTTCTGTAAATTTATTACGGTAAGTTACATCGGTTCCGTTAAAACCAAAAAAATCGAGTTTACGGTCGGCAAAATAACTTACTTCGGCAATTACTTTCGCTTTTTTTATTAGTGTTTCGCTTTCAAGCAAAGCCTGCAAATTAAGGGTTCCTTTTGTGGTATTGGTGAGTTTGATAAAAAGATACTGCTCGTAATATGGCGGAAACTTTGTTTTGCCATAATCAAAAATGTTCACCACTGCGCCGTATTTGAAACCCAAATCTGAATCGAAAGCCAGTGCCGGAATCACCCCGAAAGCATAACGCGATTTTTTCCCGGTTTTGATTTTTTCCGGTTCTTCACCGAGCAGGGCAAGTGGAAAAAAAAGAAAAAACATCCACAAGAGGCGAACTGCGTTTATAGTAACGTTTGTTTTAACCATTATTCCTGGATTCCAGTTAAGGATTAATAACTTCAACTACAAGTTCGTTGGCTTCAGTTTTTTTGGCATGAACTTCCACCCGCGAAATTTTCGGGAACCAGAAAGTACCGCCATCAATTTGAATAAAAACACGCTCAAGTTCTACTTCTTTTTCATCTACGATTATAAAAACACCATAAGAACCATCCTCTGTTTTTCGAAGTGTTAAGTTGCGTTTTGAATAGGAAACGAATTGAAACTCGGCTTTTTCAGGTGTGATTTCAAGAAATTTCAACCCATAAGCAAAATGCTGCTGAATTTTTGTCAAGGGTTCAATCTCTCCGTTTTCCGTGTATTTTACCCAATAAATTTTAATGGGTTCTTTTAAATTGAGCGAACCGTCACGATTTGTTTTTACCTCGTAATAAATTTCGTTGGCATCTTTACTGCGGCCTATTTTAAATAAGTTGACATCATTACTGCTTTCCGTTCCATCCGCAATCAGATTCGACTGAATTGATAATAACATTAACGCAAGAGCTAAACTTTTAACAATTATCCATTTCCAATTTAAAACAATTCTTTTATCCATGGTATTGAAATTTTAGTCAAAAAAAATGAGTAAACAGTTACTCCATTTTTCTAAAGAATTGTCGTTTGGGAATTGAAACCTGACAGAGAAGCTTGTGTTTTTTTCTGTTCGAAATAATCTATCATATTGAATACTCTTTTGTGCGGCTCCACTTTGTTTTCAATAATAGAGTAATAAACTTCTGCAATTTGCTGAAATATATAATTGGTGGGGTGAAGTTCGTCGAACCAATATTTACCACTTTTTTTATTGTCACTATTTTGCATATAATCAATAAATCCCCTCACATCCACATGGTAAATGTTGGGATATTCCTTGCCGAGTTCAATGAGCATTTCGTTAAAATCGAACATCATTGCCATTACAATTGATTCTTTATTTTTTTGACCTGTTATCCCCAGGGAATCCAATGGATCATTTAACCATATCCCGTTTGGCAACAGGAGGCGAAACCCAAATTTTTTAGATGAATTTGGGATAGCATAATCGTAACCCTGGGTAATAATCTTAAGTGAATCAAAATGAGATGGGTTGATTTTATGCAAGGTTTCGAACAATATCTTGTATTCCAGTTTTAGTGAAACAAGAAATTTGTAAAAATCTTTGTTAATATAGCGTCTGCCATTTACGATTTTGTCAATTACTGTTGTGTCCAGTTTCGAAATAAGCGTGTTTAATGAATTTTCGTAAGCATGATATTCCGGTGGACAAAAATTTGCTTTGCACAAGGGTACGGGTCTGTTGCTCATTCGCAAAACAAGGTATGTTTTGTAATCTTCTAAAAATGGGTCATTCACATCAATAGGCTTATTTCTAACAAACCGCTTTAGTCCGTTATCTTGCAACATGTCGTTTCCACCGCCACTCAGAATAAAAACATCGGGTTTTATTTTTTTGTATTCTGTTTTGTATTCCAGCCCCGATATCATATTGGCAATCCAGTCGCCACCAGCTGCCATACTGTAAATAGCCATATTTGGTTTTTTCTCCAATTGGTCGGTTACATCTTTCAGAAAAAGTGGATATTCGAACCAGGAATCACCTTCAATCATAACCGTTTTATTGTCAGGATTTAAATTTTTGTCCATAAATTCCGAATTTTTCTTTCGCGAATATTTTCGAAATTTTCTTTTGTTTGAACGCTTATTTAAAAATCCGGCCAATCCGTCAAATGCGTTTGACTCATTTTCTATTTTATTTTTTCTTTCCCGAAGAGAATCGGTGTAAATAGAATGGGTTATAAGTGTCATTTTAGTCGAGTCAATAAGTTGCAGGGTTTCGCATAATAGATTCCAGTTCGAATCCTCTTTATTGAAAAAACTTGTTGGGTTCACCCATAACGAATCGAGCACTTCTTCAATCAATTCAGCTTTTGGTTCTTGTGTTAGGTTTTGCCCAATAAGTCCGGTTGGCATGAGCAGGATTAACAGCAAGCTTATTTTTATAAAATAAGTTTGCAAATGCTGTTTGGCAATAATTGTTATGTTTTGTTTCGTTTTCAAACTCTCTTATTTTTAAATGATTTTCGTTAATTGGCTTAAAGTATTTCCACATCAGGATAAAAAGTTGCAAACGAAAACCAATAGCCCATCATTTGAGTAACAAGTACAAGTTTCTGACCCTTGCGAGGGCCGTTAATTCCAATGCCAAAAACATCCCATTTAGTTCCTTCCGAATCCAGTAATATCACTGGTAATTCATTTTGAACGGCACTAAAACTCAATTCGGTCCCATCGGTAAGAATACGGTTAAAAGCTACAATTAGGTTTGCCGAAGTATTCTTAACAGCAACCAGTTTCGTGTTTTGAAAAGACCGGGTAATTACTTTATTTCCATTCTGGTTTTGCTCAAATCTAAATACACCAGCTTTTCCTTCGACAATCACTGCCAGAACCCGCTCTTTTTCATGTAGCCGGTCGTCTTTATTACTAATTGGGAAAATCAGGTTTTTAGTGGTTTTGTAATCACCATAAGGATATTTCCCGTAACTGCGATTGTACCCAGTGCTGATTGAAACAACTTTTGTAGCAGGGTACATTTCCTTCCATGTTTTCCACGTTGTTTCAAGCAGATTATATATTTTCGGAACTTTCCCTGATAAATCTCCATTTACCGATTTTAGTAAAAGCTGTGACCAGTTGCTGTTGGTTAACCGGTCGTAAGGAATTATGTTGGTATTGTAAAGTAAGCCCGAAACCCCAAAGGTGGTTTTCTTATCGTTAATTATTCTGTCCCAGCCAATTCCAGTGCCGGTAAGCGGGCAATAAATAATTGCTAAAGAATGGTTTTCTGTGTCGTCGTTAATAATTTCGTGCCAATCAAGAATCGTGTGGGGATAAGCACGTACATCATCTCCATCAATAAACCCAAGCACTAAATCGTTGCCAGCAAGATATGTTGCTTCGTTTGCATTTATAAATTTTACATTGCTTAAAGCAGGTATCCCATCTTTACCTGGCCCGCCATCACGTACTTCAGTAAAAGGTATCAACCATCCGTTATCGTCAGTATTTCCATCCCCTTCACCCGGCATACCCGGGTTCCCGTTTGAACCGGTCATGTCATCTTCGCTGCAAGCTGCCAATACTAAAAATACTACAACTAATATATTTGAAATTGTTTTCATGGCTATTAATTTTAATGAATAATTAAATTGTCCTTTTTAAAAGGAATATTGAATAAAACTGCCCCAGTTAATTTATAGGATGTGGTAAGCTGTGTTCCATCAAGTTTTCTGTACACCGGAATATCGCCTGAAATTCGAAATGTGAATCCGGGAGAGAAATTGATATTTATCCCGGGAATTGCATAAATCCACTGCCCTCCCGATGAAGGGAAAACACCTCCGTCAATTAAATCTTCGGCTTGTTTTCGGTACCGCAGAAATGTAAAAGCATCAACCGGCCATTTGGCAAATAAGCTGTAATTCAATCCTAAATTAAACTGAAACTCATTTCCAAATTTGTAGGTTTGCGTGGTGTTGTAATTTTTGTTTTTGCCTGAATAGCGAAAAGTAGTTACCGCCGCCAAACTCAAGTTGGGATTTCTTAAAAAACGGTTTTTCAAAAAATAACTCCAGAAAATTCCATCGAGCGAACCCGAACCGGGCTGCATATCCGCCGGAAGCACCAGTCCCTGGTTGTTGGTGAATTCGGTTTTAGCGCTTGGTATTTTGGGCCCTGCGCCAATTACCCATTCAATATCCGCTGTTTTTTCAGGATTGGTAATCCTGTATTTGGCCAGAAAAACGACGTCGCCTAAACCCTGGGTGGCTGTGTAATCTTCATTTCCTTCGAATCCCTGGATAGTGCGCGTTTGTTTTATAAAAGGAACAACTCCTGTAAAAGATAAACGCTTATTTAATCCGTAATTCAATTCAATAATCGATGATTGAGTGGTGCGGCTCCGGGTATCATCGTCAAGTTCTTCGGAAAAACTTACCAGGTCATTAATGGCATTGTAATCGTAAGTTACCAGTACCTGTAACGACTTACTTTCGGCAGCGCCAAGGCCCAAACTGCCCCCGAGTGGAACACCACCCGAGCAGCAGGTTTGAGCTGTCGCCTGATAAGGCAAAGTGAAAACAATCAGCACTCCAACAACACTTACTCCAACAAAAAACCTTCTCACCTTTTTTATGCAATTGTATCCTTTGCCCCAGGGAATCATGGTATTATCTGTTAATAATTTGTTTTCCTATATCAATCAATTGTTTTGGATTGCGGTAACCTGCAGTTTGTGCAATAAGTTGCCCGTTTTTGT
>JBGSMW010000023.1:0-21004 GCA_041739985.1 Draconibacterium sp. | reverse complement strand
ATTATGTCCAAAAAATTGAATTTTGAGCCTCAAAATTGATGGAGTCCAAAACATAACTCAAAAACGAACCAATAAGCATAAAAAATCCCTTCTCGTATTTAACCAAAAGGGATATATTTTTTATTTAGCGAAAATGCCTTTCAAATATTTATATCACAAGAATTTAATCCTCCATTTCGTCGATAACCCTGATTTTTTCTTTTAAGGATTCTATTTTCTGACGGGTATCTTCAATTTTCTTATTAACATCTTCTATTAAAGCTTTGGCATTTTTCGACATTGTAAAAAATCCAATATTATTTTCAAGCAATACCAAATCATTTTCAAGCTGTTTAAGTTTGCTCATATATTTTTCGCGCTCCATTCGCATTTTGCTTTGACCGCGAGATGATTCAGAGAAGGTTGACATTTTGGTTTTGAATTTAAGCAAGTTCCGCTTATCTTCATTTATGTTCAATTGATCGAACAACTTCCCTATTTCTTCCCTGAATTTGTTTTGAAGTGCATCTTTCTTTTTAAATGGCACATGACCGATTTCTGTCCAGCGACGTTGAATATCCTTAAGTATTTTCAGGTTTTCGGATACATCACCGGTTGATTTGAAGTTTTCCAGTTCAGCAATTAAACCTTCTTTAAGTTTAAGGTTGTCGATCTGCCCGGAATCAACATCTGAAAAATGTTCTGATTTTTTATCAAAGAAGTGATCACAGGCTGCCCTGAAACGCTTCCAAATAATATCAGAATGTTTTCGGGGAATTGGGCCAATTTCTTTCCATTGCTTTTGAATATTTATGAAATCCTGTGTGGCTTTTTTCCAATCGGTATTATCCATCAATGACTCTGCCTGCACACACAAATCAATTTTTTGCTGCAGATTATTCTGTTGAATCTCTTTGTTTTTTGAATAAAACTCACGTTTTTTATTGAAGAAGGCATCGCAAGCCGTCCTGAAGCGATCGTATATCCGGTTATTGTCTTTTTTAGGGGCAAAACCAATTGTTCTCCAAATTTTCTGAAGCTCAACAAGTTCTTTTGATCTTGTATCCCAGTCCCTGTAACTTTCTATTTCAGCATTACATATTTCTTCAACTTTTTCACAAAGGGCAGTTTTGGCCTCAAAATTTTTCTTTTGTTCATCTTTTTTCGACTCAAAAAACTCCTGGTGCTTTTTGTTAATTATCGAAGTGATATGTTTGAACCTTTCCCAAACATCATCCTTATTCTCTCTTGGAACAGGGCCAATTTCACGCCATTGTTCGTGGTACTTTTGAAGAGTATTAAAGGCTTTCAAAATGGATGGTTCAACCATCAATTCTTCAGCGTTTTCGCAAAGTTCAATTTTTAATTCGAGGTTCTTTTTTAAATCGAGATCGCGGAGTTCGCGGTTTATTTTAATATAGTCGTAAAAATTCTCAACATGAAAATGATAAGTATCCCACAAATTCTTCATTTTTGATTGCGGAACGAGACCAATTTCGCGCCATTCGCGCTGCAAATCACGAAATTCGTTGAAAGTCTTATTTATCGATTCCTCATTATTTATAAGTCCTTTTATTTTTTCAATTATCTCGAACTTTCTTGTTAAGTTGTCTTCTTTCTCCGAATCAAGTTGTTTGTTTAACTCTTTTCTGAGGTGTCCATATTTTTTAAGTTGTTCTCTTATATCGCTTTCGTAAGGATCTTCTTCAGCAACAAATTCTTCTTCCATTCCACCTGCTTCAATAAACTCGGCGTGGGCTTGTTCAATTTTTTCGTTTCGTTGCTTATAGAAAATAGATTTTATGGCTTCTATTTCTGATTTTATGTCATTATCATTGGCGTTGTCAATCAAATCGCGCAGAGCATTTACCAATTCAACCTGATTGAATTTGGAATAATCTATTTTTTCCTTTTTATCTTCCTGTGAATCAACCGTGATTACTTCTTTCAATTCTTTTTCTATCTCTACTTTTTGAACCTTTTTTGTAGTTGCTTTTACAGGAGCCACAACTTCTTCTGTGGTTTCAATATTGGGAGCTACAATTTCTTCTGTAGTTTCTAAAATAGAGGCCTCTGGTTTTTCTTCATCTACAGTTTGATCATCTTTTGCTTCAACCGGTTGTATTTCAACATTGTCAACTTCTGGTTTTTCTGTTTCGGGGGTTTCTTCTTTTATATCAGTTACCTCCTTCGTTTCTACTGCAACCTCATGTTCTGAATCAGTTTCTTCAATTTTTTCCGGTTCATCAGAAGGCTTTTCAACTTCTTCCTCAACTGTTTTCTTTTTACTTGAAACTTTCTCTTCCTCTGGGTTTTCTAACGGTTCATTACTTTCTTCAGTAGTTTCATTAGTCAAATCAACTGACTCGGAAATCTCAGAATCATCAATTAATTCCGATTTCTCAAATTCAGGATTTTCAGTTTTTTTCAACTCATTCGAGTTTTTTAGATCTTTGGATACCATTTTGATTCAATTTATACCATTAACTTATGGTGTGCGTAATTTTATGTCGCTACGAAAATAGATATTAAGCCCTAATAGTCAAAGTTTTTACAATAAAATATAAAAGGAAATGCAATATTGATAAAGCTACGTATCTACTGAACCTATTGATTTTATTAACTAAATCATAACCAATTTTTGAAATACAATTAATGCAATCAATAAAAGTATTTGGATTAAATTGTGAAATATGTTTTGAAATCATGTTGAATAACATCTATAACTTATTCATATACAACAATAAAACTAACATTTGCTATTTTTCTTTAGCTTCTATTTAGTTAAATTGTAAAACTTTTCGAAAATGAAAATAGTTATTAAACAAATCAATAAAACCGAAAAACGATGGGGTAAGTATTTTCTTTTTAAGCAATCAGAACTCTTGCAGAAGTCAGATGGCAGAAGCCATTTTAAGGAGTTTCGCTAAAGATTTGGAAATTTATTCAGCAGGAATAGAACCAGTAGATCATATTAGCCCGGTGGCAATTGAGGTTTTAGCTGATGTTGGAATTGAATTAAAACAATCTGTTCCGCAGCATTACTCAAAATTTGAAAACATTGAATTCGACTACCTGATTACAGTTGGCGACGGGACATTGGAAAAACTAACGATTCCTTCGACTATTAAATTCAAACGAAAAATGCACCTTGGGTTCAGAAATCCTTACAAACATTTTAAGGACAGAAATGAGCTCAAAGAAAAATGCTGTGAAATAAGGGATGAAATTTATACCGAACTGGATTACTTTTATCATAGGATCATAAAAAAAGAACAGGAGTAAAAACTCCTGCTCTTTTCTATCCTTTTACAATTTTTTCAATTTCATCTGGATTTATCGGAACTCTTTCACCAATTATTTTGCTTCCGGTTTCTGTAACTAAAATATCATCTTCCAAACGGATACCACCAAAATTCCGATATTCATTCACTTTTTCAAAGTTGATAAAATCGGCATTTATTTTTTCGTTTTTCCATTTGTCAATTAAAGCCGGGATAAAATAAATGCCGGGTTCATTTGTAATTACAAAACCTGGCTGAAGTTTTCGCCCAAGCCTCAAATATGCTGTTCCAAACTGATCAACTGGCCGTACTTCATCATCATAACCAACATAAATCTGGCCGAGATCTTCCATATCATGTACGTCCAAACCCATCATGTGACCCAATCCGTGTGGAAAAAACATGGCATGTGCACCGTTTCTTACTGCTTCTTTTATATCACCTTTCATCAAGCCAAGATCTTTTAAACCTGATGCAATAACTTCTGCAACAGCCAAATGTACTGACAAATATGTAACTCCAGGTTTTGTTAAAGCTGTTCCGAGGTTGTTGGCAGCAAGTACGATTTCATATATTTCGCGCTGTTTTTGGGTGAATTTACCACCTATCGGAACAGTTCGTGTAAAATCGGAAGCGTAATGCAACAATGATTCAGCACCGGCATCTGTTACCATTAAATTTCCCTCTTTTAATATTTTTGAATGGTCGTGATTGTGCAATGTTTCACCGTTTTGTGACAGGATTATTGGAAAGGCAGTCATTCCACCACCGGCAATTGCAATACCTTCTATTGTTCCTGCTATTTTTTGTTCCCAAACACCAGGTTGTGCCATTTTCATTGCAGTAACATGCATTTGATAACCGGTTGTACATGCTTTTTCAATTTCGGCAATTTCACCAGGTTCTTTAATGGACCGGATATCAACAACAGCTTTAATCAATTGAACTGAAGCATTTTCCTTAAGTTGCTGAATTGGAATACCAAGCAATTTTTCAAGCGTAATTTTATTATCGCCACGATATGGTGGTAAGTAATGAACTTTTCTTACTTTTTTTATAGCATCTGATAAAAATTCAAATAGTGTTGAATATCCAGCACAGTTTTCGATTCCCACTTTCGCAGCATTCTCTTTTAATGGCACTTGAGGCCCCATCCAAATAATATCGGCAATATCGAAATCATCACCAAACAAAAACTCCTCCCCACTTTCAAAATCAATTGCACCTGCGAGTCCCTGAATATCAAGTCCGAAAAAATACAAAAACGAACTGTCTTGTCTGAAATGATAGGTATTATCGGTGTAATTCATTGGTGAATCAATGTTTCCAAGGAAAAGCCCCAATCCTTTTAATCCTTTATTTTTTAGGGCTTTACGTCTGTTTTCGTAGGTGCTTTTTTCAAACATATCTTTCTAATTTTTTGTGATTTGTACAATAATTTGCTAATGTAATACTTATCTTTTTCAGTTAAAAGGAAATCAAATTTTTTGCAGAATTATTGAATTTAGTGCAAAAAAGTATTTTTAATTATTAGAAACGTGGCAATTTTTCATTCGCTGATATATGTTATTTAATGTGCCAATTTATGTTATGTAATATATAACTTGCTATTGAATTTTGTCGTAAATAAAATAAAACAAAGATCATGAGCAATTTATTACTTTCATATCTGAACAATAGAATGTTGGAAGAGGAAACCGATAAAAAAAGAACTAATACAGTTGCCGGTCCTGTTATTACCATTTCCAGAGAAGTGGGTTGTAACGGGGTAAAGCTTGCAAATCTGATTGTATCAAAGTTGAACCAGGAAAATCCGGAAACAAATTGGAAAGTTATCAGCAAAGAAGTTTTTTATCAGAGTGCCAAAGAACTAAAAATGCACCCCGATGAAGTCAGAAAAACGTTGCATCAAACTGAAAAATTCACTTTTGACGATATCCTGAAAGCATTTAGCGATAAAAATTACAAATCAGATATTACCATCAGAAAAACAATGAAAAGAGTAATCCGTCAAATTGCGGCTGATGGATATTGCATCATTGTTGGTCGTGCCGGACACGAAATTACAAAAAGCATTAAAGATTCCCTGCATATCAGGCTGATAGCACCACTTGAATTCAGGATCAATACTATTATGTGCAACAATCATTTAAACCGGGAAGAAGCAATTGATTTTATTGAAAAAGTGGAAAAGGAAAGGATAAATTTCAGGAAAGCAATTTTGAAAGGCGATCTTTCAAACGAATTATATGATTTAACAATAAACAGGGCTGCATTTAGTGATGAAGAAATTATTGAACTGATTGAATTTGTTGGGATGAAGAAGAATTTGTTTCATTGATCATCGACTCGTTTTTAACAAAAATCACCGATTTAGCTGTTAAACCGGTGATTTTTAGATTAATAACAAACCAATTTAGCCAGTAATTTTTGCCGGCAAACCTTTTACATTTACCGGTTTTAAACTGTCAGGTTTAATTTCGAACATATCGTTTGGTGTGAGTCCACACTCCTCAATCATTTGTATGCAATACTCCAGTTTTCCCAAATCATTTCCAGTGTTGTTTGTACCAAAAGAAAATTTTACACCAGCTTCTTTTGCCATTTTAATCATTTCGGCTTTTGGAACTTTGTATCGGGCATTTATTTCGAGTGCGATATTATTGTCTGCCAATACTTTAATTACTTTTTCCATTCGCTCTTTTGTCCACAAAGCATCATATTCTTCCATTAGCTGCGCAGGTAAAACAGTTGGATTTACATAAATATCAACAGGTTCCTGCGAAAAAATGGCTTCTATTTTTCCAACCATCTGATCCATAAATTGTTCTTTGTCATCAACCCAAACTTCTTCAGGAATCCAAATGCGGTTACGGCGTCCTTTCGAATCGGTAAAAGTCATTGCATCCGTAAAAACATAATCAAATTTTGCCACTGCTTCCGGCGAAAACAAAGTTACCCATTCACGTCCTTCGGCTTGCATACCTTTAAATGTCGGGCTTCCTTTTACAACTTCCATATAGGCGTACAGCGTTGAGTCGTTTGTTACAGGAAAGTGCAAACCGCAATTGGGTGCCACACCGTAGTTTATTCCTAATTTTTGCGAATTCTGTAAAATGCTGTCTATGGTTAAAGTTCCTTTTAGATGAACGTGGTAATCAACCAACGGAAAACCCGGTTGCATTAATTTAGTAACTGTTGCATCCCAGTTTTCATCAGTAACAACAGATTTTGTTCCCTCAGGCAATTCCCTGACTTTTATATTCCTGAAATAAACTGTACTTTTTGGGTCGTGCGCCTGCAATGCAAAAGTTCCCTTTCCAAGTTTCAAACCTTCTCCCCCATCCCAGCGCCAGGGATTTTCAGGCTGAATATATTCATTTACTTTTATATCGTTTACAAAAACCTCAACTAGGTTTTCAACTACCTTAATGCGCATTGTAAACCAATCATTATCGCTTGCCACCGGATAATAAATATTGCGGATACTGTATATACTTGCAGTTTTTTTGCGTTCGGGATATTTATCCGACCCTCTGTAAGAATTATTAACCTGTATTTCATATCCTTGAGACGGCCAACCATCTTTCTGGTATTTTGTACAAATAAAAATTCCAGAATTTGAATGTTCCAAAGTTTTAACCTCGGTTTCAAATTCAAAATTTTTAAATTCCCCTTCATAAAAGAGGTGGCTACGTTCGCCATTGCACTTAATCGTGCCATCTTCAACAGTGATACTTTCCGGATTTTCAGTAGCTTTTTTCCAACCATCAAGGTTTTCGCCATTAAAAATAGTTTGCCATTCGGTGTTGATTGTTTTTGGCTGGCACGAAATCAGTATAGAAATAGCTGCCAACAGAAAAATTGATGAAATTTGTTTCATTATTACCAGGTTTAGAATTTATTATTCGAATCAAAACTAAGGAAATTTATTGAGAACTTTCAAATTTGTTTTGTGGGTTTTCAGCCTTAAAACTAAATAATGTAATTGTAGCAACTACCGCTGCCAAACCAAAAATGGCATAGCTGTAACTACCCAGTTTAGTGGCCGAAAGACTGAATAAAGTAGGCCCAAGTGCACTTGCAAAAACTATTATTGCCATTACAAATCCGGTTATTTTCCCCAGGTTTTCTCTTCCATAAAAACGTGGCCAGGTAACCGCCATCAAAACATTGTATAAGCCACTAACCAAGCCGTTTCCGATAATATATCCGTAATAAAAAATACTGTCGTTTAAAAAAGCAAGGCTCAAAAGTGCGGCTACCTGCCCAACCAACATAATTATCAACAAAAACTTTAACCTGATTTTGTCGCTAATATAACCGCCAACCAATGAAACTAAAACTGAAATTACAGATACAGGGATGAAAACCGCAAGTGCTTTTTCACGTCCCATTCCGGCATGCTCAAAAATTGAAACAAGATGAAATGTAAAACCAGTAATATAAAGGGCATACATGGCAAGTGGAATGGAAAACAGCCAAAAAGTCAATGTTTTACGGGCTTCGGCCAGGGTGAACTGTTTAAACGGTTTAATAATCACATTTTTCTCCTTGTTACCATGGATTTCTCCATCGGGGATCATTCCCAAATCCTCGGGATTATCGCGATAAAAAAAGAAAACAAACAATGTAAAAAATACACCAATCCCGACAGCCATAATTATCCATGCCCATCGCCATGAAGTTTCCTGAATAAATGTATCAAAAGTTAGCGGCGCCATTGAAAATCCAAACGCCACAAAAACTGATGAAATTCCGTTGACAAGCCCACGGCGGGCAATAAACCATTTCATCAGCATGTTTCGCGAAACCATAGTTAATACTCCCTGACCCGAAAAACGCAGGGCAAAAAACAGAAACATTAAAACCGCCATTGAAAGCGGGATATAAACTGTTGATGAGCCATCTTTAACAAAAAGATGTATAATCCTGTCGGATTGACTGAGCAAAATTAAAACAAAACCAAGCGCCACGGAAATTATCATTCCAACCCACCGTGCTCCATATTTATCATACATTTTACCGGCATAAGTCAAAAGCATTGAACTTGCAATTGTCCCAATCATATAGGCGATACTCAACTGATTTCGGCTGATATGAATATTTTCGAGTAAATAGTCAGTAAACGTAGCAATTCCCATTGTTTGCCCGGGGGCACTTGCCAAAACACCAACTGTGGCTGCAAATAATATCACCCAACCGTAAAAAAACGGAATTTTTTCAGGTCGGATTGGTGAATTATTCCACTTTTGTTTGATATTCATTTTGCAAAGCTACCTGAACTATTCCGGATTTATGTAATTTATGTTTGGACAAACTTAAAAGTAAGAAATGGTTAATGTGAAAGAAATTATTTGGAGACAAATAAATAAATGAAAAACAAAGTACTCATTTTTATTATTTATAAAAAATGTCTAATGAAAAAAAATGTCACCCGGCTAAACGGATGACATTTTAATTTAACTCTTAAGTATAATAAATCAACCTTACTTCCTTATTTTGTGAACTTCAGCACCGTGATGGTGTCCTTCTTTAACTGCTTGTTCCAAAATCTTTTTATATTGATCCGGAGTAATTTTTTCAGCTTTATAACCGCTTTTTTCAATTGTCCTGACAAATCCTTCATCGTTGTTTTTACCATCTTTATATTCAATATAAATGGTATTTGTTATGTGGTCAACTTTCAGGTCTTTAACGCCTTTTTCAAATTTAAGATTTTCAGTGAGAGTTTTTTCGCAGTTCGCACAATCCATATCCGATTTAAAACAAACCACTTTATTTTCAGCCTTTTGGGCAAAGGAAATAATTGTAATTCCAAAGAAAAAAACGAAGATAACTGCTAACTTTTTCATAGTATTTATTTTTTAATTATTTGTAATTCAATTGAAAGCGGACACCGAGATAAATTTTCCTACCAACAACCGGCCCCCAAATATTTGTAGCATCAAAACCCTGATTGAATGGAGTTCCCGCTCCTTCAATCGGTTGACGTTGCATAAAGTTTGTAATATTTTCGGATCCCAGATAAATATTCCAGTACCTGAAATATTTCGTAATCTGGGCATTCATAACCGTGTAGGGCTGAAATTCGTAAAAATCACCTGAAATATCAACAGTGTTTTGTCCTTCTTGATAAGGCTGCGGAATTCTACCTCCACCATTAAATTGTACCGTGTAATCGAACATCCATTTTTTAAGATTTGTCGAATAATTGAGGTTAATGAGTCCCTTGTAACGATTTGTCAAAGGCATTTCTTTTAACTTCCCGGCAATGGTTTGTTTAGTGTCATTTATACGGTAAGCCAGCAACACATCAAGCCTTTCGACGGGCTGGTATCGTATATCGATTTGCACACTGTTCGCATATGATTTTCCTGATAAAGGAGATAAAATTACGTTTGTTGTTGAAGATTCACGATCCACTATCAATTGTGACTGAAAATCGGTACGAAAATACTCTGTGTTTATTTGCAAATCGCGTCCCCAAAGTGTATAATCCTGTACAAGGCTAATTCCATAATTCAATGCCTCTTCCAACATATTTTTATCCTGCCACTGCAGTTGCCGGTAACTTGCCAGTAAATAATTATTCTCGGTTATCACATTTGCAGTACGGTAACCTTTTCCGGCATTTGCCCTTAAAGTAATGTGTCCGTTCAGTTTGTATCTGAAGTGCATTCGCGGAGTAACAAAAGTTCCAAAAAGATTGTGTGAATCAGCACGGATACCTGCCATTAAAGTCATATTTTCAATGGGTTTAAATGTATATTCAGCAAATACACCAGGCACATTTTCAACCCGATCCAGATTGATACCATACAAACTTTCGTCAATTTTATCATGAATAAAACTAACACCTGCATTTAAAGAATGAACTGCATTTTCATCAAGGTCACGTGTAAAAATTACGCTCCCGTAAAATCTTTTTTCCGAGGCATCATAGTTTGTCAACCCGTAAAATGAATTTGTTGTATGTCCCGCAAAATTGGTTAAAATGGCAAGAGCATTTCTTTGATCTTTCGAAACAATACCTGATTTCAGAAAACCGGACACCCTATTTGTTTTAATGCTGATTCCATAAGGATTTGAAGTAGAAGGAGTCATACCGTCAATGAAACCAAACTGCCCTCCCAACCTGTCTTCAGTAAGAATATTTACACCGACTTGTGTCATAAAACCTTTGTAATTTGTAAACTTCCATCGGTTCGAAATTTGAAATTGTTTTGTAAGCGGATCGTCAAGAAAGCCATCTCCATTGTCATCAATCCGATTTGATAAACCCGAAGCATGAACAAGTACAGCGGTGGAAACCATGTCTTTATATACTTTCAAATTTGTGTTTCCGTTAAATTCCCACTTTTGATGCTCATTTACATAAGCATTTAAGAAAAGCTTTTCACCTGAATCCGGTTTCTTTATTTCGGCATTTATCTGTCCGGCAATCGATTCGTAACCACTTGTCACTGAAGATGCTCCTTTCGAAACCTGGATTGATTCCATCCAGGGACCGGGAATATAATTTAAACCAAAAGTTGTGGCCAAACCTCTCAAATCAGGTAGGTTTTCAACCTGTAACTGCGAGTAAATTCCATCGAGGCCAAGCAATCTTATTTGTTTGGCACCGGTAACTGCATCACTGTAACTCACGTCAACAGATGGATTTGTTTCGAAACTTTCTGCCAAATTACAGCAGGCAGCTTTGTGGAGTTCGGCACTGCCAATACGTTCGGTATGAATGGTTTCCATTGCCGAGAGATAAGTACCTCTGTCCTTTTTAGTTACTGTAACTTCTTCAATTTCGAGATTGGGCTCCAATGTAACCTGAAGAAAATCGAAATTATCAACATGTACAACTTTTGTTTCGTAACCAACAAAACTAAAAACCAACATGTGTTGATTGTTCCCCTTTTTGATTTCAAAGTTTCCATCGTTTCCGGAGGCAGTGCCACTTTTTGTTCCCTGCCAGTATATATTTACACCGGGTAAAGCGGTTCTCCCCTCTTTGTCATTTCCAAAAACAATACCTTTCAGGTTTTCAGCAAACGAAAAAACGGGGAATAGTATTAAAATAAAAATTATAATCTTTCTCATTACTTAAAATTTAGTGTATAAAAAAATCAATCGCCTGTATGAAAGGCAAATGAATCAACTAAACTTAAGCAGCGTGAGGGATTTTGAGCTGATTAACCTGGATTAAAAAAGATTTTGCAGATTTGATTTTGGGAGGTAATTCAATATATTTATTACGTGAGTCTGCAATTAATGATTGTTCTTCAAAACAAACTATTGAAGTTAAAATAATATCTGTAATTTTTACACCGGGAGCTCTATCAAAACTGACTTCATCCTGTGTAAGATCATTGCTTAGTTTAAAAAACCTGACTTCGGGGGAAGCACAACCACAATCGTGATTTTGATGTGAACACTCGTGACAAAGATTCTCATTTGTTGATGTTTCGGTTCCAGAAGCATCATGCGTGTGATGAACATGATAATTTTCTTCACAGGTTTCGGGTTTCAAATATATACCTACCTGCTCAGTTCCGGTGCACAAACAGTGTGTCTTGTAAATAAAAATACCGGTCGAGGAAACGATAAAAATCATTGCCAAAAGCACCGATAATATTTGATTTACTACTTTCACGCTGCAAATATAACAAATATAAATATTGACAGGTTGTTATTGATTTGTTAAGGATGTGTGAATGCTACAATCCCCATACCTCATCTCCCTGCTCAAAAACAATATCACGTGGAATGCCGGCTTCACCAATCCTGTCTAAATCTTTTTGCAACTCATCGCGAATAATTCCCTGTTCTTCTATCCATTTTATTGCTGCTGTATAATCACCATCACCCTGAATTTTCAAAATTTGCTCAGAAAGTGCAAGCATGGCATTTTTCATTTTGTCGAAGTTAACCCTGTAAGTACCGGTTATTGCATCACGTTCGAAAGCTCCGGTTTCCTGAAAATAGTTGAAACGCATCATATTTGATTTGCCATGAGCGCTGGCCGCTCCAAACCTCACCGAACGAAAAGTTCCCGCCATAAATGTGACAAAGTTATCCATCATCTCTTTTTCGCCCATTTCGCCCATTTCATTCAACTGGTAAACACACCACAAACCAAGTATATCGGCTTTACCTTCTTCTATCGAAGTGTATGATTCTTTCAGCGCTTCGCGAACAGTTAAGGATTTGTCAACCGTATTTCCCAATCCTAAACCATGAGCAACCTCATGAAACATTGTATTCTCAAAAAACGCATCAAATTTAATGTGTTTGCGCTGGTCTTCCGCAATTAATATATCAGCAATTGGCATCAGTATTTTATCAAATTTTGCCAGCATCGCATTTTTTAACTGCAACTTACGGCTGCCTTTTTCTTCACGCACTTTTTCATCGTTGGGCAGGTTAATGGCAATAGTTTTGCTTCCTGCATTACAGTCGCCGGCATAATACAAAGCATCATAAACATTCATATCAGAATCAATTCCGGGGATTTCGTCTTTGTATTTTTGCTCACAAGGCAAAGCCTCCTGCAAACCCGGGAGAAGAGCAGCAAACCGAACTAATTTTTCACTCCATTCCCTATCTTTAATTAAAATATACGATTCAAAAGCAGCTTTGTACCCAAAAAGTTGATCTTCATAACTTTCGATTGGACCAATAATAAAATCAATCGTATTGTTTTTCATATCCATCCACGCCAAATCGCTTTCATAATATTCGTCTGTAAGTAAAGCTTTTGCACGTTTTTCAAGATATGTTTTCAAGCCTGTATCTTCTGATAGTTCAGCAGCCTGTAATACAAGCGAGGCGGCTTGTTCAATTTGTTCTTTATATTCAATGTGGTATGGAATTGATTTTAACTGCCCATTTTCTTCTCGTCTGATGACTGTGTAAAGACTTGTTTTGGCATCATCATTCCATGCTTCAAACTCTTCTTTCGTTATATCAACCGGGTAAAAATTTGCGCCTGCGGGTTTTTCACCAAATCCAGGAACAAATGGTTTGTTATTGTTCAATCTTTCCCAGGGCCCATAATTAATTTTCAGGAATTTTTCAGTGTACTCATCTAAATTGCTTGTAAATAATAAGGATTTATCACCAAAAGCCTGGAACCAAAAAATATCCTCAATTATTTTGGCAGCATCTAAAAGCAATGGCAGCATTTGTTTTTCTTTTTCGGTCAAAACATTAAAATTTGTTGTAAGGGTAAACGGCACAAATTCATCCGCCTTTTTTTTAATTTCCTGATTTACTTCCATTTTAGTATCCTTTTTTGAAATTGAATTGCATGCAAATAAGATAACTGCAAAAACGATAAAAACTGTTATATTTTTCATTTTGAACCGATTGTTTTGGTTAGAACGCAAAACTACAAAATGTTGTGAAGGGATATGATTGACATTAGTCATAAAATTTGAGAAAAGATAAATATTGAAGAAGTACCTGAATTCCACAAAGTCAATTCTTTTAAAGTAAAATGAAATAAGTTTATGATTTTAAATCTTTCAATTAATCTTAAATGATCTGAAAAACAGTATTTTTTTAACATAAATATGAAAGCACTGTAATCCAGGGAATGCCCGCTTATTACACGAGGTTATAAATTATAAATTGTTTGAATTGTTAGTTGTTTTCGATACAGATTCTAAATTGAATGTATGTCATGAGCAATTATTAAACTAGCAGAGGTTCAAAAAGATGAGAATCTCTCAGTTTTTTTGTAGGTAAAAATAGGATTATTGAAACTGATGAATCAGAGTTAAAAATAATCAACAAGATTATTAATCCCGTATTTTTAACATCAGATATAGGTCTGATATTCAATACCGTTTAAAGCTTATTGTTGTTGAACCTTTAAAATTCTACAAACAATGAAAATACTTATACTTGTTTTTTTAAGTGTACTTTTTATAAGTACTGTGCAGGCACAATGGTCTCAAGATTGGCGAACAAAGGACAATGAACATTTATTGTATGCCAATGGTGACTTAATGGTTGGCAACAACAGTGGAGGTAACCTGGGATTAAGTTTTGTTTATAAAAGTAAATTTTCAGTTGAAGTTGGCTATTCTGCCGGATCAAATCAAATAAATAACCAAATCCCGATATTGAAATCTGCCAATAAATCAAATACAGATAACATAATTAATCCGAATGAAATGATGGAAAACTACAATATTATGTTTGGTCGTCATTTTAATTTAAATTCAAAAGAAACTATCCGATTTATTCTGCAAGGTGGACCAGGAATGTCGATGATGATGAACTGGATGAATGAGCAACCTGAAAATAATTCAATTGATTTTTCTAAAAACGAATTAATAAGAACTACGGATGTCAGCTTTATATTAAGCTCAAAATTTGAGTTTCCGATTACCAATTTGTTTGGATTTTCAGCTGGACCAACTTTAATTATGAATCACGAAAAAAGGTATCTAACCTTTGGTGTTGGCTTTATTTACGGGATTATTTCCAAATCATAGAAAAACAAACGGAATTCATAATCGCTTGGAACTTATCGTTTTTAACAGGAAAACATCCTGTTTTTAATACTTGCAAATTCCTAATCAAGATGAATCAACCCATTTTTTAAAGCGAATTTAACCATATCGGCATTTGACTTTAATTTGAGCTTTTCTAAAATGTTTTGTTTATGGGTGTTTACTGTTTTTACACTTATAAATAGAATCTCACCAATTTCACGCGTTGATGTACCCTCTGTAATCAAAAGAAATATTTCCTTTTCGCGTTCCGATAATTTTTCAAAGTCATTTGTCCCTGATTCTGCAGGTGTCAGGTAACCACTAATAACCTGATCGGTAATATCCTGACTAAGATATTTTTTACCGTTATATACAGATTGAATAGCATCGGTTAGTTGTAAATACGTACAATTTTTCACCAAATATCCATCAGCACCTGCTTCCAGAACTCCTTTTACATATTCCTTTTCCAAATGCATTGACAAAATAACTATTTTGATTTCAGGCATTAGTGCCTTAATTTTTTTCGTTGCTTCAATCCCATTCATTCGTGGCATTGCAATATCAAGGAGTACAACATCAGGTTTAAAATGTTTAACTTTCTCAATTGCAATCTGTCCATCTTCAGCCTCAGCAATAACCTCAATGTTTTCCGACGATGAAAGCAAGGTTACAATACCTTCTCTAAATAATTGGTGGTCATCCACGATTAAAACTTTGATTTTCATTCGATTTTGTTATTTATTTGTTTGTTTGTACGTTACAGGTATTTCAATTGTGGCGGTGGTTCCAACACCTGGTTCCGATTTTATATAAATATGGCCTTTAAAGCTTTCAAGCCGCTCCTTGATGCTGATCAATCCAAATCCTTCAGGTTTTTCCTTATTACTTAGTTTTTCTTTTTTAAATCCCACCCCGTTATCTTTTACTGAAATAAGATACTTATTCTTTTTCTCTGCAATTTCCAGAATAATTTCAGAAGCATGAGCATGTTTCAAAACATTCTGCAAAAGTTCATTTACAATTCGGTAAACAAAGATTGTAATTTCTTTATTAACTGTAATGTTAATTTCTTCACCTTTAATTTGAGTAACAATGTTGTTCATTGTTTTGATCTGTTCAAGGCGCCATTTAAAAGTTGATGTTAAGCCAAGTTCATATAATATCGGGGGACTCAAATCATAAGTTAAAACCCTCGATTCATTAATAGCCTTTGTAAGGAGCTTATATATTTCATCAATTTTTTTGCGTACTTCAGGTTCAAATACATTGTTATCAATTGAAGATAATTTTAAAAATGCCAATGAAAGAGTCTGTCCAAGACTATCATGCAAATACTCAGCAATCCTGCGCCTTTCGCGTTCTTCAATTTTAGTGATTTCAATATTGACATTTTTCAGTATTTTTTGATATTGCTGAATTCGTTTCAGGTTTTTTAACAGGGCTAAATCAGCTAATTTTCGCTTGGTAATATCAAAACAAATTCCCCGGGTGCCAGCGTATTTCCCATTCTTTTCGAAAAATGGGAAACTACTGAAAGTGAGCCAAAGTTTTGATTTACCCACCCTTAGTTCGATCTCCGCTTCTTTTATTGCTGTATTTTGAGTCAACCTGATATGACTGTTTGTTTTTTCGGTTTGAAAAAGTTGTGCAAAACTAATTTTGCCTATAATATCATAGGGATTAATTTTTAATATCGATTTTATAACCGGACTGACATAAACAATTTCGCCTTCACTATCTGTCTCCCAATAAAACTGCCTTGCATGTTCTGATATTTGAATTGTTCTTTCTTCTTCACGTAAATATCTGCTTGTTTCTGTTTTTATTGAAATTTCAAGGCTTTTGTTCCTTTTTCGAAGCAAATCCTCGACATTTTTCATTCGTAAAACCACATTTATTTGAGCTTGTAGTTCGCTCACTGCAAATGGTTTTGAAACAAATGCATCGGCACCAACATTTAAACCTTTTGTACGTTCCTCGGAATTGCTTCCAAGGGCTGAGATCATGAGAATAGGTATGTGACTGGTTTTCGAATCATTTTTAAGAATTTCACAAACTTCGTAACCATTTAGTCCCGGCATTAAAATATCAAGTAAAATGATATCAGGGAACTCTTTCCTGGCAATTTCAATACCAGTTGTTCCATTATTGGCTTTTAAAAACTGAAATTCAGGATAATATTTCTTTACAATCTGAAAGAGAAGTTTCAGGTTTAATTCGTTGTCATCTATTGCTAATATCTTTTTCATGCGTATAAGCATCCAACCAAATGGTTGAGGTTTTAAGGATTATTAATGAAATCTTTTGTCAAGTTAGTAAAATTTTTGATTTGTTTTTAAATAACAATTATGTTTTAGCCAATTTAAATATTTAGTGTTGAATTTTGTAAGTGTAAATCACTCTTGCATTTCCCGTGATGAGTTCTATCGCGTTATCTATCCATCTCAGATTTTTATTTATGCCTGGTTTATTATATTCGTTTTTATCAAATCAATCCAAAACAAATGGCTATAAAGCTTGGTCCATTTAATCCACCGTGCATAATCACTCCAATCCACGAATTTTTTGTTTTTTGAACAATGTATGATTGAATAAAAATCAAAGGGATCAATGTAATCAGCAATTGCCATCCAAAAGCAATATGAAATAATCCCCAACCAAAACCATGAATTAACCATGTGTATTTTCCAAATGCAAGCTCTTGTCTGGGAAGCATTACACCTCTCCATAAGAATTCTTCACCCAGTATGTTTAAAATCCAGTATGGAAACCAAACCAAAAGCAACCAGTATCGACCTTTTGTCAAAGGTTCAAATGACATAAAGGCTGGAGAATGGTCAAATTTACCAATCAGTAACTCCAGTCCTTTCATTATTAATACGCTGAATAATGCAACTAAAATAAATCCGGCAATGCACCATAATATATCACTCTTTGTAATTTTTCGAAACCTCAAACGCTCAATCCATGTGGTTTTCGAAATCCGATAACCTTCAGCTTTTAGAATGAATAAACCAGTAATTATCAAGGGTAAAAAAATCCCCAATCCCGCTACAATAAACCAGAAAAGTATCGTTTCCTGTCCGGTTACTTTGCTTAAATAAGGAATTAAATACTTTGTCAGGCTATACATTAATATTGCTGCAGGAATATAAATGGCAAATGACGATAATAATCCAAGTTTTTTAATCTCTGTTTTTGTATTCATATTTTTATGTTTGATTCCAAATCCATTTTACAGGTGAATCGCATTGCACCGGCTCTTCCAGTTCAAGCACTAAAGTAGAGCTACTTTGCGAATTTACCAATGGGTAAAATCTAAAATCAGCAGAAGGTTGCCAAATCCGATGGAGGGAGTTAAATGCTTCCGATTGCCTGCAATTGTTAAATGGGTTTTTTATCCATTCCGCTGGTTCTTTCATAAAAACCTTTTGAATAAATAAATTTCGCGAAGTGGGAATTCGGGAATGTGGAAATGCGTGAATGCTATAATGTATGAATGTGAAAATACTGGAATACTTGAAAGGTAATTTATCTGTTCAGCAGGGTTTTTTATGATATCATTTTGTTCAAACACTTTTTCAGGAGCGAGAAACACTTTTTTAGAAATGAGAAATACTTTTTCAGGAACGAGAAACACTTTTTCAGAAACAAGATATACTTTTTTAGAAACGAGAAATACTTTTTCAGGAACGGGAAACACTTTTTTAGAATTGAGAAATACTTTTTCAGAAACGAGAAATACTTTTTCCGGAACGAGAAATACTTTTTTAGAATCGGGAAATACTTTTTCAGGAATGAGAAATACTTTTTTAGAAATGAGAAATACTTTTTTAGAAACGGGAAACACTTTTTCAGTTGGCAGAAACACTTTTACCGGAACAAAATTCAATTTTTCAGGAAAGTGATTTAAATTAATTTTAATGAGGATAGAAATAAACAAGATTCATTTCAAAATGTTTGAGAGACTTATTTTGATAATTAAAAACCTTTTATTTTTGTATTTAACCTTAGCAGCCCGTTAATAATCAATCATCTGCGACCTTATTCACCTTATTTATCAATATATGTTGATAAGGTAAATAAGGTTTATAAATTATGATTAACAATTGTCTGCAATTAAGGTTAAAATTCATTGGTGTCCGGTAAAAATTATTCCAATTATTTTTAAAAGATTGATTTTTATAACGTTTGAATATATTTCGCCCCTACAGGGCTTATTTCCGGAGTTTGCAATTATTTCTACAAATATTTAGCGGCTCTGCCGCTTAAAAACGCTGCAGAGCAGCAAAAATATTTGTAGATAGAAAATTATATGGATAGCTTAAAGCTGCAGAGCAGCGAAATATTTGCTATTTAAAAAATTTTGAAATAAGGTTTTATTATACGGAAATGAAATTTGCTGAGAGGTTTTAACAAAAATCCGCTTTCGCTGCCCGACGCAAAAGGCGAAGAGCAGGAAAGCGGATGTCTGACATTGATGATTACCCTAATGTTACAAATTGTATTTTACTGATTTGTTTAAACTGTGGGCTGTTTGCGCCAAATACGGCCTTTACATAATTTTTTGAGGTCCGGCCAACATCGCACAAACCTGTAGTTGGCGTATAAAGCACCTGGTTACGGGCAATGCGGGAGCTGTCGAGCGCTGCTTCGGCTACATAATAATCACTGTCTTTTGCTGCCAAATCGGTGTGCAGTATCGAAAGTGATTCAATTTTTAAATCATCTTCGTTGGGGTTGTATTCCGGTATGGCAGCCAACATTTGTATCCATACCGCGAAGTTTTCGACGCGGTTGTCGAAGCCCATTTGCGAAGCCGAAATCTGTTTTGGTGTTGGTTCGGGTTCTGTACCATCAACAGGGGGCTCGGGTTTGATTTTTTTTGAAGCACGCTGCCCCTTAATCTTACGGGCAACAGTGTTTACCTGGTCGTACACGTGTTTCTGAATTCCTGTGGCTTTCAGGAAGTTCATTGCCCGTGTTACCAACCCGGATAGAGGTTTAAACGCGATGTCGCGGGTGGTAACAGCTGTTTTCCACACCGAATAGGCGTTTGTGTTCATTGCAACAACTTCGGTTGCTATGGCCGAAGTTTCCTGCATGGCAGGTAATTTGATTAAACTAATGGAAGGATTGTAGGCTTCGCCGTACGTTGAAACACTCGCGATTAACGCGTTTAAACTGTACACGTTATTAACGTGTCCTTTGTCAGAATTTCTTCTCATAATTAATTAATTAATGGGTTTGTAAAAAAAAAGTTAATTAGAGTTTTTTTTTCTGGAGAGCTACTGATTGACAGGGCTTAGTACCAGGGGTTTAAAACTCGGAATAAAAATAAAAAAGATTTTTGAAACTAACAAATGTTATAAAACATGTTTTTAGAGTTCAGAGTTCATCCCGATAGCTATCGGGACAAAGTTCAAAGGCAAAGGGGAAATGGTGGAGGGCGGAGGGCAAAGGGCTTTAGATAATGAATTTGTATTTGATGCTGTTTTTGCTTTTAACTTTTTCTAAGTTTTGAAGTTTGGAAAAGGTTTTGAATGATTAATAATCAGATTGGAAAAGAGTTACAACAATAACGAATCCGGGTGTATATTCCTACAAATCACGTATTGAAATCGAGAGAGAGTGGGGATGATGTTCAACACCGACTAATCGTAGAATCTTACTGACTGCTAACAATTCTATTTATGGGGCGCAGTTGTTTGTTTCATAATTTTACTTATTTACTTATTATATCTTTATTGAATCCTATTTTGAGAAGGAAAACCCCCAAATCATTTGTGTTCAATAATTTCTTATATTCATCTGAATTGAAATTAATCAATGCTTGTACAAAAGTGCCATTAAGTGGTCCATCTCTGAAGTCAAATTGGCCTGATAATTCAAAATTCCAAAATTTCTTTACCGTGTTTGATCCAAATCTTTGCTCATAATACTGGACACCTTCAAATACGTTGTAATAAACCCCAGAAGCATACAAATGTAATCCCTTAGCAGGAAAATATCCCCCTGTTAATTTCATCAGCAAGCTTGTTATATTATTAGATTGTATATTATTACTTGATGCCATATTTTGATTCAATTGTTGTTTGAAAATCACTAGTGGTGCGTTAATTTTTAATATTTTATTATAATACATTAAAATACAAGTATATACAAACGTTCTTTGATTTTGAGATTTGAATTGACTTAAGGTTCAATTTTGCACTTAAAAAGTGTAATTTATGAATTCAG
>JBGSMW010000072.1:0-15756 GCA_041739985.1 Draconibacterium sp. | reverse complement strand
TAAATTCATGGGTTTTGCTTCTAAATAATTGTTTGTCAGACTGTTAAATTAGCAAAATCCATGTTTTTTGCCAAATTTTATAACAATTAGTTTTAAACTAATCCACTTATTTTTATGTGATTAAGAATCGAACTCAGGTTACTAAATAAATCATTATAATATCTATTTCTAAAATAGCACCAATAATGCCACTAACAACAAAAGAAAATGCTGCTAAATATTGTGCAATTAAGGCATAAGTCAACTTTTTTAGCTGGCTGATTTTTTCTGCCACAATAATTTGATATTTCTCTTTATTATTCAATTCTCTAATTTCATTGTTCAATGCGATTAAAAAGTTTGAAGTTGATAAAATGAGCAAGCCAATCCCTGGTAAAATTGTTATCGGTATATACCATTCCATAAGACTATAAAATACAAGTTTTCTCTTTCAGTAATACATTTAAAATAGAGTGATTTAGCGAATAATCTACCGCCAAATCAATCACATGAACACCATCGGTATTTAAACATTTAGATAGTATGTCTTTGAAATTCTTGTCGGACGTTGGTCGGTGTCCGATTGCTCCGTAGCTTTCGGCATACTTCACAAAATCAGGATTTTTATAATCCAACCCGAAGTTGTCGAATCCCATTCCCTCTTGTTTCCATTTAATCATTCCGTAGGAACTGTCGTTAAGAATGATAACAAGCATATTTAAACCTAATCGGGTGGCAGTTTCCAACTCTTGCGAATTCATCATAAATCCACCATCGCCACAAACAGAAATTACCTTTTTATTCGGATTAATAAGTTTTGCAGAAATTGCAGAGGCTAATCCGGCACCCATCGTTGCTAATGCATTATCGAGCAATAATGTATTGGGTTGGTAGCACTTATAATTTCTGGCGAACCAAATTTTATATACGCCATTATCTAAAGTTACAATGTCGTCATCTGCTAATTCTTCGCGAACTATTTCAACTAATCGCTGTGGTAAAACGGGGAAACGATTGTCTTGAGCATACTTTTTCAGATGGCTTTCAATTTCATTTTTTATACGTAGATAATATGAAAAATCCCAATTGCTTTTATCGGTAATGTGCGTAGTAAGCTTTTCTACCGAAGTTGCAATATCTCCAATTACATTTAATTGAGGGAAATACACATCATCGACTTCGGCAGCAAAAAAGTTAACATGAATCACTTTTGTACCCCCGTCTTCCATAAAAAATGGTGGTTTTTCAATTACATCGTGTCCCACATTTATTATTAAATCGGCTCTGTTAATGGCACAATGCAAAAAATCGTTATCAGATAATGCTGCCGTCCCTAAAAACTTAGGGTGACGTTCGTCAACAACACCTTTTCCCATCTGCGTATCAAAAAATGGGATTCCGGTTTGCTCTATAAATTTTGTCAATGCTCTACATGTTATTTTTCTGTTGGCTCCTGCACCAATTAATAACAATGGCATCCTGGCATTTTCAATCATTTTTACGGCTTCCTTAATCGCCAGTTCACCTGCATCCGGTCTCCCAGAATCTACTACATTGAATATTCTATCATCGCAATCCTCAGCTGCAATATCTTCTGGTAATTCCAAAAGAACTGCTCCCGGTCGCTCTTCAACAGCCAGGCGAAATGCTTCCCGAACCATTGAAGGGATATTGTTCCCGTGTACAATTTGACGAGCATATTTAGTAATCGGCTTAAATAAATTCACCACATCGACAATTTGGAAACGCCCCTGTTTCGATTTTTTAATTGGTTTTTGACCCGTAATCATCAGCATGGGCATTGCACCCAATTGCGCATAAGCCGCTGGTGTTGTAAAATTAGTTGCTCCGGGTCCCAAAGTTGAGAGGCATACCCCAGGCTTTCCTGTTAAACGACCATAAGTGGCTGCCATAAAACCGGCTCCTTGTTCGTGTCGGGTGAGAACCAATTTAATTTTGGAATTTTTCAAGGAGTCCAAAAAATCAAGATTTTCTTCTCCCGGGATTCCAAAAATATATTCTACTCCTTCATTTTCTAATGCCTTTACAAATAGGTCTGATGCTTTCATATTCTATTTTTTAATTTTTTATCGATTGATGTTTTATGTTTAGCTTTGTGATAAGTTGAGCAAATACATAAGACTAAAAATCTCAATTCATTATAAGAGTTAACTAATTTATGCTTCAAACTCGGAACTGTTATTTATCCCGTTATTTTGAAATTTTTGATTGAAATACACCTGTTAATTCATTCCGGGTAACCGCACCATTTTTAGAATAAAGCAACTCACCTTTTTCGTAGAGTGCCAGATAAGGGACGCTCTGAATCTTCATTTCTTTTACCAGTTTTTTGCTGGCATCCACATTCACCTTTACTATATTCATTTTACCGTGGTATTCTGTTTTTAAGCTGTCCATCATGGGCATCATCTGGCGGCAGGGTCCACACCAGGGTGCATAAAAGTCAATGAATACAGGTTTCCCCGATTCAATGTACCTTGTCAGTTCTTCGTAACCCATTTTATTTTCAGTATCGGGTATTGCATCGGGGTCAACCGCCACAGGCAGGTTTTGTAATTCCCAATCCATAATGCCATGCTCCAGGTTATACACATTGCTGTACCCGTTTTCAACAAGTATTTTTGCTGCTTTTTCGCTTCGCCAGCCTGTGTTGCAATACAAATAAATGGGCTCGTCTTTGGGAAGCATCAATAATTTTTTTCTGAAATCGAAGGCATAAAAATTGAGTTGCCCCGAATTGGCAATGTGCCCGTTTTTAAACTCGTTTTGGGTACGTACATCTAATAAAACTCCTCCCGGTTTTTTAATGAGTTGTTTGAACTGTGCAGGATTTACCTCTTTTATTTCTGAATTTTGGGCAAAAGTTAAAAATGCTGCCATTACAAGTGATATTAAGATTACTAATTGTTTCATGAAAATTCTGTTTTAATGTTGTTTGGTGGAGTAGTCGTTAAAAAATAAAATCCTGACAAGCGCCAGGATGTTTTATTTATTTTGGGACGAGGACATTCCAAAGTCCGTGTTTTCTATTTTTCTTAAAATTGGGATAGCAACCGGGTCGAAGTCCCAATACTTTTATACTGCCTGAAAATCAAGGATAGCATTTCTATGCTGCCTAATTTTTGAGGCAATTTTAACTTGGTCCTGTAAAACATCTTCAGTTTTTCGTTCTGTTCTTTCAAGCTCAATCAGCACATTGTTTTGAATAATTCTCACCTTCCGGCAATGGCTCAAATAGTCAAATCGGAAGAACTGGTTGATATTAAACGGCTGGTTGTTTGTGATGGTAAATTCTCCCGCACATTCCAATTTTCCATTCGGGCCAAAACGAGAAACGAAATATTTACCTGTTTTTGATTGGCCGATTGCAAACCATGAACCAGCGCCTTCGCCACTTAACCATTGTGCTGTTAGAGGAATTCCGGCTGCACGGGCAGGTTCTTTTAAAGTACCTGCTAATTTGCTTTTATCAGCAACAGGCACAGGCGAAAAAGCAGGAAGCGTCAATAACTTTGGGAGTACGGTTTTGTTCCCAAACGAATTTACATTGTTCATTGGCGTTGGCGTGAGCGGCACCAAAAAATTCAGTTTAAAATTTTCTTTCCAGGCGGGATTTCCTGCACGGAGGGCAGTATTTACAAACCTCGAGCAGTTACTCCCTTTGTACCTGAACGGTCCGTAACGGATTGGGCTGATTTGCTGCATCAGGTTTGCTTTGTCGAATGCTTTTTTGAAGTTTATCTGGCCATAAGAAGCATGAATATTTCCTTCACCGTGGCACTCAGGATTCTGCTGTAATTCAGTTAATATTTCATCAAAATTTTTAAGGACCTGACCATCTTCTGAAATCTGCGCGATTGTATTCATTTTTAATCCGTCATCGGTAAGTTCGCTGCGAACCCTGCCATGTTGAAAAGGAGAATGGTATCTGCCGAAATCGAAATAATGACATTTGCCGGTTTCAGAATCAATTAGAACCAGTGCGGCATGTCCCACTTTGTAGTAATGGTGTTTGCTAATTCCAAGGCGGTTAATAAACCCGTCGTACCATGCACCCGACTGTTTGCACCAGGTTTCGGGCCAGGCAATGGCAATGGCAAATCCGGTATGTTTTTTATTGAAGTTCATATTCTCAAACAGGTATTTTGCTTGTTGTGCAAATCGAAATAATTCATGCTGAATTTTCCGTTTTCGGGGACAACCTGGGTGATGCTCACTGTTTTTAATCCACCTTCGCGCTCCATTACCACGTTAATCGAATTATCGCCAGTATGTTTGCCTGAGTGAAATTCCAAAATATTTTCGGGCGATATGCTTCCGTTAGCATTCTTTAAAAAACTACCAAACCATTGTTTGCGCAAATTGCGGTGTTCTTCGCTGTACAAGGTAACCGACGACCAAATGCTTGGTTCTTCGGGATTAAGTGTACGAAAATGTTTTTTTGTGCCGTCCCAGATAAATTCGCTGAAATGACAGATTTCTGATTCCTGCATTTCAATTGTAACAATTGTAAAAGGCTCAACATTAGTTAACTCCTTTTGCTGGTAAAATTCGAATGGGTTTAACTGCGACGAAGCCACTTCAACCAAAATATTTCCACGGCTTTGCGCGTAATGTGATTTTTTCTCGTGCGCCACAAACGCACCATTTAACAGGCAACAAAGCCTTCCTTTCTTGCTGGCCGCAATCCATGAGCCACCAGCTTTTTCATCTTTCGGAAATCCCACTTTTGTTTCGTTCAATTCATATAAATGCGGTGAAACAGTTGGCCTGAACGATTTCTCGTCACGGTTCGAAGTGAGCACGAAACTACCTTCGCTGGTTTTTGGTATGTAACTTACTGTACACATTTGTTTTCGCGATAACGGATGGTTGAATAGGCAATGCCAAAATGTTCGTCGGTTAAACCGGCCAAACCATTTGAAATAAGACCAGCCTTGATAATGGCCTGGTGGTGAATGCTGTGCTCGATGCAGTAGGCAAGCTCCCTGCCCACCGAACTCTGAATAAAATTGTCGCCCGAACCATCGACAGTAAAATCACCTTCAAATTTTACAGTAAGATTCACATCGAGTGTACCAATACCTGCAATTAACCTATCGATGGTTTCTATGGCAAATTGCGGGTTTTCTTCAATGCGAATATCGCGTTGTCTTTTGTCGTAGCTGACTGTACCGGAAAAAGAACCCGAGACCAATAACAGGTAAAATTCCAGAATGTGCCGGATGTGTTGCCCAACGGTCGAACCCGAAAGTACCTCCGACTGACATGTGTAATCTTTTGTTTTTATATTCTGGAGTAAATCTTTAATCTGCAATAGATTTTCATTAGCTACTGTTTTCATTGAATTTCTTTTTAAGGTAGTTCTTTTTTAATTTTTTGTGAATAGACGTAAGTTTTACTAAATCCTGACAAAATCAATTGTAAAGATGGTTTTTACCCGGGATATTCTTAACAATATCCTCTACTTTCGACCGCTTTTTATAATCCGGGTCGAAATGCCGCCAGATAATTTTACTGTCCTGACCAATAATAAATGTTGCCGGAATAGGCAATTGCTGGCTACTATTGGAGTGAACATTTTTCAGGTCGGCTTTCAAAATCTTATTATAAATAGTTCTTTCAAATTTTGTAGGTCTGAATGTCACATCAAAAGCATCGGCAATTTTATAACCTTCGTCGTAAAGTAACGAAAACGAAGCGTGGGTTTTATCGGCCATGCGTTTCATGAATTCCGACTTTTCGGGTGAAACAGCTACTACTCTGGCGCCTTTTTCGTAAATCTTCTCCAGGTTTTGCTCCAGATTTTTCAGATGTTTATTACAATACGGACACCACTGCCCCCGGTAAAAAATTACTACTACCGGACCTGATTTTAATGCTTCGCTTAGTGTGAAAACGTTATCGTTCAGGTCAACTGCCAAAAAATCTGTTACTGTTTCGCCCGGCTGCAGCCCTTTTGCTTCCTTAACTTTTTTATATTGAATTTTTTCCATTTTTTAATTGCATAAAAAGCAGCGGTTTTTCAACCGGCTGCTTTTGTTTTGTTTATTTATCAGTTTCTATTGAACTGCATATTCGGCCTGCAATGTAACTTCTACGGTTTTGGCAACATTCGTTGAAGGTTTTCCTTTTACGAAGCTAATTCCGTAATCGGCAAGCGTAACATTGAATTTGCTGTTGGCAGACACTTTTCCACCTTTCACTGTAATAGTCCCCATTTCATGTACAGGTTTAGTGACTCCTTTAATCGTTAATTCACCTTCTACATGAGCTTCATACGTGCCATCGCTTTTGAAATTCACCTTATCGGGGTTCATAATTTTACCAATTAATTTGGCTTTTGGAAATTCTTTTGTATTCAGGAAATCTTCGCTATTAAAATGTTTCTGCATTAACGATTTTTCGAATTCGAAACCTTGCATTGTCACGGAGAAAACGATTTCGCCGGTTTCAGGATTAATTGTACTTACCGAAGTGGTGTTATTGGCTTCGATGTTTTCGGCCGGAGTGGATGAGAAGAACTTAATGTGTGATTTTGAACTCACCAATTTTGACTGGCCTGAGGCCGAAATGCTTGCAAATAAAGCAACTACTACTGTTAATAAGACTAACTTTTTCATGATTTTTTACTTTTTTTTGTTGTTAATAAATTATTGTTTTTTTCTTTGAAACACCTTTCGACTCTCCCGAAAATTCGGGACTGGCTGCTCAGGGTGACTGCCACAGTGAGCGAAGTCGAACTGTGATTTTTATTTTGTTACTACATCACTTTTTTCGAGGATTACATTTTCGTACAATTCAAGGTCTGAGTCGTAAGCAGCACCCGAACGAATAACGCCTTTAATGATAACACTTTGCCCTACCTGTAATTTTTCTGCATTCGCGTTTGTTTCAGGTGTAAACGTTGCGCTCACTCCGGCTTTGTCGCTGTCAGCTTTTAGCAATACTACTTTTTGCCCATCGAAATCTTCCGAGACTTTATTCACAGTACCTGTAATTTCAAGCACTTTAGATTCGCCGTCGGCAGCCAGGTATTTATCATTGGCTGTTTCGGAATTTGCCAGGTATTCGGCCACAATTTCGGAGCTGTTAAGGCTGAAATCGGCTTTGATTGACTGAACATCGCGGTGAGGCATGTTAAACATGTAAAAGCCAATTGCACCTGCTATTACAATACCTGCAACTGCTGTTATCAATCCAATTCTGATGATTTTTTTTCGTTTCATTTTGTTTTTCATTTTGATTTATTACTTCAATTTTTGTTTTATGCCTGAACAGTCGTAAACATTTCAAAACCTGACAACTGAAAGTGAATTTTATTAGTGATATTTTCAGATTAATACAGGCGGGTAAAAAACTTGAGTGACAAAAAAAACGCAAAGACACTAAGTTTTGAATATTGTTATTCTTCCTTTTACTTAGCGTCTTCGCGGCTTTGCGAGAATTATAAAGTTGCTAGGAACCAAAGTTATTCAAGCCTTCCTTAAGAAATTTGATATATCCGTCAATGCTTGTATCGTAACCTTTTGGATTGGTAAGCATGTTCCCGTCGTGGCCAATCAGCACATAAAAGGGCTGCGAGTTGGTACGAAAATGGGTTGTCTGAAAATCGCTCCATTTGTTCCCAATGGTTTTTACTTTCCGGTGGGTAGTTTCCGAAACATACTTTTCTGATTCAGGCAGTTCGGTTTTATCATCCACGTAAAGCGAAATCAACACATAATCGTTGCTGAGCATGCCTAATACGGTTTTATCACTCCAGACATTATCTTCCATTTTGCGGCAATTCACACAGCTCCATCCCGTAAAATCGAGAATTACCGGTTTGTTTACCTGTTTTGCATAAGCCATTCCGGCTTCATAATCGTGAAAACAATTGAGGTTATGCGGGCAATGAAACTCATCGTCGGAAACAATAGCTGCATCAATGGTTTTTGCAGATGAAGCTACCGAAGCGCTTTGGATGCTCCATCCTTCGTTATAAAAGGAAGGTGGTGGAAATCCGCTGATTAATTTCAGGGGAGCGCCCCACATACCGGGAACCATGTAAACTACGAACCCAAGAACCAAAACACCTGTCATTAAACCTGTAACCGAGGTTTTTTTCTGTTCATCGTCATGCGGAAGACGTAATTTTCCAAGCAAATAAAAACCAAGCAAACCGAATATTGCTATCCAAAGTGCAATGAATACTTCCCTTGTAATAATGCCCCAATGGTACGATAAATCCACAGCAGAAAGGAATTTCAAAGCAAATGCGAGTTCAATAAAGCCAAGTATAACTTTTACCGAGTTTAGCCAGCCTCCCGATTTTGGAAGCGAATTTAACCAGCCAGGGAAAGCAGCAAAAAGAGCAAACGGTATCGCCAGGGCAATAGCGAAACCTAACATGCCAATAGCAGGACCGGTAACATTCCCGTTTACCGCCGCCTGAACCAACAGGCTTCCGATAATGGGGCCGGTGCACGAAAACGACACAAGCGAAAGGGTAAAAGCCATAAAAAATATTCCGATTAACCCGCCTTTGTCGGCAGCTTTATCCGAAGCACTCAGCCATTTACTGGGTAACGTAATTTCAAAAGCGCCAAAAAACGACATGGCAAATACAACAAAAATGATAAAAAATGCCAGGTTCATTATTCCGTTGCTCGCCAGTGCGTTTAAGGCATCGGGACCCAACGAAAAGGTGATGATTAATCCCAGTGAAACATAAATTACAATAATTGAGGCAGCGTAAATCAATGCGTTTCGAATTCCTTTTGCCCGGGTTTTACTTTGTTTTGTGAAAAAGCTCACAGTTAGAGGGAGCATTGGAAAAACGCAAGGTGTCAGCAAAGCCAGCAATCCACCGGCAAATCCGGCAAAAAATATAGCCCAAATGCCGAGGTTGCTTCCTTCTGGTTCAAACGAACCGGCATCTGGTGCAGCTGCAACAAAGGCAGGTCCTTTTTCTACTGTTACTGTGAATTCGCGCGTATCGGGCGGAAGGCACATTTCATCGCTGCAAACCATAAATGTAACTTCAACGCCAAGCTTTAAACTGTCGCTGGTTTGAAGGGCGATTTTCTGAATAAAATCAGCATGTCCTTCAAAATACGAAACTGTTATATTATCGAAAGCCGGTTCTTTCTTTGTCAATGGAATTTCCTCTGTGGTGGTTCCAACCAATCGATAATCCGGGTTGGGAAGAAAGTTAAAAGAGGTTTGAATGGGCCCGTCTTTAATGTTTTCACCCTGGTTATAAATGTGCCAGCCTTCCTCAATTTCAGCAGTAATGGTAACGGTTGCCGAGTCGGGGGCAAACCGTTCTGCTTTCAGTTCCCATTTTACAGGGTCATGTATTTGGGAGAATCCCAAAACCGACACCAGTAAAAGTAGCATTGTTATTATTGTTTTATTTTTTTTCATTTTTTTGAAAATTGATTGTTTCTAAAGTATTCGAAGTCAGCCTGGTGAGCACACAAGTAATTCGTAACGAAGCAGGAGCCTAATTTCTTTGCTTAAATGCTTTTACAGCAGGTTATCCAGCTTTTTAATAAATTCCTTTTTCGGGGCTGCACCTTTTAGTTTATCTACTACCTGGCCATTTTTAAAAAATAGCACGGTCGGGATATTCATAATTCCATATTTTACAGCCAGTTCCTGGTTGGTATCTACATCTACTTTTCCTACAACTGCATTGCCTTCGTATTCATAATATAATTCTTCAACAATTGGTCCGATGGCTTTACAAGGGCCGCACCACTGTGCCCAGAAATCGACCAATACCGGTTGTTTTGATTGCAGCACCACTTCCTCGAAGTTGCTTACTGTTAATTCTTTTGCCATAATTTTTTATAAAAAAGGCGGAGTGTTTAGTTCCGCCTTTGGTTTTACAATACTTTATTTTTTATTTCACACCTTCTTTTGCGGTTGTCAAAGCCTCGGCAAGTTCATCATTGCTTTTTGCAACGCTAATCTTGTTGATTAATTTTTTTGAATCAGCATCGAAAAAATAAACTACACCGGTCCCTTTGTTCTCAGCCATTGCTTTGTCTAACCCAACTTTTTTGAGTTCTGCGGCAGATTTTGCTTTAGTTTCATCGTTGGTCAAATCGTTGGCCACAAACTGGATAGCTCCATCCTTGTTGTTTTCCATAAAGGCTGCATGCGCCCTTTCACCATTATTCTGGCATGCCGGGCACCAGCTTGCCTCGTTTACTACTGCAATAACTTTTGAACCTGTTCCTGCAAAGGCAGAAATTGAAACCAATGCGATAAGAACCACACTGGCGAAAATTGTTTTTACGTTTTTCATGATTTTAAAATTTTAAAATTTAACATTGTTAAAAAGAACTTTTTTGTCTTTAATGACTGTATAGTCGCAGAGTTTTTAAATCCTGACAATTATTTTTATTTTTTTTATTAATAATTAATTACGCTGTACCCTTCGGCAAAAAGACTGCGCAAACTGGGGTGTTTTTTAAACTCTGAAAGCAGCGGTACACCTGCTTTTTCAACCTTGGATTTTACGCCAAAAGCCTGTGCGCAATAATCGCAAACGCCGGTTATTTTGTCTTTCAAACTGATATATAAACCATGCATTTTATGGTCTTCCTTTTCAAGTTCTCCAATCCACTTTGTTCCGGCTCCTTCGAAAATAATTTTCAGGTCATCGCCATTTTCAACTGCTTCGAGCGCCAGCATAAAAGCGTTTGATACTTTTCCCAATGCTTCCATTGTATCAGTATCGGCATAAATTACGATTGCTATTTTTGTCATTTTGAATAAATTTTAATGAATTACTATTTTGTTTCGGGGAAATAGACGGAGGAGATATTGATTCCTGACAAAAAAATAAAAAAATGGCTGCATCATATTAATTGAAGCAGCCATTTTTATTATTGGAAAAATATGGAGTTTACTTGTTGACAACAACCTTTTTGGTAGCCAAAGTTTTTCCGTCGCCATCAATTCTGACGAAATAAATTCCATTGGTTAAATCTTGCGTATTCCACGAAACAGTTCTATCGTTTTTACCGATTCCATTATTGATTACCTGAACTTTTTGCCCGGCAATATTCATAACCGATATGTTGATTTGTTCGTACCCTGCATTTTCAAATGAAATGGTAGCCTGGTCCGAAACAGGATTTGGATAAATACTCAGGTTTGTTGATGCTTGAAGCTGTTTATTAACGCTTGTAATTGTAAACGAATATTCGGCTTCGGCAGCAAAAACTGTCGCAACTGTTCCACCTGCCACATAAGGAATTCCATCGCCATCCGAATCGTTTCCGGTTTCGCCGCTTAGTTCGGCTTCTGCCAATAACATGGGGCTGTACACCTTGTTAAAGAAACGGGTATAAATAATGGCGGCATCAGCTTGTTTGCCCACAATCGCAGCTTCGCGTAAACCTCCGCTCAAAACTGCCAGATTAAAGGGATTGTACGATGCTGTGTTGTTTCCTTCTTCGGTCCTGAAAATTTGTTCAGCTGCAACATAAAAACTACTAATAAGATATTGATAAGCTTCGTTTGCTGCATCGAGATAAGCAGAATTGTTGGTAAGCTCGTATGCTGCATAAAGTCCACGTGCAAGTGCAGCCTGGCTTTCCGCTTTTTTAGCAGATTCATCGGCTCCGCTTCCAACATTAAATCCGTTGTAAAATCCGCCATCAGGGTCTTTTAACGAACTCCACACAAATGATGCCTGAGCATTTAACGCGTCGGTAGCCATTGTTGCCAGCGGTGTACCTGCAAACTCATTGGCGACATCACGTAATACCAGCAAAACATATCCGGCATTTACCGATGAAATTACATCACCTTTTGAAACTGCACCTTCCGTGAGCCCTGAAACATCAACAAAAGTTCCTGTAGTTTCGTTAAAATGCATCGCCAGCAAGTTTTTAAATAGAACCATACTTGCCCCGGCCATCATATCATATGGTCCCATAATTCCGGTTTGTGACATTGGTGCAGGAAACGGATTGCCATCAAAAACAGTATGATAAGCCAGGTGTTCTGCATCGTTGATTGAAGGGTCCATCATATTTTTAAAACTTAAAGTTCCAAGAATTAACGAAACCTGATCGAAAAGCTGGCTGCTCGCATCAACCACTTCTAAGTTGGTTGGTTTGGGTGGCATTGTGGCATCCACTATACTTTCGGTAACTGCAATTTTATGCGGAAAGTATTTTATTCCGTTTGCCGGGTCGTACGTTGCCGGATCAACCATTCCGAGTGCAGTTCCATCGTAAGCCAATTTGTTTAATACAAAAGCTACCTTATTAATTCCTTCAGCGGTTAATACCTGCCCGATAAAACCGTCGAGGTTATTTCCACCATAAAAAACATTATTATCCGGGTCGAAATTTGGACTTCCAATCGAATCGGGAGAAATAACTCCATCTGCTTCAATTCCGTTATCATCGCCATCGTGAAAAGCGCCCAACATATCTTTAGCCCAGTAATATTGTTTCCACAACGATTGTCCCATTGCAGCAGGATTCAGTACTTTACTAAACTGCGAACGATCCCAACGTAATGAGCCAAAGTCCATAGCAAAATCCGGAGCTACGGATTGAGGTAATTGCGGATTTCCCGATTCAAATTCGGCAAATTGTGGAAATGGATGACCGGGCGCCATTTGATTTGCATGCATACCAAAATGCATCATCATCCTCATCATTTCATCGTCTTCTTTAAAACCGTTTACCATTCCACCTGTATATTTACCATCAATACTGTCAGGTTGCATGGCAGCCATTTGGCCTAATACGGGTGCCCACATCATGTGCAGTCCAATTCCCGAGCGCGAAACAACGGTGCCTAACAAATAACGAGAATACTCATAACCATCAATTCCGGTTGCATAAGCAGTGGAATCAGGAGAGTTTAGAATCATCGGATCCAAATCATCTAAATTATATCCAAGATCTTCGGCAAATGGTTCGCCACTAAGGAATAATTCATTGGCCAAAAACATTTGGTCGGCTGTGCTGAACAGGTTATCTTTTTTGATAACCAACTGTGCATTTAATGTGGAAACCACCATCAAAAATGCTGAAAACAGAGTAAAAATTCTTTTCATGATACTTTAATTTTAATGTTATTAATTTTAATTATCATTTGAACAGTCGGTTAAAAAAAGAAACCTGACAAAATTTTTCGTTTTATCAGGTTTCTTTTCGTTTAGTTCAATTGTTACAAACACTTTATTGTGCCAATAAGCTATTTTTTCTTGTAAACCTTGTCTATCAGTTCAGCAACCAGCCCGGACCAGCCGGTTTGATGCGAGGCGCCGATTCCGCCCCCGGTATCGCCATGAAAATATTCGTTAAACAGTACCAAATCTTTAAAGTGCGGGTCGTCGCGGTAAAGCGGGTTGTTGCTGTGAACAGGTCGGTTTCCTGTGGCATCGGGTTGAAAAATTGAAATCAGTCCTAATGAAATATCATTGGCAACCTGATCGAGGTTAACCAAACGGTCGCACCCCGCCGGGCAGGCTGTAATCACCGAATTGCCATAATATTTGTTCAGCTCTAAAAGCGATTGTATTAAAAGGTAATTCATAGGCATCCAAACAGGGCCGCGCCAATTGGAATTTCCCCCGAAAAGTGAGGTCGTACTTTCACCCGGTTCATACTGTAACCCGTATTCCGTGCCATCGATTTTAACTGAATAAGGTTTCTCATGGATTTTTGAAATACTTCGGATACCGTGGGGTGATAAAAACTCAGCAGGGTCGAGCAAGGCATTCAGCAATTTTTCGAGCCTTATTTTAGGAGTGAGCGACAGTAAGATATCTTTTCCTTCATTTAATTCTTCAATGGCTAAATAGGAGTTGTTGGCAATACGGTAGTTACGGAACCATTTAAGCCGTTTCATAAAATCGGGAACATTTTTCAGCCGTTCCTGGTCTAACACCAGTGTGGCAAAAAATGTTGTCAATCCCACCAGCGAACGTACTTTTAGAGGTACATAAGTTCCATCGGGTTTAGCCAGAATATCGTAAAAGAAACCTTCAGTTTCGTCCCAGGCGCCGGTCCAGTCTTCGCCCATGCGGTTAAGCGATTCGGAGATATAAACAAAGTGTTCAAAGAACTTTGTAACAACATCTTCAAACGAATTGTCAACCTGAGCAATTTCAAGTGCCATGTCGAGCATATTCAGGCAATACATGGCCATCCAACTTGTTCCGTCGGCTTGTTCGAGGTGTCCGCCCCCGGGAATAAACGAACTGCGGTCGAAAACGCCAATATTATCGAGCCCCAGAAAACCGCCTTCAAAAACATTGTTGTTGTTGTGGTCTTTCCGGTTCACCCACCATGTAAAATTGATTAGCAGTTTTTGGAATGCTTTTTTCAGGAAATCGATATCGCCTTTGCCCGTGTTTTTCTTTTCAATACGGTAAACCTGCAAACAAGCCCAGGCATGAACCGGAGGGTTCACATCGCCGAACGACCATTCGTAAGCAGGCAGTTGCCCATTGGGGCGCATGTACCATTCGCGCAGGAAAAGTATGAGCTGGCTTTTTGCAAAACCGGGGTCAACCATAGCCAGCGGAATGCAGTGGAATGCCAAATCCCACGCCGCGTACCAGGGGTATTCCCATTTGTCGGGCATCGAAATAATATCTTCGTTGTTCAGGCTTGCCCACTCATGGTTGCGCCCTTTTTCCCGGCTTTTGGGTGGTGGCATTTGTCCAGGGTCACCGTTTATCCAGCGCGGAATATCGATGTTGTAATATTGCTTGCTCCACAACATGCCTGCAAATGCCTGTCGTTGGATGTTTTTGAGTTCCGCATCTTCAACACAAAGTTCATTGTAAAATGCATCGGCTTCATTTTGCCTTTCCCCGAAAAGAGTTTCAAAACTTTCGTTTAGTGCTTTTTCGTTGATTTTCGATTTTGATAAACGCAGCCTGATTTCGTGGTTTTCACCACCGGGAATTTTCAACTCGTAAACCGGCGAAAATTTTGTCCCGTCAGCTTTCCCTTCGAACAAATCAAAACTGCGATTAACCACTGCATCGTTAATGGCATCTTTCACAAAAGGATGAGCGTTTGGCATACCAAATATCCGTTCTGCGTTGGTTTCGTTTTCGGTAAAAAGTGTTCGCGGATTTCCATCAAAATAAAAATAATATTCCCCCAGTTTTGGATGAACGGCTTTTACATATTTAGCATCCTTTTCATTAACCAATTCCAATCGGGGCTTTTCGTCTATCAGCCCAAAACTCCATAAATTGCGAAACCAAAGTGTTGGTAAAACTGAGAGTTCGGCTTCTTCCAAACCCCGGTTATGAATGCTTATTTTGATTAAAATATCTTCATTATCAGCTTTGGCGTATTCGGTAAACACATCGAAATAACGATTTCCGTTGATAATTCCGGTATCTGATAATTCATATTCACCCTCGTTTTTCGAGCGGTTTTTATTAATATTAGCCAATGCCTCATAAGGAAATTCAGCCTGCGGGTATTTGTATAGATGTTTCATGTACGAATGAGTGGGGGTGCTGTCGAGGTAATAATACAACTCTTTCACATCCTCACCGTGATTGCCTTCCGAACCTGTCAAGCCAAACAAACGTTCTTTTATTATGGGGTCTTTACCATTCCACAATGCCACTGAAAAACATAGGTTGGACAACTCGTCGCTGATTCCGGCAATACCATCTTCGCCCCAGCGATAAACCCGGCTGCGGGCATGGTCGTGTGGAAAAAAATCCCAGGCACTTCCATCAGCGCTGTAATCTTCACGTAC
>JBGSMW010000071.1:0-156996 GCA_041739985.1 Draconibacterium sp. | reverse complement strand
AGTCCTTCATAATGGTGAAATCATTCTTTGTAAAGAATGGAAAGAAAAATTCATTGAATATGGCTATATCTATTTAATTATTACCAGCGAAAACCACCGGATGATTAAATCTATTCAACCCGGGAGTGACGAGAGTAAAATAAGCTGTGTCAGCGAAAATCCATTTTTCAAGCCTTTTGAAATTGACAGAAAAGACATCCTGAAACTATTTGTTGTTAAAGGACATATCAACAGAAGAGCAATTTGAGTTTATAAAGTCAATTACTTTCCTATTGGATTCATCAATAATGGAATAGTCATATTTGATATACATATCGGTTACCCGATTGTCTGTATCCTCGTGGCCAAGACAAAGTGCAACATCATCCTTATTAATCCTGCATTCATTGCGGGCTATTGTTGCCCAGGTATGCCGCGCCCATTTAGTGGTAACTTTCTTACGGATACCAATATTAGGAAATATACCTGTAATTTTATGATGTTTTTCACCATGCAAGTTGTTATTTACCGTGCGTATAAAACTTTCGTGCAATTGAAACCTTTCAGATATATCCAGCAATAGTTTTTTCCCTTTATATCTTTCAATAATCTCATTTGCTTCTTGTTCAATCTTAATTGAGTATTCTTTGCCTGTTTTAAACCGATCATAATACACCCTTCCCTTTTTATTTGGTTTAGCCAAATAGAATAAATCCTTTGTTTCAATTCCAATCAGATAAATCATTAGCAAGAACATGTACTTCGCCAATTTTTCTCCTTCATTTTCCGGATTATAATTTATAAACATTTTCATCTCCTCAATGGAAAGATAATGCTCCCTTGTTTTTAATTTTGGTTTAGGTAATTGGTATTTTTTAAACGGATAATGCGGTATTGCAATGACTCCGGAATTTTCGTCATTATAACTGTCCCGGGCTTTATTAAATAAAGCCCGAAACATCCTCATGTAATTATTAATTCCATTTTTAACACCTTTCTTTCTTAAATAGCTTTCAAAGCGCAAAAGAAATTGAACATTTATATCAGCAAATTTCAGTTTATCTCCTGAAAATGTTTTTAATATGGATATAAACGAAGCCATATTTCGTTTATGACTTTCTGAGCTCATACTTTTAAGATATTCTTCAGCAAATTCAAAAAAATCAATCAACTTAGTTTCGGTAGTACCAGAAGTCATTATGGCCTTTATTTCCTTAGCGGTCATTTTTTCTTTCCTGTCACCTAGCTGAATATCCAATAGCCGATATTCCTTAAGCTTATCAGTTATTCTGTAGTTAATATATTCCCTATTCCTGCCTAATTTTGCTACACCCGCAGTTTCATCAAATTCTGTAGGAATAATGAATAAATCTGTAGATATGTAATCCGCTTTACGGTTATGGGTAACTCTAATTTTAATATTGGACGTTCCGTCATCTTTTAAATGAATATTTCCTTTGAGAAGAACAGCTTTAAATGTTGACATAAACACAGTCTTTTTTGGGGTGTTTTTACCCCGTTTTTACCCCTTATTTATAAACTATTTATAAACTAATAGGGTATAAACGTACAAAAAAGACTGTACATACGCAAAATAAAAAAAGGGCTTCATCTTCTGAAACCCTTTCTATTTGCAGGCTTTAGAGCCTTTTTTCTGTTGAGCGGGAAATGGGATTCGAACCCACGACCCTCAGCTTGGGAAGCTGATGCTCTACCCCTGAGCTACTCCCGCAAATGCACCGCAAATATATACAATTCCTTTTTTCAGCAATTTTCATTCATTAATAATTTCAAAAAAATTCAAATTACCTTTCCTTCATTCAATCTCAGGTGTAAGGTGAAACACTCAGGCAACTCTTCAGGTAAATGTGTAACAAAAATCATTGCGCAATTTGATTCGGCTGCTATGCGGTTTATGAGGTCTTTCAATAAACGAACGTGAGCTTTATCAAGCCCTTGAAATGGTTCGTCCAAAATCAATAATGGCGGGATTTTTACGAGTGTGCGAATGAAAAGTACAATTCGTTGAGCTGATGTGGATAGTTCTCCAAACATGCGGTTGCCAATTTCATAGTAATTCAGACTCTTCAACCACTGTCTGGCGACATCACGCTGATAACCAGTGGGTTTTTTGAACGAACTTTCAGTTTCATGAAAACCTGAACAAATTACATCAATAACAGACTGTTTTTGGGGCAAATACTGGTGCAATTCAGGCGAAACAAAACCAATTCGGGCTTTGATATCCCAAATGGATTCGCCGGTTCCTTTTTGTTTTCCAAACAAACGGATATTACAACCGTAAGCTTTTGGATTATCTCCAAAAATGAGGTTTAACAAACTTGTTTTACCCGAACCGTTTGGGCCGGATAGCGACCAACGTTCGCCAGAATTTACCTGCCAGTTTATTTCATCAAGTATTAAACGTTCTTTATATTGCAATGAAACATTTTTCAAATAAATCAATTCGGCAAAACCTGAATTGGGCCAACGAAGTGTATCTAATTCAAGTTTAATAGGTTCCAACTTTTCAGCGTTTACCTTTTCTCTTGAACAAATCCCCTTCATTAAACCATCCTTAATAAGCACAAAACTTTTTACTGATGGTGGAAAATCATTTAATTCCAGACCGGTCATTACGATTGATTGTCCTTGCAAAACCAGAGTTTCAAGCATTTGAGTCAGTAATGGTCGTGAGAAATTATCCAACCCTGTAAACGCATTATCGAGCACAAGCAAATCAGGTTTCGCTGAAAGAGCTTTCAGCAACTCTAATTTTCGTTGTTCACCATTTGACAAATTGATTATGAAGCTTTCATATAATTGATCCAACCCGAATTGGGTAAATAGTTTTTCTGCTTCCACCAAATCTTCACACGCATTAATTTCATTTTTTACTTTAGGTAAAAGCTCTGTATCAATTTTGTTCCAGCGTTGCTGCCGGTAAACAGCTCCTCCATTCGAAAGCGATAACGAAGAATGAAACGGAACAAACCGTTTTTTCATAAATATTGCGCCATCAATAATTTCTCCAGAAACAGCCAATTCTCCTGCAATCGCTTTTGCCAATACTGTTTTACCACTGCTATTAGGTCCAATTATTCCTAATAAATCACCTTTTTTTAACTCGAGATTGATGTCCTTAAGCAAAATTGATGTCCGTATTTTTATAAAAGCATTTTTCCAGATCATCATCCTTGATTTTTAAACAATGCTTTGTCTTCAATTCGTTAATTTACTTGTACTTACACAAATATGAAGTTTGACCAACTGATTTTACCTTAAAAGAAGTATTGGCATTAACTTCAAAAGAAGTTCCGGTTTTGAAAGATTTCCATTCTGTTTCGTTTGGCAGAAGTACAATTAGTTCACCTTCAACAACAATCATTGTTTCGTGTGATGAAGTCCCAAATTCATATTCACCTTCTTCCATAACACCAACAGTCGATTTGCCTGCAGTAGTTGAATAACCAAGTGATTTTACTTTTTTGTCGAAATATTCATTTAAAGAAATCATATTTTGAATATTAAAATTTCGGCCAAATATAGATTAAATTAAAAGTTTGTCAAACGGGTTTGTTCAATCAAAATGACTGGTTATTAACACAAACAAATCACTTTTCCAAATGTTAGTTAATTAAAGAGTAATAACACTTAAATTTATTTAGCGATGAAAAAAATAGGAATTATTGGATCGGGGATTGTGGCAAAAATCCTGGGTTCGGGTCTCATGAAACACGGTTATAAAGTAAAATTAGGAACCAGAACACCTGAAAAATTAGCTGAATGGAAAACAAACGAAGGAAAGGGAGCTGAAGTTGGAACTTTTATGGAAGCTGCCGCTTTTGGTGAAATTGTTATTTTAGCAGTAAACGGTGGAGCTGCCAGGGCCGCGTTGGAGTTGGCCGGTGCTGAAAACCTAAAGAACAAAACAGTAATTGATACAACAAATCCGATTGCAAATACAGTTCCTGAAAATGGTGTGCTTAAATTCTTTACAACCTTAGATGAATCATTAATGGAGCAACTGCAAAATGCTTTTCCGGATGCAAATTTTGTAAAAGCTTTTAGTTGTGTTGGAAATGCATTTATGATTGACCCGAAATTTGAAAGTAAACCCAGCATGTTTATCTGCGGAAACAACGAAAACGCAAAACTCGAGGTCACCCAAATTCTTGAAAAAGTTGGCTGGGAAACCGCAGATTTTGGAAAAGTTCAGTCGGCAAGGGCAATAGAGCCTTTGTGCATACTTTGGTGTATTCCCGGCTTACTGAAAAATGAATGGATGCACGCTTTTAAACTTCTGAAACTGTAATTTTTCAGTATAATACAGCGCTTTTAAAATACCAGTTGAACATGAAAAAACAGCAAAAATATTACAAACAAAAATTGAAATATGAAATTGACTCCTGGGATCTGAATGATTCAATCAACAATGCTGATCAAATCAAAATAATTGACACACGTTCGCGGGAAGCTTATAAAAATGAGCACATTCCGGGCGCAATTAATTTTCCTCACCGTGAAATGACAAAAGAAACTACAACTGATTTTTCCAAAGATTTTTTATATGTATGTTATTGTGATGGAATTGGGTGCAACGCTTCAACAAAAGGCGCTCTGAATATGACAAAATTGGGGTTCAGGGTAAAAGAGCTAATTGGCGGCCTTGAATGGTGGAAAAGAGATGGATACGTAACTCAGGGATTAAATGGAAATTCAGAAAAAAATGTAAATTGCGGTTGCTAAGTTTCTAATCAAAAAAAAACCAAAAACATGAAAAAAGTAGCCGTTCTTCTATTTTTGTTTTTAATTCTAATCACAATTTTTTGCCAAGGACAAGGAAATGATCTCGACAAAGGTCAGGTTGATTATGTTCCTTCAAAAGAAAACCTTGAAAACAGGGAATGGTTTCGCGATGCACATTTTGGTATGTTTATCCACTGGGGAATTTCGAGTGTGCTGGGCAAAGAAATCGGATGGGCACTTAGTAACCAGGATGTTGACAAATACCACCAAAATATAAATGTTTTCAATCCACAAAAATTTGATGCGGCTGAGGTTGTTAAGCTGGCAAAAGATGCCGGCATGAAATACATCACTTTCACCACCCGCCACCACGACAGTTTCAGTATGTTCAGAACAAAATATTCTGATTGGAGCATTATGAACACACCTTATGGGAAAGATGTGCTGAAACAGTTGGCTGATGAATGTCAGAAACAAGGAGTCAGACTGTTTTGTTATTACTCGCTCACCGATTTTTACAGGGCTGATTATTGCCAGGGAAATGTTAAAAAAGCTACCGGAATTAATGGCGAATGTAACTGGGATGAATACATTCAGTTTATGAAAAACCAACTCACCGAAATATTAACCAACTACGGACCGATTTACGGTATTTGGTTTGACGGGCACTGGGACCAGGTAAACAACCTTCCCGACAAAAAAACAGGTACACAAAAACGTGCATGGAAATACGATGAAATTTATTCGCTGATTCACAAACTTCAACCCGGATGTATGATAGTAAACAACCATCATTTGGGAGTTTTTCCGGGTGAAGATTACCAGACTTTTGAACGTGATTTGCCGGGCGAAAATGTAGGTGGAGGATTTTCTGCCGATGCAGTAATTTCAAAAGATTTGCCATTAGAATCAAACGACATTATCGGCAGAAGCTGGGGTTATGTAACTGGTGATACAATCAACCGCAGCACAAAAGAACTCGTTCATTTGCTTATAAAATCAGCCGGGCTGGGTGCCAATTTTCTTTTAAATATTGGGCCAACTCCTGAAGGCGAGGTGCGTGAAGCACACAAAAAAAGATTGCTGGAAATGGGCGATTGGCTGAAAATTTATGGCGAAACGATTTATGGAACCCGCAAAAGTTTTATGAAACCTACCGATTGGGGAGTTGCTGTTGAAAAAGGCAATAAAGTTTATTTACACATAACCAATCCCTCATCATTAAAAAATAAAATTGAATTGGAGAATTTTCCATTCCAACCTGTTGCTGCCAAATGGTTTGAAACCGGGAAAAAATTGGAATTTGAGACAAACAAAAACAATAACAAACTGATACTAACAATTCCAAATCTGAACACAGAAGCTGTTGACCAAGTGATTGAGCTTCAGGTAAAAAAATAGCATTTAAAACTATTCAAACTAAATACAAATTGCTTAATTTTGATTAAATATAACTTTTATGCAGGATTTAGTTTAAGAACATTTTAAATCATGTTTTATGAAACTCATTTTGCTTTTTGCCTTTCAATCCATCTTTTTTCTTAACGCTTTTTGCCAGGATATTCAAACATTAATTAATCAATTTAACCAGGATTCGCTTTTAAAAACAGTCCGTGAATTATCGGGGGAAGATTCAGTGTTTATCAACGGGACAAATACAATTATTGCTTACAGGGCAGCATATATAGGCAGTAATCTCACTGAAGATTACCTAAAAGCAAGGTTGTCTGGTTATGGACTTAATGTTCAAACCCAAAAATATAGTATCAACGGATTGAATGTTTTTGGAATACAGGAAGGTACCAAATTTCCGAATGAAGCATTTATTGTTGGGGCACACCACGATGCTGTTACTTTTTATTGTGCTGATGATAATGCAAGCGGTTGCGCAGCTGTAATGGAAACCGCTAGAATTCTTTCTGAAACATGTTGTGATTACACAATTATTTACGCGTTTTGGGATGAAGAAGAAGCTGGTTTGTGGGGAAGCAATTACCAGGCAAAACAAGCAAAGGCAAGTGGACAAATGATAAAAGGAATTGTAGTTTTGGATATGATTGGATACGATAGCAACAACGACAGAAAATTCGATATCCATGTAAACAACGAACCTTCATCATTAAGCCTTGCTGACAGCATAACAAATTTAATCTCACGACACAATTTAAATCTTGTTCCACAAATTATTAATCCGGGGAGCGACAGAGGAGATCATTATTCCTTCTGGAGACAAGGTTATTTAAATGCAATTGGCGTTGGAGAACGAATATTTACAGATGACCCAAATCCAGCTTACCACACAGAAAACGATAGAATTGATATTTTTAATATTCCGTATTTTGCTGAAATATCAAAAATGACAGTTGGGCTTTCAGCCACAATTGCAAAAGCATCGGTTACTTCTCTTTCTGATTATGATCAATTCATGTCAGACATTGATATTTTTCCAAATCCTACAAATGGATCGCTTATAATTAATATAAAAAACAATATGCCAGTTAGAATTATTGTTACCAATACATTTGGAGGGATTTTAACCGAAAATAATTTTATACAACCTGTTATTAAACTCGATTTAACGAACTTTCCTGCTGGAATTTACTTTGTTTCAATATTAGATAACGATCGGATTTTAACCCGGAAAATTTTAAAATCAAACTAAAAATAAATCAGATGAAACAAATAAACCCCTGTGCTGTTAATCAGTTTATTACATAAACCAAATCAAAAATGAAAAATATTATAACAATTTTTGCTTTCTTTTTTACTACAATTACACTTATCGCTCAAAACACAAACCCAAATTTTGATGCAGAGCTTGCTAAAAAACTTAACGCTGATGATTATGGAATGAAACAATATATATTGGTAATTTTGAAAACGGGTGAAAACAAAACAGCCAGTAAAGAAGAATCGAATGAGGCTTTCAGAGGGCACATGGAAAATATTGGGAGACTTGTAAAGGAAGGTAAGCTAATTGTTGCCGGACCGCTTGGAAAAAATGATCAGACTTACCGTGGCATTTTTATTTTTGACGTACCAACAATTGAAGAAGCCAGAACGTTGGTGGCAACAGACCCAGCATTAAATGCCAAACTGCTGGCAGCTGATTTATATGAATGGTATGGCTCGGCAGCGTTGGCTGAATATTTGCCAGTTTCTGAAAAGATTTGGAAAATACAACCATAATTCCAAATTTATCAAAAAAATAATTTTCGCACCTAATATAATGGACATGAGCGCTAGGATTTCTTATTTGACTTTTGGAAGGATCCAATTTCTAAATTTTAAAAATAATAAATGAATACATTAAAAAATAGTGCGGTTTTCATTCTAGTCTTACTCCTGAGTTTTTCGTCGCAGGCACAAAAAGACAGTATTAGCGCTGTTGTTAATGATTCAATTCAGGCATCCATCCTGCAGGAATTCAACAATAAACTTATAGAGATTGAGCAGCAAAGAGTTGCCGATTCAATTAAAAAAGCAGATTTACAGTCAAGATTGGAACTGCTTTCAACCTCCGACAATCTTGAAAAACAAGAATTGCTAAAACAGTTGAACGCCATAGAAGAACAAAAGAATCAACGTTTTGAAGAGAAAAAAGCAAGGATCCAAATGTTGAGAAAAACAGCAATTGGTTATCCGGTATTTGGCGTTTTGGGCGATACTCTTTTTACTGTCAATACAAAAATTGGCGCTTCAACACCAAAAGAAAGAGCTGCAAGTATAACCCGTAAAATTGCCAGTTTATACAACGACGAATTTTTAAAAACCGATTCCATCCTTGCCATAAAATCTGAAAACACTTACGACATAGTTTATGGAGAATTGATTATCATGAGCGTTTCGGAAAACGATGCCTTATGGTTTGATAAAAGCATGCCCGAACTTGCTTTCGAATTAAAAAATACGATAACCAATTCAATAATTCAGGCTAAAAAAGAAAATAGTTTTTCAAAGCTGATGCTGAGAATTGGTCTGGTTTTGCTTGTTTTACTAATTGCGCGTTTGTTTATCTGGCTAATCAGCAAAGGATATAAAATACTATTAAACAACATTGAAACGAAAAAAGAAAACTGGCTGAAAGACCTATCATATAAAGACTACACATTTTTAACAAAAGACCAGGAATTGCAGTCAGTTTTGTTTCTTGTAAAAGTTTTGCGCTGGTTTGTTTATGCTGTTTTGATTTATGTAACACTCCCGATTTTATTCAGCATTTTCCCTTTTTCACGCGACTGGGCTGATGCTCTTTTCCAATTGGTATGGTCGCCCCTAAAAGGTTTAATTATTGGCGTTTGGAAATACCTGCCCAATTTGTTCAGCATTTTGGTAATCTATTTCGTTATGAAATATTTTATAAGATTCGTGCGCTACATTTTCTCCGAAATAGAAGAAAACAAACTTCAAATAGCCGGATTTCATGCTGATTGGGCCATGCCAACTTTTAGCATCGTGAAGTTTCTGCTTTACGCATTTATGTTTGTTTTGATATTTCCTTTGTTACCAGGTTCTGATTCCAATATTTTCAAAGGAGTTTCGGTTTTTATCGGCATATTGTTTTCATTAGGTTCTTCATCTGCTATTGCCAACATGGTGGCTGGCCTTGTAATTACATATATGCGGCCATTCAAAATTGGCGACAGGATTAAAATTGCTGATGTCACGGGGGATGTTATAGAAAAAACTTTACTGGTTACAAGAATTAAGACCCCAAAAAATGAAATTATTACAATTCCAAATGCTTCTGTTCTTACGGGCAATACAACAAACTACAGTATTGAGGCAAACGAAGTTGGTTTAATAATCCACACTACAGTAACTATCGGGTACGATGTACCATGGAGAAATATGCATGAAGCCCTTATAAATGCGGCACTAAGAACAGATGCAATTTTAAAGGAACCAAAACCTTTTGTGTTGCAAACCAGTCTTGAAGATTTCTATGTTGCTTACCAGATAAACGCTTATACAAGAGAAGCCAGCAGGCAGGCAATAATTTATTCGAACTTGCATCAAAATATTCAGGATTGCTGCAACGAAGCCGGTATCGAGATACTATCACCGCATTACCGGGCTGCCCGTGATGGAAACATGATAACTATTCCGGCTGATTATTTGCCAAAAGATTACAAAATTCCCGGGTTCAATGTAAAAGTTGAAAAATAAACCTATGATACTAATTGATTGTATTTTAAAAGAAATTATACGTTATCAGTAAAATTATTCAACTGTCAATTTAGGGCTTGCTCCAATGAGTGGGTTCGATGAGCCTCAAAATTTTCCCGAAAAGTCGATGAAGTTTGCTTATGAAAAGATTAAATCCTTCTCACATTACAAGGGTTTGCGCGACTATAAAGAGAAGTTTTCGCCTCAATGGCAAAATGAGTATTTGATTTATACTCACGATTATGACTTGCTGCAAATACCGGTTGTTTTGACAAAGGTTATTAAGCCCTGATAAAATTTCTGTTATAAACAAAATCATAAACCCCTATAAACCTGATTAAAGTCCTGATTAAGAAGATTATGATTCATTATTTTTATAGGAAATCAAAAAAACTAATATCATGTCCAAAATCAGTAAAACCGATGCTTTGAATTATCATCAAAAAGGCCGCCCCGGCAAAATAGAAGTTGTTCCGACAAAACCACACAACACACAATATGATTTATCGCTTGCCTACACTCCGGGAGTTGCCGAGCCTTGTCTTGAAATTCAAAAAAATCCTGAAGATGCCTACAAATATACAGCAAAAGGGAATCTTGTTGCAGTAATTTCAAATGGCACAGCGGTTCTTGGGTTGGGTGATATTGGCCCGCTTGCAGGTAAACCAGTTATGGAAGGAAAAGGTTTGCTTTTTAAGATTTTTGCCGATGTTGATGTTTTTGATATTGAAGTAAATGAAAAAGATCCAAAAAAATTGATCGAAGTTGTGAAAGCAATTGCACCAACTTTTGGCGGTATAAATCTGGAAGATATTAAAGCACCCGAATGTTTCGAAATTGAAGAAACCCTGAAAAAAGAATTGGATATTCCGGTTTTTCATGACGACCAGCATGGAACAGCAATTATTTCAGCCGCAGGATTAATAAACGCTCTTGAACTTAACAATAAAAAAATCGATGAAATTAAAGTTGTGGTAAACGGGGCAGGTGCAGCAGCAGTTTCGTGTATCCGCCTTTATATCAGCATGGGAGTAAAACCCGAAAATGTGGTTATGGTTGACAGCAAAGGCGTACTTAACAAAGAGCGCACTGACTTAAATCCAATAAAACTACAGTTTGCTACTGAACGAAAAATTTACACACTTGAGGAAGCGTTTATTGATGCTGATGTTTTTCTTGGCTTGTCAGTCGGAAATGTGGTTTCAAAGGAAATGATAAAGTCGATGGCTGCAGACCCAATTGTTTTTGCCATGGCAAACCCAACACCCGAGATTTCTTATGAAGACGCGGTTTCGGTTCGTGAAGATATAATTATGGCAACCGGACGAAGTGATTACCCGAACCAGATTAACAACGTACTTGGATTTCCTTTTATATTCAGGGGTGCGCTTGATGTGCGGGCAACAACCATTAATGAAGAAATGAAGATTGCAGCTTCAAAAGCCCTTGCTTCTCTTGCAAAACAATATGTTCCGGATATGGTAGCAAAAGCATACAACCAGCAAAACATAGTTTTTGGCAGAAATTATATAATTCCGAAACCGCTTGACCCGCGATTAATAACCACAATTTCGGTGGCAGTGGCGCAAGCAGCAATTAAAACAGGCGTGGCCCGCAAAATTATTACCGACTGGGATGCCTATAAACAGGAGCTTTCCGAAAGGCTTGGTTTTGACAATCAGTTAGTGGTTTCAATAAGGCAAAAAGCACGTGAAAACCCAAAACGAATTTTATTTGCCGAAGCCGATAATTTTAAAATATTAAAAGCTGCCCAATTTGTTTATCGCGAAAATATTGCAAAACCAATACTTCTTGGCAACGAAGAAAAAATTATGGAACTTATCCGTGAAAATCAACTCGATCTGGAAAATGTTCCAATAATCGATATTCACAAAAGTATTTCATCAGAAAAAAGAAAACACTTTGCCAATATCTTGTATGAAAAAAGAAAACGAAAGGGAATGTCGTTCGAAGATGCGTTTGAAAACATGTTTAAACCGGATTACCTGGGAACGATGATGGTTGAAACAGGAGAAGCAGATGCTTTTATATCGGGGTTTACAAGAAAATATGCCGACACAATTCGACCGGCACTTGAAGTAATTGGTGTGAAAGAAGAGTTCAATCATATTGCAGGGATGTATATTATTTTGTCGAAACGGGGGACACTTTTCCTGGCAGATACTACTGTGAATATGAACCCATCGTCGCAAACCCTCGCCGACACAACAATTTTAACTGCTGCTGAAGTAAAACGGTTCAATGTTGAACCAAAAATTGCACTACTCTCCTACTCCAACTTTGGAGGGCAAAAAGGTCTGGGTAGTCCCGGCATAGTGAAAGAAGCGGTAAGAATGCTCCACGAAAATCACCCCGAATTACTTGTTGATGGGGAAATGCAGGCAAACTACGCCCTTAATGGAAAATTGCGAATCAAACGATATCCTTTTAACAAATTGGGAGACGAAGATGCAAATACCTTGATCTTTCCGAATTTAAGTTCAGGAAATATTACATACAAGATTTTACAATCACTGGGTGCTGCTGAATCGATAGGACCAATTTTAATGGGTATGAAGAAACCTGTTCACATTTTACAACGCGACAGTTCGGTGCGTGAAATTATTAATATGGTTGCAATTGCCGTTGTAGATGCTCAGTCCGTGACTTGATATTTTCCCTTTGATCCACAGCCCATCACGAAAAAAGCCGTTTGACCTGAGACAAACGGCTTTTTATATATTTTAAAATAAATAACCAGATTATTGAGCTGAATCAACAGGAGCAGTTGTAGGGAAACTTGGTATTTCATTTGGGTTAGGAGCATTTTCAATTTGTTTGCTCACACGAGATCCTTCAATACCAGCTTCGTCATGTGGGATAAATGCCGTGCCAACAACTGAAAGGAATAACAAGGCGCCAGCCAATCCCCAGGTAGCTTTTTCAAGAAAGTCTGCTGTTTTACGAACACCCATTATCTGACCAGTTGATTGAAAGTTGCTTGCCAAACCACCACCTTTTGAATTTTGAACCAATACAATTAACACCAAAAGGATGCAAATGATAAATATTAAAACTGTTATTAACGTGTACATTTTTTTTATGAATTAGAGTTCTTTAATTTTTCTATTTCCTCAATTTGGGTTGCAAAGTAAATACTTTTTTCCGGATATTTCAAACTTAATTTTTTATATGCCGACAAAGCTTTTTCATAGTTTTTCTGCTGAAAATAAATGTCCGCTAAAGTTTCTGTAATTAATTCTTCATTTTCGGTATCCGATTTTTTAGTAATATTAATCCTATTCCCTATTTCAACGTTATCTTCATCGCCCTGTGTCCTTCGAATAGAGCCCTGATTTGAATTCAAAAAATTATCAATCAATGGATTTCCCTGACTTTTTTCGGTAACCGCATCATATCCATCAAACGCATTCAGTACATTTTCCAAATCAGGTTTTTCTGCTCTTTTTTGAATTTCGGTATTTAAAAAATTATACAACAGCTTTCGATCGGGTAAACGCACCGCCACCTTCTTTAAAACAATTTGATAATCGGGCGATTCATTTAGCTTCAAATTTTTGAGATACAACATCCATCCCAAACTGAACCATGGATATTTTTCAGTTAAAGATTTCAATTCAATTACTGTTTCATTATTCAGTAAATGCTGATTATTTAGCAAGTTATAGAATGATTCTGTTTGCATTTTTACCAGTTTGCTATTGTTGCATTAAAAATATCATCAGTTAATTTCGTAATAATCAATTCAGATAATTCATCCTCTATATCACTAATTGTCAGATTACTGTCATAATCTTCATAAGCCGAAAAACTGCGTTCAAAATTCTCTTCAGGCGATTTGTTGTTCGAATATTTTAATTTTATCGAAACAGTTAACCTGTTCTTTGCTGCAAGGTCATCTTTTTGAATAGACATGGGCCTTACTTCATAACCCGTAATTTGTCCTTCAAATTCCAAATCCCCATCTTCCTGAAGTTCGTTTAACGAGGTTTGCCTTTGCAGTTTCTCACGTAAACCTTCTGTAAAATTCTGGCTCAATGTTGGGTTTATTAACCTTGCCCTATTCGGGAAATAATAAACACTATAAGTTTTCACTGCTGGTGAAAGATTGGCACCGGTAAAAGAATATGATATTTTACATGACTGCACTGCAAGCGAAAATGCTGTAACAACCACAATAAAAATGAATACGCGTTTCACTATAGTTTTAACCTTTAACATCATATTCCTTGATTTTTCGATAGAGTGTCCGTTCTGAAATACCCAATTCCTGTGCAGCATATTTGCGCTTACCGTTGTGTTTTTCGAGTGCTTTTATTATCAATTCAATTTCTTTGTCTTCCAATGAAAGTGACTCTTCAACAAATTCTTCGGTATCCTGTATGTTTTCCTTCTCCTCATGATCAATATGAATATGTTTTGATGCATTTTCTTTTGAAACATAATTTCCCGAATCAGCATCATATAAATTCCTGATTATCCTTGCCTGATCACCAGTAATTGGAGATTCTTTGTTTTCCATTATATCAAGTACCAATTTCTTTAATTCGGTCATATCTCGTTTCATGTCAAACAAAACCTTATACAAAATCTCGCGTTCGTTTGAAAACGAACTTTCCTCAGTCTTTGAAAATAATGCGGGTAAGTTTTTTGTGGCATCCACAGGTAAATAATTCCTTAAAATATCAGCCGTAATATCCCTCTCCTTTTCAATTATAGAAATTTGTTCTGTAATATTTTTGAGTTGTCGCACATTTCCCGGCCAGCGATAATTTAAAAGAAGTGATTTAGCCTGCTCATCAAGAATAATGGATGGCATCCGGTATTTTTCGGCAAAATCACGGGCAAATTTTCTGAAAAGCAAATTAATATCTTCAGGTCTTTCGCGCAGTGGAGTAATAATAATAGGGACAGTATTTAAACGGTAATACAAATCCTCCCTGAACTTTCCTGCTTCAATTGCTTCGGGCAGATTTACATTTGTAGCGGCAATGACGCGCACATTCGTTTTTATCATTTTCGATGATCCCACTTTTATAAATTCACCGGTTTCGAGTACTCTTAATAAACGTACCTGAGTTGCAAGTGGTAATTCTCCTATTTCATCCAGGAAAATAGTGCCTCCGTCAGCTTCCTGAAAATACCCTTTCCTGTCGGCAAGTGCACCGGTAAATGCTCCTTTTTCGTGACCAAAAAGTTCAGAATCAATTGTTCCCTCAGGAATTGCACCACAGTTTACAGCAATATATTTCCCGTGTTTCCGGCTCGAAAACTGGTGGATTATTTGTGGAAATATCTCTTTTCCAGTTCCGCTTTCCCCTGTAATCAAAACCGACAAATCGGTAGGTGCAACCTGCACAGCAACTTCAATTGCCCGATTTAGCATTGCCGAGTTTCCAATAATCTCAAATCTTTGTTTTATTCCCTGTACATCCATAATTAAAGCCCCTCCTGACCTCCCCTGTTGGGAGGGATTTTTAAAAGCTTTTTATATTTTATTTTATTTCCAAATATTACCTAACCAGGCAAACCGTTCCTTTTTGAAACCACAAATTTACAATTTTTAGCTGGCAATCATTCCCTTTGATTCTTATTAACTTTTTTTATTGAATTGATACTGGATTCCATATACATGTTATTTGACTCCGGGTACTTGATTCTTGATTCTTGATACATGATTCTTGATACTATATGTTATTCTATTTCTATCTTTGTTGCATGAAGTTTATCGGCATAATACCTGCACGTTATCAATCCACGCGTTTCCCCGGGAAACCGCTGGCTATTATTAACAATAAACCGATGATTCAGTGGGTTTACGAAAATGTTGCAAAAGCAGTTAATGAGGTTTGGGTAGCCACTGATGATGAACGAATTTTTGATGCAGTTGAGAGTTTTGGAGGAAAAGCAGTGGAAACACTTTCATCACACCAAAGTGGCACCGACCGCTGTGCTGAAGCAGCAATAAAAATTGCTGAAAAATGTGATTTTGATATCGTTATTAATGTTCAGGGCGACGAACCATTTATTCAACCCAAACAAATTGAATTGTTAAAATCGTGTTTCTCAACTGATGCAGATATTGCAACTTTAATCAAGAGAATTGAAACAACTGAAGAATTATTTAACCCAAACCGGCCAAAAGTTGTAACCGACAGCAAGCAAAATGCGTTATATTTCAGTCGTTCATCTATTCCGTTTGTTCGCGGAATCGAAAATAAAAATTGGCTTTTGGAACATACTTTTTGGGCTCATATTGGAATGTATGCATACAAAACCGATGTGCTTCAGAAAATTTCAAAATTGAAACAAGGAGAACTTGAAAAAGCAGAATCACTTGAACAATTGCGCTGGCTTGAAAACGGATTTAAAATAAAAACGGCTGTAACAGAACACCAAAGTATTGGAATTGACACACCTGAAGATTTAATTCAGGCATTGCAACTTTTAAAAAATAAACTTGTCTTTTAAATAGAGGCACATTATTTGCAGATAACAATAGAAAAACGAGAAAATGAAAAAAATTATACTTTTAATATTCATTGTTACATTAACCATTTCGGGTTTTTCACAAAATCCGGCTGGAAATATCAAAAGCTGGAACAACATCAGCTCCGATGAAAATACAATTAACACCGAAGTTAAAATCTATCCAAATCCGGTCATTGGTGAATACGTTACAGTTGAATTCAACAAACGGGAAATTAAAGAAATAAGCCTCACTAACATTACCGGCAAAGAGGTATTACTAAAAACATACCCATTTTCTGAAAGCAAAAAACAGCTTCTGCTAAACGATATTCCAAACGGAATTTATTTTCTGAAAATAAAAACCACCGAGGATAAATTTGTGACTAAAAAACTAATGGTTTCAAAGAATTAAATTTATGTTGAGATTTGAGTATTAAACATAAATTAACAATATCAATCGTATAAAAATCAATTGTTTACCATTTTCATATTTGTAACTAATCCGAAAGGATTCAACGTGGTTATTGTAAAGAAATAATCACCTAACTTATTGATCCTGAAATTTATATTCTAATTGGCTTCCAACAAATTTGTGGATCTAAGCTAAACACCAACTTAATAAATCAACAACAATGATTTTTAAAATATTAAAGTTTAATTAAAATCCTGTAGTACCGGATTGTCAAATCATAATCTTTAAAAATTTGTACATTTTTGTAAATGTCGTACTTTTAAAAAGGATATAACATTTACAAATTTGATCATGAAGATTCAACTTGCCATTCTAATTTTCTCAATAATTATTCTGAACTCATCTTGCGATTTCAATAAAAAAGTTGATCCCTGGATAATCTCCGCTCCCGCTGGTGTACAATATGTTACCATAGACAAAACCGGACAAACAATTATTCCCAACGGACGGATTATTGCGCCCGCAGGTAAAAGTATTGTGGTTGCCCCGCACCCTTACGGATTAACATTAAGTCCCGATGGAAACACAGCAATTACCGCAAATTCGGGAACCAGTCCGCTTTCGATAACCATTATCAGGAATATACTTTCAGATAGTCCCGAAGTTCAGCAAATTCCGCCCGGGCCGGCGACAGATAAAGGCGTTCTGTCATCGGTTTTTATGGGACTTGCAGTTTCAAATGATAATTCTGTGGTTTATGTTTCGGGTGGTCAGGAAAACAAGATTTACATTTTCGATTTAAAAACAGGGACGAAAAAAGATTCAATAAACTGTTCTTTTGTTTCTGACAGCACCGATTATTCGCACGGTTATATAGGTGATATGGTTCTTTCGAAAGATGGCAAAAAACTGTACGCAGTTGACCAGATTGGTTTCAGGATGATTATTGCAAACACAGAAACCCGAAAACTGGAACACAATGTCCCGGTGGGCAGGTATCCTTTTGGAATTTGCCTTTCGCCCGATGAACAAAAAATTTATGTGGCCAATGTTGGTATGTTTCAATACAGTATGATACGTGGAATTACCGAAGAAAATGTAATTGCAAAAGCTATGAAATACCCTGCTTTTGCTTATGGCAGCAAGGAAATGGTTGAAGGAATTGAAAACGACAGCGTATCTATACCTGGATTGGGCGAGATGAACTCACCCGATGCTTTTTCGGTATTTACAGTTAGCCTTGCAAACCCTGAAAAACCGGAGGTAATTGCCAAAACCAAAACCGGAAATCTTGTTGGCGCGCTTGTGGAAGGAATACCTGCAGTCGGTGGTGCAAGTCCCAATTCACTGGTTGCCACCGATGAATATGTTTTTGTGACTAACGGAACCAACGATAATATTTCTGTTATTTCGATTGAAAAAGATACGGTGGTGAACACCATTTACATTAAACCTGACGAACGGGTAAAACAGTTTCGTGGTGTAATTCCGTTTGGTCTTGCACTTTCACCTGAAAATCAAAAATTATATGTTGCCTGTTCCGGGATAAATGCTGTAGCCGTGGTTGACGTTAAAAAACTTGAAGTTTCAGGATTTATTCCCACCGGCTGGTTTCCGGCAAAAATCAAAGTAAGTAATGATGGAAAAAAACTCATCGTTTCGAATGCCAAAGGTTTTGGCAGTGGCCCAAATGGAGGTTCAACATTTGAAAGCGGCCCCGAAGGAAGTTATATCGGTTCGCTTATGAAAGGTACTGTGCAGGTTTTGGATATCCCTTCTGAGGAAGAATTGAAAAAATATACAGAACAGGTAATTTCAAATAACTTTAGTTTTGAAAAAGCAAGTGCTGAAAAATTTGCCAATCGAAAAAATAATCCGGTGCCGCTTTACCCTGACGAAAAAGTTAGTCCGATAAAACACATTGTTTTTATTTCGAAGGAAAACCGAACTTATGATGAGGTTTTTGGTCAGGTTGAAAAAGGAAACGGCGAACCTGAACTGTCACGTTATGGAACGGGTGCAACTTTCAGAAACAATAAAAAAACTGCAACAGTTGAAAATGCCGATGTGATGGTAAACCACCTGAAACTGGCGCAGGAGTTTGCCATCTCCGATAATTTTTATGTCGATTCGGATGTTTCAGCTGATGGCCACCGTTGGCTTGTAAATACCTACCCGAACCAATGGACTGAAACGAGTACTTCTGCCAGTTATGGAGGAAACCGTGAGTTTAAATTCGACTCAAAAGCGCCCGGAGTATATGCAATGAATGGCGCTGCCGGAGCAATTTATCCCGAAGATTACAACGAAGCGGGTTCAATGTGGGATCATTTGGAACGAAACAATATCGACTTCTACAATTTTGGGTTTAGCATTATGTTTGAACCGGGTATTTATGAAGAAAAATTTAAATATGAAGGGATTCATCATTATATAAATTACCCGCTGCCACAGCCGATCTGGGACCGGACTTCAAAAAAATATCCTACTTACAACATGGCAATTCCCGACCAGTTCAGGGTCGATCAGTTTAAAAAGGAATTTACTGAAAAATGGATGAACGGACAGGATACTATGCCTGCTTTGATGACTGTAATTATACCAAATGATCACGGCGCTGACGACCGTCCCGAAGCAGGTTATCCTTTCAGGGAAAGTTACATGGCCGACAACGACCTGGCAGTTGGAAGAATTGTTGAATTCCTTTCGCAAACTCCCTATTGGGAAAATATGTTGATTGTAATTACCGAAGACGATGCTCAAAACGGGGTTGACCATGTTGATGCACACCGAAGTATTTTAATGTTGATTTCGCCGTGGGTGAAAAAAGATTATGTGAGTCATGTCCATTTCAGTTTTGGAAGTATTTTCAAAACATTCTGGAATATTCTTGGGTTGCCCTATCTGAACCAATATGATGCCGGAGCAAACGATTTAGCCGATTTTTTCTCTGAAACCCCTGATTTTACTCCGTACAATGCAATTCCTGTCGATGCAGGAATTTTTGACCCCCAAAAAGCGCTTGACCCGTTTGATGAAAATTTCGATTGGAAAGCGTTGAAAGAATCGCCGGTAATGGATAATAAAGAAGACATGCTGCGCGAAAGCAAAGAAAAAGATGAGTTCCGACTTGAAAACAGGGAGAAAGAAAAATAGTACCTTAATAATCCAAAATCATGAAAAAATCTATTAAAATATCAATTTTTACATTCTTGTTTGTAACCTCCTTCTTTTTACAAAAAGCTGAAGTTTTTGCTCAGAACAAAGCAAATCAAATGAAAGTTGGAACCCAAACTGACGGAAGCATTTTAGTGCCAACAAACCAATTGCTAAGACCGGCAGGATTCCAGGTTTATCTTCCGGGGCGCCCGGTTGATCTGGTTTTGATACCCGACAAAGGACTTCTTGCAATAAAAAACAAAAACTCGCTTGATCTTATTCGATTGTCCGACAGAACAATTCTTCAGTCACTTCAATTTCAAAAAAGTGGTTCCTCTTTTAAAGGCATTTATTATTCCGAAAGTAAAAGGAAAATTTTTCTGACCGATGCCGAAGATCTTTTACTTGTAGCAGGTTTTGATAAAAACAATATTTTGAGCTGGCAAACTCCTGTTAAAATGCCAAAACCTTCAATTGGAGGTGATCCTGTTCCCGGTGGTATTTGTTTGGATGAATCTGAAAATACAATTTTTATCACCCTAAGCCGGAATAATTCACTGGCTGTTATAAACGTTACTGACTCTTCCGTTGTTGAAATTCCTGTGGGAATTGCTCCCTATGACGTAGTACTAAAGTCAAATACAAAAGCTTACGTCACAAACTGGGGAGGACGGCAGCCCAAAGAAGGGGAATCTGTTTATAATACTTCGGGAAGCAATATTCTTGTTGACCCGGTTACAGGAATTGCGAATAATGGTTCCGTTTCTGTAATCGATCTTAAAAATAATACACAGGTAAAAAATATTGAAGTTGGCCTGCATCCTGCCGGAATGGTTTTCAATAACGATAAATCACTTTTGTTTGTAGCATGTGCGAACAGCGATATCATTTCTGTCATAAATACTGAAACTGAAGAAGTTGTAGACGAAATTTCGGTGCGGATGAACAACACACTCCCTTTTGGCAGTTCACCCAACGCATTAACCATTTCGCCTGACGGAAAACAATTATTTGTAGCAAACGGAACCGATAACGCCATTTGTGTTATCGAAACCGAAAAACCATACCGGATTTCAGGATTTATTCCAACAGGCTGGTATCCGGGTTCAGTTACTATTAATAAATCAGGAACTGTTTTGTATGTAGCAAATGTAAAAGGAGCCGGATCAAGAAATCAGCGCACAGATAGAAACGGGTACAATTCGCATGATCATTTGGGAAGTATTTCAATAATTCCGATCCCCGGGAATGCAGAATTGGCTAAAATGACAGAGACTGTAACAAACAATAACGCTTTCCCTGGATTGTATTCCGGGCAATCATCAAAAGGCAAAAAGAAAGTGGCAGTTCCCTTCTTGCCCGATCAGACTTCGCATTTTAAACACGTTATATATATTATAAAAGAGAACAGAACTTACGACCAGGTTTTTGGCGATATGCCGCAAGGAAACGGTGACACAAGTCTTGTTCATTTTGGTTATGAAATTACGCCAAACCACCACAAACTGGCAGAAACTTTTGTTTTGATGGACAATTATTATTGCAGCGGTGTGCTGAGTGCTGACGGACATCAATGGACAAATGAAGCTTTTGTAACCGATTATCTGGAAAAGTCATTTGGCGATTTTACACGAAGTTATCCGTATGACGGTGATGATGCAATGGCTTACGCAAGTTCAGGTTTTATTTGGGACAACGTTTTAAAAAACGGACTGACCTTCCGCAATTACGGCGAATTTGTCGATGCAGTTATAAAACCTGCAAACGCAACTTTTACTGAAATTTATAACGATTTCAAAAACGGAACAAACAAAATTACAATTCAGGCAGAAGCAAATCTTGAACAACTGAAACCGTATATATGTCCAAGTTTTATTGGTTTTCCGAACAAAGTACCCGATGTTTATCGTGCAGCGGAATTTATAAAAGAACTAAACGAATTTGAGAAAAACGACAATTTCCCCAATTTCATAATCATGTTACTTCCCAACGACCACACCTCCGGAACACGGCCCGGATTGCCAACTCCACGGGCTGCAGTAGCTGATAACGACCTTGCACTGGGCCAGGTTGTTGAAGCCATTTCGAAAAGTAAATTCTGGAAAGAAACCTGCATTTTTGTTACCGAAGACGATCCACAGGCTGGACTGGATCATGTTGACGGACACCGAACGGTTGGAATGGTTATCAGCCCGTACACAAAACGAAACGAGGTGGTTTCAACTTTCTATTCGCAAATAAATATGGTGCGAACAATGGAGAATATTCTTGGAATTCCGCCAATGAATCAATTTGATCTTTCAGCAGAACCAATGTTTGACTGTTTTACTGAATCTCCCGATTTTACGCCATATTCGGTGTTAAAAAACAATATCCCACTCGATGAAATAAATCCTCCGCTTGAAAGTCTGAACGGTAAAAAACGTTACTGGGCTGAGAAATCAATTGAGCAGGATTTGGAAGATTATGATCGAATAAATGAAGATGATTTTAACCGGATCATCTGGCATGCAATGAAAGGATATGACCGTCCTTATCCGGTGTTACCAGAAAAATAATATTATTTGATGAACTATCTAAAATTCAATACATTAAAGTACTTTACAACAGGAATTCTGCTTGTGGTTATTTTATTTTCCTGCCAACTGAAAAAGTTAACAATAACCGATGACAATTTTGAGGCCGACACATTAAATCCGATCTGGACGAGCGAAAAATTTATCACAGGCGCTTTCGAATTACAGTCGGAGATTGTTAGATCGGGTAAAAAAGCTGCAAAACTAATTCTGCGTGAAGGAGATCAGATTGAAAAGGAAAAAGGAACAAATCTGGAAAGGGCCGAATTGCGCGAGCCCAAGAAATTAATGGCGATTGAAGACACTGATTATTCATACTCTTTCAGTTTGTTTTTGCCATCCGATTTTCCAATTGTTCCAACCCGGCTTGTAATTGCCCAATGGAAACAAAACTGTGAAGCGGGAGGTTGCAATCCGAATAATCCGGTTATTGCAATTCGTTTTGAATCAGGAAAATTGCGGATAACGCTTCAAACTGGTGAGGAAAAGACAGTTTTATTCAGTAAAACAGATTCAATTTTAAATCAATGGCTTGATTTTAAATTCAATATCCGGTTTTCAAGAAACGAAGGGCAAATTAAAACCTGGTTAAACAACAAAATTATCATCGATTTTAATGGAGTTACAGCATACTCAGATGAATATGGATATCCAAAACCTGGTAATTTTTATTTTAAAATGGGACTTTACCGCGATACAATGTCTCAACCAATGACAATCTACATTGACGACTATATGAAACAGCAGTTAACCAAATTCAGATAAATATGGATGAAACTTAATTTGAAAACGGTTAATTTATCATCGCTTTTTATAAAATATATGGAAATTTCAGGATTCAAATAAAATACTTTTACTTCTAACTTGTTTTAAAATTCAAAATACAATTCATCATGAAAAATATATTCAAAATATTTTTATTACTGATTTTAATAAGTCAGATACCAACTTCGTGCACCGGGCCAAAAATGGCGGGTAAAAAACAAAAAGCCCGGCACCTTTCTTCGTACGAAATGCAAACACTTGCCGACAGTATTTTACCTGTTATGATGCCATACAACCGTTGGATTGACCCGGCTGGCCAGCAAATATATTTTGGCGATAAAGAATTGGAAAACCACGCTTTGGATTGTTCTGTTTCGCCCAATGGAAAATGGATTGCAGTTGAGGGCCGTTATTCGGTAGTTATTATTTCTTCTGAAACAAATAAAATAGTTCACCGGCTTTTACTTTCTGATATTTTAGAAAAAGGAAAAATGTCGGGTACTTTTTCCGGAATTAAATGGCATTCAGAAAATGGTAAAGATATGTTGTACTGGAGTGCTTCAGGAGATGGCGGAAAATCATATGTGATAAAAGCCAGCTGGGATAATAAAAAACTTGAAGTGGCAAAAACTTTTATGTTCGAAGCAAAAAGCCCTTCAGAAGTTGCACTTGCCAACGAATTGGTAGTTTCAGAAGAAAATGGTGCTTTGTTTTTGTTTGTTGTATTGAATGGAAACAATACACTTGAAAAAATAAATATTCAAACCGGTGAAACGGTTTGGTCAGTTGCAACAGGAGTTGCGCCATTCGGAATTACGAAGGCCAGCGGAAAATTGTATGTTACCAACTGGGCGGGCGGTGTTCCCGAAGAAAACGATAAAAATGTAGCCGGAATTCCATGGGGAAGCGCCAAAATTGACCCGGGAACCGGAGCAACACGCGAAGGAACTGTTTCGATTTTTAATCCTTCCGATGGTAAACTTATAAAGGAAATAGTAGTTGGATTGCACCCAAATGATATAGTTTCAAGTCCCGATGAGAAGTTTGTGTATGTTGCAAACGCTAACAGTGATGCAGTTTCTGCAATAAACACATATACGGATGAAATAAGTGAAAAGATACCGGTGCGGTTGGGAGAAGAACAAAATCCATATTGGGGTGATTCGCCCAACGGACTTGGAATTTCAGGCGATGGAAATACGCTGTATGTTGCAAATGGAATGGATAATGCAGTTGCTGTTGTAACACTTGGTAAGAAAGCTGCATCAAATACAAGTGCCGAAAAGAGTAAAATTGAAGGTTTTATACCAACTGGTGCATATCCTGGTGCAGTATGTGTATTGCACAACAATTCTTTAGCTGTTCCAAACATCGAATCAGAAGGAGCCCGGATTCCATTTGTTTCTGAAACTGATGGAAAAGTTTCCTATAACAGTCACAAGCAAATGGCTTCAGTTTCAATTATTCATATTCCAAATAAGACTCAACTGGCGGATTACACAAAAAGGGTTGAAAAAACAAACCAGCATTTCAGGCTGGCGCTTCTAAAAGATTTACCCCGTGAAAATGTAGCTCCGGTTCCGGTTCCGGTGCGCATTGGCGAACCTTCGGTTTTTAAACATGTGGTTTATATTATTAAAGAAAACCGTACTTACGATCAAATTCTGGGTGATCATCCTGCCGGAGATGGCGAACCCTCGCTTTGTATTTTCGGAAAAGAAATTACGCCAAACACACACAAAATTTGTGACGATTTTTTGCTGCTCGACAATTTTTATGTTTCTGGCAAATCTTCGGCAGAAGGTCATCAATGGACTGACATGGCCATTGTTACCGATTATGTTGAAAAAAATGTCAGATCCTGGTTCCGCAGTTACCCGCATGTTCAGGAGGATGCACTTGTGTACGCACCAACAGGTTTTTTATGGGACAATGCACGCAACCACGGAAAAAGTGTGCGAATTTATGGCGAAGCCTGCTCGCCTGAAATGGATAAAAATGAAACCTGGGAATCGATTTACAAAAGATTTAAAAACGGCGAAAAAACTGAATTTGTAAACACCTCAACAATTAATACAGTCCCTGAAATTTTAAGCCAGACTTTCCCAGGTTACGGCACGCACAAATTCACAGATTTAATTCGTGCAGAAGCTTTTATTGAGGAGTTGGAAGCTTTCGAAAAAATGGATGGCGACCAGTTGCCCGAATTAATGATAATGGCACTACCAAACGATCATACCTCCGGAACAAGGCCAGGTTTTCCGACACCGCGTGCCATGGTTGCCGACAACGATTTAGCTTTGGGCAAAATTCTTGAAGCGCTTTCAAAAAGCAGGTTCTGGAAAAATACAGCAGTATTTATTACTGAAGACGACTCGCAAGCGGGTTGGGATCACGTATCTGCATATCGCACAGTTGGGCTGATTGCAAGCCCTTATACCAAATTCGATAAAACAAATCATACAAATTACAACCAGGTTTCGATGGTAAGAACGATGGAGCAAATACTTGGTTTACCCCCTATGAATATTATGGACGCCACAGCAATGCCAATGTTCGATTGTTTTACAGACCGGCCTGATTACACACCGTTTACTTCAGTTCCCAATGAAATTCCGCTTGACGAAATGAACAAGGATTTATCAGAACTGAACGGAAAGGAGCTTCATTTTGCAAAAAAAAGCATGTTGCCGATTTTTGATAAAATTGATTCGGGGCACGATGATTTGTTTAACCGGATAATCTGGTTTGCCATGAAAGGAAAGGAAGCTTACCCAGCAAAATTAAGTGGAAAAGATGATGATGAAGATGACGATTAATCAGAAAAACGGAATAAAATAACATTTCTGTTGAAGTAGTTTTTTAGCTCCCGGCATTGTTTGGTGTTTTTACTATTTATATTGTGTCCATCGGGTGAAACTGTTATTTTTGCCCACCGAAAGAATTAAAAACTTATTCTTATATAATTAAACTGACGATGACAAAACCTGCATTTATTCTGATTTTTCTACTGATAACCACAACCCAAATGTTATTTGCTCAAGGATTTTTACACAGAGATGGAAAAAACATTTTAGATGGTTCGGGAAACGAAGTAATACTTCGCGGAATTGGAACCGGAAACTGGATGCTCCAGGAAGGTTATATGATGCAAACTTCAGGCGTTGCAAATACCCAGCATGAATTCAGGGCAAAACTGGTAAGCACAATTGGCGAAGCAAAAACTGACAGTTTTTATACAGTTTGGCTTGATTCACATTTCCGCAGAATTGATGCTGATTCGATGAAATCGTGGGGTTTTAACAGTGTGCGGGTTGCTATGCATTACAAATGGTTTACACTGCCAATTGAAGACGAACTGGTATCTGGGGAAAATACCTGGCTGGAAAAAGGTTTTACGATGATTGACTCGCTGCTCGACTGGTGTGGTGACAACCAAATGTACCTGATTCTTGATTTACATGGAGCACCCGGTGGACAGGGAAAAGATGCAGCCATTTCAGATTATGATTCATCAAAACCTTCGTTGTGGGAAAGTCAGGCCAACAAAGACAAAACTGTTGCGTTGTGGAAAAAGCTGGCCGAAAGATATAATGATGAACCCTGGATTGGAGGTTACGATTTAATTAATGAAACCAACTGGACTTTTTCAAACGGAAATACGCCGCTGTGGGACTTATTTAAACAAATTACTACAGCAATTCGCGAAGTGGATACAAACCACATGATTATTCTGGAAGGAAACTGGTTTGCTAACAATTATGATGGATTACCGGCAATCTGGGATGACAATTTGATTCTGAGTTTTCACAAGTACTGGAATTACAACGATCAGGGTTCAATTAATTGGATGATAAATCTCCGAAACCAGCGGAATGTTCCTATCTGGCTGGGCGAAACCGGTGAAAATTCCAATGTGTGGTTTACTGAACTGATTGCACTTTGCGAAAAAAACAAAATAGGCTGGTCGTGGTGGCCCGTTAAAAAACCCGGTATTAATAATCCCTTGAAAGTTACAGTTAACAGTGACTATACAACTCTGATTAATTACTGGAAAGGATCTGCACCCAATCCCGGTGTTGATGCTGCATTTTCAGCTGTTCTTCAGTTTGCTGAAAACCACCGCCTCGAAAACTGTACTTTTCAGAAAGACGTTGTTGACGCAATGATCAGACAACCACACACTACTGAAACAATTCCGTTTAAAACATATAAAACCGGAGAGCCCGTTTTTGCCACCAATTACAATCTGGGAAGAAACGGTTTTGCCTATTTTGACAATGACACTTCCGATTTTCACGGAAGTACTGATGTATTTACCAACTGGAATCAGGGATGGAGTTACCGCAACGACGGTGTGGATATTGAAGCCTGTACCGATTCGGAAGCAAACAACGGTTTTAATGTTGGCTGGACAGGTGACAAAGAGTGGCTGGAATACACAGTTGAAGTTGATTCTGCTGCGGGTTATACATTAAATATAAGGTCTGCTTCAGGTTCAGGAGGTTCAAAAGTGCATTTGGAAGCAAACGGAAAAATCATTACTTCAACCATTAGTTTAACAGGAACTTCGGGATGGCAAAACTGGAGAACAACTGCAATCCCAAATATTCTTCTTGAAAAAGGGACAAACAAAATCAGGTTTGTTTTTGATCAGGGAGGTTCGAATTTGAATTACTTCATGTTCTTTGACCCCGTTGCTGCTGACAGCGTGAATTTTGAACAATTATATGCAGCAACTTCAACCGACGGAAAACAAATTTTGCTGACTTTAAATAAAACGGTTACTTCATTAGCCGGAGATATTAATACCGGTGATTTTTCAGCAACCATAAATAACATTCCGGTTGAAATCAGTGAAATTCAACTGGATGAACAGAATCAAAATACAGTAATTATTTCGTTAACAGAACCATTGTATTATGGTGGAACAGTCAAATTAAACTACAAGGGAAGTACAATTCTCAGCGGAAATCAGCAACTCGAAAAGTTTTCAAGTTTTGCTGTCGCCAACAATCTTCCGGTCAGATACAATTTCCCCGGAAGAATACAATCCGAAAATTTCTATTTCAATAATGGCCTGGTTAGCGAAACCTGTAACGATACCGGTGGAGGATTTAATATGGGTTATGCTGCTCCCGGTGATTACATGGATTACCTTGTAAATGTTCCTGTGGCAAGACATTACAACTTCAATTTCAGGGTTGCATCAGAGCGCTCTTCCAGTCAAATTATTATTCGAATCGGCGAAGGAAATTCGTTTACAGCAATAGACACGGTTACAATTTCCGGAACCGGAGGCTGGCAAACCTGGAAAACTGTTTCGTCAACAGCTTTTCTTCCTGAAGGCAGATATACTTTGCGTTATTATGTTCGTTCGGGAGAGTTCAATTCCAACTGGTTCGAAACAACAAGTACGCCGGTTACTGCGGTGCAACCACAACAGACAATTAATGATCTGCTGATTTATCCTAATCCGGCAGAAAATGAAGTTACCGTTGAAATGGGAGAAATTCAACACGGAGAAAAAGTGCTTTCGTTTTACAATTCGACCGGGCATATGGTGTTATCCAATATATATTTCGAAACAAAACCTGTTAAAATTGATATTTCAGGTCTTAAAAAAGGATTGTACTTTGTGGAACTAAAAACAGAAAATGGAACTTCAAAAACCACGAAATTAGTTATCTGGTAGGATTTCAATTTCCAAAATCAAATAAAACCTAAAATCTTAAATTATGAAACCAACTTACCTGCTTCTCCTCACACTTATTATTGTTCTTTCATCATGCACTCAAAAAGAGGAAGCAAAAACTTCGCTTACCTTTCTGCGAACCAGCGGACAATATATGGTAAACGAACAAAACGACACCATTTTACTGCGTGGTGTAGGACTTGGAAACTGGTTGCTCCCCGAAGGTTACATGTGGCATTTTGGCGAGGCTGGCGACCGTCCGCGAAAAATTGAGAAAATTGTTGAAGACCTCACTTCGCCCGAATTCAATGAAAAGTTTTGGAAAGAATTTCGATTGAATTATATAACCGAAGCCGATATCAAACGAGTGAAGGAACTAGGTTTTAATTCGGTTAGGCCTGCTTTGAATGCACGGGTATTTATGACCGAAGGCGATACTGCAGTTTTTATTGAAGAGAATTTTGCGCTTCTCGACAGCCTGATTTCGTGGTGTGGGAAACATGAAATTTATGTGATTCTCGATATGCACGGCGCTCCCGGCGGACAAACCGGACAAAACATCGACGATAGTCCGAATAACGAACCCGAACTTTTCATGGACCCGAAATTCGAAAACCGTTTAACAAGACTGTGGATGAAACTTGTGGAACGTTACAAAGATAATCCGGTTGTTGCCGGTTACGATTTACTCAATGAACCGCTTCCCGAAAATACCGGCGCTGCCGAAAAATACAAACACATGCTTGAACCGATGTACAAAAATCTTACAGCCAAAATCCGTGAAATTGACAAAAAACACATGATTATTTTGGAAGGTTACAACTGGTCGAATAACTGGTCGGAGTTTGGAGAACCGTTTGACGATAACGTGGTATATCAATTCCATTATTACTGCTGGAGTAATCCGGATCACCTGAACGACATCAGTTATTTTCTGGGTGAAAGAGAAAGGTTGAATGTGCCGGTTTGGGTGGGCGAAACAGGCGAAAAAAATCCGGCCATCTATTTTGCTACTGCACAGTATTTCGAAAAACACAACATTGGATGGTCCTTCTGGCCCTGGAAAAAAATTGATAACCGCCAGAACATTTATTCGGTAAATGCCCCTGATGGATTCGATAAAGTTATTGAATACAGCCGCGGCGGGGAAAAACTTTCAAAAGATTCGGCAGAGATGATTTTTACACAGCTGCTCGAAAATATCAAAGTTGAAAATTGCGAATATATCGATGCAGTTACTAAAGCATGGTTGCGGCAAATACCTGCAAAAATTTACGCTGTGAATTACGGTCATGATGGTGAAGGAATTTCATACACGGTCACCGATACAGCCAAAGCACAGTATTACCGTACATCAGAACCAGTAAAAACTGTACTTCTGCCTAATACTGAATCGGGTTCCGGAAGAAGACTATCGTCGGAAATAGCCATTTTGTTAACCGAAGGAGAAGGCACGCTTTATACTGTTTTTGCTACTGAAGATTTTACCAGCTCTGTAAAAGTAAAAGCCAAAACAAACCTGCCAAATTCGAATTTTAAGATATCCATAAATGAAACTTCCAGCGAAATATCTCTTTCAGATACAACATGGACAGAACTTATAATCGACAAGCAAAGTTTTATAAAAGGGAAAAACACACTTAAAGCAGAAGTTTTAAATGGTAGTTTAGTGTTACAGTATTTCGACATTCAGAAAAATTAATCATAAGGTACAGTTTCTATTTTTTGATTTTGCTGGCGCCCGATAAAGCATCGATATTTACTTTAGGGTCAAAAACTACCTGTGTTGCTGCTTCCCGGGCAATATCTCGTATTTCCTGTGGCGATACTTTAATTTTCCCAGTCATTAATTCCGGACGGTTAAAATTGAGCAAATATTTGTTGTATTTATCCGGATCTTTTTGCGGTAGAACAAAGGGTTTCCCAAAATTGCCATGCTCGTCAACGTGAGTAATAAAAGTGCGGGTATGAATACCGTCAATCCTGCGGCTGCTGAAAATCAGCCAGCGGCCGTTTGTTGACCAAGAGTGATAGCTTTCTGTTTCGTTGCTGTTAATTTCATTGGCAACACGGTATTCTCCGGTATTTAAATCGAGGATACATAAATCACTTTCTTTATGATGAATTGTAAAATACCCATAATTTGTCACGCAAAAAACCAGAAAGCGCCCGTCGGGCGAAGCGCGAGGGAAAGTAAGACTTTTGCCTGTTTCAAATGCTGAAACCAGGGTATCGGTTTCGCCCCAGATTTTGGTCTCAGGTTCATAAGGAATTCCCATTAAACTGTATTTTGTTATTAACTGGGAAGAATCACTAAACGCTTCCGGTGCGCTGATATAATATATGTACTTTCCGTCTGCCGACCATTCCGGTAAATTCTCACGGCTCCGGGTTGAAACTTTGGGCGAGGTTGTTATCATTTTTGTCTGGGTGTCATAAACAATCAAATCCGAATATTTATCGGTTACTTCATTGCTTTGATCTTTAAAAACATAAAAATTCTGTGTTATTTTATTTACCGAAAATGCAATGTGCCGTCCATCCGGATTCCATGCCCCGTAAGCTGCAGATGCCAAAGTATAGTCCGTTTTTGTTTCTAATTTTTCCAATTCTCCTTCATTATAAATAACTGTCCCGGCAAAATTTGAACGAATATGAAACATGAACTTATCGGGATTATTTTTACTCAGTGAATGACAATTTACACATGCTCCGTTAACTGATTTATTTTCAATTATCGGGCTTTCGTCAAAATTTTCAAGGTTTCGCTGGTAAAGTCCCATTTCGAACCAAAGCACATATGCAGAATTAATCAGCCGGTAAGAAAGGTAACTGTCGATATTCTCTTTGGCAATCCGATGTTTAATGGTTTTGAATTTTGTCCACTTTTCATCGTTCATTACATAAACTTCAACATTTAATTCTTCCCCTATATTTGAAGCTATGAGTTTCTTCCATTCTGAAAGACCAATTTGAATTGAAGGATCATTCCCGGATATTAATATTTCTTTACCAACTTTTGATGAAATTCGAACTGCAAATTTTTCACCCGGTTCTTTAATCAAAAAATTGAGCGGGGCAATGTTTGGTGGGATAGTCAAATCGATGTAATCCGGGAAAATGTCAGGCAATTTTGCTGATTCTGCTGATTTCTCTGGCAAATTATTGCATGCAGTTAAAAACCTAATAAAAATGACAAGTATAATATAATGTATATTGACCTTTGATTTCATTTTCGATTTTATTTTCAATTTTCAATAATTTGTGTCCACCGGCTTTGTTTCAAGTTTCAGATTTGTAACTTTTGGGCTAAGAAACAAAACATAATACCAGTATGTATTTTTAAAATCTACTGTTGCCTGCTTCGCTTTTTCCCTGTCTCCTTTGGCGGCACTTGTCAGTTTTGCAAACTCCCTGAATCGTTTTGTTGTGGCATCCGAAATCCTGATGATATTTAAAAACCCCTTAGTTTTCGCTTGAGATGTAAATAGAATAACAGCTTCTTCAAGCACAACCGGCAGTTTTTTATAATCAAGACTTCCCAAATATTTAAGATCTTCTTCCAGCGAAGTCAAATCATGATCAAGCAAATCAAGCGCAATTAAATATTCAAAAGCACCTTTGTTTTTGGGATTTTTTTCGAGTTGACCAATTAATTTTAAGGGAGGAGATCCAACGATTCCTTCTGTTTTATTCATGTCATTTCTTTTTTTCAATATTAAAGAATCTGACGCTGCATTACCTGGATTTTCAATAAAACCACTGTATTTTTCAACCCACTTTTTTTCCATCGGATTTGCTGAAAGAATATTAATGTAGGTTTGGGCGGCATCCATTTTATTCATTATAATACAATTTAAAACAAGCCTCTTTAAAACCCGTGGACTGTTTTTCATCAATGTTTCCGATTCGAAGGCAAACCGCTGTGATTCGTCAATGTTGCCAAGGTCAAAATATAAATCACTGTTTGGAAGCGCAACTTCAGAAGCAAAAGGTTTGTCGATAAATAAGCCTTGAGAACCCAGTAACTGTTCGTAATCAAAAAGTTTATCAAGAACCCGCCCTGTATTTAATAATGCCCGGTTAAATTGAAAATTTACCATTCTGTCATAATTTTCCATTTTCCCACTCATCAAAATCACCTGATTCCAATTCTGTTGACTTGCATTATAATCTATTTCGATTTTCAACTTATCTATTGGTGAATAGCTGCTTTTAATAATTAATACCGAACCAGAAATTATCACAAAAAGCAAACCTGCTAACACAATTTTATGATTGCTGGTTTTTTCGTGTGTCTCTTTTTTCTTTACAATTTCTGAATTGGTTCTGCTCTTTACTGAACTCTTTGACTTTTGCACTTGCTCCATGAAAACAGCAGATATTACATTTAAAAATATAATTACCGGAATTGACGCAAGTTCAATATAAAAAATCAATGGCCTGCTATAACGAAGCATTGCAGCCACATCGGGTGTTGAACGAAAAAATGAGCTGTTAATTGAATTTAAAAATATAAACCGATATGCGAGAAAAGGAATTAAAAAAGCTGATACTACTATCAAAAATGCATTGATATATATTTTAGCATTTGCATTTGTAAATAACAGAATAAGTGATGAAAACATGAAAATCAGAAAATACATGCCGCCACTTACATAATAAATAAGTATTCCAACTATTATTGTGTGAAATGAAAATGAAGAACTGATTCTCTTTTCAAATTCAGCGCACAAAAACAAAAATCCTGAAATGATAAGAAGATTTAAAGTAATTGAAAAATGATATTTGTAATCCAACATAACTGACAGGATAATGATCTGCAACAGGGGAACAGTTAAAAATAGAAAGTTAAATCTTTGAATCTTCGTGTAAACAGTTTTAAAAATAAGGATAGAAATTAAAAGTCCTGATAATGCAACTAATGCACTGCCAAAAATATTTGACACAAAAAACTGTGATATAAACAAAGCAAAATATTCAGCCAAGCCTCCGGGAAATGTAAGATAATAATTAAGGAACAAATTTCCCGACTGCCATGCAATTTGCTGATAATGATAATGTAGTGATGGTTCTATGGCAATAAGGCAAAATACAAACGTAAAAACTGAAAAAATAACCATTAAAAAATATAAAAGAAGCTTTTCAGATTTCATAAGTTCTGCTATTAAGTTATTCTTACCACGGGCATCTTACCAAAAAACAAAATGCAAAAGTAGTAACTGTTTTTTTTCGTTCTTCAACACCAAAACAATATCGACTCTAATTTCAATAAATATCTTTTCCGTATTCAATTTAAACACTATTTAACAATTCTGCATTATTGGAAAAAATCAAATTTTAATGGGAAACGTTTGCTAAACCACATTTTATTTATCTTTGGATAAAAGCCTGAATTACAAATCTTTTAAAAAAAAGTTAAAAAATAATAAATAAATGTCAAAATTCTTTTAATAAAAATTCTAATTTTGAGGCTTTAGTAACAAACAGAACTATGAAGAAATCAATAAAACTAATCCTTGTGGCTATATGTGCTATCGGGATACTAGGAATTACAGGATGTGAAAATCATCAGGAGAGATACGAAGATCCACCATGGCTTGGAGGTTCCAGCATTGAAACCCTTGAGGAAAGAGGTAATTACACCGTTTTTCTTGCTCTCATGGAAAAGGCCAACTACAAAGAACCTATTTCCAAACAGTTATTTACGCTATTCGTTCCCGATGATGCGGCGTTTGACACCTATTTTAAATCAATTGGAAAAAATTCAGTAAACGATTTAACAAAAGACGAAGCAGTTCAGCTATTTACGTTGCATGTTTTACGTAATCCCAGATCAAGATTTCAAATGATTTATGAATGGGCATGGAGTGAATTACAGGGTCCAAAAGGTGAGTACGCTTCATTATTTCACAGGAAAGTATCACCCAGCACTTCAACTCCTTATAGTGAAGTTGTTAAATATTATCCGCCGGACAAGGTAGGGCAGGAATTGCTTATTTACACAGGAGTAAAAAACATTCCTCTGTTTACTGAGGAATTCTTTTATGATTTTGGTGGAGCATCAGATGGATCGGACTACTTATATATGTACCCCGGAAGTACATGGAAAAAGGGTTATACTTCTGAACAGAAAGGGATGAACTGGCACAATGCACAGATAATACCTAATCCTGAAATTCCTGAGGAATTAGAAGTGCGTACAGCAAGTGGTTTTATTTATTTTCTCGACAGGGTCGTTCCTCCTATGCCAAGCATGGAAGAATATATGCGCGCCCATCCTGAAAAATATGGTTTATATTATGACCTACTCCAAAGATTTGCACTATATACTTCTCAAAAAGTTGATGAACAGAACCGTATTCAATGGATGAAAAGTTACGAAGATGATGTTTTTAACCTTGCCGAAGAAAGAGGTCCTTCCACCAATACTGCTGTGCCACCTCAAAACATGTGGTCTGCAATTCTGCCACCAAATGACGTGTTGCAGAATTACCTTGACAATACAGTATTAAAGTATTATACTTCTATTGACAGTGTTCCAAGAGTTACTCTTTCATATATACTTCAAACACAGTTGTCTCCCAGAATGGTTTTGTATTCACATTTCGACAAAACATATTACAATGCTTTTGGTGATGCGATGAATATATCCAAGGCTGACATCGTTTCGGGTTACATGACAAGTAATGGTCCAATTTATGAATCAAAAAAAGTACTTGAACCTAATGTTTTTGTAACTGTTCCAGGGATTCTTTTTATTGACAAGAATTATTCAACTTTATTGTATGTTTTAAGTGAGGCCAATATGCTCTCTTCGCTTTCAAATCCGGATGCCGATGTTACTCTTTTTGCTGCAACAAATCAAAAACTGGAGGAATATGGTATAAGGTACAACTCTACCAATTCTATTATCGAATTCAGAAGTCCGGCCGATGGAAAATGGAATCCAATGAACAACCTGGATTTGGTTTATTTCGCACAGGATCAGATAGTTAAAGGTAATTTAAATGATTTTAATGGTGAAGGTGGTTATATTGAAACGACATCTGGCAATTATGTACATTTTGGAAATCAATCGGTTTCAGGTGGAGAAAATGAATCATCAGGTGTATTGGGAACTGTTAACAGCATTGTTGAGAATGATATCAATGGTTACCTGGTCAAGGTTGAAAACCCCATAATGTCAAGATTCGTTATGGGCCAGTATCTAACCACTGACCCTGAAGTTTCGGAATTCACAAAATTATTATCGGATGCAAGACTACTTGACTTAAGATTTAGGGACCCAATTACCAAAGAAATTATTCCAAATCTTAAATTTTTAGCCGCATCCAAATTATGGACCGGATTTATACCTACAAATGATGCAATGGCTAAAGCCCGGGCAGAAGGTTTAATTCCGGCTAAATACCCGACTACCACTGAAGGAAAAGATTCATTAAATAATTTCATCATGTACCATTTTGTTAAGGACGATGTTATTTTTGATGATGGTAAACTTTCCGGGACATTTAAAACCAACCAGACATATAAAAATGCAGATGGTATCACAACTAATGCAACGCTAAAAATATCAAATACAGAACCAAAGAATTTATCTATTGAGGATGTTTCGCAGCAGATTGTTAATCTCGATCATGCAAAAGCCAATATTATTGTACGTAAAGGGGTTTGCCACAAAATTGACACTGTTTTAAAATATTACTAATAGTTTTTAAAGTCTAACTAGAGCTAACATGAAAAAAATTATATTATTATCAGGGCTACTAATATGCTTACTTTCAGGATTTAACACAGCAAAAGGTCAATCGGCAATTATAAAAGGAAAGGTTGTTGATTCAATGACCAAAGAAACGTTAATGGCTGTAAATGTGGTTGAAATTGATAAAAATGGCAGGTTTATTAGTGGTACTGTAACCGATATCAATGGTAACTACGTTTTAAAAGTTACTGATGAAAAAAATCAGGTACAGGTTTCATTTATTGGTTATAAAAAACAATCCTTTGCAATTGATGGACGAACTACTATCGATATTTCTTTGGAAACTGAATCAGTAGCTGTTGGTGACGTACTTGTTACAGGTGCAAAAATGGGTAACGATGGTATGACAAGCGTGCGTGACAGGGCTACAGCCGTAACACGGCTCGAATTAAAAGGAATGGAAAGTGTTATGTCAACCTCGGTAGAAGACATGCTCCAGGGTCGTTTGGGTAACGTTGATATTTCATCTGTATCAGGTGATCCCGGTGCTGGTTTAAATATCAGAATTCGTGGAACAGCATCTTTAAATGCCCGAAACCAGCCGTTAATTGTAATCAATGGAATTCCTTACGATGCAAATATTGATGACGGGTTTGATTTTGCAAGTGCTGACATTGAAAAATTCGGTAATCTTATTGATGTTTCCCCGGAAGATATAGAATCAATTGAGGTACTTAAAGATGCCGCATCTACTGCTGTTTGGGGTTCAAGAGCGTCAAACGGGGTTTTGATGATAAAAACAAAACGCGGGTCAAAATCCAAACCAATATTTGAATATACTTTCAAAAGTACTTCATCTCACGAACCTGATCCTATTCCGATGCTTGATGGTGCCGGATATGCCAGGTTAATTACTGAGGAACATTACAACGTTGACCGAAATGAATTTTACAGCCAGGAAATCGCATTCGATCCGGAATGGGAAGAATACCATAATTATTCACAAAATACCAATTGGGTTAAAGAGATAACCCAGGTAGCTTTTACACAGCAACATGACTTTTCAGTTCGTGGCGGTGGTGACAAATCGCGATATAACATGTCAATGGGTTATTTTGACGAAGGAGGTACAACAATTGGAAATGATTTGGGTAAACTTACACTCCGTAGTTCTTTAGACTATGATCTTTCATCCAAAATCCAATTCAAATCGGATATTATGTTTACCCGTTACGATCAGAACAATACTTATGACGTTGAAGATTCCTATTATGCAGGTGAAGGTGGTTGGAGAACTTTACGTGCGGTAGCATACCGCAAACAGCCAAACCTCTCTGTGTATGATTTGGATACTCTTGGAAATAATACAGGTTCATATTTCACACCCTATTCTACTTTACAGGGAAATGCAAAGGATTATTACAACCCGGTTGCATTCGCAAAATTAGGAAAGCAACATCGCTATAAAGACAATGCAAGAGCTTTATTTACTGCAAAATGGTCGGTTACACCCAAACTGATCTGGAACGGAACAGTTACTCTTGACCTTTTTGATCAGAAAATTGAAAAGTTTCTTCCTTTCAAAGCAGTTGGATATGATTACTCTAACGACATTACCAACCGCGCTGTAAATGAGTTTTCAAAGAAAAGCTCGATCTTTACAATAAATCAATTGATTTACAGGCCAGATTTTGGTACCGATCATGACGTACTTTTTATGGGTCAGTTTGATACTGAAGAGTCACGTTCAAGGTGGTTTAAATCCGAGTCAAGTCAATCAGCATCACCATTTATTACTCAACCAGTAAACGACAAACATCTTAATTACATTGGTGCCAGTTATACCGAATACCGCTCAATGGGTTTTTATGCTACAGGCAGCTACAAATGGAAAGATAAATATAGCGTAATGGTAGGTGCCAAGTATGAAGGCAATTCAAAATTCAGCGCTGACAGCCGTTGGGGTTTGTTTCCAACAGTAGCGGGTTTCTGGCGGATTTCCGGTGAAGAATTCATGAAAGGAATGACTTTTATTGATGACCTAAAATTAAGGATGAGCTGGGGGCAGAGTGGTAACTCACCCGCAGGAAATTATTTATACTACAACACCTATAGCGCCGGTTCACCTTATTCATATATGGATATGCAGGGGGTTCAACCCAATGGTATAGAATTAACAAGCCTGCAATGGGAAACAATCGATCAGTTAAATCCCGGTCTTTCATTTATAGGACTGGATGGTAGAATGAATATTGAAGCTGACTTTTACAGAAAGAAAACCCTGGATCTCTACCTTGAAAATTCAGGTATTCCAAATCACACAGGATTTTCGGGTATTGACCGCAACGATGGAGAGATGGAAAACAGGGGTTACGAATTTATGTTTGATTATACCATTATAAGGAAAAAAGACTTCCAGTTGAATTTTAACCTCAACATTTCGGGCAACCAAAACAAAGTATTGCGTCTGCCAGAAAACTATAGCCTTGAATATGGTGACATGCTGGTAAATGGAAATTATAAAATAAGTATCACACCTGGAGAAGCACTTGGAGGATTTTTTGGATATGAGTATCTTGGGGTTTATGCCTCAGATGCGGATGCCATTGTTAGGGATAAGAACGGTAACCCTGTTTACGGAATTGATGCAGAAGAACCTCTTTCAATGATTATGGGTGGTTCGCAAGCTTATGTATTTGAAGGCGGAGACGCAAAATACAAAGACCAAAACTATGATGGTAAAATTGATGAACTTGATCTCGTTTATCTTGGAGATTTAAATCCAAAAGTAATGGGGGGTACAGGTTTTAGGGTTCAGTACAAAGGATTTGTATTGAATTCATTCTTCTATTTTAAAGTGGGTCAGGAGATTATAAATCAAACCAGAATGGATACTGAAAAGATGTACAATTACGATAATCAAAGTACTGCAACAAACTGGCGGTGGCGGAGAGAGGGTGACGTTACAGATGTACCAAGAGCGCTATACGAAACAGGTTTTAACTGGTTAGGTTCCGACAGGTTTGTTGAAGATGGATCTTACCTGAGATTAAAATCATTGTCTCTTACCTATAATGTAAAACCGTCTATAAGCAAAAAGTTACGGCTTAGCAATATGAAAGTTTTTGCAACCGCATATAACCTGTACACCTGGACCAATTATTCAGGACAGGATCCTGACGTGGCTCCTCCAGCAAAGCCTGATTCACTTCCAAAAGATTATAGCAAAACTCCGCCAAGTAAAAAATACATGTTTGGGTTAAACCTTAGTTTCTAACAAATAAACAATGATACAATGAGAAAGCTCAATATAAAAAGTTCGTCAATAATTGCATTATTACTTGTAATTATGGCATTTTCCTCTTGTAAGGATTGGTTAACTGTAGCCCCTGAAGATAAACTGGTTAAGGAAAAATTCTGGACAAAAACAGAAGATGTGAACAGTGCACTTGCCGCCACATACAATGCAATGCGCAAGGCAAGCCTGCCTGCATTGATTATGGGTGAAGTAAGAGCCGACTTAATAACTTTTTCAGGCGCTACATTTGCAGATTACATTAGAATTGGTCAAAGCAACATAAGTCCAACAAATGGAGTAGTAAACTGGAAAGATTACTATGCCGCTATTAACCTGGCAAATACGCTTATGATTTATGACAAAGAAGTGTTTGGGAAAGATAAAACCTTCACTAAAGAAATGTTGGATGCAGTTGATGCCGAAGCGCTTTTCATCCGTTCTTTGGCATATTTCTATCTTGTAAGGTTATGGAAAGATGTTCCATTGGTGTTGGAAGCTTCAATCTCAGATACAACAAATCTGTATATCGGAAAAAGTCCTGAAAATGTTGTAACCGACCAAATAATTGCTGATCTTTTAAAAGCAAAAGATATGGCATATACAACTGAATTTCAGGGCAGCAACTATTTCTATGGGCGTGCAAACAAGTATTCGATTATGGCTCTATTAGCCGATGTGTACTTATGGAAAGAGCAATATGCGAAATGTGTTGAATATTGCGATAACATCATTAATTCAGGATTGTATGGTCTGGAAGAGAATGATACTTATTTTAAAATTTACTATCCGGGGAATTCACCTGTCGAAAGCATTTTCGAGATGCAATACAATGATGCGCTTGACAATCAGGAAAATCCAATATATAATAACCTCATTCCTCCTTCCGGATCCGCTCAGGTCGCTTTAAATTCAAGGAATACAAGTCTTATACTTGGCAAGGAAGATGCACGAAATTTTGCAGGCAAAACTGCAACATGGAAATACCAGGGGAAAGATGCGCTTGGATTGGTTGCCAGAACAAGTACTGAACGTGATGCTAACTGGAATATTTATCGTTTTGCTGATATAATGCTTATGAAAGCAGAAGCTGAAATTGAACTGGGAAATTTTGAAGTTGCCAATAATTTGATCAGAGAGACTTTGTTGCGTGCAGGAATGCCCTATGAAGATAGTTTTGATAAAGAAACTTTAAGAAAAGCATTGCTAGACGAAAAAGGCAGAGAGTTTCTGCTTGAAGGAAAAAGATGGTTTGATTTGTTACGTGCGGCCAAAAGAAACAAGTTTGAAAACAAACAGATTATTATTAATATGATCCTTTCAGGCGCCGATATTAAACAACAAGCTATATTAAGAACTAAAGTTTACGATACTTTGAGCTATTATTTACCAATTGCCGAACATGAATTAATTTATAACCAAAACCTGGTTCAAAGTCCATATTATGACAGGTAAAAACATACAAAATATTTTTATTATGAAAAATATTGATTGGAAAAAACTTAAACAAGGCAGCAAAATCTTACTATTTGCAATGTTGCTGGTTGGATGCGATACTGAACCTATATTTTGGAATGTTAAGTCAACGCAACAGGTAATTTCGGAATACGTTGAAACAAACACTGAATTTTCTGAATTCAATAAAATATTGGAAAGCACAGGATTGAACAGTCTCCTCGCTGTAAGAGGACCATTTACATTGTTTCTTCCTTCCGATACTGAAATGAAAGCATACTATGCCGAAAAAGGAGTAGGTTCATATACCAATTTCAGCGAAGAATTCCTGAAACAACTGGCATTGAATCATATTATCGGCGCCAGAATTGAAACGGGTGATATTGGACTTGGCGCTATCCGTGAACCAAACGCCATAGGTGATTTTGTTGTAAGCGAATTCCAGGGTTCCGATATAATTCTAAACAAATACAGTAAAATTATCAAAAGAGATGTGATTTCCTCAAATGGAGTAATTCATCACATAGATAAGGTACTAGATCCGATAACAAAAAGTGTATATGAAGTGGTTGCAGGTAATCCGTCTTATTCTTTGTTTACTCAGGGTTTAAACCGCACCAACCTGAAAGACACTTTGCAAACCATTACTTTCCCTTATGGTAAAAGAGAAGCGCGTACAAGATTTACAATAATGGCTGTTGCAGACTCAACTTTTAACCGTTATGGAATTACAAACATTGATCAGTTAATTGCCTACTTTACCAATCATCCTGACAGTGTAACTTATTTAAATAATGAGTTCTTCAGGTTTATGGAATACCACTGTCTTGCCAACACCTACTACTTAAATACTATGGAAACAGGTCTTTATCCAACAATTACATATGATTATAACCTTTCCATAAGAGTTGACGACGATTACAAAATAAACATTGATGCGAATAACAATTACACAAAGTTTGTAATCGACCAATCCAACAATCCCGGCAAAAACGGTACTGTACACACAGTAGCCGGATTGTTACCTGTTACTCAACCAAAACCTGCAGTAATTACATGGGAAACAACAGATCACTTTGATTTAAAACAAGGCGACTACTTTGGTAAATATTACGCCAGATGGTTTGATGGACAAAACACTTTTGCAAATATCAAATGGGAAGGCGACTATTTATTGTATTATTTTAAAGACCATGATACAGGTAAAGTACTTAACGATGACTGTCTCAGCATGAGTGGATGGTGGTGGTGCGAAGTAACCACGCCTAAAATAATGAAAGGCAAATATAAAATAACATCAAATCTATGGTCAGGTCAAATTGACTATGCTGTTTACATTGATGGGGTGAACACTGCTCTTATAAAAAGTTCGGAACCTGCTGAAAGTACTACCTGGGCGGAAGTTGACTGGACTAAAACTGAAACTCATAAATTCAAAGTATTTGCTACAAGCCCCGGTTTACTTTTCTGGGATACTATAATATTTACACCAATTACCAATTAATTCAATACCTGTTAAATAATTTAATACAGTTTTGAAATGACAAAAAAATATTTATACACTACCTGTTTATCACTTTTAACCTTGTTTTTCGCTATCAACGTTACTGAACCTTTGATGGCACAATCACCCAATGTGAATGTAACGGGTGTGGTAACGGAATCAGGAACCGGTCTCCCTCTAAAACAGGTTACAATATCAGTTACTTCAACCGGTACAACAGCAGATACCGATGAAAATGGAGCTTTTTCAATTGCAGTGCCTAACCTGAAAACTGAATTAATTTTCAACCTTCCGGGTTATAATTTGCGTAAGATTTTTCTGAACGGGAGGGAAAAAGTGAATATTTCTCTTGTTTCATCCGAATTCAAGTCTTTTGATAATTCTTACAATACTCCAACCGGGCCACAAGCAGTTAAGGATGCCATTTATTCTGTTACTGCGATTACCGCCGAAGATTTAAAACGATCAAAAGTCACATCATTCGACCAAAGTCTTCAGGGGAAAGTGCCGGGAATGTCGGTGGTTAATCAGTCAGGAATGCCCGGACACAGAACATTCATGAAAAACAGGGGTTTTTCTTCCTTGTATGCAAATACAGAACCAATACTTTTTATTGACGGGATGATCCATACCTATTCTTATGCCGATGTTAGTTTAATGGAAGGTTTTTCTCTTAATCCAATGGATATTATTGATATTGAAGATATATCCGATATTACAGTTTTTAAGAACGGGAACTCTTACCTTGGTGCATTAGGTTCAAATGGAGTAGTAAGCATAAATACCGAACAAAAAGCTGAAACAAGTACAGTAATGAAATTTACGGCTTATGGAGGTATTACAATGGCTCCAAAGTCGCTGGATGTTCTAAATCCCGCTCAGTTTAACAACTATTTTTCAGAAATGCTGACATCACAGGGATATAATGCTACTCAGGTGAACACAATGTATCCATGGTTAAACGGCAATGAGTCATCTGCTGATTATTATAAATACAACAACAATACAGATTGGCAGAATGAAATTTATTCGCCATCTGCTGTTTCAAAACTCCATTTCTTTTTGAAGGGAGGGGATGACGTTGCAACTTATAATATATCAACCGGCTACCTGTCACATAAAGGAATTAGTGACAATTCATTATATACAAGGTATAATCTCCGTATTAATGGAAATATTAATATTACAGATAAGTTTTCAATTATACCAAATGCCAAACTTTCATTAGCCGACAGTAAATTGGCAAATCAGGGTCCAAGTGTTTGGAAAAATTCAAATATTTCAGCAGTATTAAAACCTCCAACTATGGCTCCTTTTGCCAGAGACAAAGCTACGGGAGCGCAACTTGAATATTTAGATGATGTAGGGAATACTTTTATGGTAAGTAATCCACTTGCAATAACAAATAATGCTTCAGGAAGCAACAGGAATTATCATTTCTTAAGTTCAATTACAGCAAATTACAGGGTTAATGAAAATTTCAATATTTCAACGCTGGTAGGTATAAATTTCAACAATTCCCGTGAAAATATATTTTTACCTGATTTAGGGATTGTTCGGGTTGATTCCGCCTATAACAGCCCAGGCGATTTTGTGTATGAGTTTCGTTCAACACAAAACTATACAAAACTAACATATACAAAAAAAACGACCACAGGTCACTCACTTGTTGCAAATGCCGGATTTAGGTATTTGTCAAACAGCTATAAATACAATTTGAGCTTGGACCTTAACACACCTTCCGATGATTTTAAAAGTCTTGGACAAGGTTCTCAGTACAGTTATCTCCGGTCAACAACTGGTGATAACAGGGAACTGATATGGGTCTCCTATTTTGGTGATTTTGATTATAATTTTAAGAATAAGTATTACATAAATGCAAACTTATCATACGACGGGAATTCTGCGGTAAATGCCGATAATAGATACAACATTTACACATCTGTTGGTGCTGCATGGCGTCTTTCTTCAGAAAATTTCCTGAATGAGGTCAATTGGCTTGAAGATCTGAAACTCAGAGGTTCATATTCAACAACCGGAAATATGTTCAGTACAATTTATGATTATTCAAAAATGTATTACACTGACCGCAGATACAATGGAGCGGGAGTACTTACAAGAGAAGTCATTCCAAATGAAAATATGGAATTGGAAAAACAGATTACAATAAATGCCGGTCTTGACCTTTCCATATTTAAACAACAATTAAATTTTCATTTTGATGTATATAAATCAAATGTCAACAATTTAATTATAAGACAAGAACTCCCTGTAACATACGGTTACACGAATTACTTTGACAACGGAGGAAAAATCGAATCGACGGGTTTTGAATTATCTGCTGATACCCGTTTCCATTTTAATGATTTGGTTTGGACCCTGGGAGGCTCTGCCAGCAAAGAGGTGACTGAAGTTAAAAGTTTAACTTTTATAAATCCAAATACTAAAGATATAATAACCACAATTGATGCTGCACAGTTTATCACTTCGGTAGGTAATGCTGTAAATGCCTATTACGGATATCAAACCAATGGACTTTTAACAAGCGCAGATGCAGCAAAAGGAATTGTAGGACCAAATGGCAACCTGATGCAGGAGGGTGATATTAAATTTGTTGGAAGCGAAGATGGTATTGTTGACGAAAACGATAAAACAATTATCGGAAACCCAAATCCGGATTTCTTTGGTGGAATTTTCACTTCATTTACTTACAAGAATTTTTCATTGTCGGCAATGTTTAATTATTCTGTTGGTAACGATGTATTCAATTACGTAAGATACAAAATGGAATCGATGAGTGAATATGCCAACCAGTCAACAGAGGTATTAAAAAGATGGACACCAACAAACACAAGCGCAACTTTACCAAGATTAGCTTATGGAGATCCATCAGGTAACACAGTATTTTCAGATCGTTGGATTGAAGACGGTTCATATCTTCGTCTTGGGCAACTAACATTGAATTATGACGTTCCACCTATTAAGGGATTTGTGAAGGGTGTAGGCATTTATTTAACAGCCACTAACCTTTTCACTTTAACCAATTACTCAGGTTACGATCCTGATTTCAGTTACATGAATAATCCCTTTTATATGGGAGTTGATTATGGTAAAATGCCACAGACCCAATCGTTTATTATTGGTTTAAAATTAGACTTATAACAGGTAAAACATAGAACAAATGGAAAAGAAATTAAGAATATCACCATACATACTTGCAATCCTCAGTGTGTTTCTAATAACAAGTTATGGCTGTAAGGACGACTTCTTTGATAACACTGCCGGTGACAGAATTACACCCGATCAACATTACAAATCAATTATTGATGCGGAGGTTTCGGTTTACGGTACTTTTGTTACTTATCAGGATATAGCGCCAAAATTGATTATGCTCGATGGAGTAAGATCTGACATGATGGAACTTACACCTAATGCCGATTCTTATTTAAAAGAAATCAACAACCAGAATATTTCGGCGAACAACCCCTACATTGATGCATCAGACCTTTACAAGGTGATCATCAATATTAATGAAGTTCTTCTGAATATTGACAAAGTAAAAGATTTGGACAAAGAATATGATGAATTAGCAGCCTTTTCATATAAGGGGGCATTAATTGGATTAAGGGCTTATACTTATCTCACCCTTGTCCGCTTATATAACAAGGCAGCCTATTTTGAAGATAATCTGGCTTCACTTCCGGCAAACCATACTCAAAATATACTTGGTAAAGCTGAAATAATTGATAAACTTATTGCCCAGTTGGAAAAATATTTTGAATCGCCGTTTACAACTACAAAATACCCGGAGTATAGACTCGGCTTTCCTAATAATAAAGCGATTCTGGGTGAACTGTACCTCGAAGTAGGCAGGTATGCTGATGCAGCAAATTACTTAAAACTGGCATGTGAAAGTTATCAAAATGGACCTGCATTGTTAAAAGTTGATAAATCATATAAGGATGCCGCATGGGGTGCAATTTTTCTTAATGCTGAATCTCAATCTATTGAAAACATTGCAGTTGTTCCGTATTCAAGATCTGAAAGCCAATTCAATCCACTCGCCAGTTGGTTAAGTGTTAAAAACGACTATTTAGTGAGACCGTCAAGCATAGTTATTGACTCGTTTATGGCACAAATACCTTTGGCAGGCGAAGTTCAAATGGATATATACAGAGGTGCCTTTACTTTTGGATCAGAGGACATTGAGATGACTTCAGATACTACTTATGAATTTGTGAATCCTTATATCAGAAAATATGCAATGGATGCAAATGATCTTCAAAGTTCAGATATAATTCTCTCCAGAGCGGCTGATCTTCATTTGTTACTAGCAGAAGCTTATAACCGCATGGGTGATGCAGATTCACAAAAATATGCACTGATGCTATTAAACCAGGGCGTTAACAGTACAAATCCAAAACCAGCGATTTTCTCAAAATGGTCAGCTAATCTTGGAATCCGTGGCAGAGCTTACCTAAAGTCAAGAGTAGTACCTGAAAGGGATAGTATTCCGCTGGAAGAAAGGACTATTCTTATTGAAGATTTAATTATTGCTGAAAGGGCAATGGAACTGGCTTTCGAAGGAAAACGCTGGTTTGATTTGGTGCGTGTTGCTGAAAGAAGAAATGATCCTGCTTACCTTGCTGACCGCGTTGCTGCTAAATTTGCAGGGACTAGTGAATATGATGCTATTCGCAATAAATTAATGAATCCTGCAAACTGGTATTTACCTTCCAATTAAAATCAGATTTTTCTTGATATATTGAATGGCTGCAAGTTTTTGCAGCCATTTTTTTTGTATCTTTTTCATAAAAAACCTGTAAATTCCCTTACCTGCAAATCATCAATCTGGCTTTTGCCAGATTTGTATTTCCTTTTACAACGACTAAATAATTTCCCGGAGTAAGAATATTTCCGGTATTTACTTTGTAATTGGATTCACCGGTATTTGAGAAGATGGTAGTACTGAAAACCTTCTGCCCAAAAAGATTGTAAATGGTTATTGACATTCTCTCATTAACGGTTATTTCACCCAATGACAAATTGAAATCTCCACCAGTTGGATTTGGATATATTTTCGCAGTTTTTTCAATGGTTAAATCTGCAACAGATGTTACAATAACAGGTTCAAGCTCCCACATAGCACTCCACCAGGTTGTTTCAACAATTCCGTATTGTGCATGGGTTTGGAGATTTTCTACATGTATAAAATCCAATTTATTCAAATCACTATTTATCCTTACAAAGCCATCACCGGTTTCTTCAATCAACCACATTGAACTTAACTTTGAAGTATCTGCCGGTGTACATTCAATATAACCTAAAAGGTTTTCTATATTCATATAATCGCCCGTTGAAATATTCATTATATTCTTCTTTCCATCAATGTCCTTAATTTCCCACAAAAAAGTATCATCATTTGCATTTAGGTTATATTTTACCCGATCACCTGCATCAAAAAGATAGGTACTTTGCCACCGGCTTTTAATTTTGAAGTAAACGATTGGATCGCCGGAGACATTAATTTTACTGACTGCCTTAAAATTACCATCCAGGGTTGTGGCAGTAACAGTTGCCTGGCCTTTGGCTAATCCTGTAACCAGTCCTTCATAATTAACAGAAATAATTGACGGGTCATCTACTGTATAACTTACTAATTTATCAGTGGCATTTGACGGAGAAAAAATTGGAATCAACTTAAATCTGGCGCCACCGGCGATTGTTGTATCCAAAGGTGAAAGATTAATTCCTGTAACTTCGGCCGGTTCACAACCCGATAATTCAGTCCATCGAAATGTTCCTTTTTGTGTGGTAAAAAAGGCTTTTTCTTCTGCATTTCCACCTAAATTTGAATAATTCAAGTTACAATAAGTAGCGCCCCCAAGCGGATACTTATCAAAATAAACAACAAATCCACGTTGTGCAGCGTCATTATTTATATTATTGAAAGGATATTCAATTCCTGTTGTGTTGACAGTTACATTTTCAAAAACCAGATTAAATATGCCTTCACCAGCAGATTTTGCAATACGAATTGCATCACATTTTGAATCGTTGATATCGATATTGTACATCCGTATATTTTGAATTTTTTTGCCTGCGCTTAAAGCATGATAAATGTTAACTGCCCCTACCCTGTCGTTGTAGGTTGCATTGTAAGTACCGCATCCACTTATTGTAATGTCATGAAAATCGTGCATACCGTCATCATTAAATCCCACACCAGGAAACGTATTTGTAATGGTTATTCCTACATCGATATTATCTCTTATAATTAAGTTATAGAACTTATTGTCCTTTCCTCCATAAAGTGCAGCACCGGCAGCACGCCAGCCATTTTCAGTAGTATTGTACCTATATGTGTTATTTATACACTCCAGTCCTTCAGCACTCCAGATTGCCATACCATCATCACCGTTATTCCTGAAATTACAATGTTCAACAATTGCATTACTTGTGCCTTTACACAGGTTTATACCATCGGCATAAGTGTTCCTGAAACGGCAATTACTCATTAAAAAACCATCAGCGTAAGCAATCCCTCCCTGAACATATTGTCCGATCCATGCCCCAACTGCACAATGCTCAACCCAAATATTTCTGATAACCGAACCATTTGTATAAATACCGAGAATACCAGCATAACCATTTGTTCTTGTGGTCATTTCAGAAGTAATATACAAATCGGAATAACCAATTTCCTTTGCGTTTGCCCGCAAGCCGCCATTACTTGCATTTGTAACTGTAAAATTTAGTTGCGAATACCACATCCCTGCTCCCTGTAATTTTGTTTTTGCAACACCAAAATAAAGCTGGCTGTGTATGTTGTAAACTCCTGCAGGTATATAAATAATTTCACTCCCGTTTGCATCAATAAAATCCTGTAAAGTACTCCCGTCACCATTGTAAATTGCAGCACCCTCAGGTGGAGCAATTTCTTCAGGAACTACTTCCATTTCAATAAAATCGACAGTAGGATTTCCACTTTCATTTACCAGCTTCAATTTTGTTAATTTTTCCGGAAGTTTATAACGGATTTCATCGAACCGCATTCGTGGATTTTTATTCGTTATTCCAACATTGTTTGGATCACCATTGTTCCACAAATATTCCCACGACCATTTTGAGGTTAGCGTAATGCTGGTGATTTTGGTATTTTCATTATATACTCCAATAACTGCTTCTTCACCATCCGGCACCGAATAACGAATTACCAGGCCATCAGCTGCTTCGGAAAGATTGAATTCAACACTTGCATTTGCACTTGTCATATCAACACAAATCTGTTCAGATGCTTCAGATTGCAAATCAACCTGTGCATAGGATTTTTCTGTTGTAAAAGCGCCATTTGACAAACCAGCCTGATCGGCTTCATAACGTTTATAAGGAGCATCAAAATAGCCACGTTGTGCGGATAAACTATTAATAGCTGTGAAAAATACAAGAATTGAAAAAGTATAAGTTAGTTTTTTCATACAAAGTTTATTCAATTAATAACCATCGGAATTTTTCCAGGTAAGAGTAAAGATAACAAGGAAAAATTGAAATATAAATTACTTCATGGTTTACCATTTAAGTATGAGAAACAATATTATGTCGTTTTTTATCTTTTACCCCTAAATCCCCTGAAGGGGACTTTTTGCAGCATTCAGATGGAACTGTTTGCAAGTAGCGATTGCCCCCTTTAGGGGGTTGGGGGTGAGGAACACGACAATAAAACTTTCTTATTACTTACCCCATTAAATATTAAAAATTATTCCTGATGTGACAATGAATTCAAAGAAAAAGAGCTGCCTCAAACGAGACAGCTCTTTTCAAAAAATTATATTGTAATGTTATTTTACAAACTTCACAACCACTCCGTTGGCTTTTACAAAATATAAACCTTTTGCATAAGCGCTAACATCGAATGAATGACGATTTCCAAAAACTACTGCTTCGTCCATTTTTACACCTACACTGTTGTAAATTTCAACCCTTGAATTAATTGCAGAAAGTTCTACATTCAATTTAGAAGTTGCAGGGTTAGGATAAACTTTAAATGTTTCCATAGCTCTCACCTGAGAAGTCGCTGTATAAACTAAAGCCAAATCAGCTACACTAACTAATGAAACACTGTCAATATATACAGTTGAACCTGTTAAACCAGCAAAAAAGTTGAACTTCTGCGCTAAGACTGGATCCATAGCTGAGAAATTCTCAATTGCAATCTCATACACAGTTGGCTCTGTTGTTAATGGCGCCCATCTCCATTGCGATGTACCACTGGCTTTTGGATCAGAAGTGCTGCCAAACCTAACATAATTTCCACCTATGTGTTCAATATCCACATCAAATGTGTCCGCTTCAGATGCCCATAATTTCATACTTAAAACAAAAGGTTCATCTTTCAGGGATTGTGGAATATTAATATTCTGTCCAACAGTCCAGTCCCAAGGATTTACACCTTGTGGATTAGTATTTGTAATATTCAATACACCATCAACAACAGTAGAACCACCAGTCCATGGTGCACCAGGTGCACCTGTTTCGGTAACAACATCGAAATTACCGTTTTTAATATAACTCAATTCCGCTTTTGTAGGTTTCTGCCCTGTTATAGAAATAGTTATTTCTTCTGAATCAACAAAGTCAGTTGCGTCTGAAGCATAAATAATTAATTCTTCATTTACAATTGGAGTAATCAATCCTGATGCGCTTATAGTTGCTTTAACCGGTGTTGTGTCATTTGGATCAGCTTTTCTAATATGCCATTTTACAGTTTTAACTGTTGCATCTTCTGGAAGAACTTCAACATTAACCTGCAATTGCTGGTTATCTTCGGTAATTGCACCATCAACAGAAATGTTAACTTCATCAACATATATAACCACTGCACCTTCCAGTGTAATAATACCGCACTGGTCCATGTTAGACCATGCTTCAGTAGCATCAGGTCCTACATTCGCCCAAACACTACGTCTCCGGGTATTATTGTCCTCATCACTGTCATTAATAGTTACATCAAATCCAATTTGAGCTTCAAGATCAACTCCACCACCATCTTTGTTTGTAAGGCTACCCCAAGGTACAAAGTACTCAGCAACATAATTAGGAGCTTCAACTTTAAATGCATTTTGCCTTCCATTATCTTCGGTGTTCAACTGACCATTTTCCTTTGCTGCTGTCATGTCAGGAGCCATCTGGTGATGCCCGCTTCCACTTGCGCTTGGACCAGCACCATCTTCAAGGACGAAGTTCACATCGAAATAAATTTCCGGTTTGTCATATTCCCACGCATTACCGCCTCCTGGATGAAGATAATTAGGCCAGTAGTTATCATCTGTAACTTTAATAATCAGATAATAACCATCTTCATCCCACAAAGCTTTCCAGTATGTTTCACCAGCTTCTCCCAAAGTAGGAGCGCCATTGGCAGTATCGTAAGGTCTGTCTATTGCAAGGGAGTCTGTAGTAGCCCAAACTTCATCAAAAACTCCGTCAATAACCGGTTTAACCTCAGCTTTCTTAATAACGGCTGTTGGACGTTCCAGCTGTGCAAATGCAGCAGAAACAAACAATACGCCTAAAATCAAAGTAAAAAATTTTCTCATAATCTCTGTTTTTTAGTTAATAATTTATTTTAGTTATAGAAATTCCTTTTTTAAAATGTTCTTTTGACCCCTTCCCATTTTAAATATTCAACTGACGAATTTAGCAATTAAATCAAAATAAAAAAATTACATAAGGGTTTAAGACATGTTAAAATTAAAATAATTTTACCGCTGAAACCCTTGTAAAGCCTAAAATGCTTGCATTCTGCAAATTAAACCTGACAAACTTTACCAAATATTTTCAAGGTCGGTAGCTGAATAAGTATGATCCCGCTTATACCATACAGATTTAGATGGATTTTTGAGCTTTAAACTATCTTTATTAAAAACACGGTACAAAATTGAAATAGGAACCAATACCACAAAATACAAGGTTCCAAAAATAAATTTCGACACAAAATAATTTAAAATATCGGCTAACTTAAACCATCCAACAGCTATAATTTTTGCAACAGGTTTGAGGAAAATACCAATAATACCAAAGCAAAAAGCAAGATAAACAAACAGATCAATTTTAGTAATTATATACACCAACAAAAATCCGCTTGTTAAAACGAGGCTTGTCTCCAATGATTTTTCTCTTTCCATAATTGACGGCTAAAACAGTGTATAAATGAACGGGGCAATGGCACTTCCACCACTAAGTACAATTAAAACGCCAAACAATAATAATATTACAATTACCGGCATCAACCACCATTTTTTGCGCTCTTTCAAATATTTCCAAAGGTCTTTTAAAAAATCCATTTTTATAAAATTTTGGTATATTACACCGTGGCTTTAGCCCGGTGATTAAAACAAATGACAATCACTTCGGCTTTAGCCATTAATTAATATCAATAGCAAAAATAAAAAATATTTAATGGCTAAAGCCTGCATTTGATGTTATAAACTCGCCAAGCTGAAGCATGGCGTTAAAATAAGATATTATTTTACAATTAATCCAATTTAAACTCTTGCTTCCAGTTATCCATACTTTTCCATTCGGGTTGCGCTGTTTTATCGAAAAGGTAATTGCCAATTACAAGATAATCCATTTCGGTGCGCATAAAACATTTGTAAGCATCGGCAGGTGTGCAAACTATGGGTTCACCGCGTACATTGAAACTTGTATTTACGATTACTCCATAACCGGTTAGCTTTTTAAACTTGCTGATTAAATTCCAGTACTGCTCATTTGTATCTTTATGAACGGTTTGAATCCGTGCCGAGCAATCAATATGTGTAACAGAAGGAATATCTGATCTTTTAAAATATAATCGTTCCATCAACGGAAGATCAAAATAGTTTTCGGGAAAGCTGACCAAATGTTTTTGTTGAACATTAGCAACAAGCAACATATAAGGTGATGGTTTCTCCAGTTCAAAATAGGATGAGCAATCTTCTGCTAAAACAGAAGGTGCAAAAGGCCTGAAACTTTCACGGTATTTTATTTTTAAGTTCAATTTCAGTTGCATTTCAGTGTTACGGGCATCGCCCAAAATACTTCGGTTACCTAGTGCACGCGGGCCAAATTCCATTCGCCCCTGAAACCAGCCAACTACATTCCCACCAGCAATTATTTGTGCCACGCGCTCAGTTAAATCATTAAAGTTTTCGAATTTGATATATTTTGCCTTGAATGATTTTGCAGCATGTTCAATTTCAGTCGCCGAAAATTCAGGCCCCAAAAAGGAACCGTTCATTCCATCGGGAAAAGTAATTTTTCTTTCATTCCCAAAATATATAAAATGAGCTGCAAGTGCGGCGCCAATCGCTCCACCTGCATCACCGGCAGCCGGTTGAACAAATATATCATCAAACAAACCTTCTTTTAACAATTTTCCGTTTGCCACGCAATTTAAAGCCACACCACCCGCCAAACAGATATTTTTTGCACCGGTTACTTTTTTGGCTTCACCAGCCATTTTTATTATAATTTCTTCGGTAACCTGCTGAATTGCCAAAGCAAGATTCGAATGGTGCTGTTCAATTTTCGACTCTGTTTCGCGCCGTTTGAAACCAAAAATGTGTTCCCACTTCTTTTCTTTTACCATACGCAACCCGGTGGAATAAGAAAAATATTCTTGGTTGAGCCAAACCGAACCATCATCTTTTAAATCGACCAATTCAGTTTTTATGATTCGTACAAAGTGGTTCACTTCGTTGCTGCCCGGAATTCCATAAGGCGCTAAACCCATCAGTTTATATTCTCCTGAATTAACTGTAAAACCCAAATAGTAAGTAAAAGCAGAGTATAATAGCCCAACAGAATGGGGGAAATGCAACTCCCTGATATTTGTAATTGAATTTCCTTTCCCGAAACTGATTGAAGCAGTTGCCCACTCTCCTACTCCATCAATGGTTAAAATGGCGGCTTCTTCAAAAGGTGAAGGATAGAAAGCGCTGGCTGCATGCGACAAGTGATGTTCAGGAAAAAGCAATTTTACTTTTCCTTTTTCATATCCATCCAATCTGGCTAATTCCTGGTGAATGATGCGTTTCAAAAAAAGTTTTTCTTTTATCCAGACCGGAATTGCAGTAACAAACGATGCAACTCCTTTTGGTGCAAAACCATAATAGGTTTCAAGTAACCTTTCAAATTTTAACAAAGGTTTGTCGTAGAATACAATTGCATCAAGTTCTGAAATATTTATTGCTTCAGCATGTAAACAATATTTTATTGCACTGATTGGGAATGAAGGATCGTGTTTAATTCTTGTAAACCGTTCTTCCTGTGCGGCTGCAATAATTTTTCCGTCAACAACCAGGGCGGCTGCGGAATCGTGATAAAATGCTGAAATACCGAGAATTTTCAATGGCAGAAATTTAATTTGTTGACGAAAGTAACAAATTTAATTGCTCCAGATTTTCGTATTGAGGATCGATAGTTTTTATTTCCTCATAATATTTCCGGGCATTTGACAAGTCATTTTTTGCAATATAAACTGAAGCAAAATTATCTAAAAACCTGGCATCGAATTTAAACTGATTATAGACTTTATTAAACCGGAAAAGCGCTTTATCAAAATCATTCAGCTTGAAATAAATCTCTCCAATCATTCGGTTTGCAATATGCGAATCGTAAATATTCAATGAAGATTCAAGTAATGTTAATGCTTCTTCGGTCTTGTTGTCAATAATTAGTTGTTTTGCCTGTTCAATTTGCGCCCTTATTTGAAATGGAATGTATTTTTCATAAACGTAAGTTTTTTGTGGAATTCTTAAATACTGACTTGCATTTATTCTTTTTAATTCGGCAGCAGCTACTTTAGCCTGTTCGGTTTTATTGGCATAAACAAAGGCTGTATATGATTTTGCGAGAACATTCACTTTTTTATCATCGGGAGCCAACGAAAATGACTTCTCAAAACTGCTGATTGCATTGTTGTAATCTCCCTTCAACAAATAAATTTCACCAATCCGGTAATTTGCAAAAAAAGATTCTTCGTATTCGAGTGATTTCTTAAAATAATTCAAGGCAAGCGGTAAATCTGAAAGTTGCAAAAGACAGTTGGCAGCATCGCGGTAATTCACTGCCAAATATGGATTTGTTCTTATCAAAGCTTCATATTCTTTATAAGCTTTTTCAATTTGCCCAGCTTTTTCATATTTCCGGGCCAAATCAAGCCGAACCTCATCCAAAGACAAATCTGCATTTTTCATTGCTGTAAATGCAAGCGAATCGGAATAAGATTTTGGGCGATATTTTGTTTTATAATTTGCGCCCATAGTTTCATCGTTTGTAAATGGCCAAAACCCTTTTAAAAGCTGAATTCTGTGGTATGCGATTAATGAATCGATCTCGGTATAACCCCAGTTTTTTTTGTAATACTCCATTGAAATATCCGCAACGTTTGATACTCCGGCAACCTGCGATTTTTTTATTTCATCAAAAAATGCCTGTGCCATAATAAAAATGCCATCAATATTTGGGTGAACATGTTCGGTCATTAAATTATTGCCAATTAGTTTATTTGGTGAATGATTCTGAAACCACGAAAGCATCGGTATTTTATAAGTTTTATATTGATCTGCCAGGTCATTAATAATACTGTTTACTTCTTCAGAAGCCCTGAAACGGATACAATCCAGATCTTTTGCCTTGTAATACAAACCGAGCGCATTATCGAAATCTCCATTCATCTCAGCTTTTTGGGCTTTTTTATAGACGTCAATCGCAGGTTCAAGTCCGTCAGCTGAAACAGAATTAAATGGTTCCAAACCATTCACATTCGAAACCATTTCGCTAAAAAAAACAGGAACATTTTCCTTTTGGATTTTTTGCAAAATATCCGACATATTTTGCCTGTATCGCTCCATGGCAATTTTATATTCCTCGCTGTTTAGCAATATATCTTTGTCAGCAACCATCCGTTTCATTAAAGTGCCGTGAACTTCATCATTTTTCCCACTTGCTATTTTTTGTGAGATCCCGGCAATAAGGTTTCTCAGCAATTGGTAAATTTTGTAATCCATTAAGGTAATATGAAGTTGGGTCAATTCCCGGTTTCGGCTCATGGTTTCATTCGACCCGATACCGAAAGCCCCGTAAAATTCATTATGACCGGCATAAATAAGTACGGCATCGGGTTGATATTTCAAAATCTGGTCGGTATAATCGAGCAATGTAAAACTGTTGATTGCAGTAATTGCAGTATTTACCATTTCGATTTTTTTGTCGGGATATGCATCTTCCAGTTGCTTGTGCAGGATTCGTGAAAACATGAGATTTCGTTCATACGGAAAACCATAAACAGTGGAGCTTCCCATTACAAAAACCCTGAAAGTATTTTCGGGTTTTTCAGCTAAAAAAATATCGTTGGCAGGTGCAGTGTATTCAAATTTCTGAAAATATTTTTTCCCAACTACCGGATTTACAATCATATATTTTTCGTATCCTTCGGTGGGATTTCTGATAAAAAGATCAAGATTGTCACCGTAACCGGTTAATCGCAATAATCCTTCAAAAGCCAATAAAATTAAGAATGGAATTAATCCTGTTATTAATTTAAAAACAACCTTTTGTTTTTTTGAAATTTTCCTTTCAGCAATTTTCGGTTTACTCATTTTCACTGAATATTAAAAAGGTTCGAAATCTAAGAATTCTGTTTCGAACCGCAAAAAAATGATTTGATTTTATTGAGCTGGTAAAATCGAACCCCGTACCGGGTTTTTCGATCATTTGGGAAATCTCAACCCTGTACGGGTTGGTTTTTAATAGCATAGAATATATTGGGAAGAGCACAACCCGGTGCGGGTTGGAATCTTCGCTGTAATTGTTTTCCCCGGAATAAAAAAGAAAAATCCGGAAACCACCAACCCCCTAAGTGATTCCCGGAAAAAACCCATTCATCATTAACTTCAAAATTATCTTTAAGCCGGAGTTTCAGGTTGTTCGTTATCCGAACTGCTGCTGTCGTATAATTGGTAAATGGCCAATCGGGCGGGATCTTCAGCATAAATAATCTTTGACGCCGAACTAATGCGGCTCAGTTTGTCCCAAATCGAATTAAACAGCGCAATACGCTCGCTGGTAACCAATAATTGTTGTTTCTTCAGCATTTCCTGTTTGCCGTCGGCAGCTGCCAGAATATCGGCCAGTTCTTCCAGGTCGGCAATTAACGTGGCGGGCATGCCCGCTGTGGCCAACCCAATCGCGAATTCCTCCTGACTGGCGGCAGTTGTAGCCTGTTTAAGCAGCGAAACCATTTCTTTTTCCGACCGACGGGCTTTTTCGTAGCGCGAACGACCAAATGTATCCATTACCGCTTTGGTGTCGCCCAAACCATTTTCAACATAGTACATCAGCTTCTGGTAACTCTTGCCCGATTGGGTAAGCAGCCCGGCAATGTTTTCGGTTTGAGTCACAATTTCGGCGGTATGGCTGCTTTCCGAAAAATCAGATAGTCCAATCTGTGTTTCTTCTACCAGCTGGGTATTGACATCTCCGGTAAACCAGGGATTGAAAGCTGTAAACTCGGGAAGGTCGGCTTCGAATTGCGGTTGCATCGACTGTGACTTTGTAATTACATCATCATAAGATCCGTCAAACAGACGGGAAGGTGTTTTTGACATAGTTATAAATTTAATTGATTAACGACACCTAAAATACTATAATTAAAACACAAAACAAGCCTCACTGTCAGGTATTTTCACGTATTTCCATTTTATTTGTGAAAAGTGGAAATTGTAACTTTTAGCGTTCATTTTTGTTTTGCAGTTGCCTCGCGCCGTCTTGCATACAGTTTCCGCCTTCTTTCTAACGATTTCCGCCTTCTTTCTAACAGTTTCCGCCTTCTTTTTAACGATTTCCGCCTTCTTGCGAACAGTTTCCGTCGTCTTACAGACGGATTACGTGCACGGAAAGTCTTCGCAAGACGCCGGAAAGTCATTGCCAGACGCCGGTAGGCTTTAGCAAGACGCCGGAAAGCCATTGCCAGACGCCGGGCTGACCTTGCGAAATACCGGCAATTGCCCAAAAGACACCTGTTGCTGTTGGCGAAGTAGCGGAAAGCGGCAGCAAACAGGCAAAGCTTTCAATCAGTAGTGGCCGGATGAACCGCGATGTAAAAATGAACCTAAAAAAACACCGGTTGATTATGGGTTCTGATTTTGAATTTTATACATTTGGAAAACTAAAAACCTGATTCAACCATGAACACCATCGAAACCCAACCCAGCCCTCCCATTAAATACCCTGCTGAAAAGATGAGAAAAAGTATAAGAACTTCGGGGGATTAACTAGTTATAGGGCATTCTAGGGCGATATTGCAATTTTCAGCCTAACTTATATTTAACTTTTAATGTTAATTTAGCGACTGAAAAACAACAACGGAATTTTATGAGAAACAAATATGTCAACTTCATCTCAGACGAGCACTTGCTTAACTGCATCGACAATCTTCACAAGGCGTATTTGAAGGCGAAAAATAATATAAACAAGAAGAATTTTTACTCAAACAAGGTCGACACAATCAAACTGACTTTTGATTCAAGATTCAACGACATAGATGAAGAAAGCCTTATCCAATCTGAAATTTTGAGGCAAATTGACAAATCAATCAACAATTCTATTGGAACTTTTCACGAGCAAATTCTAGGTGGCATAAAAGGTTTTGAAGTTGGCAATTTGAGCGGATTTGATATAAAAGCGGAAGACGACACTTTATTTGCAGACATTAAGAATAAACATAACACTATGAATAGCAGTTCTGCCGAAGCCCTTTTTCAAAAATTGGCTCGGTACGCGAACGATTATAAAAAAGCGAAGTGTTATTGGGTTCAGATTTTAGCAAAAGGTAGTTTTTGTGCGTTGTGGAACGGCGATATCAACGGCAAAGAATACAGCCACAGCCGAGTTTATAAAATTTCAGGCGACCGGTTTTATGCTTTACTTTCAGGACAAGAAGATGCAATGATGCAACTTTACAAAGTACTCCCAATTGCCATTAAAGACTATCTGGAATCTTTAGACAAAAATGAAGAAATTGCAGAAAATTCTGCGTTGAACGAAATTCAATTAGAAATCAAGTCATCCAAAAGAACTATTTTGGAACAAATTACTTTTGAAAACTACAGCTACTATCTGGGTTTTAATAAGTTGTAGTATTGGTTTAAGAATTTCACAATAGAATAACCGACCTCCGTCCCCAAATTGACAGGAACAGCATTTCCAATTTGCTTATATTGCTGTGCCATTGAACCCACAAATTTCCAATCATCAGGAAAAGTTTGAATCCTGGCATATTCACGGACAGTAAACGGACGGGTTTCGTCAGGATGGCAACGTTCAGTTTGCTTTTGAGCCGGACTACAAGTTAAAGTTAAACAAGGTTCGTCCCAACCAATTCTTCGAGCCATGCCTGTTTTTCCACCACCGAGATAAAAACTTCCACCCATAAATTGTTTTTGAATTTCGATTGGCAAATCACGCCAATACCCTTTGGGTGGCACTAAATCTAAGACATCCACCTTGCTTTTTGGATATTTAGCACCATCTGACTTTGGAACATTATTTTCAAACAAATCCCCCTTTTTTAAAGCATCTTTTAGTGTGTATATTTTCTTATGTGGTTTTGGATATTCGTATTTTAAATTAATATCCTTTCGTATTCCTACTAAGATTAAACGCTCTCTTTTTTGTGGAACTCTATAATTTATAGCCTTTAAGACTTGAAAAGGAACAACATTATATCCAATCTCATCTAAAATTGAAATCATTCCTTGCAATGTTCTTCCATTTTCATGGCTCAATAATCCCCGAACATTTTCGCCAATACAAATGGGTGGGTTTACTTCTTTGACAACTCTCGCAAATTCATAAAATAGAGTTCCTCTTGCATCAGCTAGACCCAATTTTTTGCCAGCATAACTAAATGCTTGACACGGAAAACCGCCTGCAACAACATCAACTCTATCATGGTATTCTGAAAAATCAAAATCCTTTATATCGCCTTCCAAGACTTTCCAGTTTGGTCGATTTTTGCGTAACGTTTGACAAGCCCATTTGTCAATATCATTTAAGGCAACACAATTTAAACCAGCTTTCTCCATGCCGACAGCCAAACCACCAGCACCAGCAAATAATTCTAAAACCTTGTAATCATTTTCCGGTTCGACATAATTAGAAGTCGTATCTTTTGTATCTTTAACCAGAAAATCGTTAAACAATGTTTGGACTTCAACTCTATTATAGACACGATAATTACTCATTGGCTCACGGACGGCAGAAAATCTGCCTTCCCGATCCCAACGTCTTAACGTTTCTTTACTTTTACCAATGAGTTCGGACGCTTCGGAGAGTGTTAAATATTCATTCATAACCACATAGTTTAACCTTACACAATGGTTACAAATTTAAAATATAAAATGACACATCCAACACGGACAGAAAAAAAGAACGAACCGCTAACTTCAGCTACCCGGCAAGTTCGGCAGCGGTGGTTTTCGGTGTGTATCTTTCCGCCCGGGCTGCTTTTCGGCTTGATCTCGCCTAAGGCGAGACAATCCGCCCCTGCGTGTAGCTTCCTACGTTATGGCGCATAATACCCGGTTCATGAAAGACACTGCATTTTTACTAAGGTATTTGGAATTCGAGAAAGACTTGTTATCTTTGGAGATAACTTTTGCATATGGCTAGACAAATAGTATTTCACGGAGACTACTTCACTGACTTTTATAAAGAGCTGGATGTAAAGGTTAAACAAAAAGTTCAGTATGTACTTGAATTAATAAAGCAGGTTGACAGAGTACCGGAAAAGTTTTTATCTCCTATGACGGGATATGATGGACTTTATGAAATACGGATTGAATATCAATCAAATATTTACCGGGTATTCTGTTGTTTTGACGAAGGAAAGCTGATTGTTCTATTTAATGGGTTTCAAAAAAAGACACAGAAAACACCAGTTAATGAGATTGAAAGGGCAATGAGGATAATGAAAGAATATTTTGAATCTAAAAAATAAAAACATGACTGATTATAAAGGAATAAAAACATTTGATGAACTTATAGAAAAAGAGCATGGCAAGATTGGGACTGAAAGCCGAAATGAATATGAAGAAGGTGCTCAAATGTTCATCGTAAGTGAGATGCTTAAGGAAGCAAGAAAGACGGCAAATATGACTCAAGAACAACTTGCGATAAAAGCAGGAACCAAGAAAAGCTATATTTCAAAAATAGAAAATGCTAAAGGCAATATTCAATTATCGACACTGATTCGGATTTTCGAGAAGGGTCTAAATAAAAAGGTCGGACTGACATTTTTGTAACCAATTACACACCATAACTTCAGCTACCCGTCAAGTGCGGTCCCGATAGCTATCGGGAGTGGTTTTCGGTGGGCTTCTTTCCGCCCGTGCCCGACAAAAGTTTTAAAACCTTATTTTCTTCCCGTCACATAAGTAGCCCGGAAACCCCCCATTGCCTTATTTTGTGTTACCGGCTATCAATAAACCCCTTAATAAGGTTGTGGTTTGTGGGTTTTGTTTTTCTACTGAGGTTTTGGAAATAAGGTTTTAAAAAATGCAAATGATGCATTCGATTTAAAGAAATTTCTTTTCAAAGTGAAATATGACTAATATTACGACCTAAACCAATATCCAATAGTCATGAAACTGAAATTTTCCAATAATTTTAAAACCTCGAAAACCTACCTTTTAATTGTCGGAATATCAGCCACACTGTGGTTTTTAATCCGGGTGATTCCAAAACCAAGTCGTGCAACATATCCGTGCATGCAGGCAGCAGCTCCGTTAATGTCGTCGTTTGTAATTTATTTACTGGCAATAAGCGCTTCCATGTATTCGTTTAAGAAATTCAAACTTGCATTTCAGAAATCAAGATATTTGGTTGGATCGTTTTTCCTTCTTTTTGCAATAATTTCAATTTCTGTAATAATTTTAAATGATAATAAAACTGCAGTTGCCAATGTGTTAAATCCGGTTGACAACACTTTTCCTGTCGAATCGAACCAGCCAATTGGGGTTGCTCAGGGTTTATTTCCGGGAAGGGTAGTTTGGGCACAGGATGAAAATGCAACAAACGAATATTACATTCCTAAAAAAGGAAGTTCGGATTTTTGGTACAGCGATATTAATGTTGACGAAGAAATTGTTAAGGAAATGCTCGAAATTTCACTGATGAAATATACAGAGAAGGAAAACCTGACCGAAGCGTGGGATGCAATTTTCAGATCTTTCAACAATTCTCATGGACGCGGTGATGTTGGATACACTCCGGGTGAAAAAATTGCCTTCAAAATTAATTTAACCAATCAGAGTGTCAGTAACAGCGACAGACCATTGAGAATGGATGCTGCACCCCAGCTTTTAAATGCCGTTTTATATGAATTGGTTAACAATGCAGGAGTTGCTCAAACTGATATAATAATGGGCGACCCTTACCGCGAATTCAGGGAAGAATACAGAAACTTGGTGATGAGCAAATATCCCGATGTATATTATGTTGATGGTGCCGGTGGAAACGGAGTGCACCAGACAAAACCTTCGGCAAATGCTGTATTGAAATTCAGTAACAGAAGTTTGACATCAACCTTGCCCCAGCAATACCTCGATGCTACGTATGTCATTAATATTCCTTGTTTAAAAACACATAACGAAGGGGGTATTACCTTGATTGCAAAAAACCACCAGGGTTCATTTCTTGAAAGAGGTGATGATCCGCGCGGACAGTACGCAATTAAAATGCATCCTTTTTTACCTGCCAACAGCAGAGGTACACGCAAATACAGGCACACGGTTGATTATATGGGTCACGAACAAACCGGTGGAAAAGGATTAATCTACATTATTGACGGTATTTGGGGTGGCGAAAGCTGGGAGGGCTTTATAAAAAAATTCAAATCGGAACCATTTAACAATGATTATCCCAACTCAATTTTTATTGGACAAGACCCTGTTGCACTTGAATCCGTTTGTTACGATGTACTGTTCCAGGAATATGTGGAGGACGATTCAAAAGAGCCTTACCCGATTACTTTCAAAGCTGAAATTGCAGATTACCTTTCGCAATGTGCCAGCAGTGATAACTGGCCGGTTAATATAGCCTACGACCCTGAATTCGACGGAACTCCGATTGGCAGTCTCGGAGTTTTTGAACACTGGAACAATGCCACCGAAAGAAAATATTCAAGAAATCTTGGAATTGGAGATGGAATTGAACTGATTTATCTAAAAAACGGAATGACAGGAATCTCGTCAAATAAGAACGAAAATATAAGTATTGCTGCACCAAATCCATTCTCAATTGTAACCAGGTTCAGGAAGCCTGCAAATGTTTCGAAAAATTCAAAATTGGAAATCTACAATATGACAGGGCAACTGATCAGAGATTTTGGTTTTGCCGATTCCGATATCATTGAATGGAACGGTACCGATACAAAAAACAAAACTATGCCGGATGGTTTGTACATTTATAAAATACAGGACAACCCGAATCAGTCGGTATTTACAGGCAAAGTAATTTTAAAAAAATAATCAGAAAACAGATTTTGTATGTTTAAGAATAAACCGACCCCATTTTTTGGAATTGTTTTGTTTGCGCTTTTCGCACTCCATGCCTGTGAAAATAATGAACCTGAACAACAAATAGAAAAAACCTTCGAAACAGTAAATGGATTTGTTATCAACGAAAAAGGCGAAAAACTTTTGGCTACAGAAAACGGACTTTTTCTGTTTAATAAACCGACTGGCAAATTCGAATTTATTGAAAACGAGAACGATATTAAACCAATTAATGATTTAATTTGGTCAAAAACTTCGCCGAACAAGCAGTTGTGGCTGGCATCGGATGCTGGAGTTTTAAACTTCACTGACGAACAACTGTTAACAACTTCAAACAGCGGGTTGCAAAATAATGCAGTTCACAGGCTTGGTTTTGATTTCAGTAACCGGGGAATTTTTGCAACTCCAACCGGTTTATCCATTCTCGATAATGAGACATGGACAACTTCATCCGGATTGAATAATATTTATCTGAACTTCGAAATAACAGATATTGGATGCGCGGTGAACGGGTTTACATACGTTACAACCAAAGGAGGTGGTGTTGAACGATTTGAAATGGATGTTGACGGAATTAGCGGCGCAACAGTTTTCGACAGCGACTGGACAAAATTGGAGTCGAACAACATTAACACGGTTTTTATCGACAGTATTTCGCAGGTTTATGGTACGGATGCAGGCGTTGCAATTCATACAAGCGAATTCACCAAATGGGACTGGACATTATATACAACTGCCGACGGGCTGATTGATAACAATGTAATATCGGTTACAATTGACAATTCAAACAACTGGTGGTTTGGAACAACCAATGGGCTGAGCAGGTTTGACGGTTTAACCTGGACAAATTATACAGTTGAGACAGACACAATTATAAGTAATACGATTAAGTTTCTCGCGATTGACATTGACGGTACCATTTGGTTTGCTTCCGATGAAGGATTATCGCAATTCGATGGCAATAATTGGATTAACTATTCAAAATAAACAAATCATAAGAATGAAAATTTTCACAACTATCACTATTTTACTGTTAATTGCAGGCCCGGTTTTTAGTCAAACACAAAATGATACAATTTTCAGTTACATAACAAAAACACCTGTAACCATTGACGGACAAGCAACCGAAGAGTGCTGGACCAGTGCGGAATGGCATGCCATAGATCAGGTCTGGATTCCGTGGAACGCGAAAATGAAAGACGGTGATTTTAGCGGAAGATTTAAAGTGGCCTGGGACGAAGACTTTTTATACATGCTTGTTGAGGTTGTTGACGATTCACTTTCTGATGACCATTCGAACGTGCTGCAAAACTGGTGGGACGATGATTGTCTTGAAGTTTTTATCGACGAAAACCGCTCAAAAGGCAACCACGAAAGGAATTGCAACGCTTTTGCCTATCATGTGAGTTTGTTTTATGATGCTGTGGATTTGGATTCAAATGGAAACGGGATTAACTATAAAAACAATGTAATTGTTGATATGGATACAATTGGCGTTGATACTTATTTATGGGAATTTGCCTTTAAAAACTACGACGAAACCTTTATTATAAGCAACCCCGAGAAAAGCCGCGTAAAACTTAGCCACAACAAAAAAATGGGACTAACAGTTGCATACTGCGACAATGACGAAGCTGCAAATAAATTAAGGGAAAATTTTATCGGATCGATGGTGATGACGCCGGCAACGGCCAATGACATGTACAAAAATGCCGATCATTTTGGGTTGATGATTTTGCAGGATCCTGATTCAGTTTCAACAAATGTGGTTTCGGAAGTAATGGGAATGGATATTAAAATTTACCCGGTTCCGGCACAAAACCATTTTACCATAGAAACTTCAAATGCAAACCTTGAAACAGTTCAACTAACGATTTCAACAATTACAGGGCAAATTGTTAAAAATGAAACTTTTGCTGAGGGCAAACATACAATCAATATCAATGAATTTGATGCCGGAATTTACCTCGTTAAAGTATTTCAAGGAAACAAAACATTCTCAAAAATAATCTCAAAACAGTAAAAATGATTGCCTTGTTTCATTGATAATAAAAAACAAATACTGCCTGTTTATGAAAATTCTGAAATCCGTGAGTCTGCCGCATTGCAATCTTTTTATTGTTAATGTTTGCTGAAAAAAACTACGAAATGTTTCTAATTTTGTCTGAGTACAATGGATAATAAAATCAGTAAATACAAGATCATTAATTTCTGTCAATACAATTTTCTATATGAATAATTTTAAAATCAATATCATCTTCATAATTATTCTTTTATCAGGCATCAATGCTTCGGCACAAATATTTATTGATTGGAATTCAGAATGGTCATATTTCCAAGGTATCTCCGAACCTTCACAACCAAATAACCTTTGGAGAGGTGCTGCATTTAACGATTCAGACTGGCTAAAAGGAAATGCGCCTTTCAGGTATGGCGATGGTACCGGAGGAACTGAACTCAGCAACATGATGAACAGATATACTACTTTTTTCATCAGAAAAAAATTTACAATCGGAAATATCGACGATTTAGATCAACTTATATTAAACATTGACTATGATGATGGATTTGTTGTTTGGATCAATGGAAATGAAGTTGCAAAAATGAATGTGTTGAACAATTACGATTACGACTCGGGTGCAACAGGAAGTCATGAATATGGGGAAATAGAAAGATACGTTTTTGACAAAAACGATATCAATTTAATAAATGGCGAAAATATAATAGCTGTACAGGGTTTTAACGTCGGGAGAAACAGTTCTGATTTCTATCTGGGCATAAAACTGGAAGGCAAAAAGTTTTTGCCTGTTACAGAAGGTTCGGTTAACTGCGATAAACAAAGTGGTTTTTACAGAAACCCGTTTACATTAATATTAACTGCCGACTCACCGGGTGAAACAATCAAATATACATTGGACGGAAGTGATCCCAAAACCGCATTAAATGTATTAACCGGAACTTCACCGGTTGCTGTAGTCATTGATCCAAAAAGTTCAACCGGTGGCAGAGGGAAAACCGGTGGAGTTGTTTTACGGGCATCCAAATATCAGGAAGGTTTTGCTCCGGGCATTGCGACAACCAGGTCTTATATTTTTACTGCAGCTGTAAAAAATCAAACCGAACATCCGGGTGGAAGTTGGCCAACCAACAATGTGAATGGTCAAACAATTGATTTGCCAATGGACACCAAAGTTACCCTTGACGACAGATACAAAAACCTGATAGAAAATTCATTGCTCGACATTCCAACCATTTCAGTAACAACCGATCCCGACAATCTTTTTGGGTCCCAATCCGGCATTTATGTTAATGCTGAAAACCATGGCTCCGAATGGGAACGCCCAGCAAATATTGAATTGATTAACCCCGATGGTAGCCCGGGTTTTAATATCGATGCGGGTATTCGTATCAGGGGCGGCTGGAGCAGACACGATGGTTATCCGAAACATGCCTTCCGACTTTTTTTCAGAAAAGATTACGGTGAAGGAAAATTGGATTTTCCGCTGTTTGGCAATGAAGGAACCAATGAATTTGATAAAGTCGATTTAAGAACTTCGCAAAATTATTCGTGGGCAAACGGTGGCGGCCAATCACAATACAATACAATGAACAGGGATGTTTTTTCGCGCGATTGCCAGAAAGACATGCACCAGCCTTACTCACGCAGCAGATATTACCATTTGTATTTGAATGGATTGTACTGGGGAGTTTATCAAACCCAGGAGCGGGCTGAAGCAAGTTTTGCCGAATCATATTTTGGCGGCAAAAAAGAGGATTACGATGTTATAAAGGTTGATATTGGCGAAGACTTTAATTTATATGAAATTGAAGCAACCGATGGAAATACAGACAGTTGGGAAGCCATTTGGAACATGTGCCAGCAAGGATTTTCGTCGAACTCAAATTATTTTAAATTGTTGGGATTAAATCCAACCGGTATTGCAGATACCTCACTCAACGTTTATGTGGACGTTGACAACCTGATCGATTATATGCTAACCATCTTTTACGGTGGTAATTTTGATTCACCCGTTTCAAAATTCTCGGGTAATTACAATCCAAACAACTTTTTTGTTATTGACGACAGGACAAAAAAACGCGATGGATTCAGGTTTTTTATTCATGATGCTGAACATACTCTACTTGCCGATCCTGTGAGTCCGGGAGTTGGAATCGATGAAAACAGGGTGAATATTGGGAATACGGATAACAACAGGATGTATGTTTCAGATTTCGGGAAATTCCACCCGCAATGGTTGCACTTCAAACTAACCGAAAATGCAGAATACAGAATGCGCTTTGCCGACAGGGTTTACCGTCATTTCTTCAACACAGGGGCTTTTACTCCCGATTCATGCATAAGCAGGTTTAAAAAAACCTCCGATCAGCTTGATCTGGCAATTATTGCTGAATCAGCACGCTGGGGCGATTCGGGAAACTGGCCCGCAAGAACAAAAGATGATGACTGGGTTAAGGCTTTAGATCAGGTAACCAATGATTATATGCCTTTTCGATCGGCTATCGTTTTACAACAACTCATAAATGAGAATCTTTTTGTCGATATAAAACCTCCTGTTTTTAAAAATAACGGGCTCGAAATAATTGACGAAAAAATTATTGTTTCAGGTGACTATAAATTAACGCTTGAAAATAAAAATGGCGTTGGTACAATAGCTTACACAATTGATGGCTCTGATCCGCGGGCAATCGGTGGAGCTATTTCCAATTCGGCTGCTAATGGCGGAAACTCGAAAACGATATCCGTAAAATCGGGAACACGGGTAATGGCGCGTATTAAAAACTCAACCAACTGGAGTCCCCTGCATGAAATAGTTTTTGAAAACTCCGCACTTTTTACCAACTTAAAAGTAACCGAATTGCATTATCACCCAGTCGATCAGGACACTGTGGGTGCTAAACAACTTGAATTTATCGAGCTGAAAAACACCGGGACAACTACACTTGATTTATCAGGCTTATCATTTACCGATGGAATTGGATACACGTTTCCAGCCGGGACAACTGTTGGCCCAAAGGGATTTGTTGTAGTTGCTTCAAATCCTGAAGAATTTCAAAGGCTTTATGGATTTTCAACTGATTTTGGATACTCCGGCAGTTTGTCGAATGGCGGGGAACACGTAGAATTGCAAACAAGTACAAATGAAACGGTTATTTCATTTACCTTTTATGATACAATTCCATGGCCAACTGAACCTGATGGTGATGGTTATTCCCTGATTGCGGCTCAAACAAATCCAACCGGCGACCCAAATATGGTTGAATACTGGGCAGTTTCCAAATATCTGAATGGTTCGCCAATGGCTGATGATGAAGCATCTATTGTAACAAATACACCTGTTTTTGCAACAAAATCATTTAATTTGGAAGTTTATCCAAATCCAACTTCATCATCAGTAAATATTGATTTTTTGCTTGATGGTGATGAAAAAATTGAAATTGGTTTGTATGATATAAATGGCCGTCTGCTAAGTACGCTTGTCAATGAATTTTTGACTGAAGGCTATCATAATCAAACCGTTCAGCTTAATAATATGAATCTGAAATCAGGAATTTATTTGGTTGTTTTTCAATCGAAGGATAATTTGGTAACCAAAAAACTAATCTATCAACAGTAACTATAATAAATAGTAGCTTCGGAATATTCGCTTTTTATATTGAGTTTTCAAATAAAAACAAATCAATTTCCTCACGTTTTGGTGCCGAAGGCTGAGCACCCATTCTTGTCACCGAAATTGCAGCCGCAGCGCTTGAAAACAGCAAAGACTCTTTCAACGATTTCCCCTCAACTATTGCAACAGCAAATGCACCGCAAAAAGTATCGCCGGCTGCTGTGGTGTCAATGGCTTTAACCTGAAATGAAGGCACACTCACCTTTTCGTTTTTGGTAAGTACAAAAGCACCTTGCGAACCGAGTGTAATAATTACTTTTTCAACACCTTTGGCAACTAAAATACCGGCAGCTTTTTCTGCATCAGAAATATTCTCAACTGATAATCCAGTCAAAAATCCGGCTTCAACTTCATTCAATACCAAAATATTTATTTTAGGGATATACGATAAGTCAAAAGCCCGGGCAGGTGCGCAATTCCACAGTACCGGAATATTTTTCCTATTTGCGAGATCAATCACATATTTGATCGTTTCTTCGGGAATTTCATACTGCATTACAATAATTGCTGCTTCTTCAATTATAGGAAGCGCTTCATTAATTTTTGCCGGTGTTAACCCGTAATTCGCTCCGGGAGCCACGGAAATGTAATTCATTCCTTCCCCACCAATCATTATCAATGCGTGTCCGCTTGCTTTTCCCTTTTCGTTAAAAACAAACCGGGTGTCAATTCCGTCGTTTTTGTAATTCTGCACCATTTGAGGAGTGTAGGCATCTTCTCCCACGCAGCTTACAAAAGCCACATTTCCACCGGCGCGGGCTGCTGCAACAGCCTGATTGGCACCTTTTCCACCATAAACCTGAAAAAAATCAGCATCGGTTACTGTTTCGCCTTTTTCAGGAAGGTGGTCCATTTTCATGATTAAATCGACATTGGAACTTCCGATGACAACTATTCTGTTTTTCATTTTATAGATTATTAGATTTTAGTAATGAGTAGTGAGATTTTTGGTATAAAGTATCAAGATTTGAAAAAAATATTGACTAACGACTGATAACCAATGGATTTATCTGTTTTTAGCCTTTTTCGTTAAGCTCCGTTAGCAAAAATAATCAGTACTAATCCAACAATAAAACTTGCAAACATGATTACAAGTAAGTTCGATGTTCCTTTTGGCGCATTTCGGAATTCCTTCCATACAAAAACTCCCCAAATTGCTGCAACTAAAGTCGCTCCTTGTCCTAACCCGTAAGAAATTGCATAACCTGCAACATCACCGGCCATAATACTCAGCATCATTCCCAGACTCCAGATTACTCCTCCAAGAATACCTACTATATGAAGTTTCGAAGTTCCCTGAGTAAAATACATTTTATAGCTAACCGGTGTTCCTGAAATGGGTCGTTTCATGAAATAAAAATTAAACAGAAAATTAGAAATAAATATACCGATTGAAAATACAAATACCGCTGCATAAGGAGTAAATGTTCCAGCTTCGATATTAACCAAATCTGTTGACATGGAATCGGCCACAAAACGATAAAAGAATGACATTAACAACCCGGCAACCAGCGATATAATAATTCCTTTTGTTGACCTGCTTCCTTGAGATACCTTTTTATATGCCATTGCATTTATTACAATGGCCAGTGTTACAAGACCAACACCTAAAAACAGATAAAGTGCATTATAATCTTCCGGATTCGGCAAGTAATTATTAAAAACACCCAACACTAAAGCAAGACCGATACCTATTGGAAAAGCAATTGCCATACCGGCAATTTCGATTGCTGCCACTAAAAGTAAATTTGCTATGTTAAAAATGACACCACCCAAAAGAGCGTATAAAATCGCTTTTGGTGCAGCATTTAACAAGTTAGGTATAAATGCCTGTCCACTTGAACCACTACTTCCCAAAGTAAGGCCAAAAACAAGTGACAACAGAATTACACCCAATGTATAATCCCAATAAAATAAAGGGAAACTCCATTCTTTGGATGCTAATTTTTGAGTATTGGCCCATGAACCCCAGCAAAGCATGGTAATGATGCAGAAAATTACAGCAAGTGAGTAAGAATCGACGATGTACATAGTTTGTAGTTTAAAGTTGTTTTAGTTTAAAGTTTAAAGCGACTGCTTTTGCTCAAATCCGGCACAATTTAATAATATCTTCTTTCCGATTTACATGATCTGCTTTCAAAATTACTATCAATACTGCATCATTTTTATGTCATACATCTGTTTAAGCATCATACTTTACATTTTTGTTTATTCAGAAATTCTTTCAATAATCAGATGAAATAAAAAAAAATGGAGGAAGCTTTTACTGATTCCCCCATAAATATTTAACTTCTACCAAAACACATTTACTAAATTCGTAAATGACTTCATTTTAGTTTCAACTATTCTTTTAACCACCAGGGAACCTGATTTATACCGTCATATCCACCAAACTGATCATCTATCGCTTTTTGATAGTTTACGGGATTTGATACCTGTTCATCAGTTGGGTACTTCCATCGTTTTGGATATACATTTTTATCATCAGGATTCATACTGGTAGCCGGATCCAGAGGAAATTCAGGATATCCGGTACGGAGAAATTGAGGATAATTTAATCCATTCCCCTGAAAGAAATCGATAAACCATCTTTGCATCCATATTTGGTGCAGCCGATCGGTTTTTGTTCCAGCTGTTGCATAGGCAGCCGCACCTGTAAAATAATTATCAATATATTCCTGAGTAATAGCCATCCCGTGATTACCAGTTGCGGATGAAGATAAAGTTCTGTAATAGTTAAGCATTGCTTTTACACCGTTTTCGTAATATGTCTGAGCATCGCCTGTTACCCAGCCTTCTTCTATTGCTTCGGCAATAATAAAACACTGTTCAGCATAAGTAAATTTCAGCATCGGATCGCCTGCTTTGGCATCAACATAGCGTTTATTAATCAAAGAATACTTGCCTCCCTGATTATTTAGCGCTAACTGATCAGCTGACAATTCTGTAGGTGCACCTTCGTAAGCATCATATTCATTTTCCAATTTACCACCATCTATCAGGTACTTTGCAGGTTCAGCAAAATGAAATAACCTGCGATCCTGTATTCTTTTCAATTCATCAACCAATAATTTTGAAACACCTGTATTTATCCTTATGTTTTCTCCATTCCAAAAAGGATGGGACGAATTTGGATTATCAGAATAGACCAATTGAAAATTGTCTGCATTGCTTTCCATTAAATTATTGGCAGCTACAATCGCTGCAAAACGTGCTTTCTGATCGGCAGTAATTTTTTTACCAATCGTTTGTAAAACCTTTAATTGCATTGCATTGCAAAGCTTACGCCATTTTGTAATATCACCATTATACATGATATCACCACCAAAGTTTTTTCCTGCTGCAAAAAATTCTTCTGCTGCTTTCAAATCATTTAGTATTGCTGCAAATACTTCTTCCTGTTTGTCATATTTAGGCTGGGTTATTCCTTCCTCTGCTTTTCCTGCTTCGGAATACGGAATATCTCCCATATCCAAAGTTGCAGATAAACCATAAGTTGCCTTCATAAATAATGCTAATCCCTTAAATGAGGATTCGAATGGAGTACCTTCTGAAAATTCCACCATACGTTTTAGATCGGTTAACTTCTTATATGATCCAAATCCACCAAAAGGATAATAGGAATAATAATATTGGTAAGGATTTGGATTAGTTTCAAGTTTTGCCGTATGCTTGGTCCATAAATTTGCTGTAGAAAAATCGGTTGGATTCGGATTCCAAAACCGAAAAGCATCTTTCAATACCTGTGTAGCCAACATATCGGGTGAAACTGTTATTGCTGCATCCGGATTTGTATTTAATTCCTCAAAATTGTTGCATGAACTTGCAATTGTCAGAGAAAATACTGCTATTAATATATATCTTATTTTTTTCATGATTAGTTTTATTAAAATGTGAATTTAATATTACCTCCAAGGTATCTTACTGATGGATCTGCAAAATCTTCAACACCGCCGTCAGGGTCAGAATATTTGAAATCTTTTGCCCATAACATTACATTTTGCCCCACAAAACTTACTGAAGCAGCCTTAGCCCACCCGCTTAAATATTTACGGGGAATATCATATGTTAATGACATTTCACGTAGCTTAAAAAATGTCTTTGAATACGTATCGGCAGGACTTCCGTTACCTCCCCAGGCACTACTGTTATGCAAATCAATTGCATATTGTTTATAACTAGTATATATATCATTGGGGCCATATACACGTGTATCACTTGTAATATTACCAACCGGATCGTAAGTAACCGCACCTGAAACAACTTTTACACCTTCACCCAGATAATTATTAGAACCCGGAGTAGCAACATCTAATGCTCTTTCTGCGGTAAGTGACTCCGGATGACCACCGGATTGCCACATATAACTTTCGGTTCTTGTGTTCATAATCCCACCAACGACACCATCCAATGACAGGAACAAACTAAAACTCTTAAATCGCAGAGTAGAACTAGCGCCCCACAACCACTCGGGATCAGTCCATCCAAAATTAGTATCATATTGGCTGTACTGGAGTCTCCCGTTATTAAAAATTAGTTCTCCAGTTTCAGGCACACGAACTAATTCCCTGCTTGGAAGTGCATCAACACGTTCTCCTACTGCTATCCATGGTTTTACTGCTGAATAGGTCTCATCCAATTTTGTATAATAACGTGCATAAGTTGACCAGTTTAGGCCTAAATCCCATTGCCAGTCACTATTTTTGATAACAGAACCATTCAATGTCAGCTCCCATCCACGGCGGGATATTTCTTCATCAACATTTATGTAGGTACCTGTATATCCAGAAGCAGCAGTTAGTGGTGCAGCTTTCAAAAAGTCGTACATGCGTTTGTCGTAATAAGATACATCAACCATCACACGATTTTTGAATGCCATTGCCTGCATTCCGACCTCAAAAGTATTGGCACTTTCGGGAAGGAGTCCTTCCCCATATAAACTGGAAGGTGCAGATGCACCATTCATTGTACCCCAGGTACCGCTGTTAATTGTAAAAGCACTGTTAACTGCATAAATTGCAGCAGGCGTTTTCGACATTGTCCATGAACTCCTGACCTTTAATAAATCAAGCCAATCAGTTGTTCCTGGCAAAAGTTCCGAAATCACAAAGCTTGCTGCCACTGATGGATAAAAATATGATTTGGTTTCAGTTTGCATTGTTGAACTCCAGTCATTACGGCCAGTTGCTTCAATATATATAAATCTATTCCATGACAATGCTACCCGTCCAAAAAGTGAATTAACCTGCTGGGCATGTGTGCTTTGTCCAACAAATGCCGGATTCACTGAAGCTTTTAGCGAGAAAAATGCAGGAACAGAAATACCGCCAACTGTATTCGCGTTTATATTATCGTCACGTTTGTAGTAAATTGTTCCTCCTGCAAGATATTCCACATTGAATTTATCAATGGTTTTATCACCTGTTAAAAGCAAATCGTTGTTCATGCTAAATCCCTGGGTTTGCCCTGTAACATATCCCCCTGTTTTTGTACCATTCCATGGATAAGGGTTTCCAGGAACACCAGTATTCCCGGTAGATAAATAGGAGCCCCATGAAATCCTTTGGTCCCCACGGTCGGTGTAAAAATCGAGACCTGAACGTACTGTTGCTTTCAACCAACTGGTAAAGTCATAGCTTATCGATATATCGGCATTAAAAATATCGCGTGAAATCTCATTCGTTTTTTCATATCTGTCAAAATAAGGATTGTTTGTACTTGACCGATATGTAAAGTTTTGTACCTGGTCTTTTACAAGCCAGTAATTATCCTTGTAATCCAATATATTATAATCTGCGGCGGACCAAATAAGCAATGAATACATAGGATCGTATGAAGTATAACCGTTAGATCCCATATTTGGTGATTTCCTTCTTGCATAAGAAACATTTGAACTCAGTTTGAATTTATCCAAATTAATGTCTCCACCTAAAGTGTAAGTATATTTATCCAGTTTGGAATTAGGATATTGTCCTTTATTTTGTGTCCAGTTTACCGAACTTCTAACAGAAACAACTTCTCCTTTGTAACCAACATTTATGTTGTTGTTGGTTACATAACCTTGTTCCAGAAAATTAGCAAAGTTGTTTTTCCCTTTAGGTATATATTCGTAATCTCTGTAATCCATCAAAAATGGATCCCATTGATTTTGAATCGACCCGTCCATTACTGTTCCCCATGAATTTGTTGAATTTTTATCATAGGTATTATTGCTACCGCGACCATAAACACTTTGTTTTTCAGGAATGGCTAAAAATCCTGCGGTAAACATTGTATTTGTGGAAAGATCTACATTTATTCCAGCTTTATTGGTACTCCCGTTTTTTGTTGTAACTAAAATAGCTCCACTTGCCCCGCGAAAACCATAAAGGGCTGAAGCAGTTGCTCCTTTCAAAACACTCATTGATTCTATATCTTCAGAAGAAATATCGCTAAGTGTTTTATTTGCATAAGCTACTCCATCAATTACCAATAATGGATTCTCACCACGAATTGAAATCTGCGGAGCGACAGCAAAATCAGTTGAGTTTTTAACTAAAAGCCCCGCTACTTTACCAGTAAGTGAAGTAGCTACATCAACACCTGAAACCTTTTGCAAGCTTTCTCCCGATACCTTCTGAACAGAATAACCAAGCGCTTTTTCAGAGCGTTTAATACCAAGAGCAGTTACAACTACTTCTTCAACTCCGATTGTTTCCTCTTCTAAAACAAGATTAATTGCAGTTTGGCTGCCAACAACAATCTCTTGTGATTTCATCCCTACAAAAGAAAATTCAAGTGTACTATTTTCAGGTATACCCGACAAAGAGTAATCTCCACTGGCATCGGTAACTGTTCCTTGTGTGGTGCCTTTAATTATTATTGAAACACCTGGCAAAGCCAGACCACCAGTGTCGGTTACTTTACCGGAAACCGATTTTTGCTGGAATTCGGCATTCGAAACAGCATTGATTTCTTCAGGCGTTGTACTAACGATTGGTGTTTTAGTTTGCGAATTAGTCTTATTTGCCAAAACACTTACCACAGAAATTAACAGAAAAAAGCTTGTTAGTTTCATAATCTTCAGTACTTTTCTCATTCCGGGATTTTTTGCATTCCCAATAAAATCAGTAATTTTTTTCATGTTTTTACATTGTTAATTTTTGAACTCCCCTGAATAATAATACATGCAGGGCTTATTATTAAAAACTTCAGGGAAGTGTTGACACATTTCCCTGTTAAACACGCTAGTTTCATGACTCTCGCTTTAACTTACATTTAAATTGAAGTTTAATCAATGGAATAAAATTATGCCAAACGGGTAGTTTGAATGTTACACAATTCACTTTAAGAATTACATCATTCACACATTTAGCGGGGATGAAAGATTGTTTTGGTTTATGCGGTGGATAAGGATTTTAGAAAACCGGAATACCAATTTTGGTCGATGCCTTAATCACATAAGCTCAAATGCGTAAGGGATTATCAAATCGTCATTAAGAATATTAAAACTTTTTAAATCTGTAATTTTAATCCGGCAAAATTGAGATCTGTCGTTTAACCGACCCCAACTCGCTAATATTCAATTACTCTCCAAACCTTTTTTTGGCATCTTCCAAAATGGCAATGGTTGCAGTTGCACCACATCTGGAACAGCCGGCTTCCTGCACTGCTAATAAACCATCCAAAGTACGCACACCACCGGCAGCTTTTACTTTTACTTTTGGCCCGCTGCTTGTTTTCATCAGTTTCAGGTTTTCAATGGTTGCCCCAACGTAATTGTAGTCACCGTTTGCCTGTTTCACAAAACCAAAACCAGAGGAAGTTTTTACATAGTCGGACCCAACTTTTGTGCAAATTTCGCACAATTTAATAATGTCCTCTTTTCGGGTTACATAATCGGTTTCGAAAATAACTTTAACAATTGCTTTGTTTTTATGACTGCCATTGGTAACCGCGCCTATTTCTTTTTCAATATAATCCCAGTCTCCCTGCAAAGCCTTGCCAATGTTAATTACCATATCGATTTCCACCGCTCCGTCGTTGCAAGCGGTTTCGGTTTCAAAAATCTTTACTTCGATGGCCGAATTCCCGGCAGGAAAACCGATTACACAACCAACTAAAACATCGGTACCTTTCAGTAATTCAACAGCCTGTTTGACAGCATAAGGTTTTACACAAACTGAAGCCACATCATACTTTTTTGCTACTTCACACTCCCTGCGTAAATCCTCATCCGTCATGGTTGGATGAAGAATGGAATGGTCGATCATTTTTGCAAGTTCCTTTACTTTGTACATATTTATAAATTTAATCATCAATTGATTGAAAAACCATTTGCCTGAATTTCCAACCGGTTACATCATTTACAGGACCTTGGGTTTGTTTAAAAATCAGGCCAATTATGTTTTCTTTTGGGTCGGCAAAATATGAGGTATTGAAATATCCACCCCAATCAAATGTTCCTTCACTTCCATTTCCTCCCCTGTCTTGTCCGATTTCAGTGGTTACGCCAAATGCGAGTCCGTAAAATCTTTCAGTCCCTCCAAATAATGTTCCTGTTTGGTTACCCATGATACTTTGCACTGTGGTTCGGCTCAATAACCGAACTCCGTTGTATTCACCTCCGTTCAAATACATTTGCAGGAAAGTAGCATAATCTTTAACTGTACTGGAAAGTCCGGCGCCGCCCGAAAAGAAGGTTTTTGCCCCTTTTACCGGATATTCGGTGTCGTAAAAAGTAACCGGATATTTTTCCCATTCTCCATTTACTTTTTGCTGAACGGAAACCAATCTTCCTGCCCTGTCATCAGGAAAGTAAAAACGGGTATCATTCATTCCAAGCGGGTCGAAAATGCGGGTTTTCAAAAACTGGTCGAAGGGCATTCCTGAAACCACTTCTATAAAATGACCAAGCACATCAAGCCCTTCACTGTATGTATATTTTTCGCCGGGATTATGGTGCAAAGGAAGTTTAGCCAGCTTTTTTACACTTTCGGCAATTGTAATCTTTTCAGTAGTAAACAAATCGGTTACACCGGCTTTCTGATAAATCATTTTTATTTGTTCGTTACCGTCGATAATTCCGTATCCAATTCCTGATGTATGTGTTAGCAGATTACGGATGGTAATTTCTGACTTAGCCGGTTCACCTGTCCAGGAAGTATCAGAATAACTGAAATTTTTCAGCACCTGCGGATTTTTAAATTCAGGAATGAATTTCGAAATCGGGTCATCAAGCCTGAATTTTCCTTCTTCCCAAAGCATCATAACCGCAGTTGAAGTAATTGCTTTTGATTGTGAAGCGATTCGGAAAATGGCATCGCGTTCCATTTTTTTGCCTGACTGATTGTCCGCCATTCCGTAGGCCTTCCAATGAACGATTTTGCCATTTCTGGCAACCAGCGAAACAATTCCGGGAAGATTTCCATTGGCAACTTCCTCTTCACACATTTTGTCGATTCGAGCCAATCGTTCGGATGAAATTCCCACACTTTCAGGCGATGCTTCAGTTAAAACCGGTGATTTTTTCGTGGATTTGGTTTGGGCTGTTAATCCTGTGAAAACAAACAAGACCAGTAAAAAGATAATTAATCGTTTCATTGTATTATTTTTTCTTATAAAAATTGCAAAATTTATTCATTCTACAATATAACCGGTAAGCCAAATATTCAATTTTATATTTCCCTATTGATTTTTTTATTTAAGTTAATTTTGAACAATTAAATATTTTGATTTTGCAATCTTATACAAAACTAGGTATGATAATATTCAAACCCGTACTTGTACATACAAGAAAATTTTTTGTTTAAAATATAAAAGCTAAAGTAAACTCAATATCAATTAATTGAATTCATAAGCTACAGAATAAAAAATTGAAAAAGACATTAAACGATAAAGCAATAAAATTATTAAAAGAAAAATCCCGGGGTCAACACCCCGGGATTCAAACTTAACCTAACTAAACCAAACTTATGAAAAATGCAGCCTGATGCTGCGAAGTATCATTTCTGTCTTTAATATAACTTTATAAATAGTTACAATAAAAACCTACTATTTTAACTGCAAACAATGTGCCAAAACAAATTCCAAGCTTTTAATTTAACAATAATTCACAAATCTGGCAGGCTTACAACAAAATATTAAATCTTAAAAAATCGATATATTTGTCAAAAATTCGGAAAACAGTAAAAACAATACAATTAAAACAATTCAATGAATAACATTCGCAACTTCTGCATCATCGCTCACATAGACCATGGGAAAAGTACTTTAGCCGATCGGCTGCTTGAATTTACCAATACAATCGGAGAAAGAGATATGCATGCACAAGTACTTGACAATATGGATCTTGAACAAGAACGTGGCATTACAATAAAAAGTCACGCCATTCAAATGGATTATGTGCATGAAGGCACCCCGTATAAATTAAATCTGATTGACACACCCGGACATGTTGATTTTTCATACGAAGTATCACGGTCGATTGCAGCATGCGAAGGCGCACTGCTAATAATTGATGCAACCCAGGGAATTCAGGCTCAAACTATTTCAAATTTATATCTCGCTATCGAAAATAACCTTGAAATAATTCCTGTTCTGAATAAAATGGACTTGGAAAATGCAATGCCTGAAGTTGTTGAAGAGCAAATCATCGACCTTGTTGGATGTAAACATGAAGACATAATACATGCCAGTGGGAAAACAGGGATGGGGATCGAGATTATTCTTGATCGCATTATAAATAAAGTACCCGCTCCAAAGGGCGATCCTAATGCACCACTGCAAGCACTAATTTTTGATTCTGTATTTAATTCGTTCAGGGGGATTATAGCCTACTTCAAAATTATTAATGGTGAAATCAGAAAAAGAGATTTGGTGAAATTTTTGGCTACCAAAAAGGAGTATTTTGCCGAAGAAGTTGGTGTTTTAAAATTGAGCTTGTCTCCCCGGGATTTTCTTTCAACAGGTGATGTGGGCTACATTATTTCGGGAATAAAAACCGCGAAAGAGGTAAAAGTAGGTGATACTATAACTCATGTAAAAAATCCGTGTGCAACCCGAATCGATGGTTTTGAAGAGGTTAAACCGATGGTATTTGCGGGCATTTACCCAATTGACGCAGATGATTATGAAGATTTACGAAACGCGATGGATAAACTTCAGTTAAATGATGCTTCGCTGACATTTGAACCCGAATCATCTGCTGCTCTTGGGTTTGGATTCCGCTGCGGTTTTTTGGGTTTATTACACATGGAAATCATTCAGGAACGATTAGAACGTGAATTCGATATGAATGTAATAACCACTGTTCCTAACGTTTCATACCTGGCCCATTTAACTGACGGGTCAACCCTAACGGTTTATAATCCATCAGGAATGCCGGCTGCCACCACAATTGAGGAAATAGACGAACCCTACATTCGTGCAAATATTATTACAGCTTCTGAATATATTGGCCAAATTATGAGTTTGTGCCTTGATAAAAGGGGAACACTGGTCAACCAGCATTACCTTACTGCAGAACGGGCTGAATTGGTTTTTAATTTACCATTAGGTGAAATTGTGTTTGATTTTTATGATAAACTTAAAAGCATTTCACGTGGATACGCATCATTTGACTACCACATAAGCGGCTATAAGCCTGCCAAATTGGTACGCTTAGATATACTTTTAAATGGCGAAATGGTTGATGCACTTTCTACACTAATCCATTTTGACAATGCCTATAATTTTGGTCGCCGAATGTGCGAGAAATTAAAAGAACTAATACCAAGGCAACAATTCGACATTGCTATTCAGGCTGCAATTGGGGCGAAAATTATTGCCCGTGAAACGGTAAAAGCCGTAAGAAAAGATGTTACAGCAAAATGTTATGGTGGTGATATAACACGAAAACGTAAATTGCTTGAAAAACAGAAAAAAGGTAAAAAACGGATGAAACAAATCGGTAATGTCGAAGTTCCTCAAAAAGCATTTTTGGCTGTATTAAAACTTGATTAGTTTGATAATTAAAGAAAAACGGGAATCTTTTAATATTGAAAAGGTTCCCGCTTTTTTATAGTAACAATGTCGGATCCTGAAAAATTCAAATCATATGCCGGCCTAAGGAAAGTTCAACTACTGTCACATTATTAGTTTATACCCTTTCCCGTGGACATTAATAATTTCAACAGTTGGTTCATCTTTCAAATGTTTGCGAAGTTTTGTAATGTAAACATCCATACTTCGTGCATTGAAATAATTGTCATCAATCCAAATTGATCGTAAAGCGTAATTTCTTTCAAGTATTTTGTTGGCATTTTGGCATAGCAATTTTAGCAAATCAGATTCTTTCGTTGTAAGTTTTACAACTTCATCTCCGTGTGCCAATGTTTGTTTCCTTGTATCAAATGTGTAAATCCCAAGTGTAAACACTGGTTGTGAATTCGCCTGGTTCTCCTGTGATGTACGTCTGAGTATTGCTTCAATCCTCATAATCAACTCTTCCATGCTAAATGGTTTGGTGATGTAGTCATCAGCACCCAATTTAAAGCCCTCCAGTACATCTTCTTTCATGTTTTTAGCAGTAAGGAAAATAACCGGGATATCTGGATTCACTACCCGAATGTCTTTTGCAAGTGTAAATCCATCTTTTTTAGGCATCATAATATCGAGTATGCATATATCATAATGTTCGCGCATAAATCCCTTATATGCTGCTTCACCGTCAGGATATAAATTGGCATCGTATCCTTTTGCTACCAAATACTCTTTCAGCAATAATCCTAAATTTTCGTCGTCTTCCGCCAGTAATAATTTTGTTTTTTGTTCCATGGTTAATTATTTATTTGTGGAAATAAAATAGTAAATTTTGTTCCTTTATTTATTACACTTTCTACTTTTATTTTTGCGTTATGTGAATCTATGATCTTTTTAACATAACTTAATCCTAAGCCAAATCCTTTAACATTATGAACGTTACCAGTTGGCACCCGATAAAACTTGTCAAAAATTTGAGCATGGTGTTCTTTTGAAATCCCAATTCCCTTATCCTGCACCGAAATAATCAATTCTCCTTTTCTGTTTTCTGTTGTAATTTTTATTTCAGGTGATTCATTACTGTATTTCACCGCATTATCAAGCAGATTAAAAATAACATTTGTAATGTGTACTTCATCTCCGTTAACTTTTGGATTTTCCGCAAGTTTTTGTGTAACTAAGGTACCGTTTTTATTTTTAACACGTAATTCGAAATTTGCTGCAACAGTATCAATCATTTTATTAACATCAAACTCTTTAAATTTGAACTTCAGCTTACCTTCGTTAAATACTGCCATTTGCAGCACTTTTTCAACCTGATAGCTAAGTCGTTTGCTTTCCTGGTTAATGACCCTCGAAATATGCTCAATGGTTTGCGGAGTATTTGTTATACTGCCGTCTTCGAGCATCTGGCTGGCCAATGATATTGTCGAAATTGGCGTTTTCAGTTCATGTGTCATGTTATTTATAAAATCATTTTTTATCATTGACAGCTTCTTCTGCCTGAGAATGACCATAATCGTATAAACAAAGATTGCAATTAAAAAGGCAGTTAGAATTACTGTAGGGATTACTGTATAGCCGGTTTCACGTAAAAGATAACCCGATCTTTTTGGAAAATAGACATAAAGGTAATTTGGTTTTGCTCCGTTTTGATCTTTTTGAAAAAGTGGCTGATTATAAACTTTTCTTCTACCCGGATTAAAATCAGCATCGCCCATGACCATCTTATCCTTACCAAGGTTTGAGTTTTTAATGGCATATTTATATTCAAGCTCAATTCCGCTTTCTCCAAATGTATAGGCGAGTACTTCTTTCAAAAATACTGAATCAATTCTTTCTCGTATTGGTCTTTCTTCCAGAAATATTTTGTAATTCTGATACCAGTTAATGTCATTTAGCCACTGTTTTCTTCTTTGTTCCTGATTCTTGCGATATTCAACTAAACTTTCAATTCCAAGTAACACCCCATTTTGTAACTGTACCCCATCCTCATTTGTATTCGATGTGTCCGGCACACTAAATTGAATTTCACCCTGATATTCCCGCATTATACCATTTTGTGAATATTGCGAGCTAATACTTAACGAAATACTGTTTTTGCTGTTTTTAGGAAAAATATTAAATTTTTCTGACGATAAACCCGGTCCTGGTAGTTGATTTGACCGTGCGCTGTTACGCGCAATGTTTGTCTCATTCTGATCCAAAAATGCAGATACATCATACAATACATTTCGTACTCTCTGGTTAAATTGCTCTTCCCTTATATCAGATGCTGTTTTTATCATCTTCGTTTGAACCAATATCAAACCGCTAAGTACAAAAACCAACAAAACTATTAATGTTATAAGCATTTTTCGACTCATGCAGCAAAGATACTTTTATTGAAATGCTATGATTTGAGGGCTTAACATTATTTAACACCAATTGTTAAATTGTAATCTTTATTAACCAGCGAATCATTATAAATGACCAAAAACAACAAATTTTAATTCAAATTCGAAGACAGCAATTAATCATTTAATGCTTCAGATTGTCCCCAACAAAACTTTTTCAATTATTTGAGGATAATATTCATACTCGAGTTGATGTACCTTCGAAGCAACATCCTCTGCACTATCTGTGAACAAAATTTCACATTTTGCCTGAAAAATGATTTTGCCTTCATCATAATTTTCGTTTACAAAATGTATCGTAATACCTGATTCTTTCTCCTTATTGTTAACCACTGCCTGATGAACTTTTAACCCATACATACCTTTACCCCCATATTTTGGCAAAAGAGCCGGGTGGATATTAATGATAGGGAAATTTTGTATTAAATTAACAGGAATCAGCCATAAAAAACCAGCAAGAATAACAATATCAACATTCCTTTTTTTAAGATCTTCTACCACTATAGAAGTATTCCGAAATTCATCTTTTGTAAAAACAAACGATTTAACACCTAAACTCTTAGCTCGTTCCAAAACAAATGCATTTGGGTTGTTGGACCAAACTGAATCAACCATAACATTCTCATTTTCTGAAAAATACTCAATGATATTTTGTACATTTGTACCCGAGCCCGAAGCAAATAAGGCAATTCTTTTCAATTTCATTTTAACAATAAATTAACAACTGGAATAATTGAATAATATGTTCAAATCTAATGGTTTGAATCTTATGGTTGATAGTGGCTTATTATCTTTTTTATTTTTTTTCTTTGAGATATACATCGTAAATGTATTACTTTGCACCGAATTATTTGAAAACAAATTTAAGTATTAATTAAAAATTACAATTATGTCTGACGTTGCAGCAAAAGTAAAAGCTATTATCGTTGATAAATTAGGTGTTGATGAAAGTGAAGTAGTAAACGGAGCATCATTCACAAACGATTTGGGTGCCGATTCACTTGACACTGTTGAATTAATTATGGAATTTGAAAAAGAGTTTGATCTTGCAATTCCTGATGATGAAGCAGAAAAAATTTCTACAGTTGGAGAAGCAATTGCCCATATCGAATCGGCAATTAAGTAATTAAATTCAGAAATTTCATTTATGGAATTAAAACGGGTAGTAATAACCGGAGTAGGAACCGTAAACCCACTGGGTAATTCCGTTGAAGAATTTTGGAAAAATTTAAAAAACGGAGTTAGCGGCGCTGGTCCTATTACCAGATTTGATCCTTCGAGACACAAGACCCAATTTGCATGTGAAGTTAAAAATTTCGATGCAGGGTTGTATATCGATAGAAAAGAAATCAGAAAACACGACTTATACACTCAATTTGCCTATGCAGCTACTGAACAGGCGATAATTGATTCGCGTTTAGATTTAGATCAAACTGATAATGACAGGGTTGGCGTGATTTGGGGAGCAGGTATTGGAGGCCTTCAAACTTTTTTTGAAGAAGCTAGAAACTTTGAAGAAGAAAGGCCACGGTTTTCTCCGTTTTTTATCCCAAAAATGATAGCCAATATTGCAGGGGGTTTGCTTTCAATCAAATATGGCTTCCGGGGTCCCAACTTTACAACTGTTTCTGCCTGTGCATCAGCTTCACATGCCATGATCGAAGCATTCAACATTATTCGATTGGGTAAAGCAGATATAATGGTTACCGGAGGTTCAGAAGCGGGAGTAAACGAAGCAGGTATTGCCGGATTCAATTCGATGAGAGCAATTTCTACCCGAAACGACGATCCTAAAACCGCATCCCGCCCATTTGATCTCGATCGTGATGGATTTGTAATGGGCGAAGGTTCTGCAGCATTTATTTTCGAGGAATATGAACGCGCCATTAAAAGGGGTGCAACCATTTATGCCGAAATGGCAGGTGGTGGTATGTCAGCTGATGCGTATCATATGACCGCACCCGATCCCGAAGGAAGAGGTGCAAACCTTGTAATGAAATGGGCCATCGAAGATGCCGGATTGAAACCTGAAGATATTGATTATATCAATGTTCATGGCACTTCAACACCACTAGGCGATATTGCTGAACCAAAAGCGATTATCAAAACTTTTGGCGAACATGCTTACAAGGTGAGTATCAGTTCGACAAAATCTATGACTGGCCATCTTTTGGGAGCAGCAGGTGCAGTTGAAGGGCTCGCATGTATTTTGGCAATGAACAATAGCATTATACCGCCAACTATCAACCATTTTACTGACGATCCGGAAATTGACAGCAAACTTGATTTAACTTTCAATGTTGCCAAAGAACGCGTTGTTAATGTTGCGTTGAGCAATACTTTTGGTTTTGGTGGTCATAACGCTACTTTAGTTTTCAAAAAACTTTAGTTGGTTGTGGTTAGAAGAATCGTACAAAGAATAAAACTCTTTTCGTCTAGTCGAAAAGAGTTTTATTTGTTTTTAAAGGATCTCATTGGAACATACCCCCGAAATCTTAAACTTTACGATTTAGCTTTTCTGCACAAATCGGCTTCAACTGTTGATTCACGTGGAAATTTCGTTAACAATGAACGCCTTGAATTCCTTGGTGATGCAATCTTAAGTGCTGTTATTGCCGATTTTCTATACAACAGATTCCCCAAGGAAGACGAGGGATTTTTAACAAAAACCCGATCAAAGCTCGTAAACCGTGCATTTCTTACAAAACTAACCAACGACATGGGGCTTGGTGTTTTTATCGATTCGAACACAACTAAAAACATCGACAACAGCCATATTTTCGGAGATGCGCTTGAAGCACTAATTGGCGCAATTTATTTAGACAAAGGCTACCATGCCGCACAATATTTTATTACGAAAAAAATCCTTTCAAATTTCGTAAACCTTACAGAAATTGAACAAAACGATTTGAATTTCAAAAGCCGTTTGATCGAATGGAGCCAAAAGAATAAAAAGGAGCTTGAATTTGACACCACCGAAGAATTTAACGAAAAATCAAAACAGCCCAAATTCACAACAGTTGTTATTGTTGATAAAAAGAAAATAGGATTCGGCACAGGCACCTCCAAAAAAGAAGCTCATCAAAATGCCGCCCGAATTGCTATAAACAAACTTGAAGACTTATAAATCTCTCCGGCAAAAGCATTTTAATAATTTAAGATTTCTATTTTTACCCATATTTATTAATAGTAAATGAACAATTATCTCGTCATCGGTTTTGGGTTCTTTGCGCAATTCCTGTTTTTTGCCAGGACAATAGTGCAATGGTTCAAATCGGAACATGAGGGCGAAATAATATCTCCTGTCATTTACTGGCAAATCAGCCTTTTAGCTTCAATATTGATGCTGACTTATGGTATTTTGCGTAACGATTTTTCGATTGTACTGGGTCAGATTTTGGTATATAGTGTTTACATTCGGAACCTTCAGTTAAAAAATGCATGGAAAAAAATGCACCTGATTACAAGGATGCTTGCAATTGTAATTCCTGTAATTTATTTGGGCTGGCTTATTTTTGGAGAAAATTATAATTTCAGTTCAATTTTAAAAAACGACAATGTTTCACTTTTTCTTTTGATTTGGGGGTCAGCCGGACAAGTTATTTTTAATTCTCGCTTTTTTTACCAATGGATTTATTCTGAATATCGAAACGATTCAGTTTTACCTCTAGGTTTTTGGATTATCAGCACAATTGGTTCGCTAATGATTTTTGTATATTCAATCCCCCGATTAGATCCAGTATTATTTACAGCACATAGTCTGGGCTTATTCATGTACACACGGAATATATTTTTGCATTACGGAAAAAAGGGGATTTTTTCCAAACTGGCAAAGACACCTTCCTTAAAAAATATTATCAAACAAATTTCGGATAAAATAAAATAGGCCAGCCCATTTATTGAACTGACCTGTTTCATCTGTTTTCTAAAAATTATTTATTCCTGTATATTATTTTTCACTATTTCGCGCAGGACCACCCAAATCGGTATGGAAATAATAAAATATAAAGTTCCATTAAGTGGAGCAATCATGCTTACCTTAAAACCACCAGCGATCATACCCGGCGAAATATCTCCTGCCTCCTGAATTGCAGCAAAAGCTTCAAACATGCCAATCGCTTGCCCAAGCACCCCCAGAATAAATGCCATACTACCAAACAAAAGAATGTAAACTAATCCTTTCCCGGAATAATCTTTCTTAAACACTATTTTAATAGTTGATTTAATCGCATGAAAAAGCATTAAAAATCCGAAAATTGATACGATCCCCATAAATAGCGGTCCGCCTGTTCTGTATGTTTCTGTTAAAAATTGAAATAAACTCATAGCTTAAATTTTAAAAGTTAATGATGAAACAATTTTACGTTAAAGTTATTTCAAATGAGATTTTAGTCGACCAATTACTTAAAACCATTACAAAACAGCAATAAAATGCTAATTTGCCATATTGCAAGCACTTTTTGTTATTCTATTAGATTTTTGTAATGTTCATCGATATTTCATGGAGATAATAGGATAAAATGTAACCTTTGTTTTTCAAAGCACTGCTGCTCTAATCTATTAAAAAATGAAGGCTAAAACGACCACAAAGTTTTATAATATTTTTTCACACCTGGTGTTTTGGTTTGCGGCTTATCTGTTTTTCATTATTTTTTACGGGCGTGCAAACCGCGATTATTTTGTAACCCAGGTTTTCGCATCAATGCTTTTTCCACTTTCCATTGCAACCACTTATTTTATAAATTATTACCTCATCCCGCGATTTCTGTTTACAAAAACATATCCCAGGTTTATTCTATTCTCATTTTACACTTTGGTTATATCCGTTTGGCTCGAATTGCTTATTTCACTTTCAGTTTTTGCATTTTTTGGAAATTACCAAATCTATAAAATGGATCCTGCGTCATTTGATGCAGTTTTGTTGTTTGTAGGGCTCTATTTTATTATAATAGTCGCAACGGCCATTAAACTGGTTCAACGTTCATTACAAATTCAAAAAAACAATGCTGAGCTTCACAAAAAAAGGTTTGAAACCGAACTCAAGCTTAAAGAAGCCGAACTGAAACTTTTAAAAGCTCAAATCCACCCCCACTTTTTATTCAATACACTTAATAATTTATATGGTTTAACTTTGGAAAAGTCGGATGAAGCGCCTGATTTGGTGCTGCGGTTATCTGAAATATTAGATTATATTTTATATCGATGCAACGAAAAACAGGTTCTGTTATTGGAAGAAATCAACAACCTGGTAAATTATATCGAAATTGAAAAAGTCAGGTATTCTGACAAACTGAACCTTGAATTGAATTTCCCAAACATTTCCGAAAACCTTAAAATAGCTCCGCTAATTTTGCTTCCTTTTGTTGAAAATGCATTTAAACATGGCGTTAGTAAATCAGCGGGAATTACTTATATAAAAATACAACTTAAAATTGAGGGCAAAAATCTGATTTTTAATATCGACAACACAAAAAATCTGATTGTGAATTCAAATGAAAAATATACAAAAGGAATTGGATTGGCAAACGTAACAAAGCGTTTGGAATTAATGTATCCTGAACATTATACTCTTGCAATTGACAATGAAAATGAACACTTTTCGGTAAATTTATCATTGAATCTAAACGAGTGAACCATGTTTAAATGCCTCATAATTGATGACGAACCTATAGCCATTCGCGTAATTAAGAAACATCTTTCAGTATTTCCGGACTTCGAAATAGTGGCAGAATGTAGTAACGCATTGGAAGCGATGCCAATAATTTCAAGGGAAAAACTAGATCTGCTTTTTTGCGATATACAGATGCCACAAATAACGGGAGTAGATTTTATCCGTTCACTTCCGCACCCGCCAAAAGTAATTTTCACCACCGCATACCGCGATTATGCAATCGATGCCTTTGAACTGAATGTGATAGATTATTTGCTTAAACCCATTTCTTTTGAGCGATTTACAAAAGCAATCAATAATTTCCTCGTATTACAGGTTTTGCAAAAAGAACTTCACCACCCGACAGATTCTGATGAAATAAAACAGGAATACATTTTTTTAAAAGCCGACAAAAAACACTATAAAATCAATCTTACCGATATTTTATATTTTGAAAGTTTGGGCGATTACGTAATTGCCTATACAACTGAAAAAAAGATTGTCACAAAGGAAAAATTAAGTACACTTGCTAACAGCTTACCTAAAAAACTTTTTATTCAAATTCACCGAAGTTATATTGTTTCCGTATTAAAAATAGAAACTGTTGGTCCGGGTTTTATTGAAATCAACAAAAAGAAACTACCCATTGGACGAAGTTATAAATCAGATTTAACCAATCATCTCTATAACAATAATTAAGTTTTTTTACTTTTGTTCCTGGCAGATTTATGGATGAAAAGAAAAAATATATTCTCCGTGCGGGATGGCTTTCAATTTTTGGAAACCTTGTTTTGTCTGGCCTTAAATACTGGGCTGGAATTTCGACGGGTTCACTGGCCCTTATTGCGGATGCATGGCATTCCATATCCGATATTATTACATCGGCCGTAGTTTTGATAGGAGGGAAAATATCGAGCAAACCAGCTGATGATGAACATCCTTTTGGTCATGGGAGGGCAGAACACATTGCTTCAATTATAATTGGAGTTGTTCTAGCTATTGTTGCCTTTGATTTTGCAGTTGGCGCAATAGAAAAATTTGGAAACCGGGAAATTACTTATTATAACACATTTGCCTGGATTGCGGTAACTATTTCCATTCTGGCAAATGAAGGAATGACACAGTATTCATTTTGGGCAGCAAAAAAAATTAATTCAGGCATGCTGAAAGCTGATGGATGGCACCATCGTACTGATGCACTTTCATCAGTAATTGTTTTATTAGGAATTGCTCTTGGAAGTTCATTCTGGTGGACCGATGCCGTTCTAAGTTTTATTGTGGCATTAATGATTGGTTGGGCCAGCTATGAAATTCTTGCCAAAGAAATAACTTCACTTTTGGGAGAAAGCCCCTCTGCAGAATTACTGGTTACAATTCGCGAAACCGCGCAAAAAGCCTGCGACCAACCCATTCACCTGCACCACATTCACATACACAACTACGGGCAACACTCCGAAATGAGTTGCCATATCAAACTCCCGCCCAAAATGCCATTGGAAGAAGCTCATGAAATTTGTACCAGAATTGAAAATGCCGTTGAAGAAAAATTCGGTTATATTTCAACAATCCATCCCGAACCGATTACATGGTGAAAGTAAGCAACACAAAACATCCCAAAAAATTGCAACTACAATTCTAATCTACAAAATCAAGGCAATTCTACAATCCTCAAATTCCTGAAATGAATTTCCGCCCCTTCGGATTCAAGGCAGATGTAGCCTGACTTTTTTGATGATTTGCTGATACCATTCACAAACTTACCGTTAACTGAAAGCTTAATAGTGCCATCGACACAAACCACGTCGTAGGTGTTCCACTCACCCTTCCCGAGACAACGGTTTTCGATTGATTTACTGCGTTCACCACGCGGATTATCAGGAACTGTGGTTACCCCGCCTACTCCAAACAATTCGCCATGCACATAGGCAATCGGTGGTGTTTCTCCGTTGCGTTTATTCAGGTTTACCCAGTCGAGTTCAAGCATTTGAACTTCCACTCCGTTGGGCAGCCGGTTGGTTTCATCGGCGTTGGCATCACTCCAGACAAATGTGCCTGAATTTCCGCCAGCTTCCATGTGTTTCCATTCAATATGAAGGATGAAATTTTCATATTTTTTTTCTGAACGCACTACTCCAATTGGGTGACCGTAACATATTAATTCATCCTTTTGCACTTTCCAGGTTGTGTCGCGTGTATTTACCTGAAACCATTGAATAGCTTCGCCTTTCACTTTTTCACCCGGAATTACATTGTCAATACCAAGTTCATTACCAAATTTGAACAAAGGTTTTTGCGCATTTACCATTCCAGCAATGAAAAAAACGAATACGAATTGTAATATTACTCTCATTTCAAACCACTTTAAACATTAAACTTTGAACCTTGAACTTTAAACTTTAACCCCTACACTTCCGGCACATTTGCAACACCAACCACCGGAATTTCTTCTTTAACTTCAGGAACAGGACCTAAAACGTAGGTTTTTGGACCGAGGTATAAATCAGAATTCATCATTTCTTCCCATGTCACTTCTTTCCCGGTGTAGGCCGAAATTCTTCCCATAATAGTTATAAGAGTTGAATTTACCTGTGCTTCAGCATCACTTATTGGCTTACCGCTGCGAATTGCAGCAACCAGATTTATATGTTCCTGTACAAAAGGATTGGTAACTTTCCATGGAGAAGTAGTATCGGCTTCTTCTGGTTTTGGGTATTTCCAGATTTCGTTGCCTTTTAAATCATATAAAACTCCGCCGGCGTCGGCATATCCTTTTGTACCATTAATCTGTTCCACTTTACGGTTTGTGCATCCGTTAATTTGACGGGCAGCACAATGCGCCCTTATCCCATTATCATAAACATATTCGATACTGAAAAAATCGTATTGGTCTCCTGTAATCCTTCGCTGACGGCCACCCCAACCAATTGCACTAACCGGATTTTGTCCCATATACCAGTTCATTACATCAATTTCATGAATAAATTGCTCGGTAATATGGTCGCCCGAAAGCCAGCAGAAATTCACCCAGTTTCGCAACATGTATTCCATGTCAGTCCATTGTGGTTGTCGGTTCCTGTACCACAAAGCACCACCATTACGAATGATATTTGCCCCGACGATTTCGCCAATTCCACCGTTTGCTACCTGTCGCCATGTTTCCATGTAATCTTTTTGCACACGACGGATTGTTCCGCTCACCATGCACAAACCAATCGCTTCAGCCTTTTTGGCTGATGCCAAAACCGATCTGGCACCAACCGGATCAACAGCAATCGGTTTCTCCATAAAAACGTGTTTTCGTGCATTTACTGCTGCTTCAACATGCGCTGGTCGAAAATGTGGCGGTGTGCACAGCAACACGATATCGACACCCGAATCGATTACTTTTTCAAAAGCGTCAAACCCAACAAAACAGTTTTCATCGGCAATTTCGACTCCTTTTTGGGCTTTAATTTCAGCACGGCAATTGTCGATTTTATCCTGAAAAACATCTCCTAATGCTGTTATTTGCAAATTCGGCCCGGCATCCAAAAAATTGATTGCAGCACCCGTACCCCGTCCGCCACAACCAATCAGCCCGGCTTTAAGTACTTTGCCGTCGGGCGCCTGATCGAGTAATTCAGGGAGTTGTATTTCCTGTTTTTTTGTTTTTCCTGTTGAACATGCATTAAGAATTCCTGCAATTCCAATGGTTCCGATTGCTGATTTTGAGAGGAAATTCCGACGGTCCAAAATAGGTTTTTTCATTTTTTATGTATTAAAAGTGAATTGATTTAGTGCAGTACTAAAAATGTGAATTTACCAAAATTATTTTTAGGATTTATAAATTATGGAAAGTCAAATTATAGATTACAAGATGAAATTAAGATTAATGTTTTATAACTATCAGAAGTAACAGTTTTGAATATTTTAAACACGAAACAAATTAATATAGACTTCAATTTCTGCAAAACTTTTTGAAAATCTGTAATTTACACATACAATTCTCTAAAAAGTGAATGATTATTACCAACAGAAGCGTAAAATATATATTTAAATTCTTGTAAGTTTACTCAACAATATAAAATGAAATAAAAAATATGAATTGTAAATTCACTAAACTTGGAATAATCGTTCTGTTTCTTTTCGCATTTAATTTTACACAAGCCGCCGAAATTGAAATCACAAATAATTCACTTGATAGAGTAATTGTGTTTGGCAACAGCAAAGTTATGCTTACCCTTGATTATAACCGGAAATGTTCTATTTCGAAATTAATCGTAAACGGGCAGTCAGTTATTACCGGGCAAAACGGCATTTTTTCGCAAATTACCACGCCAACTGGTTCATATTCTACACTTAAACTGGCTTCTGAACCTGAAATAATTATTGATAAAAACACTGTGAAAGTCAGCAATATTTCTTATGGTGCCAATGACGAAATTGTTACAGAAAACTGGAATTTCATAATCGATGAAAACGAAATTAAATTTGATATTGAACGGAATTTTCCAAAACCTTTGGTTATTGAAGAAGCCGCATTTCCATCTTTTAACTTCGATAATATAAATACCTGGAACGGTGCATTTCTCGGATATGGTGGATTGGCGTGGTTTTATCTTTTTAACCAGAAATTATGTACATATGGGGTACATTCCAACTCATCAGTTTTTTGGAACAGTAACACCGGAAATGCATTAAAACTTACGGTTGAAGCACCCGGGAAACAAGTAGCAATGAAGTACAGCCGTACCAATGATGATCAGTTGAATTACACCATATCAGTTTCTGATAGCGAACTGACCTGCCGTTACGAAACTGAAAAAAGGAGCCGGTTTATCCGGGGGAAAACAGATGTTTGGGACCGTTTCATTGCTGCTTCAGGAAAATACAAACAATCCATCACCTTGTCGTATGTAAATTATAACGAAGCTTATAACAGGGGGCATTTTGAGGGTGAAAACGGTAAACAAATTACAGCTTTGTTAAATACAATTGCCAGAATCGGGGTTATTGACGAAAAGCATTTTGGAGGTAACAGCTGGCACACCCCTTATGGTCCAATTTGTTTACACGAACAATATATTGCCCAGTTTGCCATTGGAATTAATGACGAAAGTTATACCGAAGGCTATAAAGACTGTCTGGATTTTTATCGCGACAATGCTGTGCAACCCGACGGAAGAGTAATATCACGTTGGGCATATCTGGATGAGGATGCAATACCTGGAACCGTTACAAATAAAGGATTTTATGAAGCTCAATGGGGTTACCTCATGGACTCAAATCCCGATTTTGTTTCAAATGTTGCTCAGGTATTTCAACTTACAGGTGATTTTAGTTGGGTGGCTGCTCACAAAACAAGTTGTGAAAAAGCGCTTGAATTCATGCTTAAAAGAGATTCAAACAAAAACTATCTGGTTGAAATGATGACCGATTCACATTTGGAAAGAAAAGGAAGCGACTGGATTGATATTATTTGGGCTTCCTACGAAAATGCCTTCGTAAATGCTAAATTATACTATGCCCTAACTTTATGGGCCGATGTTGAAAGACTGTTAAACGATCCTGAAAAAGCAAACTACTATTCAAATTATGCTGCCGAACTCAAAAAGAGTTTCAATAAATCAACCGCCGAAGGCGGCTTTTGGAATCCGGCAAACAAATGGTATGTGCACTGGCTCGACAAAGATCAATCTGTACATGGTGACAATCTTGTGGTTCCTGTAAATCTTATGGCTATTGTTTATGGCATTTGCGATGACACTACCCGACAAACAGCAATTCTTGACAAAATAGAAGAACAAACCAGTACCGAAAATCTTTTCTTTTGGCCGATTTGTCTTTATCCGTATGCGGTTGGCGAAGGAAACGACTGGCAATTTCCTTTTCCAAATTATGAAAACGGTGATATTTTCCTGTCGTGGGGAAGCATTGCAGTTGAAGCGTATGCAGGTTACAAACCTGAACTTGCATTAAAATATATTGATAATGTACTTAATCAATATGAAAAAGACGGACTTGCATTTCAACGATATGGCAGGGTAAATCAGAAGGGTTTGGGAGATGACATATTATCGGGTAATAGTTTGGCGCTGATTGGACTTTACAAAGCCATCTATGGAATTAATCCGCTTTACAACAGGCTGTATCTGAATCCTCACATTACAGACAAATTATCGGGGACTAATTTGTTTTATAATTTCAGGAACGACAAGCTAACGATTGGACTAACCACCAATGTTTATTCAGTTGCAAATGAACAGTTTAAAGTATCCTCAAAATTCGATTTTGGGTTTTATTCAGAAAAAAATGAATTAACCTGGTTTAGCAGAAATGATGATCATTTTTCGCTTAAAGCAAAAACAACTTCAATACTTTCGCTTGAAATATTGAAATGGAATGCAGATGAATTTACGTGGAACCAGTTATCGAATAATGAAACCGGGAAAATTTCGTACAACATAAACGTTTCAAATGCCAACAAAGAATACACTGTTTCTGATGGAATTAAAAGTTGGAAATTGAAAAGTAACAAGAACGGATTTTTGGAATTTGAACTTAAATCAGGTAACAATTTGGTTACTATAAAGTAAAGTTTGCCGAGAAAAATATTCCAAACCTGCTTTTTGTTTGGACATTATAATTGTAACGCCAAACTCCATCGACACGAATAAATTTGAAAATGTTTTCGAGGCCCAGTGAAAATTCAGTGTAAGGTTTTTGGCCAAGTCCTTTCATCTCATTGGGGAGCTGAATAATACTGTGGCTTTCAGTATTGTATTCGCCCCAAAGCAAACGGGTTCCAACTATTTCGCGCCATTTAAGCTTACGAAAAAGTGGCACTTTATTCAGGAAAAACCCTGCGAAATGGTGCTCCCAAAAAACACTCGCATAGGTGTCGCTTACAAATTCCTGGTAATTCATCAAATTAAAAGCATAAATATCATAGCTGTAAGTTTCGTTACCTTCATGTATTTTCAGCAATGGGAACGGCACATCACCCCAGATTTTCCCAACTTGAATGTAGTACTTGCTAAACCCGATCGGATTTATATTTAATTTATCGTAAAGACCGGCATGAAATTTAAAATAGTCAAATTCACTACCTAAAATTCCTTTAAACCCTTTTGTAAGTTTTATATTGAAAGTTGGTTTGAAATTCGACAAAATATTTCGTTCATATCTATCCTGCACAATTTCTTCGCCCGGTGCATATCGCAGTCCGAGCATTATTTCAGAGCTTTTTATAGAAGGAATAGTTGCGCCTTCCGAATTAACAAATGGCACAAACGGCGAAGACTGAATTTTTGTTGACGACAATTTCAATTCGTTGTGAAGCCCTTTTCTCCACTCTTTTTTTGCCTGAACTTCAAATTTATGAGTCATGTTAAATCTGGAGTTTGGGCGTTTGGCCAGCAAAGTAGTTACTATGTTTTGCTCCGAAAATGCTTTATCACTTTTGCCAAGCATTTCCAAATCACGTTGCATCTGAAACGAAAACATACTCAATGGTTTTATCGAGAAATAATACTCGAACCCTGCTCCATATTTGAATTCTTTGTCTTTTGTACCGTATGCGCCAAATCCGTTTAAACGCAGGTTTTTGTCGAATTTATAGGTTGTGCGTGCCCCCAAACGAAACCGCGAACCTTCAATTTTATTTTTACTGTAAACATAGTAATATGGACCTAGTTCAATTTTTCCCAAATCGCGGTAACCGTATGCAAACATGTATAAATTTTCAGCCATGGTACGATACAGTTTTACATCTTTTATTGAATCGACCATCAGATAAATATTACGTTCGCGCTGCTGTAATTCAACGGGTCTGTTTTCTGTCCAAAATTCTTCGGTTTTTCCCATAACATTGTCTGCAAGAACTATCGGTTCTTTCAGTTTTCTGACAATTTCACTAACATTTTCAAATATGAAATTGTCGTATATGTTTGTTTTTCGGGCAATTATACCCAACTTCTCCGAATTCTTATTTTTCTGGATATCAATGTCAATCACAACCGATTCTGTTCTTGGCACCCATTTCCCATCATTTTTTCTGTATTCAATTGAATACTGCAAGTTGTTAATGAAGTTTACATTTGCCTGTTCCGAAAGTTGCATTTCGAGTTTAGTGATTGCAAAACTACCATCCTCAACCCAAAAATTTCCTTTAAAAACAGGCTCCTGTGGCAATTTCGGGCGGAACGAAAGTTCATATATTTTCTGTCCATCCACAATTGTACTGTCAATCAGGTAATATTTATAAAACTGAAGACCAAGATTATTTAAAGGCGAAACAAAGCCAATGTCTGAAAAAGTCATGTAGTTCTGGTAAATCTTTATGTTTTCGTACATTTTGCCGGTAAACTGAGAATAAACATCCGACTTTGTACCTGAAACTTTGTTGGCAATAATTTCCTCGCGTTCCTTGTTCAATTCGCTGTCGTGGTAGTAGTTTGAAACAGTTTCGTTTAAAAATATGGGGAGAAAAGTTTTTCCTTCGTTTTCAAGCGAATCGAGGTAATTAAAAACAAAATCGAATTGCGCCATCAGCTTTTTGTCGCGAAGCGAACTCTTCACGTTTTTTAAATCGATTTCGGTTTTAGCGTAAATCCGGCTTTGCCATGATGGAAAATTGACAGGATCGTTCAAGCTTTTGTTTTCCACAATTTTCCGGAAGATTATGTTGGCAGGATTTTCACCCGGCCGCACATCAATTTCGCCCAAACTGAAAACTTCTTCTTCCAACTGAAAATCGATCTGGTTTTTTTGATTGATTTTTACCTGTGCATATTGCCGCTGGTAACCAATCGAAGAAACTTCGATCTCTGTGCCAGGTTTTGAAGTTTTAAGGCTGTAACTCCCGTTGATATCTGACATTGTGCCAATTGAAGTTCCCCTGAAAATTATATTAGCGTACGGAATCGGTTGGCTCGTAGCTTTTTCGGTGATTTTACCCGCTATTTCAGTTGGTTGCGCCCAAAGCTGAAAAGTTACCACCACCATTAAAAAAGGCAATATCAAAAATCGCGTCATGTTTTCTGTACTCGTGTGAATTGGTAAAGTTCCAATCCTTTTGTTTTCTGTTTCGTTTGCTAAAATTAAGGATTACTCCAAAATTGATAATCGTTTTAGCCCAATTTTTATGTTTCAATTCCTAAAACATAATATTCAGTTGAAAGTTAATTTGAAACATTTGTTTTCATTGTGTTCATCAACAATGGATATAAGGAAAAGTTGTCTGAATTTTGCCATTAGGTAATTTTTACATTTTAAATTCTGAACAACTACTCTAAATTTCCTGCTATTTGCCTAATTTCGTCCATTGAACAAAAAAAATAACAGAATGAAAAAAATGAAATCAATTTTAACAATCAGTCTTTTCATGACCATCCTTTTTCAATTTTCCTGCACCACGAAAACACCTACCGACCTCTCCCAAACAGCGTTTATACCAAAACCTGTTTCGGTAACAGCAACTGGTGGTGACTTTGAGATCAGCGGTGCGACAATAATTTATATCCAGGACGGACTTCAACAAACCGGGGAATATTTGGCCGAAGCTATTGAAAGAATTTCGGGTTTCACACCGGAAATTGTTGTCACAAAAGAAGCAGCGACTAGCGGTATTTATTTATCACTTTCAGCAACTTCACCTGATTTGGGTTCTGAAGGTTACGAAATGAAAATCGACAAAAAAATAATAACCATTTCGGCAACTTCTCCGGCAGGATGTTTCAATGGTATTCAAACGTTGCTGCAAACAGTACCAATAAAAGCACCTGCCCGCGAAAAACTTCATATTCCAACCGGTGAAATTCGTGATTTTCCTGAATATGCATATCGTGGTGCAATGCTGGATGTAGGCCGCCATTTTTTTAGTGTTGACGAGGTAAAACAGTTTATCGATTACATGGCAATGTATAAGTTAAATGCATTGCACATTGGTTTAACAAATGATCAGGGTTGGCGGATTGAAATCAAATCGTGGCCAAAGCTTACCGAAATTGGAGGTAGCACTGAAGTTGGCGGCGGCCCTGGTGGATTTTACACACAGGAACAATACACCGAACTTGTAAATTATGCACAGGATCGCAACATTACAATCATTCCCGAAATTGACATGCCCGGCCACACAAATGCCGCACTTGCATCATACGCCGAACTCAATTGTGACGGCAAAGCCCGTGAATTATATACAGGTATTGAAGTAGGGTTCAGCACACTTTGCACCGATAAAGAAATTACTTACCAATTTATCGATGACGTATTTGGCGAACTGGCTGCAATTACACCCGGAGAGTACATTCATATTGGCGGCGACGAATCGCACTCTACACCTTTGGAAGATTATATTCCGTTTGTAAACCGGGTGCAGCAAATTGTGTTAAAACACGGCAAAAAAGTAGTTGGCTGGGACGAAATTGCAAATGCCACTTTGGTTGAAAATTCTGCAGTACAGTTTTGGGATAACGTTAAAAACACAACAATGGCGCTGGAACAAGGTGCAAAAGTGGTTATCTCGCCAGCAAAAAAAGCTTATCTTGATATGCAGTATGATTCGACTTCAACATTTGGTTTGCATTGGGCCGGATATATTGAAGTTGACACAGCCTACAGCTGGGAGCCGCTGGAACAGGTTCCGGGAATTAAAAAAGGACAGATAGTAGGAATTGAAGCCGCACTCTGGACTGAAACTGTTTCGAATATGGATGAAGTGGAATATTTGGTTTTTCCGCGTTTACCCGGTTATGCTGAAATAAGCTGGGCTGCACCAAACACAAGGAATTGGGACGAATATAAAATCCGTCTGGGAAAACAAAACAAAAGGTTTGATGCTTTGGGAATTGATTACTTTCCTTCGACAAGAGTTCCCTGGGAAGAATAAAATGCACATAACTTTACAAAAAACGGGTTGTTCTGAATTGAGCAACCCGTTTTTTTTACTGATTTTGCGCCATGCTTCAGCTTGGCGAGTTAAACAAAACAAATTCAAGGCTTTAGCCATTAATTATAAAATTTTAAATTTGATAATGCAATTAAATGCTAAAGCTGACAGTATGAACTATTTATTACCACCGCGCTAAAGCGGCGGTGCAATAAATATTTCCAATCATAACTCTTTCTGTACAAAAACGATATTGAACCAAAATTATTCCAACCTTAAAGTTTGTTTACCAATCAGTTTTTCACTTTTTTTATATGAACTTTGATAGCATAAATTAATCGAAATGAATGAATTGAATTTTCCGGCAAGTTGTTGTTGTATAAAAAACAGGTTACCTTTTCTTAAAAAAGTAAAATTTTATTTTCAGAATTCTTTATTGTTTTTTATAATCCTGATTTTTCCGTTTCAAAATATTTCGGCACAAAAAACAGATGGACCGGGCCAATCAAAACCCAATATCCTGTTGATAGTTTCCGATGATTTGAATACTCGAATTGGTCCTTTTATGGAAATAGAAAACCATACACCGCAACTTGACAAGCTTGCCAAAGTTGGTGTTCGGTTTACACGCGCTTACAGTCAGTTTCCATTGTGCGGACCTTCGCGGGCTTCGTTTATGAGCGGGCTTTATCCTGAAACAAATGGTGTTTTGGGCAACAATGACACACCGGGCAGTTATAAAAAAGAAACACCTGCACTGGCAAATCATCCTTCAATGGCGGGCTTTTTTCGCGAACATGGATATTACACTGCAAGGGTTTCAAAAATTTATCACATGGGTATTCCCGGCGGAATTGAACGGGGCGAACCCGGCGGCGATGAACCTGATTCATGGGATTATGCCTATAATGTGTTGGCACCCGAAACAATGAGTCAGGGGAAACTTGAATTGCTTTCACCAAAAAATCCACATTACGGATCAAGTTTTTCGAGAATGATTCTGGATGATGGAACTGAAAAAACTCAGGCCGACTATTTGGCAGCAAACCAGGCAATCGCGATTTTGGAAAACCGCGCTGGGAAAGTACCTGAAAACGGCACAAATAAACAGCGGGATAAGAAAGATGCACCGTTCTTTCTGGCAGTCGGATTTGTGAGACCGCATGTTCCTTTAATTGCCCCAAAAAATTGTTTCGATCCTTATCCGGCAAATTCCATAGTTTTACCACCTTTCAGAATTGGTGAAAACGTACCGGAGGAAGCGCTGCAACGTCAAAACAATAAAATCTGGGCTATGGACACAAAGCAGCAGCAACTTGCTATCAGCAGTTATATGGCCAGTGTCCGGTTTATGGATAAGCAGGTTGGGCGGGTGCTCGATGCCCTCGACCGATTAAAACTCAGGAATGAAACCATCGTGATTTTTATGTCTGATCATGGTTTTAACCTGGGAGAACATGATTGCTGGGGAAAAGTGAGTTTGTGGGAAGGCAGTGTCCGCGCGCCTGTAATTATTTCGGTGCCCGGGTATGAGCAAAATTACGGAACTTCGTGTAACACAATCACCGAAATGCTCGACATCTATCCTACCCTCGTTGATATTTGCGGCTTTTCTGATCAAAAACCTGAAATTTTGCAAGGGAAAAGCCTTGTCGGTTATTTAAAAGAAAACAAAACAGAAGACAAAAATGCCTTTGCTTTCACCATATCCAAAGGTGGAATAAATGCATCACTAAGAACCTCAAAATTCAGATACACGCGTTGGGGTGAAAAAGTAGAACCGAAAAATGAAGAACTTTATAACCATGAACTTGACCCTGAAGAACAGTTTAATTTGGCGGATAATGCGGATTACAGGGATATCATGTATGAGATGAGAGTTAAATTTGAGAAAGCACGGGTTAGGGCAAAAACAGGTTTACAAAACCAGAAAAATTAGCTTTGAATTAAAATCAACCTACATCGACAAAAATCTGATATAATGGAAAAAAACAATAAAGTTCGAATCGGGTTATTCGGAATTGGCCTTGATACATATTGGGATCAGTTCGGTGGATTATTGGACAATTTAAGAAAATATCAGTCACAAATCAGGGAAAAAATTGAAAGTTTTGGGGCAGAAGTTTTTGATGCCGGAATGGTTGACAATCCGGTAAAAGCCAATGATGCCGCCACTTTTTTAAAAACTGCTGATGTGGAAATTGTATTTCTTTATATCTCCACTTATGCACTTTCTTCAACTGTTTTGCCGGTAGCTCAAAAACTAAAAGTTCCAATTATTTTATTAAACCTTCAACCCGTTGCCCAACTAGATTATGAGAAGTTTAACAGTCTCGGCGATCGTGGAAAAATGACAGGTTTGTGGCTCGAACATTGCCAGGCTTGTTCTGTTCCCGAAATTGCCAGTGTTTTCAACCGGACTGGCATTCAATATAACATTGTAACCGGACATTTAAAGGATGCCGATTCTTGGCGGGAAATAAAAAAATGGGTTCAGGCTGCAAGGGTAGCAGCGGCTTTGAAAAACCACAGAATGGGAATTCTTGGTAATTATTATGGAGGAATGCTTGATGTTTATACCGACCTCACAAAGCAAAGCGCTGCTTTTGGCACTCATTTCGAAATTTTGGAAATGTGCGAGCTTGCCAAAATTCGTGAAACCATTACTAATGAACAGTTGGAATTAAAAACCACAGAATTTCATTCAACTTTTGAAGTTTCAGACGAATGTGAAAACGAAGAGATTGACAGAGCTGCAAAAACTTCAGTAGCACTTGATGTTTTAGTAAAAAAACACAACCTCGGTTCGCTTGCTTATTATTATGAAGGACAACCGGGAAATGAATATGAAAATATTGTAACATCAATAATTGCCGGAAACACGTTGTTAACAGGAAAAAATATACCCGTAGCCGGCGAATGCGAAGTAAAAAACGCCCATGCCATGAAAATTATGGCCGAATTTGGCGCAGGTGGTTCATTTTCGGAATTCTATTTAATGGATTTTACTGACGACGTAGTTTACCTTGGCCACGACGGGCCAGCACATTTTGCAATTTCTGAAGGAAAGGTAAAACTTGTGCCGCTGCCGGTTTATCACGGAAAACCGGGGAAAGGATTATCGATTCAAATGACGGTAAAAAATGGTCCGGTTACCTTACTTTCAGTTGTGGAAGGAAAGGACGGCGTTTTTTTATTGACAGCCGAAGGTGAATCAGTTCCGGGGCCAACACTTCAAATCGGCAACACAAACAGCAGATACAGGTTTTCGATTGGTATAAAAGAGTTCACTGACCGCTGGTCGAAACAGGGGCCTGCGCACCACTGTGCAATTGGTGTTGGTCATATTGCAGGCAAAATTGAAAAACTGGGGCAGATTTTGGGTTTGAAAGTGGTGAAGATTGGATAATTAATAGTGAAAGCAAGAAATTAAAATCAAATAAGCTAATTTATAAATGTCCGAAGTAAAGACTGTTGAGTAATTTGACATTGATAAATCTAAACCTTTTACAAAACTTTTTCTTCGCTTTTGCTGTTTTCTTTCTAAAATTTGTATTTTCAGCCACTTCAAAATGCGACTTCTTTAATTTTCGCATCTTTATAATGCTTAAAAATTACTTTTTAAAAAACTTAACTACATGACCACTATAATCATATCAATTTTTATTTTGGGTTATATTGCTATAGCAACTGAACATTCCATAAAAGTAAACAAAGCCGCTTCTGCGCTGTTAACAGGAGTTTTAACCTGGACGGTTTATATAATGTTTACACCCGATAAACATATAGTCGGGGAAGAATTGGTGCATCATTTGGGTCAACTTTCGGGAATTCTATTTTTCCTGATGGGGGCAATGACAATTGTTGAACTTGTTGATGCGCATGATGGATTCGACATTATCACAGGAAAAATAAACCAAACCGACAAACGAAAATTACTTTGGATAATCGCATTTATAACATTTTTTCTTTCGGCAACATTAGACAACCTGACTACTACAATTGTAATCGTTTCATTGCTTCGTAAATTAATAAAAGGGGAAAAAGAACGGCTCTTTTTTGTGGGTATTGTGGTAGTTGCCGCCAATGCCGGGGGTGCGTGGAGCCCCATTGGCGATGTTACCACAACCATGCTTTGGATCGGAAATCAAATCACAGCATCCAATATCGTTATTAAAGTGTTTCTACCCAGTGTAGTTTGTTTAGTTGTACCTCTTGTTTACCTTTCTTTCAAACTGAAAGGCGATATTCAGCGACCAGCTTTAAAATCATCGGATATTAAACATGCACTAACCCTGAGAAATCAAAAAACTGTTCTTATTGCCGGAGTTTCAGGACTGGTTTTTGTTCCCGTGTTTAAAACAATTACACATCTGCCACCTTTCATGGGAATTCTGTTCAGCCTTGGTATTCTTTGGGTAATTGTTGAAGTAATGCACAAAGGAAAAGAAGATGAACATAAAAACAGGTATTCGGTTGTACAGGCACTTCGCAAAATTGATGTTCCCAGCATTCTCTTTTTCCTTGGTATTTTGGTTAGTATTGCCGCACTTGAATCAATAGGCTCGCTCGTTCAATTGGCCGGTTGGTTAGATAAAAATTTACAAAATGAAAACATTATTGTAATGGCAATTGGTTTGTTATCATCCATAATTGATAATGTACCACTTGTTGCAGCCGCGCAGGGAATGTATGATCTTTCAGTTTTCCCGACCGACCATTCATTTTGGCAGTTCCTTGCATATTGCGCCGGAACAGGTGGAAGCGCTTTAATTATTGGCTCAGCAGCCGGAGTTGCCGCAATGGGAATGGAAAAAATAAGTTTTTTCTGGTATATGAAAAAGATAAGTTTGCTTGCTTTACTCGGTTATTTTTCGGGAGCCGCAGTGTATATTTTGCAAATGTATATTATGGGGTAAGGAAGAAGCCTCTCCTAACCTCTCCAAAGGAGAGGGATCAGGAAAAATGCAAGTTAAGTATTTCCATATTCCTGGGTAAGAAGTTGCAACAAATATTGAATATATTCATTTACAAAAGCCAAAAGCGAGTTGAATTTCAATCGAATTAAACTCCCTTTTCATTTCGGAATTAAAGAAAGTGCGTTATTTTTGATTGAAATAAAAATCACATTAAGTTTCTTTAAATGGAAAACTTTTCAAATTCAGTAATTCTTCCCTCAGATTTGCCCGAAATAAAACAGGAATCATTTAACGGATTGGATAAAAATTATCTGAAAATTTTACTGATTCGTACTGTACTTTTTGCTCTTGTTTCATTTGGTGCATTTGTTGCTTTTTTGCTTTTCTCAGAACAAAAACTACCCACTTTTGTGCTTATTCTAATAGTCACAGCAATTGTATTTGTGATTACTTATTCAACAATAATTACTGTTTTGGGATTTCCCCGAAAAGGTTATTTGGTTCGCGAAAATGACGTTTCATTTAAAAAAGGTTTGATTGCCTACAAGCAAACTTCTGTACCTTTTAACCGCATTCAGCATGTAGAAGTGAATCAGGGAATTCTCGCCAAAATCTTTAAACTTTCATCAATTAAAATTTACACTGCCGGAGGGACTTCAAGCGATTTGTCAATTACTGGCTTGCCTGTCGAAACAGCACACAAACTCAAGGCTTTTTTATCCGAAAAAATTAGCGAGCATGAGTAATATTGATTTGACAAAACCCACAAAACAGTCGATAAAAGGATTGGTTTTAATATTTCTTTTATCCATCCAGCAGGCTATCCGGATGTTTTGGGCTTTAATTGCTATTCTGGTTTTGCAACGCAACATTTTCGACAACAAATTGATAATTGGTGCCACACTGGCTGGCATATTTATCCTGCTTGCTGTACATTCTGTTTTGTATTATCTCAATTTCTACTTTTATGTTTCGGGTGGCGAATTCATCTTAAAAAAAGGCTATTTGCGTAAAAAAGTGTTATCCATTCCATTAGACAGGATACAAAGCGTGAACACTAAGCAAAATCTTGTACAACAATTACTTAATGTAGTTTCGCTTGAAATAGATACTGCCGGGACAGTTGGGAAAGAACTAAAAATCCATGCACTCGAAAAATCATTTGCCAGCGAATTACAAAACCAAATCAGGGCAAAGAAAAAGTTGCTCACGACTGATGAAACTACTGAAGAACAGGTAATTGAAAACATACCGGAGAAACTTATTTTACAACTCACTCCACCGGATTTATTGAAAATAGGTATCAGTCAAAATCATCTGCGGACGGCTCTGATTATTATTGCATTCGGGTTTCAGATTTTTCAGCAAATACAGGATTTGTTTAAGGACAAAGCTGAAGAATATTCCAATGAATTTTTCAATTTTATGTCGAATTCAAATTGGGCGCTGATTACTTTCCTTGTTATTTTCTTTTTGGCAATTTCAATTGCTTATTCACTTTTCAGCACTGTTTTTAAATATTTCGATTTTAAACTATGGAAAAAAGAAGATGCTTACCGGATTGAATCGGGACTTTTAAACAAACGGAATGTGGTAATTCCACTTAATAAAGTTCAAGAGTTAAACTGGGAAACCGGCCCAATAAAACAACTTTTCAGTATATATAATCTGGTATTTAAACAAGCTGTAAGCGGACAAAACCGTCGTCAACAGGTTGTTGATGCACCGGGATGTTTAAGCAAACATTTAAATATCTTAAAAACCGATTTATTTGGTGAAGATCAACTTTCAGCAACTTCGAAATTTTACACAAACAATTACTATTTCAGGCGATTATGGATATTTTTCGGTTGGATGCCGGTGGTTTTAGCAATCCCTTTTTTATATACGGAATGGCTTTTTTGGGTTGGGGCAATTTCATGGCTTTTGCTTTCTGCAGGATATAGCTGGTTGGTTTTAAAAAAGCGATATTTTAGGATAAACAACGAGCAAATCCGCATTTCCAGCGGCGCTATTTCACACAAATGGAAACAAATGGAACTTTATAAAATACAAGCTGTAGAGTTTCGCCAATCTATTTTCCAAAAACGCAGAAAACTCGCAAGTTTACATTTAATGAATGCTGCAGGTTCAATGACAATTCCATTTATCGATGAAGATCTGGCTAAACAGATTTATGATTATTTGCTTTATCACACAGAGGTTTCTGAAAGAAAGTGGATGTAATTCTCTATTTGTAAAATGAAAAAGAATTAACCGCAAAGATCGTCAGGGACAAATTCGCAAAGCCTTTTATCTGAATTGTTTCTTTTCCTGTCTCTGTGTAAATCCGGCGTAAAATTTTTAAGAATAGATCTGTACATTTGTCAAAAAGAATAAATTTTCCAATTATGTGGGCTTTAAAAGAACAATATATTGAAGACAATAAAGGTAAAAAACTAGCCATTATTCTGCCAATTGACGAATATGAAAGAATGCTGGCAAAGTTGGAAGAGCTGGAAGATATTAGGCTTTATGATGAAGTTAAGGCCAAAAATGAAGTAACCGATTCGTTTGAAGAATATCTGACAAAGCGAAAAAAATAATAATGACTGTTTTTAAAATTCTAATTACAAAAACTGCACAAAAGCAATTAGATTAGTTGCCCCGGCAAATTGCTGATTCTTTAATTGAAGTTATTTTAAAACTTGCTCAAAATCCACGCCCTGCTGGTTTTATTAAGCTTAAAGGCCGGGATGCATATCGCGTCAGAAAAAATAATTATCGAATTATCTACGAAATTAAAGACAATGCTTTAACCGTGACCGTAATTGCAATTGGGCATCGAAAAAGTATTTACAGATAAACTCCGTTGCTGCAGAACGACTGCATCATATCGCATTCCTGCAATTATCACAATTATACGATAAAATTATAGTGGCGCGGGAGGAAGTGGATGTAATTGCAAAATCATTGAATCACTGCCACCTCGTACAATTCACCTTGAAAATCACTATTAAAAACTACTTTAAAACCTTTGTTCTGAAGATCTTTTCCACTTCCTTCAAAAACATTTTGACCTGTTGATGCGTGAGTTACCCTGTATTTTTCCGAAGCATTTAAATAATTAACAGTTACCCATCTTTCATTTGATTTGGCATTTTGTTTAAAAATACCAACAATCCCGCCTGATTGTGTATCGGTATTAATGCGTTGAAACCCATCCCAACCACCATGTACCGGTTCGCCAAAACCGGGAAGATCCTGCCTGAAAAGCATAATCTGATGTTTGATTTCCATGGCTCGCATCCAATTTGCCAGTTGTTTAAACTGTTGCTGTTTTTCCTGTTCCATTTTTCGCGGGTCACCCAGCATAATCGGCAACGATCCGCACAGAGATTTAAAAGAAAAAAGTGCGTCTTCATCATCAAGCGACTGGTTGCCAATTACCAAAGCAGTTGCAGGAATTACCGGCGATCGCCACCAGCTCATTTGCCTGACACGGATACTTCCCAAAGGCGCTTCCTCTTCGAAATTCGACAACCAGTTTCCCTCGGCATGTTTGCACATATCGAAGTCGATCAGTTGAAGTTTTCCCATAGTTTCAAAGGTACAGTCGATAAATAAATTTGGTGCAGCAGTGTGCAGTTCGTCATACATATTCCAAGCGGCGCGGTAAATTTCAAGGTAGGATTCTTCCCGGTCTTTATGCGCGTGGTTTTCTGCAAAACAACCAGAAACTTCAGCATCAAAACGGTAGGCGCTTGTTAAAATAGCAAAATCGAGTTTTACATATTCAAGGCCATGTTCTTTTACCAAATTCAATATTTTATCGCGAATATAATTTTTCCAGTCTGTGGTAAAACAAGCCGAAAAACGATCAGTTCCGCCGTCGTGTAAATTCACAAAATTTCCGTCTTTGTATTTCGCAAACCATTCAGGATGTTCTTTAAAAACCTTACTGTCAGTTGATGCTGCTCCCATACTCAGCCAAAGCCCGGGTTTCATGCCCTTCGATTTTATATGGTCGAAAACAGGTTTCAAACCGTTTGGAAATTTTTCATAATCGATCTCCCAGTCGCCAAAACCCACTTGCCAGCCATCGTCGATAATAAATTCTTCAACGCCACATTCAGCGGCTGCATCTGCAAGTTCAAGTATTAGTTTTTCATTCACATCGCGTCGAAACGGTTTCCATGTGTTATATACAAAAGTTGGTTTTTCGGGGATTTCTGACAGACGGATTCCCATGTATTTACGAACGAATTCGCTCACTTCCGCATCAACAATTTCACGGGGGTTTTCTTTCCCCGAATACAATCCGGTAAACACCCAAGTACTTTCCCAACTTTCATTTGGGTTCAGCCATTTGCGGAATGCGAAATCCTGTCCGGGATGGGTCAACCCGGCGGACAAAGTTCGTCCATCAGTACAAACCGATGTGCGTTTTAAAACACCCGGAGCTTCGTTTCCAATTACTATCCCGTGACTATAAACCGGGTCATGCGAAATTATCAATGGGTCGTTCCAATCTCCAACATACGGTCCAATTGTTTTATATCTGCCATAATTTTGATAAACAACATTGTGCGTATTTCCCCATGGTATATTGAGGCTTTCAATGTCAGGCGATTCAATTTTTATATCCTCAGAACCCGTATTTTTTAAATCGATTTTTTTACGGATCACCGGAAGATTTTTATATAAAATGTAGGTAACAGTAATTTCCAGATCCTTGTTTAATAAAGTATTTCCGAGTAAAACAATTTGATTTGTTTCAATTTCTCCTTCGATATTTGACTTTGCATTTACAAATTGCCAGCCCGATTTTCCTGTAACTTTTTTGCCGTTTATCAAAAAGGAAAACTCTTCGGGATTTGGCCCTTTGTGTCTCCTGAATTCCGAAATATTACCAACACCCTGCTGGTTGAAAGCTTCCGGCTCTTCCTTTTCAACAGAAACAAAATTATAGGGATAATCTTTTAACCTGTAACTTTGAGTTGAAAACTCTCCTTTATCCAAAACTATAATTCGTGTTATTTTTTCATTTTGAAGAACAAGTTGTTTTCCGTTCCAGTTCTGTTGAGAAAAAACAGTAAAATTTGTAAAGACAAGTAAAAAGAAAATACTAATCCGGTTCATATTTTAAGATTTAGTTATTCCCAAATCTAACATTTTGATTTTAAATCATTGTTGTCCGGTAAAACATCAAAATTTTTATATGACTTATATTTCGCTGCTCAGTAGCTTTATGCTATCCATTTTATTACCTGTCCACAAATATTCTGCTGCTCTGCAGCTTTTTAAGCGGCAGAAACGTGATCCGTCTGCTGACGGATTGTAGAAAAAATAGCAAATTCCAAAAATAAGCCCTTTAGGGGTGAAATATATGCAATTGCTATAAAAATCAATCTGTAAAAAAATAATTGGTTCTAAGACGTTCTGTATGGGTAATTCAATGATAATCAATAAGGTTCAATTCCGTGCGCTGATAACGTTTCTATTAAGGTTAAAAAACTGTGAATAAGGTTTTTAAGAATAAACGAGAATATATTACAGACAATTAACCAATTAAATATTTTTGAAACCTTATTTTTTAAAATTAACCTTAGTAGAAATTATATACATACAAAAAGCAACCTTATTGCGTTATTGGTACAATAAAATCAGGAGGTTCTATTTGCAATTAAAATCTGCAACCCACACTATTCGTCACAGAGACCAAATAATTAAGTGTTTTAACCAATACATGGTTTACATCGACAAATTTTCAATCGTGGGTACTTTTATAAACACCATCGGCTATTTTCTCTACTAAAGCGCTGTATAACTTTCCTGATATTATACCATGAAATATTTCTGTATCATTTTCACCAGCTCAGCCATTTTTACAGGTTTTGAAATATAATCGTTACATCCCGCTTCTATTGCCTTTTCTCTGTCGCCGGCCAAAGCAAAAGCTGTTAGTGCAATAATTATAACTTCCTTGTTAAATTGCCTGATTTGTTGGGTGGCATCATAACCGCTCAATTCGGGCATTTGAATATCCATCAGAATCAGGTCAATATCAGGATTATTGCGACAGACTTCCACAGCTTCTCTGCCGTTTTGTACTTTTATGGCTTCAGTTCCAAATTCCCGGATATGAATCGAAATAAGCTGGCTCGATGCTTCATCGTCTTCGGCAATTAATATTTTCAAATTCTTATTCTGAACTTCTTTCTCAGGAGTTAAAATTTTAGTTGTTTTCATATTTTTTGATTCAAGTGTATAAAATGGAAGGGTGAAATAAAAGGTACTGCCTCCTGACTTACCGGCAGACAGATTTTCTACTTCACTTTCCACCCATATTTTACCTCCCAGCATTTCAACGTATGCTTTTGAAATTGATAATCCCAGGCCTGCTCCCTGCCGTGCCATTTTATCGACAATATCTGCCTGGACAAAGCGATCGAATATGGCTTCCTGTCTGTCTTTTGGAATTACGATACCTGTGTCTTTAACGTAAAATTGCAGAGATGCAATGTGTTGTAGAGACGCAACATTTTGCGTCTCTACAACACGATTGTAACCAAATTCGACGTAACCATTTTCTGTATATTTCAGTGCATTTTTGACCAAATTTATTAGAATAGCATAAAATTTTTCACTATCCGTTTCTAAAAGGGCATCTTCTCTTGGTAATTCGGACTTACAGATAAGTTTAATGTTTTTGGCCTCAGCTTCCGGATTAAAAAAGGACAGAACCTGTTCTAAATACTCATTGACATTTATTTCGGAATTTTCGACTTTCATCAGTCCTGATTCTATTTTCGAAATATCAATAATATCATTGATAATATTGAGTAAGCGCTCTCCGCTTTTCTCAATAATACTGATGTAATACTTCTGCTGATCATCAGAAAGATCGGGTTCTTTGAGCAGTTCGGTAAATCCGAGAATACCGTTCATTGGTGTACGTATTTCGTGGCTCATGTTGGCCAGAAATGCCGACTTCAGCCGATCGCTTTCTTCAGCGTGTTCCTTGGCAATAATTAATTCAGAACTGATTTTCTTCGCATCAGTAATGTCGGTTTTAATTGCAACAAAATTGGTAATCTCATTATTACTGTTCGTAACAGGCGAAATAATTGCATTTTCCCAATACATTTCTCCATTTTTATTACAGTTGTAAAACTCACCTTCCCATGTTTCTCCCGAATTTATTGTATTCCACATTTCCTGGTAAAACTCTTTTGTGTGGTATTCGGATTTTAAGATCCTGGGATTTCTCCCTGTGTATTCTTCCGGGGAGTAACCGGTTAGCTTAGTAAAAAAAGGATTTGCATATTCAATGTTTCCATTTCTATCGGTAATAACCACTGAAATTTCTGATTTGTCAATTGCTGTTTTCAGTTTCACCAACGAATCTTCAACACGCTTGCGCTCGGTGATGTCGGCATTAAAACCGTACCAGGTAATACTTCCATCCGGCAATTTTTCAGGTGTCGATTTGGAATATATCCATTGGATTGGTTTGCCGGGTATTTGTACTCTAAACTCACAGGTGAAGAAAGTCACATGCTTTGCCGAATATTCGATGTCAGCAATTACCCTTTCAATGTCACCGGGATGAATTACCCTGCCAATCGGGGTAAAGTCGTTAATTACTTCTTCGGGCCAACATCCAAAAATATTTTTAATTCCTTCAGAAGCGATTGGTACAAAATACGATCTATCTGGCCGTCTTGTAAACTGAAAAATTAAGTCGGGCAGATTTGACGACAACTTTTTAAATTCCAGGTCTTTTTCACGAATCTTTTCCTGTGCCTGCCTACGTTCCGAAATATCATGATAATTTCCTAAAAATCCCTGAATATCGGGATCGGACAAGAGATTAACAATAGTAATTTCAATCCATACATACTCACCGTTTTTTCGCATGTATCTGATTTCGGTGGTTTCGGTTGCATTAGAAATCAATGCTACTTCAGCAACTATCTTCTGAGCAGAATTCAAATCATCGGGATGCACCAGATTCCATGCACTATTGCCAAGCAGGTCTTCCGGTTTCCATCCGAATAAAGTTTCAATATTTGGGCTTTTATAGCGGTTAATTCCATTTTGGTCGATGATGACAATCACATCACCAATATTTGAAACTATTTTGCGTTGAATAGCTTCGCTTTTTCGCAGGGCTTCCTCTGTAAGCTTTCGTTCTGTAATGTCCTGAATTGTACCCAGCATCCGTATAGGGTTACGCTGATTGTCATATTCGAGTTCGCCTGTTCCATGCACCCAACGTTCAGCCCCATCGTTGATACGGATAATTTTATATTCATGATCGAACCGTTTTCTTTCGGCTACCACCTGATAATGATAAGCTGAAAGTTCTTCTCGCGAATCGGGATGAATAAACCCTGCCCAACCGGCAATTGTATGGGGATAAGTTTCGTCGATTCCAAAAATTCTGTATATCTCTGGGGTTGCTTTCCACGAATTTGCTTCAAATTCTGTGGCAGTTAATTCAGTTACATAAGCTCCAATATTTGCCACGGCTTGTGATTCCAATAATAACCTGGTACTCTCACGCAATGCTTCTTCTGCTTTCTTTCGCTCGCTGATATCAGTGTGAGTCCCAACGATTCTAATCGCATCTCCGTCCTTATTAAAAATTGCTTTTGCCTGGGAGAGAATATCCACCCAATGCCCATCTTTATGTTTCATTTTAAATTCAAGCACAAAACGGTCAATTTGTTTCGTGATGAGTTTTTGATGTAATTCCCAGGATTTTTTGACATCCAATGGATCGGTTGTTTCCTCCCAAATGGAAAAATCGTTTGGAAGTTCGTGATCCTTATAACCTATTATTTTTTTCCACCCCGGGGAATAATAGATTTCGTTGTTTTCAAGATTCCAATCAAATAAACCATCCTTGGAGGCTTTCATTGCCAAATTAAATCTTTCTTCGCTTTGTTTTAATTTTTCCCGAATCAGCTTTCGTTCAGTGATATCTCTTACTGCCCCGTCAATATGGTCTGGTTTGCCTTCGGAATCAAAAACCAATCTTGCGTTGTTTGAAGTATATTTAATTTCACCGTCCTTGTTTTTAAGGCATAATTCATAATCCCTGAGCTCTCCTTTTTCCTTTAATAAATCAAGAACCTTAACCCTGTCATTGGGATCGTAATAGAGGTTTGTAACAGGTTTACCAACAATTTCATCCTTGTTAAACCCGGAAAAATTTTTGATGGATGGGCTCACTTCTAAAACTGTTCCTGCAAGGTTGGTTTGGTAAAAAACGTCCTGAACATTATTGAAGATGTTATGGTATTTTAACTCACTTGCGTGTAGCGCCTGTTCGGCCAGTTTACGCGAAGTAATATCAATAACCAGCCCGGTAACATACAATGGTATTCCATTTGGGTCTTTTTTTACCACTGCCCCAATATCATAGAACCATTTGTATTCACCCGATTTGGATAAAATCCGATATTCAATTTCGTATTTCTCTGCTAATCCATTGATGTGATTCCGCATAGCATTCATTGCTTTGTCAGAATCTTCGGGATGAACCAAAGCCACAAAATCAGTATAATGTTTAAATTTTTTGGCAGGATAGCCAATCATATCCGATTTACGTTTATCGAAAATTACATTACCTGTTGTAATATCCATTTCCCACCAGGCCATATTTGCCGATTGCATTGCAAGTTCAAGCCTTGAATTATTTTCCCTTAGTGCTTTCTCTGCCTGTTTGCGTTCTTTATCGCTTTCAATAAATTCAATGGCAAATGAAATATCTGATGCCATTTCTTCAAGAAGTTTAATTTCATCCACATTGAAAAAATTGATCTCTCCCGAATATATCATGTAAACACCGATGGTTTTACCCCAGACGATTACAGGTAATGCTATTATTGATCTATAACCATATTCCATGGCCTTTTCCCGCCAGTAGAACGTTCTGTTATCACTTTGAATATTATTCGAAAAGTTGTACTTCCCGCTTTTAATTGCCTGCCCAGCAGGGCCTGAGTTAAGAGCTTCATTGTTCAGGTCGATATTAATATTATTTAAATATTCCCCTGTTTTACCTGATGAGGCCACGACATCAATTATATTTGTTGCCGGGTTTACAATGCCCATCCACGCCATTTTAAATCCACCAATTTCTACTGCAATTCGACATGCTTCTTCTAAAAGAAGCTGTTTGTTGCGAACGCGAATTATTGTTTTATTGATATTGCTTAAAACTGCATAAACCCGGGTTAATCTTTCAATCTGTTTTTCAGCAAGTTTGCGTTCTGTAATATTTGATGAAAAAGCAGTTGCCCCAATTACTTCGTTTTTATCGTTAAAAATTGGATTAAATCTTGTTTCATAGTAATACCGGGCAAGTTCTCCGTATTCTTCAATTGTGATGTGACTCTCACCATTTAATGCCCGGTCATAATTAGTCTTTGCTTTTATCCTGTCATCCTCATTGCTTATACAATCAAGCAGGTTCATTCCCAACTTAATATCTTTTCCATAAGCACCAAGCATTACATTTTTATGATATGTATTGAAGTTTAAGTATTTATAGTCCTTATCAATTGAAAGAATAATCATATCCTTTGGACTTTCGATACTGGCTTTCAACAACAGTTGCGATTCTTTTAATTGATCTTCAGCAATCTTGTGTACTGTAATGTCCTGAATTGAACCAAATAAACCAATTGTTTTCCCGTTAACGACGTTTGTTTTTCCAACCGTATTTACCCAACGTTTATTCCCTTTTGCAGTAGTCACTATCCACTCCTGCTCAAAGGGTTCGCCAAATTTTATAGCGCGCTCTATGGCAATTTCTGCTGTTTGCCTAAAAGGTTCGTCAATAAATTTTATACTTTCAGGCACTTTTGGTTCGCCCTTTAAGATATCTATTTCGAAAATATTAAAGGTCTCCTGTGTCCAGTTTTGAATTAAAGTTTTCACATTCACTGACCAACCACCAATTCTCCCAGCCTTTTCGGTTTCGCGCAGCAATATCATTTTTTCGACTACACTGGATTCCAACAATTTTCGTTCGGAGATATCAATTACAGTAAGCAAGCAATTTGCCCCATTTTCGGAAATGATGCCTGTAATGTAAACATAGATTGGCATTTCACTATTCGATAAAAGAGTCAACTCACAAATTTCCTTTACATGTCTGCTAAAAACTTTCTCAAGAAAAAGTAGAAAGAATGGTTTTGAATTATCAGTAACAAAAACATGAAACAGTCGGTTTTTTAATTGCGAACGGGCTGTGCCCAGCATTGCTGCACCTGCCGGGTTTAACTCCATAATTTCTCCTTTAGGCGATAGTGTAAAATAGCCCGTAGGTGCAGAATCATACAATTCGATGTATTTTTTGGAAGCAGAAGTTGCCTTTTCATTTGCCAAAATAAGCTCCTCATTTTGCATTTCAAGTTCAACCTGATGCACTTCAAGTTCGTGTATGACACTGATCACTTCGGCTTCAGAAAGTTTAGTGCCGACTTTCGTAAGTCTGTTTTTAAGCCGCTCTTCTGCCTTTTGACGGAGGTCCTGGGATTCAGCTTTTCTATTTATTTTCATTTAATAATTTTATTGTCAACTCCCGCCTTCCGACAGGTTTATTTAACTTTTCGTATCCTTGATACTTCATTGAATAATATTTAAATCCAATTACTTAACTTTCATTTTGCTCTTTCTGTAGGTAACTGTTTCAAATTCAATGTACAAATACTTTTTTGCTTATCGTTTGATTTTTGGTTTGGGCAAAAACTATAAACACCTGACTTTTAGCTTGTAAAGGCAAGCGATGAATTGTATTTCCATTCAAATCTATTTGCAAAATTGTTCGTCCCAACACATCCACAACCTTCACATCAGTGAGTTCGTCAACCAAAGTAAGGTCTATAACCAATTCGCCACTGTTACTGTAAATATTAGCCGGAAGTTCCATATTTTCATTTGCAGGAATTGCCCCAAAATGAATGATAAACCTGTTTTCGTTATCCTTTTTCGAAGCTTTGAATCTGTAATCAGGTTCTAAAGTAAGATCTGTAAATCCTCCGGTCAGTCTGTCTTCCAGTATAGCAATATCAAAATCAAAATTATCAAAATCGAAATTAATTGTGTAAAAACCATCTCTTCCAGCTTTAAATAGTAGAGGTATATGCGGATTTGCTATTGTGTCACTCAAATATCTGATTGTAAAATTAGCCTCTCCCTCTGGAAGATATAAACTTGGTGCTGTGGTAACCGGACTAAATAATTTGGCAGCGCCAGCTTTGTTTTCAGGATATCCAAACAACAACCTCACTTCGTCAAAAGTGTTGTCGGTTTCCGAACTCACCACAGCAATAAAACGATTGGGTTCAATCTGCGCACTTTTCCATAAAGTAGTTGCATCATGAACACGCACATCATTTGTGGCTTCCAGGTTTCCGGCAGTTTGCGCCCTTACAAAGAAACCCTGCATTGGTGGAATGTAACGGGTAACAGCGTTTGTTCCAACTCCGGTTGCATCAGCCGAATTGTAAACGCCATAATTTTCAGCTTCTGGATTCCAAATCCACATATCATATCCGCCACTGCCGGTCATCAGATTATCGCGTGTCCAACCTTCTGTAGCCATCCAGTCAATTGAAGATGGATATGGATTTCCAACTAAATTGAAACCCTGCAAATTTAAATCTGTGCTGCCATCCGCAGTAAGTCCATATGAAACATTGCCATTATTTAAATTTCCTTCAAACGCTTTTGTTGTATTAACTGCCTGAATCGAGTACAAATAACCCCTGCCTGGAACAAAATTAGTTGAAGAATGCACTGTTGTCCAATTGGGAACCACAGTTGTATTTAACTGATAAACCCAGCACTGTGATGGTTCATCCCAAACATATAAATCATATCCGGTTCCATTTCCAAAAGTTCCTGAAGGTACCCACGACGATCCGGCTATTGTTTGATTTGCTACCGGAGATGAAAGGAAGTGCCAGTTTTCTGCTGCTCCGCCAATGTATCTTTCCATAGTGGCGGCAACATTGTTTGAATTGTGAATCAAAGAAGCTGAACCTGTTGAATTCGATATTAATGTTAATCCGTCATTTCCCCCGTTGTTAACGATGCTGCCGACAACAGTTAATTTGTTATTATCGGCTATTTCCATTTTTTTACCCACGTTAATTTGAAGCGTACCCATTATTTCTGTTAGCTGATCCATATTAAGTGAAACCACGTTTGCATTATCAATTGTGAGATTGTTAAATTCAGTGGCGTTGCTTCCGCTAATTGTCTGCAAAGCCGAACCCGACATTACTGTTGTATTTCCAGTTGTGATTAAATCTGCATTAATGGTTAGATCTCCCAGAATTTTCAGTGTTGAAGCAGGAAAAGTTTTGGTTCCGCCTGAGCTTAAAATCAGATGATAATAACCCGGAATAGCTCCACCATTGGGGCTGAGAATATTTTGGGAACTGTTTCCATTGTAGATTACTGTATTTACATTGCTGCTAAAATCGAGAATACTACCAGCTCCAATACTAAACGAACCTCCGATTCCTGTAATACTGCCGGCTGTAGTTTGTATTTTTGTATTATCGCTAACTGACAAATTGTAAAAATTGGTAATCCCGGCAATTGTAGCTGCATTTGAACTATTTCCATTGTTAAAAATAACTGAACTATTACCGGCATTGAAAGTTCCGTTATTAACCCATGCACTGGCATCTCCAGAAACAGTAATATTAAAATCATTTGCATTGATTGTTGCCCCGGCTTCAATTTCAAGTGTTTTTACCTGTGCAGGAGATATTGACGACAGGAGATTCCGAAAAGGATAAGCAGTTGATAGTCCTGCAGGAATCAAAACATCATCGGTTGCAGTGGGAACTCCTCCCAACCAGTTGCCCGGCAAACTCCAATCACCGGGATACAAAGCTGCCCCCAAACCAGTCCATGTAATTTTGGTAACATTGGTGTAACCCAACCCATATGCTTTGGCAAAAGTTGTTGATGAAGTTGCAATTTGATTGATTGCCATACCTAACAATTCCACCCAATTATCAGAACTATCATTTGAGCTTTTTCCAATTGACACTGTATTATCTCCTGAACTCAAACCATCTTTATCGGTGTACATTATAATTTTACTCTCATCGGTTTCCGAAGCATCCAATTCAGAATCGAGATAATGCAATTTTGTGTAGGTACGGTCGGTTCCACCTTCCTGAAGAAAACTGTAAATTCTTTTCACATTTTCAGTTCTCCATTCAGGAGCAGAACCAATATCAATTTTACAACTTACCCAGGTTGGTTTTAAAGCGCCTTCAACACCGATGAAATTTAATGTTGTATATTGGTTTCCAAAACTGTATTCCACTCCATTTAAAAAAGCATGTTCCCGTTTTACAATTCCTGTAACATCGCCTGTGCCAATGGTTGTAGCCGATTCTCCCATATTCAGGATGTAAGAATCCGTATGTAATATTCCCAGCGTTGAAGATGGGTTTACATGTGCCAGGTTTAATATACCATTTACAGTAAAATCGGCCACAGCGGTTCCGCCACCAGCACCGCTCATGGTGAGGTTGTTGTATGTACCTGCTACCAGGGTTTGTGCATCACTTCCGGTATATTCTATAGTTCCACCCCAGGTTTTTCCTGAGGGCAGGGGAGTAGAACTTGTAGTTGTGAGGCAGGCTGTTTGAATAGTCCCGTTGTTGGTGATACCACCATTAAACGTTCCTGATAAGATGGAAGAACTCATATCAAGTGTAACACCTGATTCAACAGAAAAACTTCCAATCACTGCCAAATCTCCGGATGTGGTTTTGCTACCTCCACCACTAAATATCACATTCCAAAAAGTAAAAGGATCAATACTCTGGTCACCACTTCCGTTAAAATCAATGGTACTGTTGGTTATTACGAAATTTGCATTGGTTGCTGTTACCGAACTGTGCCCTGCAATACCAATGATACCGCTGTTTGCAAGAGTAATAGTTCCGCCCCCACGATTTCCAGATACAATTGTATTATAATAATTAAATGCAGGAACGGTTTGCGAACCTGTACCATTGGAGTTCATTGTCGAGCCGGTAACAATGTAATCTGTTACCGTTTGATCCGGATTAAAAACTCCCGACACACCTATTGTTCCTGAACCTGCAAGTGTTACAGTGCGGGTTCCATTAGGACTAATAATCAGATTTCCATAGTTTTCAGCACAAACTGTTTGATCACCTGCCCCGTTATAGTCCACCGTAAGGTTGGTTAAATCTTTCGTGAGATCAGGATATTGCGTGCAGAAACTATTTATTGCAGCAAGCCCGGTTACTTTGGCTGTACCACCACCCGTCAGAGTTCCGGTTCCACCCACTGTATTTGTAGTTCCGGGTTCTAAAATTGCGCTGGTACTAATATTTAGCGAATTACTTGCTGTGATATTGGCTGTTGTTGTAATTGTACCTGATGTATTGTCGATTGTGAGATCATAAAAGTTAGTTGCACTCGTGCCGCCAATATTTTGAAAAATATAGGTGCCGTTAATTTTCACAATACCTGTACCGGCGTCAATAGTTCCATTATTAATGAAATCATGCCAAATGTCGAGCGTTGCAGGTAGTGTTTTGGTACCCGTTCCGCTCAAAATTAAAGTATGGTAACCCGGGGTTTCGCCATTGGGATTTTGTATTGAAACATCACCATCTTTCTTAAACTCAATGGTATTATGTGTTGCAGCTGCATCCAATACACCATTATTTGTTAAGACATTGGCAATTCCTATATAAGAATTTACACCAGGTCGGAGTGTTGTACTGGCAGAAATTGTCAAATCATAAAAATCTGTGTGTCCGGCAATGGCAACAACACCAGATGAAATATCACCATCAAATGTAACAACACTATTGCCGGGATTAAACAGACCACCAGCTTCTGTGGACCAGACATTTCCATTTCCTGAAAGTGTAAAGGCAGCATCTGTGGCGGCATTTAAGATGCCATTGTCCTGAATAATAATGTACTTGCCTGACGCACCAACCGGTAATTCAGGTGAATAATTATTAGAATTGCTAACATCAGGAATAATTATACCCAGTGACGAAGTAGGGACGCCCTGAGGTGTCCAGTTTGTAGGGGTGTTCCATGTTGTGGTACTTTGACTACCATTCCATGTACGATATTCATATTGTGTCGGAGCAATGGTGATCATAAAATAACCCAAAGCACCTGGTATAGCTCCAAAATTTGCATCTGAAAATGAAATCCAGTTTTCCTGGGAATTATAATCCGACCAGCCTCTTTCCAAAACATTTTCCGGGTTAAATGGAGATACATTTTGCCAGTAAGAAAGCAAACTTTCATCTACACCACTTGCTAATTCAGCATCTAAATAATTGGCTCTGAATGTGGCTTTTGTTCCATCACCCCCGGTTTGTGCTATTTCATAAAGACGTTTGGTCGAATTCGGTACCCAGGCAGGAGCAGTAGCAAGCAATGTCACCCTCAGGCTAAATGAAGTAGGCAAAGTCTGTCCTGCTGTTACCGGGAAAAATACATACTGATTCGCATTTCCATAGGTATAAATAGTATTTGTAGTAAAAGAAGTTCTTGTTATCGTGCCGGTTACATCGCCGACTCCGATGGTGTTGGCATTTGCACCAAGATTCAGGGTAAAAGTTGACATATCCAGGCTTCCATGCGTGGCATCCGGATTGGCAACACTGAGATTTAAGATTCCATTTACGGTTTGATTGGCTGCAGCGGTTACTCCGGCTGTATTGCTGATGGTAAGATTATTAAAAGTTGATGATGGCATTGTTTGCCCCACTGTGCCATCGAACACAACTGTTCCTCCCCAGGTAAGTCCGGCAGTGAAAGGAGTAGAAGAATTTTGAGTTCGTAAAATTCCCAAATGAGAAAGATTTGTTATTGTCAGGGCATTCGTTCCCATATTCATAGTTCCACCCACTGTGGTATTAAATGTAGTTGCTGAAATATCACCCCCGGCAGTTTGGGTGCCGCCTGTATTGCTTAATGTTAAAATATTATAGCTTCCTGCCATTACGGTTTGGCCACCTGCCAGCGCATTGTATTGAATTGTACCACCCCATGTTTTATCAGCCGGAATTGGTGCAGCACCTGTGTTTTGGGTTTGAATTGTTCCGCCATTGTTAATGGTTGATAAAGTACCTGACAGTTGGTAGGTTCCCATGTTCAGAAAGCCACCTAAAGTTGTGGTTAAGGCTCCGTCAACAGTTAGATTTCCTGTGGCAGTTTGAGTACCGCTTATATTGCTAAATGTAAGATTATTATATGTTCCGGCTATTACTGTTTGTCCACCGGTAGTTAAATAGTATTCTACTGAACCTCCCCATGTTTTTCCGGATGGTAATGGCGAAGCGCTTACTGAAGCAGTTTTTACTGTTCCTGTATTTGTAACAGTTCCTGCAACAGCAAGTGTAGCGCTTGTCAGATCAAAATCACCTGAATTTGTAAAATTGCCTGAACAGATCAAATCTACACTGGATGTAACCGGGCTGGTAGAATTGGAAATGGTGAGATTGTTGATTGTTGGCGAAATTGTTCCGGTAATACTTTGTGCTGCTGCCCCATTAAATGTAAGCGTGTTGCCTGTTGCAGATACTGCCGCATTTGTGGTAAGGTTTCCATAGATTTTTAGTTCATTCGGAGATAGTGTTTTTGTACCACTTCCACTAAATATCAGGTGATAATAACCCGCAGCAGATTCAGAGGGTTGATTGACTATATTTTGTGCAGCCGAGCCGTTGTATTCCACCGTATTTGCATTACTTGTAAAATCCAATTTGCTATCACTTTCAATATCAAATGTGCCACCAATTCTGGATATACTTCCTGAAGCTGCCTGCAAAAATGTTTTACTGCTGACTGTAAGATTGTTAAAATTAGTTGTCCCATTCAGGGTTACAACCTCATCCTCATCACCGTGATTAAAGATTATTGTTCCGCTTCCAGCCGTAAATGTTCCATTATTTACCCATGCATCACCGAAACCTGAAACTGTAATGTTATAACCATTTGAATTTAAGACTGCTCCGGATTCTATTTCAACGGAGTTCGCCATTGCTGGAGAAATAACAGGGAGCAGATTGCGATAGGGATAACCCGAATTTCCGGTTGGTAAAGTTGCCGGAATCAATACATCATCTCCTTCGTGTGGTACTCCACCTTCCCAATGGCCGGGTAAACTCCAGTCGCCGGGATAAGAAACTGAACCAAGGCCAATCCATTTGTGTGTAGTAATATTTGAATAGCTTAATCCCCATTGTTTAACATCCAAAGTGGCAGAGGTAGCCAAATAATTTATGGCTGGTCCTACAAGTTCTATCCAATTGTTAGTTGCATCATGACCGTTATGATTCCGGGGGTATTTCAAAATAAAATTATTGGGTGCTAATGCAGGATCGTATGCATCCCAGAAAACAAGTTGTGTTTCATCGGTTTCTGAATCATGTAATTCTGAATCGAGATAATGCAATTTAACAATCATTCTATCTGTTCCACCACTTTGAGCAAAACTGTAAAAACGTTTAACAGCCTCACCTCTCCATGTTGGAGCTGCTCCAATGGATATTTTACAACTCACCCAGGTTGGTTTTGTACTACTGGTTACTCCCAGAAAATTCAGGTTGGTAAATTGATTTCCAAAACTGTATTCAATACCATCTAAAAAAGTGTGTTCTCTTTTTACAATACCGGTAACATCGCCTGCACCAGTGGTTGTGGCCGAAGCACCCATATTTAAAGTATAGGTATCCATATCCAGGATTCCTTTAAAAGCAGTTGGATTGGCACTTTGCAAGTTGAGAACATTGTTCATGGTTATGTCGCTCCCGGCAGTAATTCCTCCTGCGCCATTTATGGTAAGGTTGTTTACATTTCCGTTAAAAATTGAGCCGGGTAAATTTACCGGCGCCGGATTGGCAAAAACCAATGTTGCCAAAGCATTACCTGCATTGATTGTTCCATTTGTACGGGTTGGTGAGCTACCAGCCAGAGTTAATGTATTGGCGCCAATTGTAAATGTTCCTGATATTAAATCCAACACACCATTTACTGTTATACTTTGATTGGCAAGTACTACCCCTCCGGCTCTGTTTATGGTTAAATTATTGAGTGTGGGAGCCGTGTCAAACAAATTATTTTCCAATATCAATGCAGTGCTTCCCCCAAAAATTAAAGAAGATATGCTGCTTACACTTAAATAACCCGAGATATGTGAAATCGATCCGTTAATACTTAGAGTTGTATTTCCAACAGTGAAAATTCCATTATTTAATTGAAAAGTAGAATTTACATTTACCAATGATGATTGAACTACACCAGCGGAATTATCAATGTTTAAAATATTAAAATCAGTTGTGGAACTACCACTTATTGTTTGCGAAACACTACCACCAAAGGAAATTGAGTTACCTGATGAAGCCGTTAATGTTCCGTTGTTTTGGAAGTTACCCTTTAAAATGTGGTTAAAATTTCCAGTATTAAAAGTTGCACCCGATTCAATTTTTGTTGTACCGTTAATTGTAATTGCAGCTGTGGCAGTTACTGTGGTTGTTCCCGAGACTGTAAAATCACCCTGAATAATCATCGCAGTATTTTGGATTGGTTTTGCTCCGCTGCCACTGAGAACCAGATTGTAATATCCGGTATTCCCACTAAATCCTACTGGGTTAACAATGAATTGATCAGTTCCGTTCCACTCAACAGTATTATTTATCGCTGAAAAATCAACAACACTGGTTGCGTCGGCTGATCCAACACCTGCAATTCTTAATACATTTCCTGCAACAGGTTGCATTGCAGTATTTGGCCCAACTTCAATATTATAGAAATCAGTAGTTCCGGATACAGTAACAATATCGGAAAGAACGCAATGATTGAAGATCACCTTTCCGGTACCCGCATTGAAAGCACCTGTATTACTCCAGGCTCCGCTTGCCCCGTTAACTGTAAGCTGACTGTTGGCTCCCGCATTTAAGATTCCGCCTGTCTGAATGTTAACCGTTTTTACAGTGCTGCTGCTGTTTGCTGTTATCAGCGGATCATTGGGTGTGGTTGCGGCATCAGGAATTATTACAACTTTTGTTATGGAAGGAGCAAATGCCGGAGACCAGTTGTAAGGATCAAACCAATCTGTACTTTCACTTCCATCCCAGGTGATAACTTCAGATGTTGAAACCCCAAAAGCATGTTCAATTACTCCAAAAACCGAAGGGAGATTTCCGAAATCTGCATTACTCAGCGTAATCCAATTTTCAGTATTATTTATTTCTGTAAGTCCGCGGTCTAACAAAGTTGATGTTGGGATTATATAACCAAAGAAGCTTAAATTATTTTCGTTATTCCCGTTTAATTCACTGTCTAAATAATGTGATTTAATAATTGCCCTTGTGCCGCTTCCCCCAACCTGACTAATATCGTAAACCCTTTTTATTCCATCTGTTTTCCAGGTAGGCACAGTACCAATGCTAACTTTCAGGGTTATTTGGATTGGCAATGTACCGATATTTGGAAATGTAACACTTGAAAATTTATTTCCAAAAGTATATTCCACATTGGGTAAAATAGTGGTTCTTTTTATTCTTCCGGTAACATCGCCAATGCCTGTTGTTGTAGAATTTTCACCCATTGTCAGTGTATTGCCTCCCATATGCAGACTTCCAATAAATTCAGTTGGATTTGCGCTTTGCAGATGAAGTATTCCGTTTACCTTAATATCACTGTCAAAAGTAACACCACCAGTTCTGTTAATCGTCAGGTTATTTATATCAGGCACAGTTGCAAACAGATCTCCGCTTAGTGACAATGCCGAAGTTCCGCCAAAAATCAATGATGATGAAGTATTTACATTCAGGAAACCGGAGGTTTTTGCAATGTCACCATTTAAAGTTAAAGTTGTTGTGCCTACGTTTAAATTTCCATTGGTGAGAGTAAGTTCATCATTCACTGTTATATCCGTAAATATATCGACCCCTGCTGCATTATTTATGGTTAATTTCTCGAAGATTGTTTGTGTGGTTCCATAAATATTTTGTACTTCTGATCCATTCAGCGTAATGTTTGTTCCGGGTGAAGCAATGAAAGTTCCTCTGTTATCAAAAGGTCCGCCAACGGTATGATCGAAGTTGCCGGTAGCAAATGTTGAGCCTTCTAAAATTTCCAGCTCGTTACCAATTGTTATTTCAGAGGCTGCAGTGGCTGTAACAATTCCTGATAATTTAAATTCATCAGTAATATACAAAGCTGAGGCAGGCATTGTTTTGATTCCACTTCCGCTTAAAATTAAAGTGTAATATCCGGTATCGGTTCCGGGACCAATTGGGTTTACAACAGTTTGCCCTGAACCGTTAAACTCAATTGTATTATTTGTAGCGACAAAGTCAAGAATACTTCCACTACCAGTAGTTAAAGTCCCGGCAATCCTAACAACGCTTCCAGATACTGGTTGTATATAAGTATTATCATTGACTGTAAGATTGTTGAAATTTGTGGTTCCCCCAATTGAAACTACATTTGTAATAGTTCCATTTGCGAAAATAACATTCCCGGTACCTGGTACAAACGTTCCATTATTTATCCAGGCACCTGTTTTACCGTATATCGTAATATCATAAGAATCAACTGTAACTGAAGCACCAGCTTCAATTTCAAGGGATTTTGCGACCGCCGGTAACGACCCTGAAAGTGAATTATTGGTTGGATAAGTTGTTATTAAACCCGAAGGAATTAATACATCGTCTGCGGATGTTGGCACGCCTCCATTCCAGTTACTAGCAGAACTCCAGTCTCCGTTATTTTCCCATCCGGTCCAGATGATTCTGGTATTAGTTGAAAAGCCTAATCCCCATTGTTTAAAATCCAATGTACCGGAGGGTGCTAAATACCCAATTGACATACCAACTAATTCAACCCAATTGTTTGTAGCGTTGTTATTCGATTTACCGTGAGGTTCAACAGGATCCCAGGTCGGTCCGTTGTGGGCATCCCAAAATACCAGTTTCGATTCATCTGTTTCCGTTGGGTCAAGTTCTGAATCGAGGTAATGCAAACTAATATTTACCCGATCATCTCCTGCATCTTTTGCGAAACTATAAACTCTTTTTACCGCTGAACTTCTCCAGTCTGGTTCCGTTCCAATACTAACTTTACAACTTACCCAGCCAGGTTTTGTGCCTGTATTGATAAAAGTTATTGTGGTGTATTCATTGCCAAAACTGTATGACACATTTCCGGTGAAAGTGTGCTGTCGTTTGATTGTACCTGTAACATCGCCAATTCCGGTTGTTGTTGCTGAAATACCCATATTCAGGGTGTATGAGTCCATATCGAGACTACCTTTTATTGCCAACGGATTGGCGCTTTGTAAATTAAGGATGCCATTTACTGTAATATCGTTATTTGCTGTTATTCCGCCACCGTTTATCGTTAGATTTTGAATTGCTCCTGAAAAAACAGAAGCTGGCAGAGTAATACCGGATGAATTGGTAAACACGAGACTTGCTGAGGCATTGCCAGCATTTATATTTCCGCTTGTAACTGTTGGCGAGTTTCCGGCAATGGTTAATGTATTTGCGTCAACCGTTAATGTACCCGCCGTTAGCGCCAGAGTTCCCCCAACCGACACATTTCCGCTCAGGCTAATTCCATTGTTTCGGTTTAAAGTTAAGTTGTTAAGTGTAACTGAAGGAAGATCTGTGCCTGCTCCGCTTCCGCCAATTATTATGTTACTGGAACTCCCTCCGGTTAATGTACCCAATGTTTTTGTGATGGAACCATTAATTGTAAGTGTATTTGCACCTATTGATAATGAACCATTGGATAAAGTGAGGGCTTCGCTAATCGTTACGCTTTCCAACAGGGACAGACCTGTAGAATTATTCAAAGTTAACCCTGCAATGGTGTTGGCAACAAATGCTCCCACCGGCAAAGTTTGTGCTACTGTACCAGCAAGTATTAAAACTGAACCTGTAGCCGATGCATCAATCTTTGCACCATTGGTTAGTGTCAAATCACCTGTTAATGTAAGTGCTTTGCCATTGAGGATAAACTGATAAGTACCTTGACCATTGTTAATTGAACGAATAACCCTTGCCTGATCCAAAACACAGTTTCTTGCAGGAGAAGCGGCAAAAACCACATCTTCACCATCCGAAGGAACCACACCATCTGCCCAGTTTGACGGAGTAGCAAAATCAGTACTTGTAGCACCTGTCCAAACACGAACCCCTGCTGAAACAAACGCACCCATTTGAGGTATTGACAGCCTTGTTACATTGTTGTAATCGATTGTAATTCCTGTACCATCAACCCCCGGCAATAATGCCGATGAAATGTAATCTTCAGCATTTGTGCCTCCGGCTGAAGCAAAATCAGGTTCAGTATTTAAACTGTTTGCATCCTGTCCGGTACCGGTTTTCCAGGCAGCAAGATCAGCCCTGTTTGTTGTCCCGGTTTTACCAAGAATGCTCCCGGCCGGAAAAACGTAATCGTTATAATTGATGGTTAATCCTGTTGTTCCTGCCACATAAATCGAGAAGTTGCTATTTGCTGTTCCGCCAGTTCTGACATTTACAAAAATATTATTGCTGTAATCGCGTGTTGAAGTATTAGCGAAACTGTACAATCCTGCAGTAGCAATACTTGAACCTGAGCTTACCGAACCGCCAATATAAACTGTATTAAAATAAACCTTTGTATTGCTACCAACTCCACCATTGTCCCATATACCATAAATGCCATAACCAAGGCTGGAAGCACCCGCAGATATTACGTTATTTGCACAGGTAACTGCACCAGAGTACAACATTATTCCATCAAAAATACTACCTGTGTTTGACGAAGAAAACGAGAATCCCTGGACAAAGTTTTGAAGAATTTCATGTGTTCCGGAAGTTGGACATTGCATAAAAATGCCATATATGTCGATTCGGGCGGTTGCATGTGTATTTTTGATTGTTTTTACAATGTTTTTTATGACAGTTTGGGTTGTACCAACGGTGCTGCTTAGCTGAGATATACCTGCTGCTGCTGCATTTACATTTGCTCCGGTTTGCGCACTGGCGGTTGAAATATTCGATATAACGTTGTTTGCAATACTGTTGCTACCAAAACCAGTTTCAATTCCAACAGTTCGGGAACTATTGTTTGTACTTGTAACAGAATTGGTAATGTTTGATACTGAATTGTTTGAAATTGTTGTGACACCTGTTCCCTGACTTCTTATTCCATATACATACTGAAAATTAGCTGAGGCAACAGATCCGGCTTGCAAACTGTTCGAAATGGTTATGCTGCCAATTGTATTGTTTAATATGGAAATATTTCCTGCGGTATTTGTTTTTTCAATGGCCAGCAAATGAAAACCATGCCCTGCATTTAATGTAGCAGTTCTAATACCAGCAATACTATTTTTTTGAATATCCACAGTTCCGGTTCCGGCAACTCTTATCCCATTTAAAGAGTTTCCAGTGGCACCGTTTGTAACAACAATTGATGCTATTCCACCTGAGTTCCCGATTAAATTACCGCTATCAGTACCAATATTCACATTCCCACCACCTATATTAATACCTACCCAATCAGAGCCGCCGGAATTGCTCCAGGCAATATTTTGAATTGTATTGTTTTGAACAGAACTGGCAGAACCAGTGCTAACATCTAAATTAATAGCAGTAAAGGCATTATTGGCAGCGTTTGTTTTCGTCCAGGCTGTTCCTCCGCAAAGGGCTGTACTTCCACCGATATAATTATTTGTAACAATAAATCCGGTTCCGGAAGTATTGCTGATTTGTATTGCATTGTACGCCACGCTTGCTGTAGGAATGAAAGAGGCTGTTTCATAAAAGCTATTTCCGTCAATTGTCCATTCAAATGTATATGCAGAGAGAAGAATACCATTGGAAGCAGCACCACGGTTTAAAAAATCGTAAATGTTATTTGTGCTGATAATATTTCCATCGTTGTTTTTCCCGGATGTACCTAATGAATAAATGGCATTTACCGGACGATTTGCCGAAACTGAGCTGGTAATGTCATTATTGCTTATGATATTATTATCGTTTCCAGCGCTGAATGAGGTGGTGGAGAAAAATAAGATACCACTTGCAGCAGATGTTTCTGAGCCTTTTATATTGCAATATTTAATAGTATTATTTGAGGCATCATTGATGAAACGGACAGTTGATGTTCCGGCCGTTGAAGATGTACTTGTATTGTTAATTGTCAAATCTTTGTTTGTTCCGGTGGCATTTACCCTTCCATCAATTGTTACATTATCAGCTCCATTTAGGTCAATGAGAGGTGCTGCCAGGTTTCCACTAATTGAAAGCCCTGTTTTTGTCGGATAAACATTTACTGAAGAATAACTGGCGCTTCCCGTCCCGCTTGCATTCAGAACTGCAGAAGCCAATTCGGTGGTATTATCATTTATTTTAATTAAAATATTCCCCCGATGAGTTCCATCGTTAATTTTGTCAAAAGCAGCTTTTAGTGTTGGGTAAAAAGCAATCGAAGTACCAGTAGTTGCATTTACTTCAATATAAGGTGGAGTATATTCAATCCATGTATTATTTGTGCCACTTTGAACTTCCTGCCATTTATTAAAATAACCGCTTACGCCGCTGTGAATCCCCATATCTGCGCCTGTCTGAGTAACGTTGTCAGTTCCGTATTTTATCACTATTTTGTTTAGCGTTTCATAAAAACTAACCTGAATATTGGCATACCTGTTGGCAGTATAATTAATTTCGAGATTCTTGTACTCAATTGTAAATATCCGGTTTGGCGCAGTGCCTGTAACCAAAGATCTTAACCAACCTCCATTATCTCCCACTTTTCCATCATAAACAGCCAAAGCAATAATTTGCCCAAGATTTGTTGCCGTACTTATTAAGTTATAAGCGCTGGCTGCCGAATAGTTTGTACCGGCATCACCATTAAGACGAATAAATCCATTGGTAGATACACTTAAATTATTGGTTGTGGTATAACTATTATCGTAAAAGTTAAAGTTAAAAGGCCATGTGATATTTGCCCGGGCATCATCTCCTGACACGATTGAAGAACCTGATGAGCAATCAATCCAGCTATAAGTTGTTCCCAATGTTCCGGTTTGAGTGTTATAGTTGAAACTGGCAGCAGCTTGCCCAAAAACGGCAGAAGAAATTATGCTGAATATAAAAAATACAACAATACCTGTCAGTATTTCCAATTTTGTGTGAAACAGATTAATACAACTGGAATTAACAGCAATGTCACATTTAGTCGAATAACCTGTTTTCTGATGATTTGTTCTCATTTCTTAGTTATTCTTTTTGGTTATTATAAATTCAAGTCCATCCATAATATCACCGTCAACCGATGCTTTAATGAAAACTTTTTGCTGTAACGGCTTCGATTGATATTCGAGTTTACCGAGCTGATCAGGGTCAATCTGAATGGTATAAATCCCCGGTTTCAGCCCCAGATAATTAAAATATCCATCCGACTCACTTAATGTTTCGGCTACAATGTTGCCTTGATCATCCATAATTTGAATAGTGATCCGGCCAAGTCCTTTCACTGCATCATCAGTATTTAAATAAACCATTCCGGATACTTCGCCCACAGAAACTATCGGAACATAAACTCTTTTATACTGGTTGGGATCAACAAGAATCTGATAAGTTTTATGTTTAAACTGCCACGAGATATTTTCCAAATCGGTATTTGAAAATTCAACTGTGTAATCAACAAAAGCATTTAAATCGGAAATGCGCACTATCGAATCTTTTTTGCTGATAAAGGCCCGGCCACCTGAAACTTTTACCGATGACAACAACACCATTTGCTCGCCTTTATCAAAAACTCCGTTTTGATTCAAATCGAGGAATGGATAGAACAAAATTCCGCCTTTGCCCAACGCCGAATTATTGCCAGATTTAACGGTTTTATTACCCCCAAATGCAACACTTCCCTGTGCACTTTCGGCGAACGAAGCTCTGTTGTTTCCGTATGATGCAGTTATTCCGGCACGCGCGAATGGCAGGTCATACCTGAAAGTTAGAAACACATTGTCGGTATTGAAGTAAAGACTTTTTTCATATGATAAAGCGAAATAGGCTTTTGAAATTCTTTTCTCAATTTCTGCTTTATATCTTAAAAACCGCTTATCGGTAACAACATATTCAGCCGATGGACGAATAACCAAGCCACCTTTCATTCGGTATGAAACAGCCAGATTGGTTGTAAAATATGGAGTTTCATTGCTCATCCAGTTGAGGTTTGCTGATAAATTGGCGCTGTAGTTTTTATAATAATCTGAAAAAACTGCACTAAATACGTTATAATTAAAAGCATCGTAAATGCGTTGATTATAATTGAATTTGGTAAAACCTGAAAAGGCATTCTTTTTAAAAGGGAAAGAAACTCTGACTTTAAGTTCCTCATCGGCATTAAACCGTGTTGCCATTTGTCCTTTTACAAAATCGGAATATTCAACTTCAATGGAAGCGCTTTTACCAAAATAATAACTCATTAAACCTTTGCTTCGCACATTGTGTGCATATTCCAGGTTAAGAATCAATTTGCTAAATGGCTGAAAAGCAAGGTTTGCATAAGGAATATAAGGATTAACCTCTATACTTGACAAATACTCAACCCCTGCTCCAACGGTTAAAAAATTACTTATACCATAGTTTACAACTCCTTTCCCAAACCTGCTGTTTTCAAAATCCTGCAAAACACCGCCTGACACACTGTATTCCAGCGATTTGGCAGGCAAAAATGTAAAGGGTACATTCATGGTTCGCTCTTCAACGCGTTCCTCTCCCATTGGGCCATAAAACTTGAGTTTTAAAGTTGTGTATCCATATACAATTGGCACTTTAAACACAAACAAACCTGAAGCATCAGAAACTGTAAAATCAACCAGTATATCGTTCAGATAAAGTTCCACAGTCCAGTTTGGTTCGGTATATTCATTTATATTATAAAAACCTGAAGCTTTTCGTAGGGTTGTTGGAGCGTTACTTACAGCAGCTCCAACTAAAGGCGCTTCTAAAAAAGAAATACTTTGGTTGTAAATTTTACCAAGCTGGGCTTGTTTGATTGCATTTTTGCTGTTGTCAACCCAGCGCCAGTTATAATCAATTCGACGTTTGTCAAATTTATATTGATCGTTGTATTCTGCTGAAACATTAAATTGTCCGTATAACAATTCAGTACCCAAACCAAGATAAAATCTGTTGTTGGTTTTTTCTCCTGTTGTTTGAAATGACGAAATTGACCAATCCATCGTTCCAAATTTTAAGAAATGATATTCCCGGTTAATTATAGTATCTGCTGTTATTCTTTTATCCTGCAGATTTGAGATATTCTGCCGCATCTGCTCCAAACGCATTTGCTTAATTAAGGGGAACTCAAAATTGGCTTCAAGTTTTATGGAAAGCGAACGATAATTGAAAATGATTTGTAATCCAAAAGCTTCTGTAATAACTGTCGATTCAACATAAACTGCGCCCGATTCTTTCATAAAACCATTGGCAGCCTTTACTATTTTTTCTCCAATCGTGATTTGATTCGCATTGAAATCTATGCTATATGTGTTGCCTTCATATTGAATAAATCCGGTTAAAATATTGCCCTCGTTCTCCGAAATACATTTTATTCCTAAATTCTTAAATAAGTCTTCAATATCGATATAAACTTTATTGCTTTCCGTTATAACAACATCTGTTTCAAACCTAAGGTAGCCATTGGCTATAAATCCAACAGGTACTTCATCAAAAGAGACAACCGGATCTAATTTTATATCTATAATTTCTTCAACTGCATAAACATTAATTGACAGGAAAATTATACTGAATACCAATAATCCGGTAGCTAAACGCATTTTTGGAATAATGTGTTTTATTAAATTCAGATTATATGGATTAAATACTCTCATTATTCCTGTTTAAATGTCATTGAGAAACTTCCGGTGTAAATACCTACAATGGAACCACCCGGAACTTCAAGAGTGCCACCAACCCGAATCGTGGTAATGAAGTTACAATCGCCGGTTACCGGAAATGTTGAACCACTTAAACCGTGTTCAGTAGGTCCAATATTTAGTGTGAGATTATTGCCGAGGTAAGTTAATATGGTTGCAGGGTCGTATGTAATTGTTACGTTTCGGCCCTGACACAATTTGATATCAAAAATTGCAGGTTTAGGAATTGAACCCGGAACAATAATAACACCACCGGTAGCCGATCTGTTGCCATTGTAATCAACGGTAATTGTTCCGGGACCGGTTACGACAAACGAACCAAAATCGATGGGTTGTGTTGCCAATGCCGTGATAGTACGTGGTGGTAAAACAGGTTGGGCAAATGAGACTACAATGTTTAAAAGGAGTATTAATGTTATTAACAATCCTTTTAAATAATATGTATTTATGCCTGTATGTTTCATTACTTTTTTTGAGTAAAAATTTTCTTCAATCGCAATACTTTTAATTTAAATCGATCTCTGTTTTTGCAAAAACTTCCTGTTTTTTAGCTTCAAATATGCTTCTGTAGGTTATTCTTAATTTTCCGTTTTTAAAATTTAAACCGGTCGTCTGATTTAAATTTATTGAAACAAAGCGTTTGTTGATATCGGGGTAAACAGCTACATTTTTCAATTTTCCTATTTCCGATGCATCACCTTTTTCTGAAATATATTCAACTGACAGGTCGCCAATAACCGACATATTTCCTGATCTGTTAATCGTAACTTTTAGTATTGGTGCAGATTCCTGATTGGTTTGAATTTCAAAATCGCTTAAAGTTGCGGTTACATTCACCTCACCTGAACGAATGATTACCGGAATACTAATTCCATATATTGGTGTCAACTTTACTGAAATGGTTTTAACTGTATCAGGTTGTGATTTACCCAAAGGTTCATAACTTTCTTCCGACCTGAAATACATGTGAGAACGGTATTCCCCATCTTTCATTTCGGGCGTTCTCCTGCATTGCAATTTTATGGTTTGCGATTCTCCTGGTTCCAGTGAAACTGTTCTTGGATAAAAACGCAGGTACCTATCGGCAAACATTTCATCAGTTGTTGAAGATTCTGCTCTTTTATAACCACCTTCTTCTGTTTGGTAGTTTTGTATAAAGGTGATTGAATAGGTTGCTTTTTCTTTTCCAACGTTTACCAAATAAATTGATTCTGATTGTTTTCTCCCTTCGAAAATTACCCGTGTTGGTGTAATCAGTAAATCGCCTTGTGCAAAAGACAGAAAATTACTACCTAAAAAGAGAAAAACTAATATTATAAACTTATTTACCATCCAGATGATTTTTTTCTAATTAACAGAAAGCCTATTTTTTGAAAAGAAGGGGAATGGCAAAATTTCTCATTCCCCTTTTTTCAGATTTCATTTTTTAATATTCAACTGTTACATCGAAAGTTCCGGTGTACAATCCCGGTTCCTGTGCTGCGCCAACTGTCAGTGTCCCTCCAACGGTAAAAGCATCCGTGCCATCAGAGGCAAAAGTGTGGCTTAAACCGCCGGAACTGTTCATTGCTGTAACCGCCATTGTTTCAGCGCCACTTCCTGTTGTGTTTGTAATATTAAAAGAAGCTGTAGGAATAGTAATTGTATAAGGTACTAATCCCGTTCCGGTAACGGTGTAAGATGCAGCTGTAGGTGTAATTGAAGCATCAACTCCGGTTACGGTAGTTAAGTTTCTGACATTTGCAGTTGTTATTACAACTGTTCCTGAAGCGCTTCCATCGGGTACAATACCGCCAAATTCCAACGGATCTCCAACAGTAAGAGCAATTGCCCCCAGAATTTGAGCGTTGGCATCATTGGATTCTGTATCCTCCGTTTGTGCCATCACCTTGTTTGAAAAACTAACCACCATTACGATGGCTAAAAAACTTAAAATTATTTTCCTCATTCTTTAAAATTTTAAAATATTACTAAAATTGATTTTGACTTTTTGCATTTCGACCAGATGCTCGACAATATATCTATTGGCTTGCAAATCGGGGTTCAATGCATTACCCCTGGGTTTTGTTTGTTTCATTGATTTTCTTCAAATTTCGTGTCCCATATTACTTTTTATTTAATTGATATTTTAAATGATTGATATTTGGTTTTTACCTTCATTTGCAAGTAAACTGCTTACTACTGTAGATACTTTTTCAAAATCATCAACCTTTGAGAAAAAATAATCAGCGCCTAAACTGATTGCCTTTTCTCTAAAATATTTTGACGCATAAAATGTGAGTATGATGAAAATTGCTTTAGAGTTCTCTTTTTTAATGGCCTCTAAAACCTGCAAACCCGTAAGCTTTGGCATATTAATGTCTATAATTACCAAATCGGGGTTTAAACTTTTAATGAGTTCAAGTGAATCTTTACCGTTTTTTAATGCAGCCACAATTTCGGCTCCTTTAAAATCGCTTAACATCTCTTGAAGTCTGTCCAAAATTAGTTGCGAATCGTCCGCTAGTAAAACTCTCATTTCCGGGTTGTAAATTATCACTGTAATTTTACATCCATTAAATCATTAATTGTGTAGGAATATTGATTTTTACTGTGTAGGATTAATTCCCAAACTCTGTAGGACATCCCCTACATGAAGATTTTATTATAATTGATAAAGCAATCAACAACAGTCGTTTGTAATGGTTTTTATGAAAAAGAGTACAGGGTTAAATTAATATATATTTGTCTTTTTTTCTTATTTTGCGTGGATTTCAGATTATTAAATCAAATGGTTCTCCATGCAGTATTTTGTGAGTTCAGTATTTTTACTCAACTCCATTTTTGCCATAATCCGGGTTCGATATGTACTCACTGTTTTATTGGAAATAAAGAGCTCATTTCCAATTTCCAACAGCGATTTTCCGTTTGCAAGCATTATCATAATTTCAAACTCGCGCTTTGAGAGACTGGCATGACCCTGCCCGAAAGTTTCATTGTCGATATATAATGCGAGATGCTCGGCCATTGAGATGGAAATATATTTACCACCTGCTGCTATTTTCCTGACAGCAACAAGTAATTCTTCCGAAGCAGTGTCTTTTGTTAAATAACCTGATGCTCCAAGTTTAAGTGCACGAATTGCATATTGTTCCTGTGGGTGCATACTTAAAACAAGAACATTTATGTGATGCCAGCTTGCTTTAATCTGTTGAAGAACTTCCAATCCACTAATTCCGGGAAGCGAAATATCAAGCAATACCAAATCAAAATCCTTATTTCTTAAAAACGAAATCGCATCAATTCCATTTTCAGCCTCTTCAACTTCTTTTACTTCGGGCATTTGTTCAAGTAAATACCTTATTCCAACCCGTACAATTTTATGGTCATCACAAATTAGAACTTTCATACACTTGTATTTAACGATGGAAATGTAAGAAGCAGCGAGGTACCACCCTCATTGTTTTTCATTATTATCAACTTACCACCAACCGAATCTGCTCTCTCTTTCATCCCAATAATTCCGAATGATATTTTTGAATTTAACTGAATCTCAGAAATCCCGATCCCGTTATCCTTAACAACAAAATTAATACAATCAGCACTTTCATTCAGGAGAATATCAATTTTTGTGGCTTTTGCATGCCTTGAAACATTGGTAAGTGATTCCTGCATAATTCTAAAAATCACAAGAGAAATTTCAGGCGAAATAATTATATCCGGTTTTATTTCCAGATTTACTTCAATTCCGTTTCTTTCTGAAAACTCGGATGTGTACCATTCTATCCCGGCCTCAAGTCCTAAATCATCTATAATTGAAGGTCTTAACTGAAAAGTAATTTTCTGAACGGTTTTAATGGTTTCACTAACAAGAGCAGCTACTTTAATAATCTTTTGCATCATTTTTTCATCTGAGATATTCTGCCTTATAATTCCCAAATCTATTTTTACAGCAGTTAATGATTGCCCCAGATCATCATGTAATTCACGCGCAATAGCCACCCGTTCCTCTTCCCTTACTTTTTGAACATGTTGGGTAAGTCTATGTAGTTCTACCAAAGAATTTTTCAATTCTTCTTCTGCCAGTTTCCGCTCGTTAACAGCAATAATTATTCTGGAGATTGACAACAAAAACTCAATGTCCTGAGTTTCCCATTCACGTTGTTTGGTACAATCGCTAAAACTTATAAATCCAAAAAATTTGCCTTTAACAAATAAAGGTATAGCAAGGATTGAGAGAACATTTTGCTGACGAAGAAATTCAACTGTACTTTTATCAGGAATATTCTCAACATTCGAGAAATTAAAAATCTTATCCATTTTTAATATTCCCATTAAAAAAGACATGAGTGTAACAGGTATTTCCTGCAAAAAATCCTTGTTGGCAGGTACTCCTTTTCTACACCACACTTGTGTATTTCTTATGGTATTAGTTGCATCTGAATATTCAAAAATATAAGTACGGCACAAATCAAGCGACTCTCCAATTACTGATAAAACTGCTGTTGAAAATAGCCCCATATCATTTACAGATACAGCCTTTTCTGAAATATCAAAAAGAACACTCTCATAAGCAAGACGTTTATTTAGGGAAAGATTGAAGCCTTTCAGTTCATTTAAATGATTTTGTATTTCATCTTTTTGCTCTTTGATTTGTTGCTTTTGCCGATATAATTCAAGAAAAACTTCAACTTTACTGAGTAGTATATTTTTTCGAAAAGGTTTATGAATAAAATCAACAGCCCCCATTTTATAATAATTTTCCAGCTCAATCTCATCCTTAAAATATGCGGTAATAAAAATAATGGGAATTCTTTCCACTCTGCTACTTTGTATTTTCTCTGCAAGTAATACTCCATCCATCTGCGGCATGTGAATATCGAGCATTGCAAGCGCGATTTCCTTATCTTTTATTTTCGACAAGGCCTCAATACCCGACTGCGCAAAAATCAGGTTTATACCAAGTTTTTTAAGGATTGTTCCTATTAGAAGTAAATTTTCAAGAATGTCATCAACAACAAGTACGTTTGGCTTTAAATCTGATTTTAACTTATTCATACAAAATACTCGCTATTTGTCGTTTATAAGATTCGATTTGTGATGTATCCTTAAAAATAGCATTTTTTTATGACCCATATATGAAAAAACCTGAAGATGTATGGTTAAATATGCTTTAGCATATAAAGTGAAGCCTGATTTTATACTGGTTTTTAATGCATTCCATTTATCTAAATACCGATGTATCATACCGTTCTTTAATAGGTTGATACGCTATACAATAAATAATCAGGATCTCACAATTAAAAATACAACTGCTTTTTTTCAGGACAAATCTAATTTAATAATCATGTTAAAGGGATTTTTGAAAAATAATTTCCAATTTTTAAACTTATTCTATACTATAAATCAAAACCAATTTTGATTGTTCTTTTTTTGCTGAATTTATCAGAAATAAGCCAGCACTTTTTGTATTTTCGGGAACTATAAAACTAAACCAAAACAAACCATGAAACAAGCCACGAGCAAAATACTCATACGGATAAACCATTATATGGCGAGTTCCATCGAATACCTTAAAGAATTAACAATTATAATGAGATGAAAGTCAACTTCAGATATTTGCTTACTATTTCGCTGGTTACCGCGCTGGGCGGCTTACTTTTCGGTTTTGATATTTCAGTAATTTCAGGTACAATTCCATTTCTGCAGGATTTTTTTGGATTGAATGAAACCATGAAAGGCTGGGTTGTGAGCAGTGCATTAATAGGATGTATTCTGGGAGCCAGTTATGCCGGGAGATTAGGTGATATATTTGGTCGTAAAAAGATCCTCCTTGTTGTTAGTGTTTTGTTTGGGATTTCTGCTATTGGTAGCGGAGTTGCCAATTCAATCGCAACCTTTGTTTTTTATCGGATATTGGGCGGACTTGCAGTTGGCGGAGCTTCGGTTTTGGCGCCCATGTATATTGCCGAAGTATCTCCGGCTCATTTGAGGGGTCGAATGGTTTCACTCAATCAGCTTACAATTGTTTTGGGAATTTCAATGGCCTATTTTTCAAATTACTTTTTACTTGGCATTGGGGAAAATGCATGGCGTTGGATGTTTGCCGCGGAAGCGGTTCCTTCCCTTTTCTTTTTCTTTGCCCTTTTTATTGTTCCTGAAAGTCCGCGCTGGCTCGTTGCCCGAAATGATGAAACCAAAGCACACTATGTTTTGGAAAAGGTTGCAGGAACCGATTTTGCCAACTTCGAATTAAGCGAAATAAAAGCTTCGCTTGCAGGAAATGAAAAACGGGGAACTTTAAAAGATGTTTTCAAAAAGAAATATTCGCTCATATTGTTTTTCGGGGTTTTTCTTGCTGTATTTCAGCAATGGTCGGGCATTAACGTAATCTTTTTTTATGCCCCTGATATTTTTGCGAAAGCCAATCTCGGTGTCGATGCGGCACTATTTCAAACTACCTTAATTGGACTGATGAATATAGCTTTTACAATTCTTGCCATGAGAGTTATAGATAAAATGGGACGCAAAAAGTTAATGTTGATAGGTTCAGCGGGTATGGTAATCTGTTATCTCGTTATTGGTTATTTATTCAAAATTGGCAGAACCGATGACTGGATGCTTCTTACTTTTATAATAATAACACCGGCATTTTTTGCTTTCGGTTTGGGTCCAACAGTTTGGGTAGTATTGTCCGAAATATTTCCAAATAAAATCAGAGGTGCAGCAATGTCGGTCGCCACATTTGCGCTTTGGGTTGCGAGCTACATTTTAACGCTTACTTTTCCTATTTTAGTTGAACTGTTCAGCGCGGCAATTACATTCTGGATTTATGGCGTAATCTGCGTAATCGGGTTTTTGGTAATTTATAAAATGCTTCCTGAAACAAAAGGTGTATCGTTGGAAAAGCTGGAGAAGATGTTGGTAAAAGAAAGCCCCCTTCCTGACCTTCCCCCGAGAGGGGAAGGAAGAAAAACTTAAAAATTATATTTTGAATTTAAAAAATCAAGTATGGATTGAATTATTTTAATCCCGGTATTTATTCCGTGAACAATTATAAAACGAACCAAAATTAACCAAAATGAAAAAACTAAAACTTATATTCTTTGCAATGCTTTTCAGTTTTGCAGTTTCAGCTTTGGAATACCATGTTGCAAAAACCGGAAACGACAAAAACCCTGGAACAATAGATAAACCGCTTTTAACCATTCAAGCCGCTGCAAACATTGCACAACCCGGAGATATAATAACTGTTCATAAAGGTATTTACAGAGAACGCATAACTCCACCGCGGGGAGGCGAATCTGACTCAAAAAGAATTATTTACCAGTCTGAAAAAGGTAAAACTGTTGAAATTAAAGGTTCAGAAATAATTAAAAACTGGGAGAAATTATCAGGAACAGTTTGGAAAGTTTCAATCCCGAATTCCTTTTTTGGTGATTACAATCCTTACTCAGATAAAATCCATGGTGACTGGTTTAACGATTTGGGACGTACTCACCACACCGGAGATGTTTACCTGAACGGAAAATCACTTTGGGAAATGGAGATACTTGAAAAAGTAATAAACCCAAAGAAAGTTGAAGATAATTTTGATCCGGAAGGCTCAACCTACACCTGGTTTTGCGAGAGCGATAATGAGAATACAACCATTTATGCCAATTTCCACGAGGCAAATCCAAACGAAGAATTGGTGGAAATCAATGTTCTCAAAACCTGTTTTTATCCTGAAAAAAATAATATTAATTACATCACTATCCGTGGATTTCGAATGAGCCATGCTGCAACCCAGTGGGCGCCGCCAACTGCTGAACAAATCGGATTGATTGGTACCAACTGGAGTAAAGGCTGGATCATAGAAAACAATATTATCAGCAATTCGCGATGTTCGGGAATTACTCTTGGAAAACATGGCGATAAATTTGACAACACTTCCGAAGATTCTGCAGAAGGTTATGTTGAAACTATTCATCGTGCCGAAAAAAGAGGCTGGAACAAAGAAAATATCGGCCACCATATTGTTCGCAACAATACTATTTTCAATTGCGAACAAACCGGAATTTGTGGCAGCTTGGGAGCCGTTTTTAGCACGATTGAAAACAATGATATTTATAATATCTGGGTTAAACGCCAGTTTACCGGCGCCGAAATGGGTGGCATAAAAATCCATGCTTCAATCGACATGATCATCAGGGACAATCGCCTGCACAACTGCGGACGTGGTTTGTGGCTTGATTGGATGGCACAGGGTACACAAGTTTCAGGAAACCTGTTTTACGAAAACAGCACCGATGATATTTTTGTGGAGGTCAATCATGGTCCTTTCCTCATAGCAAACAACATTTTGCTTTCACCCATTTCAATTCGCGACTGGTCGGAAGGTGGCGCTTATGTGCACAACCTGATTGCCGGAAATATAGAGTTGCGGCCGCAGGACAGGGAAACGCCATATCATCTCCCGCATTCAACAACCCTGGTTGGTTTGAAAAAGACACTTTGCGGAGATGACCGATATTTTAACAATATTTTTGTTGGTGGAATTAAAGAAAGCGAACGAAGCAAATCGGGTTTGGGAATTTATGAAAATACAAATTTGCCCATGTCTGTCAATGGTAACTTATATTTAAACGGCTCCCGGAAATTCTCAAAAGAAGAAAATCAACTTGAAATTAATTCCAATCCGGAAATCGGAATTGAAGAAAAAGCGGATGGTATTTATCTGAAAATGAACTTTGATGAAAAAATCCTCAAAATGAAGAATCTATTTGTCACCACTCAACTTCTGGGGAAAGCATTAATTCCAAATGCTGGCTACGAAAATCCCGATGGTTCACCATTATCAATTGACATTGATTATTTAGGAAAGAAAAGAGACAAACAAAACCCAACTGCCGGACCATTTGAAAATCCAGGAACCGGAAAAATCAATTTAAAAGTTTGGGAGAAATATTTGGCGGATATTGGATTATGAATACAAACCTGAAACGCTGAACCTGGAACCCGTAATTTAGAACTTTACTCCATCAGCCACTCAACAATCCGATTGCTTTTCGGACTTGAAATCGGCGAAAAAGTGTCAACAACCTGGCCGTTTTTGTCAATAAGAAATTTTTGGTAATTCCAGGTTACCTTTGATTCCAAAACACCGTTTTCCTCGCTGCTGGTAAGCCATTTATAAATTGGATGCATGTTGTCTCCTTTTATCGTGATTTTTTCCATTACCGGAAATGATATCGCGTATTTAATGGTACAAACTTCTTTGATTTCTTCATTTTCACCAGGTTCCTGTTTGCCAAAATCGTTGCAAGGGAATGCGATTATTTCAAAATCATCGCCTCCATATTCCTCATACAGCTCCTGCAATTTTTCCAATTGCGGTGCCAGACTACATTCTGTTGCAATATTCACAACCAGTACTTTTTTACCTTTCAATGTTGAAAAATCGAATTCAGAACCATCAATTGTTGTTGCTTTAAAATCATACAAAGTTTTTTCCTGCCCCATAATTTGAACAGACAGGAGTACTGCAATAAGTAATAAATTGAGTTTCATCGTTTTCATTTCCAATTGATTTTATTTTTACCCTCCCGAAAAAACATGTTTTGTATAAAACTAAGCAATTGTTGTTAATAAAAAAATGGGGTAAAAAGGCTTATTTAATTATCTTTGGACACTCATTGCGAAAAGCTAAAAAATGGAAAACTTTGTTGTTTCGGCAAGAAAATACAGGCCCGATACTTTTCAAACGGTAGTTGCACAGGCATCGATTACAAATACTTTAAAGAATGCCATAAAAAGCAGCCAATTGGCTCATGCATACCTGTTTTGCGGACCCCGCGGGGTTGGTAAAACTACCTGCGCCCGTATTTTTGCAAAAACAATCAACTGCACCAATTTATCACCCGAAATCGAAGCCTGCAACCAATGTGATTCATGTAAAGCTTTTAATACAAGCCGTTCTTTCAATATACACGAACTTGATGCTGCATCAAATAACTCGGTTGATGATATCAGAAATCTGACTGATCAGGTTCGCATACCGCCTCAAATGGGAAGGTACAGTGTATATATTATAGATGAGGTACACATGCTTTCTGCTCAGGCTTTTAATGCATTTTTGAAAACTTTGGAGGAGCCGCCCAAACATGCCATTTTTATTTTGGCCACAACCGAAAAACACAAAATTATACCAACCATATTATCGCGCTGTCAGATTTTCGATTTTAACCGTATTGGCGTTTCTGATATTTCGGGCTACCTCGAATTTGTTGCCAAAAGCGAAGGTGTGCAGGTTGAAACTGAAGGATTGAATGTGATAGCACAAAAGGCAGACGGCGCCATGCGCGATGCACTTTCCATATTCGACCAGATTGTTAGTTTTTCGGGTAAAACAATTACATATCAGGATATTATTGGCAACCTGAATGTTTTGGATTACGATTATTATTTTAAACTTGTCGATCAGTTCTTGAAAAATGGTGTACCTGAAGTTTTGCTGACCTTCAACGAAATACTAAATAATGGTTTCGATGGACATCATTTTATAACAGGTTTAAGCAACCATTTGCGTGATTTGTTGGTTTGTAAAAATGCAGAAACGGTTCAATTGCTCGAAGTTGGCGGAGAAATAAAAGAAAGATACCGTGCCCAGGCACAAGCTACCGAAAGTGGTTTTCTGCTGGAAGCTCTTCAAATTAGTAACGAATGCGACATGCAGTACAAACAGAGCATGAACAAACGTCTGCTTATTGAGCTTTCACTTATCCGGATAACCCAGCTAACCTTAAAAAAAAAATAGTTGACCCATCTGATTTAGCAGACATTCTCGAACCTATTTTTTCCAATCAACAACTCAAAGAAGATAAATCTTCAGAAAGTTCAATTTCATCCGCACAAACTCCCGTAAAACCGGCAACACCTCCCAGTGTTCCAACAGAAAAAAAAATAGCCCGTCGAACAATTAACAATATCAGCACTCCTTCCATTAAAAATGCACTTGAAGGTAAACTTGAAGAAAATCAGCTTTCGGCAAAAGAACAACACCAGATTTATTCAAAAGAAGATGAAAAGGAACATTTTACAATTGAGCAACTCAAGGTAAAATGGGAAGCTTTTTTAACGCGGCTTGATGACAGGCCCAACCTGCAGTCAACCCTTTCGAATTTACCTGAATTGAAAGAAGATTATCAACTTGTGCTGGAAATTGAAAATACAGTTCAGGAAGATTTGATAAGTAATATTAAACCTGAACTGGTTTCGTGGTTGCGGATAGAACTAAAAAATTCCTTCATACAGTTAAATACTGTTATTACAGAAAAAGTAAAAGGCAGGATTATTTATACCGATGCTGAAAAATATGACGAATTGATAAAAGAAAATCCTAGTTTGGCACTGCTGAGAAAAAAATTTAACCTCGATTTTGGGCAGTAAAAAAGTTCAAAATTTAGGGTTTAAAGTTTAAAGTTTAAGGTTTCGGATTCCTTGTTTATGTCAGGCGTTTTTTAAAAAATATTTAGAAAACCTCATTAATTTAGGGCGCTAACCGTGAAATTATCCAGTTTCCTTCCGCTTTTTCAAATAAAATCCGATCATGCAAGCGGCTTTCACGTCCCTGCCAAAATTCAAACCTCAAAGGTTTTACTATAAATCCACCCCAGCTGGCTGGGCGTTCTATCTTTTTATCCCCGATCTTTTCTTTTTCAGAATCGAAACTATTTTGAAGAATTTCCCGAGTTTGAATTTTGCTGCTTTGATTTGAAACAATGGCAGCTATTTGGCTTGAAACAGGCCGTGAATTAAAATATTGGTCCGAAACCGCGTCAGAAGTTTTTTCTGCAAAGCCTGAAATCCTGATTTGCCGCTCAAGTTCGGGCCAGAAAAAATGCAAACCAACCGCGGGATTTTTTACAATCGATTTTCCTTTGTTGCTATTATAATTGGTAAAAAAAGTAAAACCATTCATGCCATAATCTTTGAGCAAAACAATCCTCGAATCCGGAAAACCATCAATACCCAAAGTAACCAAAGACATTGCTGTTGGCTCGTTTACTTTTGCACTCAGCGCATCGTTTATCCAGTGTTCAAACTGTTTGAAGGGATTTTTTTCAATGCTGTTTTTAGTCAATTCAGCATATTTATATTCAGATCTGATGGAATATAATTTCATAATTATCGATTTAATCAAATTAACTCAAATCAGGCTATAATGTTTAACCGGGTTTTTAAACAAAAACTTTAATTTACTTGTTCAAATAAAAGACATATATGTATTTATTAATTAAAGTTATGGCTATGAAAAAGTTAATGATTGTTTTTTTGATTACAATTTCCGTTACAGCCTTTGCAAACAGCAAAATTGGAAAAATGGAAATTGGGGACAAAGCTGTTTTAACAGATGTTAAAATGGAGGATATTTCAGGAGCAAAAATTTCTCTGAACGATGCTAAAAAAGAAAATGGAATTTTGGTGCTTTTTTCGTGTAACACCTGTCCGTTTGTTATGCAGTGGGAAGACCGCTATCCTGATTTGAAAAAGTGGGCGGATAAACACAATGTGGGAATGGTTGTATTAAATTCAAATCACCAGAAACACGAAAGTGACGAATCAATGGAAGCTATGAAAAAACACGGGAAAGAGAACGGCTACAATTTCTATTATCTACTCGACAAAGAAAGTGTAATTGCAAATGCTCTTGGAGGTCAAACCACACCGCACGCATTTTTATTTAACAACAAAATGGAACTTGCTTACAAAGGAGCAATTGACGATAGTTATAAAAGTGCCGATGAAGTAAAACAACCATATTTGAAAAATGCCATTACAAATCTTTCGAGTGGTAAAGAAGTTGCTGTAACTGAGACAAAGCCAGTTGGCTGCAGTATTAAGCGAAAAATAGAATAGTATTGGATTTATTTTTAAAAGGCTCTTGTTGGTTGGCAAGGGTCTTTTTATTTTTCAAAAAAACTGAAATTCACTTTTCCATATTTTCGGCTTTCCTTAAAAAACCTGTGTTCTGAAAAATTATATTCTTTTGGATGTTCAATAATAAAAAGCCCATTCTCTGACAACATTTGTGTATCCAGAACTGCATCGGGTACATCGGCAAAGTTCTTCAGATCGAATGGCGGATCAGCAAAAATAATATCGAAATGCCCCTGATACCTGCTCAGGAAAGCAAATGCATCTGATTTGAAAGCTTTAACATTGTTTAAGCCCAGTGATTTTGAAACTTCCACTATAAAACGGTGATGAATAAAATCCTTTTCAACCAAAACAGCTTCCTTGCAGCCTCGACTAACAAATTCGAAACCGATACTTCCGGAACCTGAAAAGATATCGAGTACAGTTTTATTTGAGAAATCATAACGGTTTTCAAGGATATTGAAAAGCCCTTCTTTTGCAATATCAGTTGTTGGCCGTGCCTTAAAATTTTTGGCCGGTTTGAAAATCCTGCCCTTATACAAGCCGCCTACAATCCTCATTTGTTAATTTTTTAGTTGTATCGGGAGTTAAATTAAACTACCGGAAAAGTCAGACTTTTCCAATAATTTCTCAGATTTAAGAATACGTATATTATTAAAATAGGGTTTTAGCAAACTTTCAATCTCAGTTTTTTGATCGATCGCAACTGCAATAAACAACTCGGTTTCGCTCCGTGAAATCTCTAATTGTTGAAATGAGTTAATTACATTGTAAACCAAATCGTTTGGGTGTTGGTTTTGAAAACTATTGGCAAGTAATAATTTACCATTCTCAAAAACAACAAAGTAAAAACTTCGTGTTGTTGAAAGTAAAAATGATAAGTTTTCTTTCCCCTTTTCAACACCACTCTTAATTAGGCTTGTAATTGGGTGAATTATTTCAATGTTTTTAAAAAATTGGTTTAAAACATTTACAATTTCATGAGGAACCGGAAAAAACAAGGTTATACCTAAATTTTCAATTTTATTTTCGATGAAATTGCCACTCAACTTTTTATCAAAAAGCATAGAAGTCAAATTTCTTTGCCTTTCTCTTCCAAAATATTCTTCGGGAATTAAAGTGAAATTTTCGCTGTAATAAAATATCCGTACAATTTCAAATGAGTTTCTTAACAATACTTCCGATTCGAGCCATTCTTTTAAATGTCTGGCCAGTAAATTTTCATTGCTAATTTTTAAAGGCGAATTCTTAATTACCAGAATTTGATTTTCATTCGGGTCAGTAATTAAAAAAGAAAATCCATCCAGGCAAACCTGGATGGACAATATATAATTTTTTGTTTTTTCGATTTCGAAGGAATCGTCTTTATAAAATTCAGACATTTGAATTACTCCCAGTTTCCTGCATTATTAACAGTCTCCGTAAGTGAACCTACTAAAAGTCCGGGGTATTTTTCATTTGTTCTTCGCTGGTCGTTCAAATTGATAATTAATTGTGGATCAAGTCCATTCAATATAATGTTGTTGTGTGCTTTTGCCTGAAAAACCGGAACTCCAATTCCCGAACCCGTAATAATCACAGTTGCTCCCAATTGAAATTCAGTTGGCTCACCCGGAACAGGAATGTATTTCAAGTTATCAGCGTTATATCCATCGCCAAACACTGCTTCCAACGCACTGATACGAGCACTGTCACGAACAATTAATCCCATTTCTACAGCTTTCCTTTCAGTGATACCAGCTTCCACCATACTGTCATTCAATTCACCAATTTTACGAATTGTGATTACAGAATCATGTTTTATAAAGTTAATCAACGTATCCCAGCTACCCGTAAATTTCCCATATACATTTTTATAAGCCAACTCCGCTTTTCTTATATCTTTGAGCTTTTCTACTGTTACATCGTAGCGCACTTTTTTAGCTTTTTCAAATTGAATCGGCCGCTGAATACTCTTGTAAATAAAAAAGGAAAGTAGAACAGCTAAGATAAAAAGTACAATTTGTAATACGGTTTTCATTTTTATTATTTTAATAGTTTGTTTTTTTTGATTGCATGCAAATTTAAAAAAAAATATAAATTACTTTCCTTTACGCTTAGTTATTTTAATGGTATGATTAAAAATCATTTAAAAACCATACTAACCCAAAATTTGTCTTTCACACCAACAACCTGTCAATTGCAATTGATTGATGTTTTGGCTGGCTATATCTTTTCTGATGAACCTGATCAGATTATGCTAATAAAAGGTTACGCCGGCACAGGGAAAACTACAATGCTCTATTCGTTGACACAAGCACTGAACATGCTAAAGATAAGATCTGTTTTATTGGCGCCAACAGGCAGGGCAGCCAAGGTGTTAGCAGGTTATACACAAATGTCGGCTTATACAATCCATAAAAAAATTTACAGGCAAAAATCAACATCCGATGGATTTGGACATTTTGCACTGGATAAAAACCTGTATAAGAATACATATTTTATTGTGGATGAAGCTTCAATGATTTCCAATGAAACCGCTGAAAATAATGTTTTTGGAAGTGGAAGGGTACTTGATGATTTACTTGAATATGTTTATTCAGGAGAAAATTGCCGTTTGGTTTTGGTTGGAGATACCGCTCAGTTGCCACCGGTAGGTTTAGATATTAGTCCGGCACTCGAAATTACTTCGCTCGAAAGTTACGGATTCAGTGTGAAAATGGAAGAATTAACGGATGTGGTGCGGCAAGCAGAAGGTTCAGGAATTTTAAATAATGCCACTCAAATCAGGAATAAAATTGGAGATAAAAAACTATCAAACGGTTTTTTCCCCATTAAATTAAATGAATTTAAGGATATCGAACGTATTTCGGGCGCTGAGTTGATTGAAAGTCTTACCTCATCATACAACAAATATGGCATTTTCGAAACGGCAGTGGTTACCCGCTCAAACAAACGTGCCAACTTGTACAACAAAGGGATTCGAGGTTCAATCTTATATCGTGAAAATGAGATTGAAAGGGGCGATTTACTGATGATTGTAAAAAATAACTACTTCTGGAACGATGAAGGTGTGACTTTAGATTTTATCGCAAACGGCGACATAGCTGAGGTTGTGAAAATATATAAGTACGAAGAGTTGTATGGATTTCGGTTCGCCAATGTTTGCCTCCGGTTTATCGATTATGAAGACATTGAATTTGATTGTAAAATATTTTTAGAAACATTGAAAATTGAATCAGCTTCGTTTCCATATGAACAAAACCGCAAACTTTTCGATGCAGTTTCAGAAGATTATGCTGATATCAGAAACAAACGCGAGCGATGGAAAAAAGTGAAGGACAACCCCTATTTTAATGCACTTCAGGTTAAATTTGCCTATGCAATTACCTGTCACAAAGCTCAGGGCGGGCAGTGGAAAGCAGTTTATGTAGATCATGGTTTTGTGAACGAAGACATGCTTGACACAGAATTCTACAGATGGCTTTATACAGCTTTTACCCGCCCCACCGAAAAACTATATCTTGTAAATTTTGACAAGAATTTTTTTGACGAAAGTAGTTTTGTTTAATATTCAGTGTAAATTCACCATCCGAGACAAATTTCAAAACATTACAAAATTGTGAACCTTTGCATAACTTAGACAAAATCAAAATAACTCACAACCAAATTAAATTACTATTGTATTTTCAAACATTTTTTATTTGATATGAATATTATACAATCCATTATTCTTGCTATTATTGAAGGATTAACTGAGTTTCTGCCTATTTCATCAACCGGGCACATGATAATTGGTTCTTCATTGCTTGGTATTGCCGAAAACGAGTTTGTGAAAAACTACACAGTAATAATTCAGTTTGGGGCAATACTCTCGGTGGTTGTTCTTTATTGGAAACGGTTTTTCAAATCAATTGATTTTTATATCAAGCTTTTTGTGGCATTTATTCCGGCAGCAATAATTGGGTTACTGGCAAGCGATTATATTGACATGCTTCTTGAAAATGTTATTGTTGTAGCAGTTACACTTTTAGTGGGGGGGATTTTCCTGCTTTTTGTTGATAAACTATTTGCCAAAAACGAATCAAATCCCGACAGCGAACCAAACATAAAAAGCTCTTTTATTATTGGTGTTTTCCAGGTAATTGCCATGATACCGGGTGTGTCACGTTCAGCAGCAACAATTATTGGGGGGCTTACACAAAAACTTAATCGTAAAGCTGCCGCTGAGTTTTCATTCTTTTTGGCAGTTCCAACAATGTTTGCAGCCACCTGCTATAAATTACTGAAAATATATCAGTCTGATACCGGTTTCACAAGCCACGATATTCAAATACTGGCAATTGGGAATATAGTTGCCTTTGTTGTTGCCATGCTTGCCATAAAATTCTTCATTAATTTTCTCACAAAACATGGGTTTAAAGTTTTTGGTTATTATCGTATTGTTGTGGGGATTGCAATTCTAATAATGTACTTTGCAGGCATTGATATGAAAATTGTGTAGTTAGAAATATCTCAATTTATCTGGGCTCCTTACAAGTAATTAATTGGTATATACTGATTATATCTGTTCTACTTTAGTGGACTTTCTGATAAATATGGATATAAAAGAGTAATTAGTTGGGGGTTTTACACTGTTATTAATGAATTAACAATTTGCTCTATAAACATCCTTGATTACCTCCGATTAAACCGCAAATGAATTAACACCAGCTTTTCCCCAACACTCTACCTGGTCCACATACTAAAGTAAAAGAGCCAAATGTGCTCACTCTTTTTTACTTAATTACCTGGAAATGTTTTACTTTTGATTCTATGAAAATATCTGGATATTTAAACGAAAATGGAAAGTATTCTGATTCTTTCAAAGGAGAATTGGAGAACCTGTTTACATTAAGAGAATATTCAAAAGGCGATCACCTGTTCAAGCAGGGTGAGGTTTGCAGGCATCTTTTTTATATAAAAAAAGGGCTAGTCAGAGTTTATTACAATTCGAGCCTGGGAAAGGAAATTACTTTATGGTTTTCATCTGAAGATTCACTTGTTACTGCCATTGACAGTTTCTACTTTCACAAACCTACCCGTGATTATTGTGAAGCGCTTGAAGATTCGGTTGTTTATACCATCACGCATTCCCAGTTGGAAACGATGTTAAATGATGAAAAAGGGGCACAATTAGCATTTCATATCATGTATGAAGTGACCCGTAAAATGGCAGAACTTAATGACAGTATCAGATTCCGATCGGCAGAAGAGAGGTACACAACATTGATTAGTAATTATCCGGAAATTCTTCAACGGGTTTCACTTGGCCAGATAGCCTCCTACCTTGGTATCACCCAGGAAACGCTGAGCAGGATAAGGGGAAAAATATAATTATATCCCGAAAAATCACTTTTTGATCTATATCAAAAGTTAAAGTTTTTAGTTGCCCCAACTTTGCTTCATAAAATTTGATGTTATGTTTGAGGCAAATAATAATAGTAGTAATTCCAGGAAAAACAAATTCCACCTTGTTTTAATTTGCGATGAAACCGGAATTTTTGATGCTTTCAAGACCATAAAGGAGCACCTTGGAAACGGCGGTGAAATATTTCTCTCTCTGATATATTCCGTGCCGGAAAATTACATAAATCCCCTGTTTGAAAGAGAGATATCAATTCTGGAGAAAAGATTCTCCCACAATCTTTATACATATACCGTAAAAGTGGTACCCGGAAATTATGATTCCATTCAGGAATTTATTGAAGCCATCATAAACAGCAACACTAACTTAAAAATGGAATTTTTGATATTCGGGATAGAGGAGTTTACTGATTATGCTTCCGGAGTCCTGAGTTACCTGAATATGGATACAGTTTCAATTAAATCAAAAATAATTTAAATATAAAAACAAACAAAATGGAAGAAAAAAAGAGACCTACGAAATCAGTTATTTATTACTACGCGTCAGTATTTATAACTATGATCCTGTTGAATGCGTTGTTTATCCCGTTAATAAGCAAAAACCAGATAACAACCGTTGATTACGGATCTTTTATCATGAAGGTTGACAGTGGATTGGTGAAAACTGTCAGTATTCAAGAGGATCAAATTCTTTTTGTGTTGCTGGATAACGACAACAAGGATAAAGTGTACTCAACAGTGCCAATGGACGATCCTGCATTAGTCGAACGATTAATGAATGCTTCAAGCCCAAATGAGAACGGAAAGATTGTTTTTACAAAAGTACTTCCCAAAAAGAATGATCCTCTTCTTAGTTTTCTTTTGACATGGATACTGCCTTTTATTATTTTCTATGGGATTGGTGAGTATGCCATGAAAAAAATGCAGGGAGCAGGAATGGGAGGAGGTAATTTTATGACCTTTGGAAAGAGCAATGCAAAAATATACGTACAGGCCGAGACCGGTAAAACGTTTGCCGATGTGGCAGGACAGGAGGAAGCCAAGGAATCGTTGGTTGAAGTAATTGACTTTCTCAATAATCCGTCGAAGTATGTCGAAATAGGGGCTACCCTGCCAAAAGGAGCATTGCTTGTGGGCCCTCCCGGAACAGGAAAGACATTGCTTGCAAAAGCAGTTGCCGGAGAGGCAAAAGTGCCATTCTTTTCAATAACAGGTTCTGAATTTGTGGAAATGTTTGTGGGAATGGGGGCGGCTAAGGTCAGAGACCTTTTTAAGCAAGCCAAAGAAAAAGCGCCATGTATAATTTTTATTGATGAAATAGATACCATCGGTAAGAAGCGGGACAATGGTATGGTAGGAGGTAATGATGAAAGAGAACAAACACTGAATCAGCTTTTGTCTGAAATGGATGGATTTGATGGAACTAAGGCTATTGTAATTCTTGCTGCCACAAACAGGCCCGAGATATTGGATAAGGCACTGCTTCGGCCGGGTCGCTTTGACCGCAGGATCCCTGTTGAACTGCCTGACCTGAAGGGACGGGAAGCCATTTTAAAAGTTCATTCGATAAATAAAAAGCTTGGAAACGATATTAATTTCAATTTAATAGCACGCGCCACTGCCGGAGCATCAGGTGCCGATCTTGCCAACATGGTTAATGAGGCAGCTTTGCGGGCAGTACGAATGGGAAGAAAAGAAATAAACCAAAGCGATCTTGAAGAAAGCGTTGAGGTTGTTATTGCCGGTGTCCAGCGTAAGGAAAAAGCAATTTCGCAGAAAGAAAAAGAAATAGTGGCTTTTCATGAAATTGGGCATGCTTTGGTGGCTGCAAAACAATCAGATTCGGCGCCTGTACATAAAATTACCATTATTCCAAGAACTTCAGGTGCGCTGGGTTATACAATGCAGGTAGATGCTGATGAACATTACCTGATGAGTAAAGAGGAAATATTCAACAAGATAACCACCATAACAGGCGGTCGCGCGGCTGAAGAGATTGTTTTTGGCCAGATTACAACAGGCGCTTCCAACGACATAGAGCAGGCTACAAGACTTGCACGTGCCATGGTGACCCGCTATGGAATGAGTGACAATTATGATATGATGGCCCTGGAAACGGTTACCAACCAGTACCTGGGTGGAGATGCTTCTTTAATCTGTTCTGCCGATACTGCATCCAAAATTGATGTTGAGGTATTGTCCATCATAAAGGATGCTCATGCTAAAGCGATCAAAATACTGAAAGAAAACAGAAAATTGCTGGATGACCTTTCGAAGTATCTTTTGGATAAAGAAACAATTACCGGTGAAGAATTTATGAAAATTTTAGACAATGAAGGCTAGTATAATTATTTGCACATACAATGAGGAAAAGACCATTGCCGATGTAGTGATGGCATGTTGCAAACTCAATCCCGATTGTGAAATTATTGTGGTTGATGATGGCTCGACGGACAAAACGGAAAACATTCTGAATGAATTATCCAAGGAATATTCATTCCGGTATGAAAAACTCATGAAAAACATGGGGAAAAGCTGGGCAATGGCCCATGGCGTTGAAATATCAGAAAATGAAATAATCCTGTTTTTCGATGCAGACGTTTCTAATATTAAAAAGGAACATTTTGAAATGTTGCTGAATCCAATTAAAGATGGTTCCGCTGATATGGTTTTAGGCCAACCTTCAGAAACATTAATTGATTACCGGATAAATCCATTCAATGCCCTGACTGGGGAAAGGGCTTTGTTAAAAAAGGATTTAATCCCGATACTGGATGAAATAAGAGATATAAGATTTGGAGTTGAAACATTTTTAAATCTTTATTATCAGGCGCAGGGTTGGCGGATTAATTATGTGCTGTTGAAGGGATTAAAGCACCCAAGCACCTACGAAAAATCGGGCTCTGTAAACATTGCAACTAAAAAGTATTTAAACGAAGGGAAAGAGATTGCCATTACATTAATGAACAATCAGGATTTAATAAATCAAAGGGTGAAACTTTTGATTAGTAATTCCAACGCAAATGCGAAGAAGAAGATTGATTTATTACAAAACGATATGAATGGAAAACTTCAGGATTTTAAAAACAAGGTTGATAAACTTTTAAAAGAATAAAACTACAAAATGACAACAACAATTAGCATTTTAAAAGTGATTATCGCATTGATATTCACATTCACTGGTACCTACAAGATTTTATTCCCTAAAGCAAAACTGCTTGACAAAGGAATGAAAGGATTAAAAGACCTTGACGAAAAACAAATAAAAGTGGCGGGATTACTTGAGGTGCTTGGCGCTTTTGGCTTAATTTTGCCTTCTCTATTAAACATATTCCCGGTTCTGTCAGCAATTTCGGCAATCTGCCTGGGTTTGACAATGATTGTTGCCGGAAGGATAAACTATAAACTCAAACTTTCCATCATTCCAAACATTGTGATTTTTATCTTATGCATTCTGATTGCTTTTTTGGAACTAATATACTTCTGATATCAAGGCAAATAAACTACTAACCTGAGTTCGATTCTTAATCACATAAAAATAAGTGGATTAGTTTAAAACTAATTGTTATAAAATTTGGCAAAAAACATGGATTTTGCTAATTTAACAGTCTGACAAACAATTATTTAGAAGCAAAACCCATGAATTTA
>JBGSMW010000061.1:0-7365 GCA_041739985.1 Draconibacterium sp. | reverse complement strand
AAGGTTTTTTAAGAATTTAGTTTCTCCGGCTTTCAAATGGAAATGCTTCAGATTCTATTCTTGCTGAATTCATTAATTCAAATAATTCTTTAACGATTTCAGAATTTTCAGCTGCTACATTATTTTCTTCACCAATATCTTTTGATAAATCATACAAACCGGTTGTAGTTTTTTCTGGATCAAAAACATTGTATTGTACCAATTTCCAATCGCCTTTGCGAAGTGCTTTTCTCCCACCCTGTTCATGAAATTCCCAATACAAATAATCATGTTCCTTTTGACCTTCTTTTTTTAACATGGAAGGTAAAAACGAAATACCGTCGATATTTTTGGGAACTTCAATTCCGGCAAGTTCAGCAAGAGTTGGCATTACATCCCAAAACGCCGAAATGTGGCTGTTTGTAGTACCGGCTTCAATTTTACCAGGCCACCAGGCAATCATAGGTTCGCGAATCCCTCCTTCAAATAAATCACGTTTGTAGCCTTTTAATTTTCCGTTTGAATCGAAATAATCAGGATCGGCACCGCCCTCCAAATGTGGTCCGTTGTCGGAAGTAAAAATTACGATCGTGTTATTTTCAAGCCCCAGTACTCTCAGTTTTGTCAGTACTTCGCCCACCTGTTTATCAAGCAAAGTAACCATTGCGGCAAAAGCTGCATGACTTTCGGGCTGGGTTCCATATGGTCCTTCACGAAATCCGTTACTTCCGGGGTCAGCACCTTTGTAATTTTTTTCGGGCAGAAATTTGCCGCGAAATTGTGCCAGGTTAGCTTCGGGGAGCAGCAATTCAGCATGTGGAATTGTATTCGGATAATATAAAAAGAACGGTTTGTCCTTGTTTTTTTCGATAAACTGTAGTGCGCGCTGATGAATCAATTCTGGTGCATATTGTTCAAATTTATCTCCACTGTTTCCCTCCAAAATCACTTTTTCCTGATTGTCCCATAAATGACCGGGGTAATAATTATGTGCGAGCCGCTGGCAGTTGTAACCAAAAAACTCATCGAAACCCTGTTTGTCCGGACTACCTTCAGTTTCAATATAACCAAGCCCCCATTTTCCGAAAGCACCGGTTGTGTAACCAGCTTCTTTCAACATTTCGGCAATTGTAAAAGTTGAATCGGGAATAGGCCACTGACCTTCCGGTTCCCACTCTTTGTTTCCGCGAATTGGCGTGTGACCTGTGTGCAACCCCGTCATCAGCGAAGACCGGGAAGGTGCGCAAACTGTTGTGCCGGCGTAGTGTTGTGTAAACAACATACCTTCGGCAGCCATTTTATCAAGATTGGGCGTTTGAAAATGAGTTTGTCCGTAAACACTCAAATCGCCATAACCCAGGTCATCTGCAAGAATGTAAACGATATTTGGTTTGGCTGATTCTGTATTTTGCTTTGTTTGTGGTTGACAGGCAACTAAAAATAAAACGATAACTGAAATGGCATAAATTGATTTTATCATCTTTGAAATATAATTTGAAACGATTGTAAACATGCAGAAAATTAATCTGTTTTTAAGTTTCTTTCCCGTCATTAACCGGCAAACTAAAATGAAAGCTGCTTCCCTTCCCCTCTTTACTTTCTACCCAGATACTTCCACCATTTCTTTCAACAAATTCTTTACAAATGATCAGCCCCAAACCTGTTCCTTTTTCATTTGCAGTTCCGGAAATTGGATGAGTGCTTTCAATTTTGAATAGTTTTTCCAGTGTTTCCCTGTTCATACCAATTCCATAATCCTGAATTGTAAAAATGTAATGATCATACTTTAGTTCCTGGCTAATTTCTATTTTACTGTTTTGGTACGAGAATTTTATTGCATTGTTCATTAAGTTCCGAACAACAAAATTTACCATGTTATAATCAGCGTATATTTTGTAATCGGTTTGATTCAAATTGCAAATCATTATGTTTTTTGCTTTTGCTGATTCCTTAAATAAATTGGTGTTCAACGAAATTATTTCACCAATTGCCCAAAACTCCGGTTTATATTCAAGGTCGCCGGTTTGACTGCGTGCCCATTCAAGTAAATTTTCCAATAAATTATAACCCGATTTAGCCGTTTGAAAAATTCCATCGATAATTTGTTCAAATTCCGCTGAATGCCGAACTTCAGGATCGGTAATAACAATATCAGATAAGCCCATTAAAACATTAAACGGATTTTTGAGATCGTGGGCTATAATAGAAAAGAATTTGTCTTTTGTAGCGTTTAACTGGCTGAGTTTTTTCTCGTTGTTTTTGAGATTTAAAAAACTTTCTTCAAGCAATGATTTTTGTTCCTGAATTATTCTGTAATTCTCCTCAAGTTGTTCATTATGTTTTCGCTTTGCAAAATAAAAATAAACAACCAGTCCAGTAATTATAACAAGGAAAACAATTGAAATTATTGCACCGTGGAGTTTAGCCCTGATAAGAATAACTTCGTTTTTATTTTTTTGAAACTGAACTTCCTGCTCCAGTTTTAATTTTTTTTTCTCTTCTTTCAATGCTTCAGCATGTTCAAATTCACCCAATACTTTGGCAATTTCATTTGGTTTAAATTCATCGGCAATTTGTTGCGCCAACTGAAGCATTTCATAAGCCTTGTCGTGCCTTCCAAGCTCAGAAAAGGCGGTTGATTTGCTCCTGTAAATACTGTTGAAATTATCATGTATTTTCAGTTTGCTGTATATATTAAAAGCCGCATCATATAAATGAAGACATTCTTTATAATTTTTTTGTTTGAACATCAAATCGCCATCAAATAGTAAAATATCAGCGTTTAAACGGTCATATTTATATTTATCATTTAACGCTTTGGCCACATTAATATGGTCAGCAGCCGAGTCGGGTTGATTTGTTTCGAGGTAATATTTTGCCAGATTAATATATAATTCAGTTTGCCTGTAATTATCAGTTACCAATGAAATTAGTTTTTGTGCTTTTTTCAGACTATCGCGGGCATTTTCGAACCTTTGGAGTTTTATGTTGACATTCCCGATTGTAATATATGAAAGTGCAATGTTATGCTCACTATTTGTTTTTATATCAATTTCAAGAGCCTTTGTATAATATTTAAGCGCTGAACCATATTCCTCCAAATATTCATAAAACGTACCAATGTTACTGTAAGCTTCTGATAATGCGAAGGTTTCGTTTATTGTTTCTGCAAGGTTCATGGCTTTGATAAAATATTCAAGGCTTGTTTTTTGGTCGGTTCCATAGGAATATAAAACTCCTAGATTATTATAACAGGCAACAAGGTATGATGAATCCCGGATTTCGGTATAAAGTTTTATTGCATTTTGCATGTTATCAATGGCTTCTTTCAGTTTCCCCTCCCGGTCATTGAAATAACTTAACAAATAGTATGCACCCGCTTCCCCACTTTTATAGCCATTTTGTTTTGATGTTTCAAGGGCTTTGTTGGCATAAAAATAGGCACTGTCAATATTACTCTCAGAATAAAAATTGGCAAGGTTATTCAGGTTGTCAGCTAAGGTTTCATTATCTTTCTCAACAAGATTTAGCGTTTTAATAGAATCTATTTCATGTTGATTTTGGCCTGCAATGCTCAAATATATCAATAAGAAAGTTAATAGAAACAGGAAACGTGAATTCGATTTTGCGTCCATCGCACTGGTTTTATTTCAGGCTTAAATATAGGAATATTAGATTGTTTTCAAATAATTGTAGCAAACATGGATATTATACTTTTTCCTCATTTAATTATTTTGACGTTTCCAAAGCCGAAACCAGCGCATCAACAGCTGAACTTTGCCGCCCCGCATCTGCTTTGTCAAATGGCCCTTCCCATTGTGAACCTATTAAAAATGATCCATTTTCGGTTGCAGATTTTTCTATTGATTTTGCATTCTTTAAAAGATATTCTTTGAAGACCGGATTTTTGGTCTGCTTGTATAAATACCCCAAATGCCGCATAAAAATTCCTTTAAACTGAACACCATCAGCACCGTCTTCATGTTTTGGATGGCCTTTTAAAACCCCATCAGATGTTGACATATTTTGAATTGCAGCTGTAGCAATTTTGCTTGCCAAATCAATATGTTCCTGCTTTCCATCGAGTTTGTACAAATCAACGAGTCCGGCAAGTATTACACCCTGATTGTAAGTGTAATGGCGACCTTTGGCTACGCAATCTTCTTTCACTCCATCATGAACCAAAGGCAAATCGTTTATCATTCCCGTTTTAGAAAACCATTCCCATTCTTTGCCTGCCCACGTTTGGTAATACTCACGGTTTTCATCCCGCAGTGCCAACCGGGTTGCCAAAAGCAGGAATAGTTCGTTTGAAATAGCCGATTTATACAAAAGACCTTTCTTCCATAAAATACCTCCGCCGCAACGGTCATCCCAACCGCCTTTCATATCTTCGAAAATGGTTTTTGCCATTCCCAGGTATTTTTTTTCGCCGGTTAAATCAAAAGCTTCAACCCACGCCAGTGCCCACCAACCTTCGTCGTCATAATACTCATTTATATAATTTTCGGTGCGTTGTTCCGGATAATCCTGGCTGGCCGGTGCCACAATTTTTTTTGTTATTAAGAAGGTATTTTCTATTACCCATTCATATGTTTTGTCGCCGGATGCGGCAGTGTATCGAATGATACCGGTCAACACATTTGCAGCGTTCCACCAGCCGGTTGTTTGCCAAAGTCCTGTTTCGGGGTTGTACCATTTTTGTAAAGTTTCAATCGCCTGTTTCGTGAAATCATAAGATGTCAAAGTTTTAATTTTTATGTCATTGAAACGGATCAACAACTCATCTGAAGCATGTAATTGCAATGCTATTTTTCCTGAAGTCCCAACATTTTTTTTCACGTGAATTTCATCATCCAAAATTCCGGATCCATCAAAATCAGTTACCAAATTCCCATTTACAGAGGTTTTAATTTTTAATCCTTTACAACTGATTTCCATTGTATTCCAGATATCCGGGTCATTATCGGCATAAAATAACCGGGTTTGAAGTGCGGATTTTGGAACGTCGTTTTCCCCAATTTTCCAGTTTGGCATTAATGGAAAAATCCAGCGGTTTACACCATCTGTTTCATCATAAATTAACCCGGCACGAAACGGTGCCGGCGGATGAATGTCAACCTGCGGACCGTTTAACCAGCCACCTTCGCGGGCATTTGCCGATTCATCAAAACGACTTCGGAATTGAACTCCGCTGTTGCCTGAAGATGTTTTAAAAATCTGAAATTTTAGTTGCAATTCGAAATCTCCAAATTCTTTCTCATTCATCAGCCAAACATAATTGTGCTCCGGTTTTCCGATTGAATTACATTCGATTACCCCGTTTTTTACCGACCAAAATTTTTTGTTTTTATCCTGTGGCTGGCATTTTACCTCCCAGCCATCCAGGTTTTTGCCGTTGAAAAGATTTTCAAACGTTTCATTTTTTGTTTTTTCGGTTTGCGCGTAAAGTGTCGTTGTCAAAAAGAAAACTAGGACAAACAAATAAATTAGTCTCATTGGTTCTGTTTTATGTAGAAAGTAAAAATAAGGAAAAAGGCGGATAATTGATAAATGCCTGATTAAGCCAAAACAATTTAAACTGGAATATTTTTGAAGTTTAAAGGTTTCAGTTTTAAGCTGAAGAAAATGTTTATCATTTCAAAATAAATATTCATCTGTGCAAATTCAAATTGTAAAATTTTCTTCTCCACGGATTACACAGATTCACACAGATTATTTTCAATCTGTGAAAATCAGAGTAATCTGAGGTCATTAATTCTTCATGATAAATAAAAAAGCCGGACAACAGCCCGGCTATACTTCATGGGGTATGAATATAAAACTAAAAAAGTTTCCTGAATCCAATCACTTCCTTTACTTCCTGAAGTGTTTTTGCAGCCGACTCGCGTGCCTTCTCAGCACCCATTCTGGCAACCTTTGCAAGATACAAATCATCTTCCAAAATTTCAATAATCCGATCGCGAATTGGTGATGTATATGCAATAATTTCTTCGGCAAGGTGTTTTTTCAAATCACCGTAACGGATTTCGCATTTGTTGTATAATGCATCGAAATGTGCGACAGAGTCGGGTGTTGAAACAATTTTCAGCAAAGTGAAAAGGTTTTCTACCGGTTCTGATTTTTTCTGATTCATTTCTGTTGGCCCCGAATCGGTAACCGCCCGCATAACTTTTTGGCGAATTGATTTTGGATCCTCAAAAAGGTTGATTGCATTCCCTTCTGATTTTCCCATTTTACCGCTGCCATCTAAACCCGGAACTTTTATCATATCGCCACCATCGAAAGTAAATGGTTTTGGTTTCGGGAATACTTTTTTGCCATACATGTGGTTGAAACGCTTGGCAAATTTCCGTGCCATTTCAAGGTTTTGCTCCTGGTCTTTTCCAACCGGAACATATTTTGCTTTGTGAATAATGATATCAGCAGCCATTAAAACCGGGTAAGTCAGCAATCCTGCATTTACATTGTCGGGGTTTTGACGCGCTTTGTCTTTAAACGAAGTTGTACGTTCCAATTCGCCCAAATAAGCATTCATATTTAACAAAGTATATAATTCAGAAACTTCCGGTACGTCGCTTTGGATAAAAATTGTAGCTTTTTCGGGATCAATTCCGCAAGCAAGGTATTCAGCAAGCACCTGTTTTACACCTGATTGCAAATCTCCGGGAGTTGGGTGCGTTGTCAGCGAATGGATATCAGCAATAAAAAAGTAACAGTTAAAATCTTCCTGCATTCTGACGAAATTACGCACTGCTCCAAAGTAATTTCCAAGGTGTAAAAACCCTGTTGGCCTTATTCCGCTAACAACTATTTGTTTATTCATTCTTTTAATATTGAAATCGGGACACAGGAATCAAGACACAAGACAGGAATTTGATTTTTCTGTTGTTTGTGAAAAATTCCTTTTGCCCGGAAAGTTCTATTTAAAAATTCTGTATAATTTAAAACGGTGCAAAAATAGGTATTCATGTTGAACGGCAAAAACAAAAAAGCGCGTGGATAAAAAAATAGTTCTGTAAAAATGGGTTAAATCAACTTTGTGAAAGAAATTGAATAAATGAACTACCCCGCTGCAAGCAGACGGGGTATCAGAAGAGTGCCAACTGCTGAACTTTGTGCAAAATCTTATACTCTTTCTCAACTCCTTGTTCTCTGACATATTTGGAGATTGTATCTTCATTGCCGTGCTTTCCCACGGTACTAACATAATAACCGTCAGTCCAAAATTCGCCTCCCCATAATTGCTTTTTCACTTCAGGGTGTTGTCGAAATATTTCTCTTGCTGTGATGCTCTTCAACATTTTGATTATCTGAGTCGGACTTTGTGTCGGAACTGATTGAACCAAAAAATGTACATGGTCTTTGTCTGTCCCTATTTCTAAA
>JBGSMW010000029.1:0-67998 GCA_041739985.1 Draconibacterium sp. | reverse complement strand
TTATCACCATAAATGTCATTAATAAAATTCTCAAATGCATTCCATGCGTTCATAATCAGTGTATCAAATTTTGCTTTCATAATTCGTTGTTTTAAAAATTATGTCAGTCTTAGGAATAGGGGATCTGAAAAAACACCAAGGAGGAACTGGAATAAAAATGAGTGCGAACGTGTGTGCGAAATTTTTATCCGGGAAAATCCTTGTGTTCGCAAAGCGTGCGGAGTTTACGTAGCATTTTAAGAAGACTATTCTTCTTTGATGTAATTCTTTAAAACAACTTTTGAATTATGGAATTCCCGCAAAAATTGGTGCGCTGGTAATGGACTTTGCATGGAATAGTCGTTTGAGGGCTTTATTAAATGATGTTGTAATGGTGTTCTATTTAGGAACAGTTTAGTGCGAGCTGGTTGATTTTGGAATGCTTAGAATTTACGGCAATTTGACAACGTTGGAAAATTAAGGATTTGGCCTCTTCCTGGGAGTGACTGGGTTTGGGCAAAAAAAACCATCTTCCTGGCATCAGGAAGATGGTACCTTAGTTAGATTCGCTTGCGAATCCGTCAGTCAAAAAGTTCAGATTATCTTTCCCAATTTACTCTGCCAGGGAAGTACTTCATCTTTTTTTCGTCCGGAAGATTCATTCCCTGACCGGCAACCTTTTGAATTAGTTGTGGTGAAAGAATATCATCAGGCATTAAATAACCATATCCGGCATAATGTGTCGTTGTGCAATAGCTTGCTCTGACCCATCCTTTTTCATTGGATTGCCACAGAACTGAAATTTCTGTGATTTTATTTTCCTGGTACTGAATATGTACCTCTTTTATAATGTATGGCATTGTTATAGCTTAAAACGGTAAATCGTCAGATTCGCCGGGTTGGGTTTCCACTATTTCAACATTAACCGGAGCAGGTTCGGTATAGCCCCAGACAACCAGGTTACCGATAATCGGTGTAGTTTTCTTTTCCTCCTCTGTCATTGCATCGAACACCTCTTTGGGGAAGCCCTGCTTCACCAAATGGGTGTCTTTTCTGTCGGCTTTCTTTTCTTTTAACTCGTATGCCTGCATATCAAGGTAAATACCTTTTTCGCCAACAATCAGATGATTAGCAGCAATTGGAATGACTACGCATTCGATATCGCCACTGGCTCCTTTCATTGTTCTAACGGCGCTTTTAAGCTGCCGTAAATTGATTTTAATTGAAATGTTACTCATAATAAATAATTATTTTAAAGTGTGAATTGTATTGATTATTAAGAATTTAATATAGTTTTAAGCGTGGAGATTTTCGAGGGGTTCTACCATCGAAAATAACAATCATTGAATCATGCATACCAGTTTTATTGGTAACGGATTCACCTTTTGAATTGGTGCCAATAAATTTCAATCGTTTTTTGAGAAACCTGATTTCGGTCAAGCTGGGCAATACATGGTTGTGAAACAATTTTGTACTGGTGCTGACCGGGAGAAGGCAAACGCAAAGTTTTCCCTGACTGGCCTGTTCGATGGCCTTAATAACAAAAGCTTCTTTCAGCTTTTGTGAGTAAGGCGGGTTGATGAAGCTGCGCGTATTCCAATCAATTTTGAGCCCATCCCAGCTATCAAAATTGTGTTGATATGGGCAAGGATCAAAATTGAAATCAAATTCCTTGTTGAGAATTTCATAGTATTCCGTTGGTGTCTGCCAATCATCCTTGTGATTTAAATTTCTGTTTTTCATATATTTCTGTATTTAATATTTATACTTTTTGTTTTTTGCGATATGGGATTGTCCGGAAGTATATCTGGTCTGATTTCGATTTCATTGGTTTTGTAAATTATAGTGTAATCGTGATTGAAAGTGATATGTCCCTGAAACGGTTTTTTGGTATCCATGTAAGATTTGATACAGGCAATAAATTTGTTTCTGTTTTCAGGAATACAAATATTTGAAATAGTATAATTAATACAAGGCTCAATGTTATCAAGGAATTCCCAGACTTTATCCTTATAATTTTGTTCTGAATTATCCATTTTTTCGTGAATTTTCATTTTCTGAAGATCTAAAACAAGGGTACAACATACAACAAAATGTAAAGTCCAATAAATCAATCAAATAGTAAAAAAACGGGTGCAAAAAATAAAATGTTGTATGTTGTTGTACCCATGTTGTATCCATGTAAAAATGGCATGGGTACAACAAAATTCTTTTGACTGGTGCGGATTTCAGCGATGTTGTATGTGTTGTACCCACAAAAGCACATTTTATTTTTTTCTTTGATATGTTTATATATAAATTTCTATTTATAAATATATAATACATGTGTATGAGATAATTAGTATTTTTTGCGTGGGTACAACAAATGGGAAAAAGGCATGGATTCGGCATAATTTTAAATATTGAAAAATAAAAGTGGGTACAACAAAAAGTATTTAGAGCATTTGCACGTAGTAACAATTGCGAACACCTTCCGGACGGCGGACGTTTTTCTTTTCGAAATTGAGTTGGGTAAGTGCTTCTCCTATTTTTTCCTCAGATATTTTGTGGAGATCTTCCCTGCGGATTTTTTTATTGGAATTAAGGAAGTTAAATATTTCCCGGGGTTGCATCCATTCACCACCTCCATTAAGAGGTACATCAAAATAGGTTTTGACATATTGCATTGATGGGGTTTCCTTTAGATAACGCTGGTTATGTTCTTTAAATTCGTTCCAGTCAACAACATCCCATTTATAATTAAAATCCTGTTTTATAAGTAGTATAGCTTCTGCCCAAATCTGGTCCACATCTACTTTTATGGCATAATCGCGGTTGATGGAATCCAGTTCCAGGATAAGCCATCGCCGGTAACTCATGTTTGGCGTAAGAAACCCGCCTTTTTCGGGTGTGCGATTTGAGGTAAAGCAAGCGCTGGCGATTCTTTTCTTTCGGACAGGTTGTGTTTCTCTTGGAAGATAAACATCAATTTCGGGGGCGGTGAGCGCCTTTTTAAATTCTTCTTCGTTCCTACGGTTGATTCCGTACAGTTCGTCAAAATAGACAAGGAAATAGCGTGCAAATGATTCGTGGAGGTTGAATTTACCATTATCGCTAGGGTCGGCAATCATGTTGTGCAAGGGTTTTGGTACAATGAAATTAAAGAAGAAACTTTTACCGATTCCTTCCTCTGCATGAATCAGGCCCATTGCCACATCGTTAGGATGCAGTCCCAGGGCACATGCTGCTGTGGCCACAAACCATTTTTTCATATACACATACAGGCGCTCCTGATAGTAACCACGCTTGCTGCCCGGAAACTCTCTCATGGTCAGGTGGCTCATCAGCAAATCAATATGACTAACGCCTTTGTATTTTCCTTCAAGGCTGGTAAAATATTCAGCGATTGGATTGTAAGAAGCAATCTGGTTTGGACTGTGTAATATTTTGCGGAGTATTGAATCTGAAACCTGGATTTCTTCCTCAAGTAAATGAAGGCTGATATCATTAAAAGTAACCGGGTTGGAATAGATTTTTGTTTTGGCCTGGATAAAAGATTTGTTTGGATCAAATTCGTTGACCTTTATTTCATAATGTTCTTTTAGAAATTCTTTTACTTCTGCCACTTTATTTAAAGTTGCAGCGGTATTATTAAAATTAAGGCCGGTTATTTTCATGATGGGCTTTAGATAAGATTTTTGTCGTTAAGGACTGAGAATAATGAATGTTTAAGTTAAAAAATAGGTTCATCGAATTGCTTTGTATTAAAGTCAAAGAACTGGGTTAAATCGCTGTTGTGTTTTGAGAAAATGCTTCCGATTTTGCCGTCCCTGTTTTTGGCGATTTCAAACATCATTACATTTTGGAGAGAGTTTCCGTTATCATCAATCCCATTTGGGTCATAAAAAGCGGGCCGCCAGGGAAAGATAACGATATCGGCATCTTGTTCGATGGCGCCGGATTCTCGAAGGTCGGCCAGGCGGGGTGTTTTATCCTCCCTGTTTTCGATCTGACGGTTTAGCTGAGCCAGAAGCAAGATAGGAACGCCAGCAGCTTTTGCAACTTTTTTAAGCCCTCTTGATATCTCGGCTACTTCCCTTTCACGGTTTTTGTTACCATAGCTCTGAGGTGTTTCAACGAGTTGTAGATAGTCGATTACAACGAGGTCACACTGCCCTTTTCGTACTTTATTTCTGACAATGGAACTGATATGACGGATATCGACACCAGGTGTATCGTCGATAAAAATCGGAAGCTGGCGAAGCTCTTTGTCTGCGCGGTTATAAGCGCTCCAGTCACCTTCTGTCATTGTGCCCCGTTCGAAATTATGTCTTATGATTCCACCATAACTGAGAATAAGCCGTTTGGAGAGTTTAAGGTTTTCCATTTCAAGGGAAAAAACGCACACGTTTTTCCTGTTTTGTGCAGCGGATTTGGTAAATAAATTAAGTGCCACTGCGGTTTTGCCCATGCTTGGGCGAGCGGCAATTACAATAAGTTCTCCTTGCTGCCAGCCGTTATTTAATTCGTTCATATCAGCAAGGCCGGTATTAACGCCCTGTATTTCTCCGGCCAATGCTTTTTGCTGACGGATTTCGAGGTCAGTACGGGTATCGTCGAGAATTGTTGATATATGTTTCATCCCTGATTTTCCGGCCAGCAAGTCATCAATGGACTGCGTTGTCAGGTTATACAATGCTTCAAGTTCGTCGATATCATCTTCATAAGCTTTTGAAATACATTCAGTAAATCTCCGGATTAGTTCGCGGGAAAAGTATTTCTCAGCAATTATCCTTGCATGTTGTTCGATGTGGGCGGATGAAGCCACCCTGCGGGTAAGCTGGGTAATGTAAGCCGGTCCTCCTACCCTTTCAAGATTTCCGGTGTCTTTTAATCTTGATGTAACAGTAAGCAGGTCGATTTGCTGTCCTGCATCTGAAAGTTCTATGACGGTTCGAAATATGATTTGGTGTTCTTCCTTATAAAACGATTCTTCTGAAATAATAGATGAAACATTATATATGGCATCGCGCTCAAGCATCAGCGCTCCCAGAACCGCTTCCTCTACTTCAATAGCCTGTGGTGGTATTTTTCCGTAAATGGCATCTATATTGACTTGTGAAAATTCAGGTTTTGTTTTTTTTGATTGATTCATTTTAAAATTATGTATTTAATTAACAAGCCCTTCGAGTGGATCTGCGTGTTGGTTTTTGTATTTGGAAGGTAGTTTTATAACAATAGGTTTGGTCGTATTTTTATCCGGCCGTTTTACTTCCTCCTGTTCGGTTACTTTGTAGAAATTCTTTTCAAGCCGGCTGATTGCGTATTCGAGATAATAAATTGCTTTCTCCGGGTTGTCGCCTGAAATATCCATGATACGTTTCAGACCCATCAGTTCTGCGCGTGAACGCATAAAAATTCCATGTTGTTCGTTCAGGTATTCTTTCCAGAGTACCCAGCTTTCCCGGAACAGAGGATGGTTAAGCAGGCTGCTTTTAACTTCAACAGATTTTACCGGAGTAATAAATTTATCCATATCGTTAAGTGCAAGCTGAACTTTCTTCCAGGCTTTATTCAGTGTTGCTGTTTTTTGATGAATCTTAACGCTTTTTGGCAGCAGTTCATGCAGTTCTTCCAGTTCCTGTTTAAATAACATGACGTTTTCTGTAGCTTTTTCCCAGCTTTGTTTCATAGGGATTAGATAATTATTGAAGGTTTAGATTCCTGAACATTAAATTTAATGGCCCATACCCACGGATTTTCATAAAAGCTTTCGATGCCATAAATAGAAATCCATTTCACGATAAAACCTTCCCGAAAGTTGACTTGACCAATTTCACCAAAATTGAGAATTTTACCAACTCTGATTCCTTCCTCCCTGGCTTCATCTTCAGTAATATTTTGTATTCGTTGTGGTTTTACTTCGGTTATTTTGAGCCAGATGCGGGCTGCGGTTTTGGACATGTGAATAGATGGTTTCCAAATACCTCTGTTTCTTTTTTCAGATAAAACATCTTTTGAATAGTCAGCCTTATAAGCAATTTCACCTAAAGCTGGTGCCCATGTTTCCTTCACCCATAGATAATCACCAGGCTCTCCGAAAGGGCATATTATTGGATATTCGTAACACTTGCCGTTTTTCAAACGTGCAATCCATTTGCCGCTTTCAGGAAATATTTCACGGGCTGGTTCCATTGCTTTGCACAAAGGTGATTTGAATAAACGGCGTGTTGCGGTTTTGGCACCTGAAAGTATTGCCTGTACCATTTCGGTATCAAAAAGTATAGGATAATCCCTTGTATCGGCAATGGCAGATCGTTGCCCCAACTCAATATCGTAGTGATGGAATTCTTTTGTTGCGCTCATTAATTTACTATGGTTTCCAATGATTTTACAATTTTTGGATCTTCCATAAACAGGCTGTTAAAGTAATGACGCGGTTTATGGTCAAATTTTGAAATACAACAGTTTTTGAATTTTTGTCCTGATCCACAGGAGCAGGGTTCATTCCGATTTGGCTGAATTATATTTCTACGGATTGGCCTTGTAAGCATCAGATGCTTGTAGTGTTTTTTACAGTAAAAGCGGTAGCCTATCTTAAAATTTGCCTTTTGCTCACAGATGGTACAAATCAGGACTTTTTGAGATTTTAAGATTTTGTAAAACCGGTTGTTGGTGCCTTCCATAATATTGCCAACTTCGGGTTCAATGCTTGTATTGGTGGATAATAAAGTAGATGGCAAAATATCAACTTCAAGGTTATGGGTAATCCACCAGTTGTTTTTTTTTGCGGTTTCCCTGGTCGTTAAAATTCTTTGTTCGGTTTCGAGTAAAGCGATAACTTTTTTCATATAATAATTTTAAAGGCTAATCAAATTGCAATCAAGAGCAATTATATGTACTCATGAAGGAAATTAGATTGTTTCATCGAATCAACGAATTAATTGTGCTGTTAATTCAGGTGTTTTTTTCAAATATTCAATCGTTGTAATTTGAATCCATGAACCGTCACCATCACATTGTGGACACTCAATAACATCATGATTGTGCATTTCGCGTTCATTGCAAACTTTGATTTTACCGGTTCCTTTGCATTTGGTACAAAGTGCAATTTCTTTAAAGGATGTTTTTATCATAAAAGGGTTATAAAATGTTTTTCATGCTTGCACTTTCGAGTTCAACTACCCGCCAATAAATAATCCCTCCCTGTTTCACAGGGTTTACAAGTCCAAGTTTGCGCCAGCGGGTGATACGTGGTCGTCCATAACGTGTATGAGCATCCCTTGTGGAGATCTGCGATTTTTCCAAACCGGCTTTTATGAGAGCAGTGTACGCTGCTCTTTCAGCAATTTCCTGAATGTCAGTGTAACTTAATTCGTATGTCATAATGATTGTGCTAAAATTGTTGCCTGCTCCATTTTTTTTTGATGCTCATCAACAATAGCGGCTGCAGCGAGAATAACTATTTCGTTTTCACGCTGTCCGCTTAAAATGTTATTGATTGTACCGATATGTTTAAACTTAAAATGAACACGTAATCGCTCCCGTGAACCCTTTGGTAACTTTTGTCTAAGATTTTTTAATTCTTGCTTATTCATTAGATTATATTATAAAATGATTTAAATTTGATGTATAAATTGTGATGCAAGTGTACAAATAATTATTTGGACTGTCAAATAAATTATTTGGACACTTTTGTTATTTGTAAAAATTACTAACATGGAAACTACGATTGGAGAGAGATTAACTGAATTTATGAAGTATAAAAAATTAGGACCTGCTGAGTTCGGAAGAAATTTTGGTGCTGATCGTAAAGAAGTTAATAATTGGCAAAATGGTACAAAAATTACTGTAAAATGGGTTGCTGAAATATCAAAGGCCTTCCCGGATTTAAATCTTCACTGGCTTTTAATAGGTGAACCCCACAAAATGCTGAATCATAAAGATGGTACTGGTTATGAAAGCAAGGCGCAGGAAAGCATGAAAAATCCTGCCGAACTGTTGCGCGAAGCGCTTAAACAGTTGGAAAACAAGGAATAAAATTAAAGCCGAAATTGTATTTTAAGTGAGGCAAATGTTTTATGGGATAATTTCAATATGACCTAATTTGATAAGCGTATTTAATAAGTTATCATCGTCTTTTATATAGGATTCGGGAAAAAAGAAATAGCCATCGGAAAAACTACAATCTAAAAAAATAGAATCTGAACATTCCTGAATTACAATGTTCTTAACAGCATTAATTATATTGGTGTTAACTTTAATTTTAAACATAAAATATACAGTTTATATGTATGTATTCACCCGGGAAACGTGTATTTCAACCTGAATTGGCCGATATAATTTATTGACTTTTTAAATTTCACCCGTGGGATTTAAATACTATTAGAGGGTAAATATACAATTATATATATATAAATATACGTATCAAAAAAAACCAAAACGATGGTTATGTTTTAGTAATAATATCAATCACCTTACGGTTGGCTTCGTCAATAATAGAGTAATCGTATTTTATATACATGTCGGTAACGCGGTTATCAGTATCCTGGTGACCTAAGCATAAAGCAACATCATCTTTCGGAATCCTGCAGTCATTGCGTGCAATTGTTGCCCAGGTGTGACGCGCCCAGTTGGATGTAATTTTTACAGGGAAATCGGGTTGCGGATTTTGGGTTTTAGCTTTCAGAAGAATTTGCATTTCATTTTCCCTGATATTATTGCATATAGACTGCAGCCCGATGTTAATTGCTTTTTGAAAATTAAGATAATCAGAATATACCGAAGACAAATTCAGAAGTTTAATGGTTCCGGGGTAACGAGAGGCAATAGATGCGGCTTCTGGCTCAAATTTCACTGATAAAGCATGGCCGGTTTTCGACCGGTTATATATAATGCGTTTGTTGCGGTCGGCCTTTGGAAGACTAATAATATCCTTGCTATTGGGGCCTATCAGGTAAATCATTAGCATGAACATATCCTGTGCCAATGCCTCGCGTTGGGTGACAGGTTTATAATTTATAAATTTTTGAAGTTGTGCAATTGTGAGGCTGTTTTCGCGTGACTTAACAACTGGCGCAACAATGCGGTACTTTTTAAAAGGGTAATTCGGAATAAGAACAATACCGCGATCTTCGTCGTTGTAGCGTTCGCGACCAAGGTTAAATATCACCCTGAAACGAGCCATGTAGGACTGCACGCCATTGCCAATCCCTTTGCGTTTCATCCAGGCTTCGAACCCTTGCAAAAATTGCGAATTAATATTGGAGAACTGCACCTTTGGGCGGTACGCTTTCAAATTGCTTAGAAAACCGCGCACTGCACGGACGCTGCCTTGCCTGCCATCGAGTTTGAGAGTGGCAAGGTACTCTTCGGCAAATTTTATGAAATCAATGCTTTCAGTTTTGTCGTGGGAAATCTCTTTTTTAAGTTCCTTCACTGTCATAGCGGAAGTCATATTTCCGAGGTCGAGATAACGGCGGTGATATAGATTCAGGTAGTCCAGGATACGCATATTAATAAAGTCGGCATTGTTGCCAGTCGCATAACCGTTTTTAAAATAATCAGGATTAATGTAAAGATCAGTACCATAATATTCAGCTTTTCCGTTGTGGGTAACACGAATTTTAATATTAGTGGTTATGTCATCTTTAACATGTATTTTGCCTTTAAGAATAACTGCACGAAATGTTGCCATAATTACATAAATATCGTGCTAATTTATAAACTATTTATAAATATTTATAAATATATAGACACAAAATGCGTGTTTCAATAAAAAATAAATCAAACTTAAGTGAAATAAAAAAGGCTTCAAACTCGCTTGAAACCCTTGATTTTATTGTATTTTGAATGTATTTTAAACTGGAGCCAATTGCGGGACTCGAACCCGCGACCTGCTCATTACGAATGAGCTGCTCTACCAGCTGAGCTAAAGTGGCTTTTATTAAAATTATATATTACTCCCCATGCAATATTTAATGATACATGTTTCAATTAGGAAAACAATCCTAAATATATCAATATATTAAATACAGAAAAACTGTGTTCGATATTATATCGCAAGTTTTTCTATTTTTGCAAAAAATTATAAAAATGACAGACATGAAAGAAGCTGAAATCCATACCTCAAAAGGAGTAATGAAATTGAAATTTTATGAGGAGGATGCGCCAAAAAATGTGGCTAATTTTATTAAGCTCGCTGAGTCGGGTTTTTACAATGGTCTGACTTTTCACAGGGTAATTCCCAACTTTGTGATTCAGGGTGGTTGTCCGGATGGAACAGGTGCAGGTGGACCAGGTTATACTGTGGACTGTGAACTTGATGGTAAAAATCAATATCATGAAAGGGGTGTACTTTCAATGGCACATGCAGGAAGAAACACAAACGGATCGCAGTTTTTTATTTGTCACAATCGACAAGGGACTCAACATTTAGACAGGCATCATACTTGTTTTGGCAAAGTTTACGAAGGTTTGGAAGTGATTGATAAAATCAGGCAGGGAGATGAAATTGAGAAAATTGTAATTGTCGAAGTTTAATAGTTATTACAAAAAATATAAGGGAGGAAATGATTAAACGTTTCCTCCTTTTTATTTGAATTTGAACGATTTATTTATGTTGGCGTTTTGTTGCATTTAATTCTGGAAAAACAATGATAAAAGAATTTCAATATACCTTTAATGAATTGGGAATTGAAAGGGATGAAATTGGAGATTTAATGGGATTTGAGGATAATGTAATTCCGGAACCTTTTCCTGAATTAATTGATTATGCACTTAATAACGTACCATCTCAATGCAGTATCAGAGGAGGTTACAAAATTTTCAATTCAAATGAATCACATATCAATAAAAACACAATTACAATTTGCAAACAAGTTTTTAATCCATCTAAAGTAGTAGTTACTCAATTTAAAAATGCCAGTTCGTTTTGTTTGTTTATTTGCACTGCCGGCCCTGAAATATCACAGTATTCAAAAAATTTTTCGGATAATGGCGATTCACTTTTAAGTTATGTTTACGATATTATTGGCTCTGTAATCGTTGAAAAGGCAACTGATAAAATTCAAAAAACACTGGAATTGGAATGCCAAAAATCAGGATTAAAAATTTCTGACAGATTTTCACCAGGTTACTGCGAGTGGAGTGTTTCGGAACAAAAAGTGTTATTTTCCCTGATGCCCGAAAAATTTTGTGGGGTTTCACTTTCTGAATCATCATTAATGGCACCAATAAAATCGGTGAGTGGTATTATTGCAATTGGGGAAAGTCTTGAACAAAAGGGGTATCAGTGTCATTGGTGTTCTGAGAAGAATTGTATTTACGGCAAAAATAAACGCAAGAAAAAGATTTGAAAAAAACCAATGAAACTGTTGGATTATTCATTACTAAAATCTTTATTTGTTGAACTTTTAAAATTAGAAACGTTAGTTACATTGAATAAAAAATTCATCTTAAAACAACATATTTTAAAAAATACTTATTTCAATCTACCAAAATCGTTATGAAAATTAATAAACCAAGGGTAATAAAAGATTATAACAAACTCGACAAGGATCTTCAGCAACAGATAAAACTTGTTTATGCTGATGGTTTTGCTGATAACCTCATTCATTTTTTTGATAAAAATGGACTTAAAATTACAGTTCTCCCATTTGAGACCGAAGACAAATATTATATGTTAAGGATGACTGAAAATGAGGCAGTTCAGATTGTGGATGATGATGATGACTTTGACGAAGATGGATTCCTGAAGAACGAAGTTAAGCAGGACTATGAGGATAAATACGCAGACATGGATCACATTGCTGATCAGATAGCTGATGACGATGACGATGTCAGCGATGATGACGATGAGGGTGGTGCGGATGATGACGATGATTAGTCGGTTCTAAGAATATAGAAATATGAAAAGGGTTTGCAACTGCAAACCCTTTTTTCTCTTATTTATGGTTGGTAATCTTTGGAAAGCACTGCTATACCTTCCATTGTAAATGTTTTATTGCAAAAGCTCTTTCACTTTTGCAGAAATATCTTTTCCATCAGCAAGGCCTGCTAATTGTTTTGATGCAGACCCCATTACTTTACCCATATCTTTGATTGAAGTTGCACCCAATTCTGCAATAATCAGTTTTATTCTATTTGTCAATTCTTCATCAGAAAGTTTAACTGGTAAATAATTTTCGAAAACTGCGACCTGGAACATTTCCTGTTCGAATAAATCGGTTCGACCTTGTTGTTTATAAATTGCAGCCGATTCAGATCCTTGTTTGGCTAACTTTGCAATTATTTTTAAAACCTCATCATCATCCAGTTCACTGCCTGCACCTTTTGAAGATTTAGACTCGATTATCACTTTTTTGATGCTCCGCAAAGCTTCGAGTTTCTCCTTTTCGCGGGCTTTCATGGCATCTTTTATTTCATCGTTTATTTTGTCAGCGAGTGTCATAATTGTAATTTTTAATCCACATTCTTGTATATGTAGTTGTTTTTATCTGATATTTTATTTTCGCTTGAAACCGAGAAGTTTGATTTTTGTTTTTTGAAACGGGGATCATTCATACGAAGCTGCCTGCGCAAATAGGCCGGTATATTCTCCAGATTGTCAACGTCTTCCTCGCTCATAGCTGTATAATCTTTTTCAGCGGGGTTTTTGTTATAACCATGGCGTTCTTTTGAAGTTCCGGGGTACAAAGCTTCAAACTCATTTTCCTCGCGTTGTTTCTCCTCTTCAATATTGAATTCTATGTACTTCTGATTGGATGCAATTATTTCTTTTTTTACAGGTTTGCCGGGGAGTACTGAATTTTTTACCGGTTCAGGTTCAACAAGCTGGTGTTTTTCCTTATTCAATTGCGGTTCTTTGTTTAATTCAGGGATACTTTTTGTACTGAAGCCTGTAGCAATTATTGTAACAGAAAGTTTATCCTCCAATGCTTCATCTTTGCCATTCCCCCAAATCAGGTCGGCATCGAAACCGGCTTTATTTTGAACAATATCAGTAATCAAACCAACTTCGTCCATAGTAACTTCAATGTTTCCGGATGTAATATTCAAAAGGATATTTCTGGCTCCCCTTATGTCGTTGTTATTTAATAATGGAGAATTCAAAGCACTTTCAATAGCCTCAGCAGCACGGTTTTCTCCGGTCGCAATTCCGGTTCCCATTATTGCTAAACCGCTTTTTCGCATCACTGTTTCTACATCGGCGAAATCAACATTGATATATCCCGGAACAGTTATGATCTCTGCAATACCTTTAGCTGCAGTTGCAAGCACATTATCGGCTCTTGAAAAAGCTTCAGAAATTCCAAAATCGCCGTACATTTCACGGATACGTTCGTTATTAATTACAAGCAGCGAATCGACATAACTTTCAAGCTCTGCAATTCCTTCGGCAGCTTGTTTTATTCTTCGGCGCCCTTCGTTACGGAAAGGGATTGTTACAATTCCAACTGTTAAGTACCCTGCTTCACTGCAGGCTTTTGCAATGATCGGAGCAGCTCCTGTGCCTGTCCCACCACCCATTCCGGCAGTAATGAAAACCATTTTCGTACCGTTTGCAAGCACGTTCTTTACATCTTCTATATTTTCAATAGCCGCTTCCCTTCCAACTTCGGGTTTGTTGCCAGCTCCACGACCTTCGGTCAAAGAAGCACCCAATTGAACACTGACTTCTACCGGACTGGATTTCATTGCCTGGGCATCTGTGTTGCAAATAATAAAATCCACATCACGGATTCCCTGCTTGTGCATGAAATTAACCGCATTTCCTCCTCCACCGCCAACACCAATTACTTTTATTTCAGCACCTTGGTTCTTTTTTATTTCAAAATTTGCTAATTTTTCCTCCATTTTATTTTGTTTTTGTTAACCGGGATCTATTACATTGCATCGTCTTCTACATCTTCCTCAAATAATTTCCCCAACCCAAAATTTTTAAAGAACCAGTTGTCAACGCTCGCTTCCGGAACTGGTTTTGGTTGTTTTTGTTGCTTTGGTTTTTTTGTGTTGTTTCCTTTTAGCCGATCAAAAAACGGAGCGGTTTTCACAGCAACTTTTTCCTGGGCTTTAATGGGTTCGTTTTCAATTTCAACTTCGGGTTCATCTTCCTCCTCTTCAATTTCATTTAGTTCTTTTTTAAAAGTCAATTCGAAAATGTCCTCTTCTTTTTCAACCAAATGTTCTTCTTTTTCAGGTTGAGGTTTTAAGCCAAATTTTTCGGGTTCAACTTTTGGCTGAAGGGTTTGGTTAGGATTTGTAATAAAACCGGTTGCAAGTATTGTAACGCTAATCCTGTCGTCAAGTGTTTCATCATAACCATTTCCCCAGATTATTTCTGCTTCCTGCCCGGCACGTTCTTGCAGGGTTTCTATTATTTCCCCGATTTCTCCGATTGTGATTTCCTGTTTTCCGGAAATGATATTCAGCAAAATATTTTTTGTACCATAAATATCGTTACTGTCAAGCAACGGTGATTCAAGTGCAAGGTTCACCGCTTCCATAGCTCTTCCTTCGCCTGTTGCGTAGCCAGTTCCCATGATGAAAACGTTGCTTTTTTGCATCACTGTTTTCACGTCAGCATAATCGATATTTACATTTCCATGTACTGTAATGATTTCGGCAACACCTTTAACAGCGGTTGTAATAATGTTGTCAGCCATTTTAAATGCCTGTCGTGTAGGCAAATCGCCATAAATATTATGCAGGCGTTGGTTGCTGATAACGAGCATACTGTCAACATATTCGCCCAGTTTTTTAATTCCTTCCATAGCCTGACCATAGCGTTTTTTGCCTTCGGCAGGGGAGGGAATAGTTACTACTGCAATCGTCAATATATCGAGTTCACGAGCCAGGCTGGCAATAACCGGCGCTGCGCCTGTACCTGTGCCACCGCCCATTCCCGCCGCTATAAAGAGCATTTTTGTATTGTCCTTCAATACATTTTTCAATTCTTCATAACTTTCGCGGGCTGCCTGTTCCCCCATCTCGGGTTGATTGCCGGCACCTCGCCCTTCGGTCAACGTTATTCCCAATTGGATTTTAACAGGGACAATACTTATGTCAAGAGCTTGAGAATCGGTATTACAAATAATGTAATCGACTCCCGTGATTCCCTCTTCGCACATATGACTTACTGCATTGCATCCGCCACCACCAACTCCAATCACTTTAATAATTGAGGATGAGGCTTTTGGAAATTCGAAATTTACTAATTTATCAGTCATATTTTTCTCGTTTTATTTCAGTGGAACATCATCATTATCGTCGTCAACCAAATCGAGAACCCCTTGTACAACTTTATTGAACCATGGCGACAACTTTCCCGGTTCTTTTGGTTTTCTGATTTTTTGAGGTTTTACATTAGGAGTCTCTTCTTCAATTGTTGAATTTTCAGCAGCCAAATTTAACAACCCCAGTGATGTATAATTATCGCAGTTTTGAAGTTCTTTGTGTTTTTCATGTAACCCCAGCACTAAGTTGCCTTTTCTGGCATCAAGTCCGGTGCGGAATTTTACCAAAGAAATTATATTATCAAGATTGGAAGTTCCGCCTGTTAAAACTATTCCAGCACCCAAATGATCGCCAACTCCTGATTTTTCAATTTGAAAATTCACGCTATCGATAATTTCTTCAACGCGCGCCTGGATAATAAATGCAAGGCTTTTAAACGAAATTTCCTTTGGTTCCCATCCATTGTGGCCTGGAATAGTAACTACTTTCTGGTCATCGGCAAAATCTCCAAGGGCCTGACCGTATTGGACTTTTAGTTGTTCTGCCCATTTCGATAGAATTGAACAACCTTCTTTTATGTCGTTGGTAACCACTTCACCTCCAAATGGAATAACAGCAGTGTGGATCAAATTATTATCAAGGAAAACTGCCAAATTTGTGGTTCCACATCCGATATCAAGAACAATAACGCCCATTTCTTTTTCATCGGTTGTTAATACTGCTTCAGCAACTGCCAGGGTTGAGAGAGTTATTTTTTTCAGTTTTACATCGAGTTTCCCAAAAACGCGAAGCAAATTTACCCAGTAACTGTTGGGCATTATTAGCAGTTTGAAGTTGGCTTCCACTTTTCGTCCAGTGCTGCCAACAGGGTTTTCGATGTGTTCATTGTCAATGACAAACGAAACCGGAATGATCTCAACAAGTTTATAGCCTTCTTCAATTTCAGCGCCACGCGCTTGTTCATATAAACTGTCGATATCCGATTTGCTCACAATCCCGTCTTCCGAAGTAAATTTTGTCCGTTCAAAATGAACCGTTTTCATGTGCTGTCCTGCATACGCAACATGCACTTCTTCAATGTTTTCATTGATTTTTGAACCCAAAATCCCGAGCAGCTCCTTTACAGTATCCGCTACTTCATCGATGTTGAAAATGATACCCCTCCTTACTCCTTTTGCCGGAACTTTGGCAACGGCAGAAATTTCCAATTTTCCAACTTCATTTTTTGAACCTGCGATGGCCACCATTTTTGAAGTGCCAATATCGATTATAACCGAAAGTTTATTTTTTGAAGCCATAACCTATCTCCTTTTTGCAACAACCTGATTATTATATTTCAAACTTATCTTTTCATATTTGTCCCAGTTGTTTTTTGCCAGGACCTGTTTATAGAACTCGCTCATTACATGCAGTTTTTCGCTGTAATTATCAACTTCACCCAATTCAATAATATGCCCACCTACGAGCGGAGTCAGCAAAACATCGCCGTCTTCTTCAACGTAAATCTGTTCAATTTGAGCGTTCCAAAAATCATCGTTTTCGATATACAATGTAAATGGTAAAAGTTTTTCTACAGCAAATTTTTCAGAAATTGAGCCTGATGCAACCAAAACATTTGTTGTATAACTTGATGAAACAGGTATCCGGACACCAAATTTATCGAGATAATAACTTCCATTTGAAGTGATTACGCGCATAACCGGTTCGCGGTGTTTTACCTTTACCACCAAAACCCCTTTATACGTACCTTTTTCGTTGACCATTAATTTGTAAACGTCAGCTTTAAGAATCGCGGGTATTTTTTCTATTTCGCCTTCAAAGACTTCTGAATTTATTTCATCAAGAGTTTTGCTAAAAATTTTACCGTCGGTGGTTTTTACCAATTTAACCAACCTCTCTTTGTCAATATTGATTGCTTCATCTTTATCGAAAACAACCTCAATATCACTGCACATGATATTTCGGCTTTCGATTGAAGTAAAAGCTAAGGTCCCGATAACGAAAATTATCAGAAAAAGGAAACCGATCAATTTTAACAACTTTCGAAACATTATTCTTTAGTTTTTAAGATTTCAATTATTTGTCCTGCCATTCCGTCAATGTCGCCGGCGCCCATTGTAACCACAATATCGTAATCAAGGTTTTTCAAAATTTCCAGCACCTCAGGTTTGGTTACCAGATGTTTATCCTGCAGTTTCATCTGATTGTAAATGATTTCAGAAGAAATTCCACGGATTGGTTCTTCACGGGCGGGATAAAGAGGAATAAGAATCGCAGTATCCAACAAATCGAGACTTACCGCAAATTCGGCAGAAAAATCACGGGTGCGCGAATATAGATGTGGTTGAAAAATCCCTGCAATTTTCCGTCCTTTGTACAGTTCTTTAACCGATGAAATAAATGCTTTTAACTCTTCAGGATGATGTGCATAATCATCGATGTAAATGTATTTATCGTTTTTATATTGAACATCGAAACGGCGGATTACACCCTGGTAGTCTTCCAGTCCGGTTTTAATTTCCGAGGGAGTTGCTCCTGCCAAAAAAGCAAGTGAAGCCGCACCAACTGCGTTTTCTACGTTTAGCAAACCAGGGTAATTCATTTTGCAGTCTTCAATAATTCCGTTTGGTGTTTTTATGTCGAATTGATAAAATCCACCTTCGGTATTAAGATGCAGGTTTACGGTTGTAAAGTCAGCTTCCTTGTTCAACGAGTATGTATAAATCTTAGCTGAAGTTTTTTCTGTATTCAATTCAACACCTTTTTTAATTACAAGCGAACCACCCGGCAGTATTTGCGAAATGAATTTTTCAAACGACTCTACAATTTTATCCTTCTGCCCGTAAATATCAAGATGATCGGCATCGATACTTGTAACAAGCGCCATAAGAGGAGTGAGGTGCAAAAATGACCGGTCAAATTCATCAGCTTCAGCAACAATCCAGGGCGACTCTACTTTAGGGAGCAGCAAATTCGTTCCGAAATTCTTTGAAATTCCTCCCAAAAATGCACCGCAGCCTTTGTTTGTTTTATTCAGAATATTTGCCACCATCGTGCTGACGGTAGTTTTGCCATGAGTTCCGGCAACAGCAATGCCACTGCGTTCGTTGCACACTAAACCAAGAACTTTCGCACGTTTCAGCAGCCCGATTGGTTTTTCCCTGAACCACGATAATTCCTTGTGTTCATCGGGCAGGGCAGGTGTGAAAACTGCCAGAGTGTTAGCAGGATCCCAGTTACTAGGAATTTTGCGGATATCATCTTCAAAGTGGATATCAATCCCTTCGGCCTGCATGGCTCTTGTCAAAGCAGTGGGAGTGCGGTCGTAACCTGCAACATTGCGGCCTGTAAATTTAAAATAGCGTGCCAGCGCACTCATTCCAATTCCTCCGATTCCGAGGAAATACACATTTCTGATATGTAAAAGATTCTTCATTGTTTTATTAACTTTTCCACTTCGTCAACAATAGTTTTTGTTGCTTCAGGTTTTGCCAATGTTTTTATGTTAGTTGCCATTAACTGGCACAGTTCGTTGTTTTCAACCATTTCAAAAGCTGTTTGAAAAAGTTTCGCATCAATCTCTTTGTCAGTGAGCATTACTGCGGCATCTTTTTCAACCAGCGCCATTGCATTTTTAGTTTGGTGGTCTTCCGAAACGTTTGGCGAAGGCACCAAAATGGCTGGTTTTCCTACAAGGCAAAGTTCTGATATTGTGCCTGCACCTGCCCTTGAAATTACCACATCTGCAATCGAATATGCCAAATCCATCCTTGACAAAAACTGGTGGATTTGAAGATTTGCAGGTTTTTTATTTTTTATTTCATTTTGAATATTATCGAAATAAATTGCCCCGGTTTGCCAAATTACCTGAATGCCGGATTTTGCGATAACATCAAGATTCTTCATGACTGCGTTGTTAATTGAACGTGCACCTAAACTACCACCGATTATGAGTACTACATGTTCGTTTTCGCTTAATCCAAAATATTCGAGTGCTTCAGTTTTGTCATTTAATTTTGTTGTAAGGTTTTCGCGCACAGGGTTTCCTGTAAAAACGATCTTTTTTGCAGGGAAAAACCTTTCCATATTTTCGTAGGCTACACAAATGGTTTTTACCTTTTTGCTGAGTAGTTTATTTGTGATTCCGGCATACGAATTTTGCTCTTGAATCAAAGTTGGAATTTTACTTTTTGAAGCCGCCCTCAACAGCGGACCACTTGCATATCCTCCAACACCAATTGCAATCTCGGGTTGAAAGTCTTTTACAATTTTATTTGCCATTGATGCACTTTGTAAAAGTCTTTTAAAGAAAGTGAATATTTTTAAGCTGGGTTTACGTGGAAAACCCATTACCGGCAAACCGATAATTTTGTATCCGGCAGCAGGTATTTTCTCCATTTCCATGCGGCCCAAAGCACCGACAAACAAAATATCAGCATCAGGATACCGTTTCCTGATTTCGTTTGCTATGGAAAGGGCAGGGAAAATATGCCCGCCTGTACCACCACCACTTAATATGACTTTTTTAATACTCATTTTTTCATTTCTTCGTCTTCGTCGGGCGCGTTTACCTGAATTGGTTGTTGCTGAGCTTCGCTATCAACTTCGTTTTGATGGCTTACACTTAAAATGCATCCAAATGCAATTGAAGTAAAAAGCAATGAAGTACCGCCCAAACTTATCCATGGAAGCGGTTGTCCGGTTACAGGCAAAACCCCGCTGGATACACCAATATTAATCATTGCCTGATAGACCATAACCAACGTCAAACCGATTACTACAAATGCAGGGAATGTTCGCTTCGACTTTCGGACAATTATTATTCCCCTAAAAAAGAAAATCAGGTAAAGGAAGATTACACCTGCACCGAAAATCAAACCATATTCTTCAACGATAATTGCAAAAATGAAATCATTGTATGCCGCTGCCATATAATTACTTACATCAGATTGGCCTGGGCCTTTGCCAAAAATACCGCCTGAATAAATGGCAAGTTTTGCATAATCGGCCTGTGTTACACCCTGTTCCGAATTGGGGTCGCCATGAATAAACCTGTCGATACGACCCTGTATTGTATGTATTCGACCAACACTATCCGGAACAAAATCAGCAAGTTTGTAAATTGCAAATATCAAAGCTACACCTGCTGCAAAAACCAACAACATATATCGAATCGGAATTCGCCCAACAAACATCATGGATATGATTGTTGCAAAAATCAGTGCCGAAGTTGAAAAGTTGGATAACAAAATCAAGCTACAAACCAACCCTGTAAAAATCATGATCTTACGGAATGCGGCAGTTAAATCCTGGTTGGTTTTTTGTTTCTTTCCTAAAACTTTTGCTGTAAAAAGTATCAACGCAATTTTTGCCAACTCGGCAGGTTGAAAGGAGAAAATCCCCAGATTAAAAGTTCTACCGGTTCCTTTCAGAACTCCTGCAAATTTTAAAACCACCGCAGCTATTAATAACAAAATACTACCGTAAAGAAGGTAATTTGCAGCAATCGAATAAAATTTCACAGGAAGGACATTTACCATTAGAAGTATTACTCCTAAACCCGCACCAATAAAAAATACCTGGCGAATAAGATAATGCATCGTATTTCCGCCGTGCACGCGATATGCCAAAGCACCGGTTGCACTGTAAACAATCAACAGTGAAAGAAGCGACAAAAACATTAGCACAATCCAGATAACACGGTCGCCCTTAAAGTATTTTAAGATTGAGGTTTCCATTACAAATTCCTGACATTTTGTTTAAACTGAGTTCCCCTGTCTTCGTAGTTTTCAAATAAATCGAAGCTTGCACAAGCGGGTGAAAGTAAAACTGTATCACCATTTCTTGCCAAATAATAGGCGGCTTTCACTGCTTCGTCCATGCTCGATGCATCAACAATATTTTTCACAACACCATTGAAGGCATCATGTATTTTTTGGTTGTCTTTTCCCAAACACACAATTGCTTTTACTTTCTCTTTGGCCAATCCTTTCAACATGGCATAATCGTTACCTTTGTCAACCCCGCCGGCAATCCAAACAATTGGTTTTCCGATGCTTTCCAAAGCATACCATGTAGAATTTACGTTGGTAGCTTTCGAGTCGTTTATAAACTCAATTCCATGAACTTTCAGAAAACGCTCCAAACGGTGTTCAACTCCTGTAAAATTTGAAAGACTTTCGCGCAATTGTTCGTTGCGGATTTCCAAAATCATACCTGCAATTCCTGCGGCCATTGAATTGTAAGTGTTGTGTTTCCCTTGTATTGCAAGATCCAGAATAGACATAATGAATTGGTTTTTGTGTATGTTAATTACTATTTGTTCATTTTTTACTCCTGCTGAATTTTCGCCCGGTTCGCCCAGGCCAAATGAAATTATTGCAGGTGTTATACTTCTTTTTTTGATTTCGTTTTGAGTGACTTCATCATCGGCACAAAAAATAAAAAAGTCGTTTTTTGATTGATTTTGGATGATTCGGAATTTCGAATCGATATAGTTTTGAAAATTGTAGTTGTAGCGGTCAAGGTGGTCGGGTGTGATGTTCATCAGAATAGAAATATCTGCCCTAAAATCGTACATCCCGTCAAGTTGAAAACTACTGATTTCGATTACATAAATGTCAAAATTTTCTTCGGCAACCTGCCAGGCAAAACTTTTCCCAACGTTTCCGGCCAATCCAACATTCAATCCTGCATTTTTCAGAATGTGATACAATAACAAGGTTGTAGTTGTTTTGCCGTTGCTGCCTGTAATACAAATGGTTTTTGCATTTGTATATCTTCCGGCAAATTCAATTTCAGAAATTACAGGAATATCGGCATCTTTAAGCTGAACGATTAATGGTGCTTTATCGGGAATTCCCGGACTTTTTACAACCAGTTCAGCATTCAGGATTTTTTCGGTCGAATGTTTTTCTTCTTCAAAATCAATTTTATAATTTGAAAGAACGTTTTTGTATTTCTCCTTTATTTTGCCCATGTCGGACAAAAAAACGGAGTATCCCTCTTTTTGTGCAAGAATTGCAGCGCCCACGCCACTTTCGCCACCACCTAATATTGCAATCCTTTTTTTCAAACTACCTCATTTTTAATGTTGCAATTGTAAGCACCGCCAGTATTATTCCCACAATCCAAAACCTGCTTACAATTTTAGGTTCGGGTATTCCTTTTTTCTGAAAGTGGTGATGGATAGGGCTCATCAAAAACACCCGTCTTCCTTCTCCGTATTTTTTTCTTGTATATTTAAACCAGCTAACCTGTATTACAACCGAAAGATTTTCGATGAGAAAAATTCCACACAAAAGTGGGATCAGAATCTCTTTTCGGATTATAATTGAAAACACGGCCAAAATACCGCCAAGAGCCAAACTTCCGGTGTCGCCCATAAAAACCTGGGCAGGGTAAGAGTTGTACCACAAAAATCCAACAGTTGCCCCAATAAATGCTGCCACGAAAATTGTGAGTTCGCCAATGTTGGGTATATACATGATATTCAGATAATCAGCATAAATTATATTACCGCTAACATAAGCGAGTACCCCTAAAGTTGCCCCACTTATTGCCGAAGTGCCTGTTGCAAGCCCGTCCAATCCGTCGGTTAAATTTGCTGCATTCGATACTGCCGTGATTATTAGAATTATTGCAAGTGCATAAACAATCCATTTTAACCATGATGAAGCTTCGCCAGTAAAAGCCACTAACCATTCATAATTGAATTCGTTAAGCTTTACAAAAGGAATTGTTGTGATGGTTGATTTTACATCCTCAGTAACAAATTGAACAGTTTGTTCCCCGGTAACCGGATCAACTAAAATCTCCTGTAAATTCTGGCCGTTTTCATCTTTTACATGTTCTCGGACTTTAACGTCGTCGCTGACAAATAGTGTAAGTGCAACAATGAGTCCAAGAGTAACCTGACCTAAGATTTTGAATTTACCGGCAAGCCCTTTTTTGTTTTTCAGGAAGACTTTTATGTAATCATCAACAAATCCGATGAAACCCAGCAAAACCGTGGTGATAAGCATCAGGATCACATATATATTATTGAGTCGGGCAAAAAGCAGAGTGGGGATTATAATTGAAGCGAGGATAATTAGTCCGCCCATTGTTGGCGTGCCTTTTTTTTGCATTTGACCTTCGAGACCCAAATCGCGAACTACTTCGCCAATTTGCTTTTGTTGTAAAATTCGTATGATTTTTTTACCGAAAACTGTGGCAATAAAAAGGGACGTAATAATTGCAGCCGCTGCCCGAAATGTGATGCCGGGAATCATCCCGATACCCGGTATATCGTAGCCAACCAATAAGTTATATAACCAATATATCATATTTTCAGTTTTAGTTATTGATGCCGAAGCAATTTTCAATTTCCTCTTTATCGTCGAAATGGTGCTTTACACCATTAACTTCCTGGTAATTTTCGTGCCCTTTTCCGGCTATCAAAATAATGTCGCCGGGTTGTGCGAGCATGGCAGCAGTTTTAATTGCTTCCCTCCTGTTTTCAATTGAAAGCACTTTGTTCCTGAATTTTGCGTCAATTCCGGCTTCCATATCTTTTATAATTTGAGCAGGATTTTCTGTACGTGGATTATCAGAAGTAAGGATAACTCTATCGCTTGCTAAAACTGCTTCATGCGCCATTTCAGGGCGTTTGGTTTTGTCGCGGTCGCCGCCTGCACCAACCACGGTTATCACTTTTTCGTTTCGAGTCCTGATTTCAGTAATTGCTCCCAGTACATTTTTCAATGCATCGGGTGTGTGCGCGTAATCAATAATTGCCAATTTTCCGTCGAGGCTGCGCACTGTTTCGAACCTGCCTTGAACCGGTTGTAAATCACTGATAATTGTTAAAACTTCCTCTTTGTTTTGACCAAGTTGGATTGCGGTTGTATAAACAGCAAGTAAATTGGAAGCGTTGAATTTCCCCACAAACCTTGTCCAGATTTCGCTGCCGTCCATATTAAGCAGCATTCCGTCGAAATGATTTTCGATTACTTTACAACGGAAATCTGCCATTGAGCGGGTTGAAAAAGTAATTTTTTTAGCTAATGTATTTTGCAGCATTACCAACCCGTTTTTGTCATCAATATTTGTTATTGCAAAAGCATTGGTTGTAAGGCTATCGAAAAATGCCTTTTTAGCTTTAATATATTCAGTAAAGGTTTTATGATAATCGAGATGATCATGAGTGATATTTGTAAAAATGCCGCCGGCAAATTCAATCCCGGCAATCCGTTTTTGATGCACCGCGTGCGAACTCACTTCCATAAAACAATATTCGCAACCTGCAGTTACCATTTCGGCAAGTAATTGTTGAATTTTCAGGGCATTTGGAGTTGTATGCGACGCAGTTTCTTCCTTTTCATTTATTCGGTATGATATTGTTGAAAGTAAACCGGTTTTATAACCCAGGCGCAAAAACATTTTATAGAGCAATGTTGCAATACTTGTTTTTCCGTTTGTTCCTGTAACACCAACTACTTTTAATTTTGAAGAGGGTAAATCGTAGAATACCGATGCAAGTTTGCCAAGGATTTCATTTGAATCGTTAACTTTTATATAAGTAATGTTTTCGTCTATTTCAGCGGGAAGATTTTCACAAACGACAACTGTTGCTCCATTTTGAATGGCTTTGTCAATGAATTTATGTCCGTCGGAAAGTACTCCCTTTTGTGCCACAAACACAAAATCTGGCATGACCTTTCTGGAATCGAATTCGATGCCACCAACCGTTTTTTCGGTGGAACCTATCAGTTCTGAATAATCTATATGGATTAGTATTTTGCTAAGTTTCATATTATCCAAGTGTGAGTAGTACAGTTTGACCTTTTTGATATTTTCCGCCCGGGGTCAACGATTGTTTTTTGACTTTTCCAATTCCACTGATCCGTACCTGCAGTCCTGCTTTTTCCATTAAATAAACTGCACTGCTTGCGCCCATTCCTTGCACATTAGGCACGCGGTCTTCCACTATTTCACTGTCGGAGAGTGTAACAACGTCATCTTTAACTTCCACATTAGCCCATTGTGAATCAGGATCGCCTTTTACATGTTTTATATTTAGTTCGCTTATTACTTCGCGTAAATCTTCCGACTGTCCTTTTTTAATATCAGGGAAAACAAGCTTTTCATCTTTGTTATCCTCTTTTTCCTTTTCCTCGATTAATCCCTGGAAAGCATAGGTTTTTTCGGCAATTTCCTTAAAAACCGGTCCGGCCACCGAACCACCATAATAACCTCCGCGAGGATTATTAAATGTAACGATGATTGAATATTTGGGATCATCAGCGGGAAAATAGCCTACAAAAGATGCAAGGTACATTCCTGCGCTATAACCTTCGCTGCTTGTTGCCACACGCGCAGTACCGGTTTTTCCGGCTATTTTGAAATATTCACTTTGTAAATCCTTACCTGTGCCGTTGATGCAGACTCCTTCGAGCATTGCTTTTGCTTTTCCAATTGTCTCCTTTGATGCAATCATCGGATTTAAAACTTCGGTTTTGAACTTTTTTACAAGTGCTCCATTTTCCCTGATTTCTTTAACCATGTGCGGTTTTACCATTTTTCCGTTATTAGCTACCGCATTATAAAAGTTCAGGATTTGAATTGGGGTCATTTTGGTTTCGTAGCCGTATGACATACCGGCAAGCGTGGTTCCCCACCAATCGGCATCTCCCGGATATTTAAAGAATGGTTGTCCTTCGCCACTAATATCCAGCCCGAGTGGTTTATTTATTCCGAAACTGTAAACCCTGTCAACATATTTTTTTGGATTTTTCTCGTAGAATTCAGTAATAATTTTGGCTACACCGATATTTGAAGATTTTTCAAAAATTTGTTTAACAGTTATTGGGCCGTTTCCATGCGTGTCAGAAATTCTCCTCCCGCTTTTTTGCCATGATCCATTACCCGTATCAAAAACATTGCTTGTATCCACAACTCCATCTTCTAAAGCCACCATAAGTGAAACAAGTTTAAATGTTGACCCGGGTTCGTAACAACCGCGTGGCCCCAGCGCGTAATTATCAGTTTCGAAATAATCGCCGTTTTGTTTTCCCAAGTTTGCAATAGCTTTTATTTCGCCTGATTTTACTTCCATAACGATTGCAGTTGCCCAGTCGGCATTTGAGTTTCGCAATTGTTTGTACAATGCGCTTTCGGTGATATCCTGCATTTTTACATTAAGCGTAGTAATAATATCCATTCCGTCTTCAGGCTCAATTTCTATACGTGTAACCCAACGTCCCGAAAGGTTTTGTTTAAAGCTAATTCCGTCAGCTCCTTTCAGATATGGCTCAAAAGAACCTTCTAATCCCGTGTATCCAATAGCGCCATGAACACCTCCAAAAGCACCTTTGTTTAAGCCGCCAAGCGTTCTTAATGCCAACATTCCCAGTGGATTGACCCTGCGATTTTCCTGTTCAATGATTAATCCTCCACCGTAACGTCCACGGCGCAGAATTGGAAATTTCTTTATTACCTGGAGTTCAGTGTAATCAATTTTCCGGGGAGTGAGCATAAAACCGCGGTTACCACGTTTGTATGCATCATTAAGTCTGCGGTTATATTCGCCATGTGAAGCGTTCCCGAAAAATCGGGAAAGATAATATGCCAGTGAATCACTCTCGCCATTGTAAACTTTTCGCACCCCTTCTGAGGCCAGGTCGATTCTGACATAATATCCAGGAACAGAAGTTGCCAAAACACTACCATCATCAGCACAAATATTTCCCCTGTCAGGGCTTACGATAATTGTATTGTCGCTTAAATTTTGCTGTATTTTTTCCCAACGGTCGTTTTTGATCTTCTGTACAGAGATCATCTTAACAATAACTACCCCGGCAAACACCATCAGTGTAAAGTAGATTAAGGTTATACGCGTTAATATTACTTTGCGAATTTCCACGGCAGTTTATTTTTTTTGACAACTAATTTTTGTGGCGGCCTAACCGGTTCCTGTAAATCGATATTTGCATTTTCAACTTTTCTCACAATTTCTGAAGGACGGCTTGAATTCATCAGTTTTGCTGAAAGTGTAATTGATTCTGAACGAAGCTCATCCAGTGTTTCCTGCAAAACTTCTACTTTTCTGATAGTGCGCTCCGACCAGTTTCGGTTTGTAATTAACAAAACGGCTAAAAATGCCAGGAAAATCAGAAATGGGATCTGCCTCATTACACGATCATCTGTTAAAATCGTTCCTCCAATTAACGATTTCATTCCCGGTCTCTTGCTATTTTTAGTTTTATCAACCATATCAGTTTTTCTCCGCAATTCTTAATTTCGCACTTCTCGACCGGTTGTTTGTTTTCAGTTCTTTATCGCCCGGTGTAATTACTTTCCTGTTTATAATTGTAAAGGGCGAAGAGATATTTCCATAAAAGTCCTTTTCAACTTTTCCTACAAAATTTCCGGTCTTCATGAAATTTTTGCAAAGTCTGTCTTCTAAGCTGTGGTAAGTGATTACAACCAAACGTCCGCCCGGTTTTAGTAATTCTAACGATGCTTGCAGGAATTCCTGTAGTGCGTCCATTTCATCGTTCACCTCAATTCGTAAAGCCTGGAAAACCTGCGCCAGATATTTGTTCTCAATAGCACGCGGAGTGCATTCGGCAACTACTTCTCTTAGTTGAGTTGTTGTTTTGATGCTCAATTCATTCCTTTTTTTACAGATAACAGAAGCGAGGTGACGCGAATTTTTTATTTCACCAAACAACCTGAAAACCTGTTCCAATTGTTCTTCGGGATAGTCGTTTATAATTTTTGCTGCATCGGTTTTAGCATCCTGGTTCATGCGCATGTCCAGATTCCCTTCGAACCTGAAAGAGAAACCTCGATCAGGCACATCAAAATCATGTGAGGAAACCCCCAGGTCTGCGAAAATGGCATCAACTTTCTCAATTTTGTAATATTTCAGAAAATTCCGTATATACCTGAAATTGTGCCGGATAAAATAGAGACGCTTATCATTAAAAACATTTGCAGCAGCATCTTCGTCCTGGTCGAACGCAAAAAGCCTCCCGTTTGTCAATTGGTCAATAATTATTCTGGAATGACCGCCTCCACCGTATGTGGCATCGACAACATCGGCATCAGGAAACAAATTTAACCCCTGGATACTTTCCTGCGCCAAAACTGGTATATGATAAGTTTGATCCATTCAGATTATATTTTTTTTTGCCTTTTTTCTTTTAATTTTTGCAGGAATTCTGTCTTGCTCATGTCCTGTTTTCCTGTTTTATCAGCTGACAACAAACGGATAGACTCGCCCATTCCAATAAATTCTGCACCTTTTTCAAGATTGGCATATTCAAGATAAGCATCAGGTATATTGATTCTGCCATTTGGAGCCATTGTAACCTTTGTAAAGTTCTGATAGAAAAACTGTAACAATGCGTCATCATCTTCATCAAATGGGTCAAGTGTGCTTTTGAAATCTTCAACCCGTTTTCGCCAATATTTCTCAGGATGAATATCAAGACATTCGCGATGCAGATTTTTTTCCACAACCAACGGTTCAGTTGCCAGGTCGCCAAGCTCCTTCTTAAAAGTAGCGGGAAGTACAATCCGGCCTTTGTCGTCAATAGTTGCGCTATATGTTCCTGCAAATTCAATCATGAAACCAATTTCTGCTTTTTTTGTAGTGTAAAAGTAGAAATTAATTCCAAAATATGACAAATTATTCCATTCTATTCCACTTAAAATTAAAACTTTAGCAGTTGTTAGTTGTTGAAAACCTGTTGAAATATTGTTGAAAAGTTAGGGTTCACAAGGATATTGATATGTTAAAACACAGTTATTGAGTGCTTTATGAGTTGTAGAAAACTAATCAACAAGAGTTAATAACTCATAGTTTATACATGATATTTAAGACCTCAGAATTTGAAGATTTTGATATTTGAGGTTCCTTTGCGAGATGAGGACATGTAAAACTTTGAATTTGCGAATTGAATGTCAGTATTTGAATTTTGGCGATTTTTTACTTAATTGCTGCCTAAATCAAAAGTGTGGAAGAAAATATTTCAAATTCATTTAAACCTATAATTATCAAGGAGTTATTTCATGAAAAGAATCCTGGTTTAGCCAAGTTCATGCCGGGTTTTGTTTTTCGTTATATCACCAGGATATTGCATCTTGATTTTTTCAACGATTTTATGAAACGCAATGGTCATTTGAAAGGGATTTCATTCGTAAATCAAGCTATTGTTGAGTTTAATGTAAAGGAACAGATAAATGGTTTTGAAAACATTCCTGAATCGGGTCGTTTTATTTTTGCCAGTAACCATCCTTTGGGTGGTTTTGATGCCTTTTTGTTAATGAAATGCGTTGAAAAGCGATTAGGGAAACTTAAATTTCTAACTAACGATATTTTACTTGGAATCCCGAGCCTGCGTCCAATGTTTATTCCAATAAACAAGCACGGTGGCAATACTCGCGAAGCTGCTGAAATACTGAATTCAACATATAATTCCGATGAACAAATCCTGATTTTCCCGGCGGGTTTGGCTTCGCGAAAAATTAAAGGGAAAATTGTTGATTTGGAATGGAAAAAACATTTTATTGCCAAAGCCGTAAATCATCAGCGTGATATTATTCCCGTTTTTATTGGGGGTAAAAACTCAAACCGCTTTTACCGTTTGGCCAACATAAGAAAATTTTTACGTATTAAATGGAACATCGAAATGTTTTTTTTACCGGACGAATTAATTAAACACCGAAATACAGAAGTTCCCATTTATTTTGGAAAGCCAATATCATTTCAAACTTTTGACAAATCAAAAAAACAGCAGGAATGGGCGGATTGGGTGAAAGAACGTGTGTATGAATTGCCTGCTGAGATAAACAATATAAATTAAAACAAAATAACAACCTGCAAAAACGGGAATTTTTCTAATTTTGCATTCTATTTTTCAAAAAAAAGAGACCGTAAATGAAAAACATAGTTGAGCCTCTGCCGAGGGAAATGATTTACGCTGAACTTACCCCTGAAAAATTACTCAGAAAGACCAATAAAGGTGGAAACGAGATATATGTGATAACATATCAGGATTCTCCGTCAGTAATGCATGAAATCGGTAGGTTACGTGAAATCACTTTCCGTGATGCCGGTGGCGGAACTGGTGAGGAAACTGATATTGATATTTATGATACAGCCGTTTCTCCGTTTAAACAATTGATAGTTTGGGATCCGGATGCGAAAGAGATACTGGGCGGTTATCGTTACATACTTTGTTCTGAAGCACCCCGGGATGAACACGGGCATGTTGTGTTGGCGACTTCACATCTTTTTGATTTTTCAGAGAAATTCATTGAAGAATATTTGCCATACTGCCTGGAATTGGGTAGGTCGTTTGTTCAACCTGCCTACCAATCAAGCAAAGCCGGAGCGAAAGCGCTTTTTGCCCTTGACAATCTTTGGGATGGATTGGGTGCTTTAACCGTTGATCATCCTGAAATCAAATACTTTTTTGGGAAAGTTACAATGTACACCCACTTTCATAGCGATGCAAGAAACCTGATCCAATATTTTTTCAAAAAATACTTTAGAGACAAGGAGAATCTTGTTTATCCAAAAGAACCGGTTGAATTTGAAATGGATATGAATGCCATGAAAAAATTATTTAGTGGCGAAAACTACAAGGAGGACTATAGAATTCTGCTGCAAAGTGTAAGGCAGTATGGCGAAAATGTACCTCCACTGATAAATGCTTACATGAACCTTTCTCCTTCCATGAAAACCTTTGGAACATCAAAAAATAAAGAGTTTGGGGAAGTACTTGAGACTGGGATAATTGTTACTATCGAGGATATTTATAGCTTTAAGGTTGACCGGCATATAGAGACATATATCAAAGACAAAGAAGATGGGCAATGGCCTGAACCCAAATAAAATAAAGAATTTTTATTCAAACTTCCCAAAAATCCTTATAGCTGTGGATGCTATTATTTTCGGGTTTAATGAAAATGAATTCGAATTAAAACTGTTGTTGCTCAAAAGAAATTTCGAACCTGAAAAGGGTAAATGGTCATTAATGGGGGGCTTTGTTGGACCTGATGAAAGTCTGGATAAAGCAGCGCAAAACATTGTTTCGCGATTAACAGGGTTGGACAATGTTTATATGGAACAGCTTTTTGCCTTTGGCGATATCGACCGTGATGCCGGTGGCAGGATTATTTCGGTAGCCTATTTTTCTCTTTTAAAAATCAATGATCATGATAGTGAATTGGTGAAAAAATACGGTGCCTATTGGATTCCCGTAAATGAATTGCCTGCATTGATTTTCGATCATTATGAAATGGTTGAGAAAGCATTGCGAAAACTTCGGATCAGGGCACGCACACAACCAATTGGTTTTGAGTTGTTACCAAAGAAATTCACCATTCCACAGTTACAACGCTTATATGAAGCAATTTACCAAATGCCATTTGATAAACGGAACTTCAGAAGAAAATTACTAGCCATGGGTTTGCTTGAAAAACTTGATGAGAAAGAGAAATTAACTTCCAAAAAAGGGGCTTTTTATTATCAGTTTAACAAATTGAAATACGAAGAACTACTTGAGCGCGGATTTAATTTTGATTTGTAGAATACTGATTTATTAACCTGTCGAAAAATTATTAATACGCCCGAATATCTTTGCCTTCAACAAAATTTATAAACGAACTGTTTACAACCCTGTTGCCGCCTGGTGTTGGGTAGTTCCCGGTAAAGTACCAGTCGCCTAAATCGTTCGGGCATGCTTTGTGCAGATTCTCAATAGTTTGATATACAATTTCAACTTCGGCTTTACAATCTTCTGGTTTTAATAACTCCGCAATTTTTGCTGAGATTTGTTCGGGAGTAAATGAGCTGTATATTTCGCGAACATAGTTCTCCATTTCTTCTTTTGGCAAGTTTTGCTGTTGTTTGCATTTTTCGTAAACCTTGCTGATAACAGCTTGTTGCCCGGTTTCTTTTAAAAGTTCGATAGTTGCGTTAAAAGCAATAAACTTATCTAAACGAGCCATGTCGATCCCATAACAATCAGGGTATCTGATTTGAGGAGCCGATGAAACCACGATGATTTTTTTGGGATGAAGCCGGTCCAATATGCGCAAGATGCTGTTCTTCAGTGTAGTTCCCCTCACAATTGAATCGTCAATAATAACAAGTGTATCCACGTCGTTTTTGATAATCCCGTAGGTAACGTCGTAAACGTGGGCTACCAAATCATCACGACTTGCATCATCGGCAATAAAAGTACGGAGCTTAACATCTTTAATTGCAATTTTTTCAATCCGGGGTTCAAATGAAATGATACGTTTTATATCATCATCTGTTAATGAACCATTTTTCTTTTTTATTTCTTCAATTTTCCAGTCAACCAAATAATGCCCAATTCCTTCAACCATTCCGTAGAAAGCTGTTTCTGAAGTATTTGGGATATATGAAAATACTGTATTTTCAAAATCATAATCAACCGCTTTTAAAACAGCCGGGCAAAGCAGTTTTCCTAATTCTTTGCGTTCCTTATAAATATCTTTGTCGCTGCCTCGGGAAAAATAGATTCGTTCAAACGAACATGAAGATCTTTTGTGTGGAACACGAATCAATTCTTTGCTTATCCGACCGTCTTTTTTTATTATCAATGCTTCGCCCGGGTTAATTTCATTGACTTCGCCCACGTGAATGTTCATAACTGTTTGGATAACCGGCCTCTCTGATGCCACAACCACAATTTCGTCATCACAATAATAATGTGCCGGTCTGATTCCCCAGGGATCGCGCACTACAAATGCATCTCCGTGGCCAATTAATCCTGCAATTGTATATCCTCCATCCCAGTCTTTTGTAGCACGTTCAAGGATATTTTGTATATCAAGGTTTTCTGCAATTTTGTGTGAAATTTTATCGTTACTCAATCCTTCGTTTTTATATCTCCTGAAAAGAAGTTCATTTTCCTGATCGAGAAAATGGCCAACTTTTTCGAGAGCAGTAACTGTGTCTGTGTATGCCTTTGGGTGCTGGCCTAAATCGATAAGCACTTTAAAGAGTTCATCAGTATTGGTAAGGTTAAAATTTCCGGCAAGTACTAAATTTCTTGACTTCCAGTTGTTTTGGCGCATTACAGGATGAACAAAATCAATACTGTTTTTTCCGAAAGTACCATATCTCAAATGTCCCAGATAAAGTTCACCAGCAAATGGGAAATTTTTGTATGCCCAATCTATACTGTTAACATCTAACCTGTCAGATATTGCTAGTTGCAAGGGTACATTAATTTGGTCGAAAACATCTTTTATGGGATTTTCCTGAATCGATCGGTAACGACTAATGTAAGCACTTCCAGGAGCAAGACTATTTTTAACGCAAACCGCACCAGCGCCATCTTGACCGCGGTTGTGCTGTTTTTCCATTAAAAGGTACAATTTGTTTAACCCATATTTCCAAGTACCGTATTTTTCCTGATAATACGACATTGGTTTTAATAATCGGATTAACGCAATCCCGCACTCATGTTGAATTTGGTCACTCATATTGTACTTGTTTCATCATTGGAAAATCTATTTCATCAGTAACAATAAACGCTACCGGATAATTGTCTTTTATTTCTTTATAAAGCTTAAGTGCTTCGTTTTTAGTTCTGAAATCGCCAACCCTTACTCTGAAATTTGGCGAAACGTACTTCACATGAACTGTATAATCAGGGTAAACAGATAAAAACTCCATTTTTTTCTTCAATGCTTTTTCCTTTGCATCAACATCCGAACTAAAAAAAATCTCAACTCTGAATCCGTCAATTTTGTTTTTGATTTTGTTGTTTTCTATATGCCAGTCCAGCATTTTATCAACCAGTGGATCCCGGTTAACTTGAATTTGTTGCAGCACCTCAGGAAGATTTGATTTCTGTAGGTTATTATCAGGAAATGAGACCTGGGCAAATATAACCTGTCCGGTCAGTATGTATAAAAAAAATAATAAATACAGTTTCATTTTTCCCGTGTAAATTGAAGTGGCAAATATAGATTAAAATGCTTTAAAACGGTAATGCATTTTAATCACCAGGTTCTTGAAAACATTTATAGATTAAGTTAAAACGTTATAAAAAAGGATATTACAACATGCTATTAAAAATGGAGTAATTTTTTTATTATTCCTGATAAGATTGAATTAACATTTCAAAAAGTGTATGCAAAGGACTTTGTGATTTTGTAGTTTAATTTTTGGATACGACAACGATAGAAATTTAAACACAAAAGCACGATTATTTTTTTTCATGGGAGTTCAATCAGTTACCCTTAAAAATGTACAATTATAAACACATGAAATACTTGTTGCAGACAACCAACCTGATATTTAATTGTTATAATTTCTATAATCAGTCACTTATTTCATTTTTATTGATATTTTCGAAACTATTAAGAGGGGATAAACAATTATTATTACACGATTTTTTAAATTTCAATGGGAAAACTTGTCAATGACTTCAATTCGTACAGGTCGAAAATGAATGATAAAATTTTGGCTTCGGATAACAAAGTTATAAAGAGGATTTACAGTCTGGATACATTAACATACCAGGACGGTGCATTAACTACAAAAACCAAGGAAATGCTTGGGCTTGCAACTTCAATGGTTTTGCGTTGCGACGATTGCATAAAGTACCACCTCGAAAAATGTTATGAGCAAGGCGTAACTACTGATGAATTGTTTGAGTTATTTGGTGTGGCTAATTTAGTTGGAGGCACCATTGTAATTCCACATACAAGAAGGGCAGTGGAATATTGGGAGGAATTGAACGAGTCAACTAAACAGATCTAATTATATAATAAAACAAAATATAAACAATATGGATAAGATATTTGCTATCACTTCTACTGGGAAAACAGAGAAATCTTTTATGGATTTGCGATTTGGGAAATGTGAAAATGTGGTTGTTTTCAATGTAACATCAAATCAATATTCAGTTATCGAAAATCCGTTTAAAGATGCGGAAAATAGTGGTATTCAATTAATTGCTTATTTGAAAGAATTACAAGTTACTTCGATTATTACAGGAGAAGTAGGTCCAAAAGTAAGTGCCTTGCTTGAAAACGAAAAACTTCAATTGATTCTTTTGCCCGAAGAAAGGATAAAGATTGAGGAAATTATGGACAGGATAAAGCCATAAATATCTTTCGTTCTCAAAACAATAACTTATGGCCGGGATTTTTCAAATCAAAGTTATTGGGAAGTTATTGAAATGTTTATCTGAACAGACAAATAATAAAGACAAATTGTAATCATAAATTGTTACAATTCAATTTTGACATGAAATAAAATGGTACTTATTTTATGTCAGCAACAAACCTTTAAAAATTGTTACAAATGCAAGTTCGAAAAGCAACTTCAAAGGATATTGCGTCAATTGTTGATTTTCAGTTAAAAATGGCTGCTGAAACAGAAGGAATTGAACTGGATTCAGACACAGTTTCAAAAGGCGTTTCAGCAGTGGTTGAAGACTATAGCAAAGGACAGTATTACGTTACAGAAATAAACGGTAAGGTTGTGGCATCGCTTTTAACCACTTTTGAGTGGAGTGATTGGCGGAATGGTACAATTCTTTGGATCCAATCGGTTTATGTGTTGAAAGATTACCGCAGAAAAGGGGTTTACAGGAATATGTATTCGTGTATAAAAGAATTGGTTTTGGATAACAAAAACCTTAATGGGATAAGGTTGTATGCTGATAAATCAAATTTTGCAGCACACAAAACCTATCTGGAACTTGGAATGAACCATGATCATTATGTGACTTTCGAATGGCTTAAACAGTAGGAGAAAAAAAAATTGAGCGCATATTTATATAAACTCATACAAGAAGGCGAACACCAGCGGCAGGATTTCAAATACTGCATTAACGATTCAAGAAAAATCGCAAAATCGCTTGTTGCATTTGCCAATACCGATGGAGGAAAACTCTTGGTCGGAGTAAAAGATAATGGCAAAATTGCTGGAATAAGGACAGATGAAGAGTTTTATATGATTGAAGCTGCAGCTAAAATTTATAGCAATCCACCAATCAATTTTTTAACTCAACAATGGCACCTTGAAGGGAAAACAGTATTGGAAATTCAAATTGAACCAAGCACTGACAAACCACATTTCGCAAAAAATGAGGATGGAAAATGGTTGGCATACAAGCGGGTGAATGATGAAAATATCCTGGCGCACAAAATCCAGCTTAATGTCTGGAGAAAAAATAAAAGCCAGGTTGGTATTTATTTTACTTATTCCGAATCCGAAAAAATATTAGTCGAATATCTTCAGAAAAATCCAACAATTACATTCTCCAAATTTGTGCGATTGGCTCATATTTCAAGAAATAAGGCAGAAGAGGTATTGAGTAATTCTGTAATTATGGAAATAGTTGAAATTAAAACTGAAAAGGAAGGCACATTTTTTACTTTAAATACGATGTTTGATGAAAACTTCCCGAAAGAAACTGAAAATGTAAAAAGATTGAAAGTTTAACCTTTTTTTAATTGGTTAAATTTTCACGCAAAGATTTAAAAGGTATTTTTATCCACAAAAATTAAATATTGAATTATGTTGAATAAGTTAAAATTACTATCACTTTTCCTGTTAACAGGAATCACTGTTTTTGCACAAGATCAATATCTTACCGCAAAATCAGAAGACTTGGAGAAAACCTATGAAAGCAAGTCAAGTTATCCGGTCAAAGAGTTTACGCAAAAATTTAGAAAAGATAAACCAAAGAATATCATTTTGTTGATTGGCGATGGAATGGGAGTTTCGCAGGTTTTTGCCGGATTAACCGCAAACAAGGGACATCTGTTTTTAGAAAACTGCAAATACATTGGTTTTTCAAAAACACAGTCAGCTGATAATTATATTACCGACAGCGCGGCGGGAGGGACTGCACTTTCTTCGGGAGTGAAAACATACAACGGGGCAATTGGAGTAGGGGTTGATGGAAGTCCAGTTAAAACTATTCTTGAAGAAGCTTCTGAAAATGGTTTGGCTACTGGATTGGTTTCAACTTCCTCAATTACACATGCCACACCTGCATCATTTATTGCACATCAGGCACAAAGAAGTTCATATGAAGACATTGCCGCCGATTTTCTAAAAACAGACATAGATGTTTTTATTGGCGGCGGACTTGATCATTTTACAAAACGAAAAGATGGGCGTGATCTTGCTGATGAACTCAAAAAGAAAGGTTATCAAGTTGAAACTGATTTGAAAAAAATTAGTAAAGTTAAAAAAGGAAAACTTGCTGGTTTTACCGCTGAGGTTCACAATGGAAGAATGGCTGAAAGAGGAGATATGCTTCCCGTTGCAACTGAAACGGCACTTAACGTTTTAGACAATAACAAAAAGGGTTTTTTCCTGATGATTGAAGGTTCCCAAATTGATTGGGGTGGCCACGCTGGAAGTACAATTTATGTAACTGAGGATATGCTTGATTTCGACAGGGTGATTGGCCAGGCACTCGAATTTGCAGCAAAAGACAAAGAAACTCTTGTAATAGTTACAGCCGACCATGAAACTGGTGGAATGGCAATTACAGGTGGAAATATTGAAAAAGGTGTTGTGCAGGCTGCCTTTCCAACGGGTGACCACACTGCGGTTATGGTTCCTGTATTTTCTTATGGTCCGGGGGCTGAGGCATTTATTGGAATAATGGAAAACACTGACATTTATGCAAAAATGAAAAATCTACTTATAACCGATTAACTATAATAAATCCAGTTTAAATAGCCGGTATCTCTTTAAAAAATAAGATACCGGCTATTTTTTTTGTTTGAATGATTGAAATTCTTACTTTCATTGTCAGAAAAAAGTGAAATAGGAATAAAACAAAGAATAAGTTGAAAGGAAATGCAACTCTTGACCTGTTTTAAACAAAATCACTTGTAAGGTGTTGTTTTTAAAATAATTAACTTAACTAAATAAAAGTGAAAGAAGCACTGGAAGTTCTGGATCATGTCAGATTAAATTTTTCCCCTGCCGGTTTATTAGCGTTAAATATTACAATTGCTTTTATAATGTTTGGCGTTGCGCTCGACATTAAACTGAAGCAATTTAAAGACCTGATGATGAATCCCAAATCAGTGATTGTTGGTGCGATTTCGCAATTTGTTTTGCTTCCGGCAGTCACTTTTCTATTTATTATGTTGTTAAACCCGACCCCAACTGTTGCGTTGGGAATGATACTAATTGCAGCATGTCCGGGAGGGAATATTTCAAATTTCATGTCGTCTTTGGCTAAAGGAAATGTAGCATTATCGGTGAGTTTAACTGCTATTTCAACGGTGGCCGCCACATTTATGACTCCACTTAACTTTGCAATTTGGGGGAAATTATTTGTAAAATATTATACAAATGCAGCCGCCGGTGATTATTTGGTTCCAATAGAAATTGATTTGTGGCAAATGGTGCAAACTGTGGTTATTCTTTTAGGAATTCCAGTTGTTTTGGGACTGTTGACTTCTCAATTCATGCCAAAATTGACTGAAAAAATTAAAAAACCAATTCGGCAATTGTCAATCATTATTTTTATTGCTTTTGTAATTATTTTGTTGTCAGCCAATTTTGATCATTTTGTTCGTTTTATCCATCTTGTATTTATTATTGTATTGATACATAATGGACTTGCACTTGCAACAGGTTATTATACAGCCACTTTGTTCAAGCTTCCAAACATCGATAGGCGAACTGTAACAATTGAAACAGGAATTCAAAATTCGGGACTGGCACTCGTACTTATGTTCAATCCAAAAATATTCCCGCCCGAACTTGAATTGGGTGGAATGACAATAATTGCAGCTTGGTGGGGTGTGTGGCATATTATCAGTGGATTGACATTTTCGACTATCTGGGCAAAAAAAGCTATTCCTCAACCAGTATAAATTATTTAGTTTTGTAACCACTTTTTTAACTTGAAATTTTAAATAATGAGTTACGAAAAATGGTCATGGGGGTACTGGCTTCTTAAAAAATATGTTCAATTTGCCGATTGGCTGATTTACAACAAGGTTATTGTTAACGGAATAGAAAATATCCCAAAAAATAAACCAATCATTTTCTCTCCTAATCATCAAAATGCGTTAAGCGATCCTTTGGCTATTTTATTAAATACAAAGTATCAGCCTGTTTGGCTCGCCCGCGCTGATATTTTCAAAAATAAAGCTGCCGCTGCAATTTTGAAATTCTTAAAAATAATGCCGGTTTACCGAATGCGCGACGGTAAAGAAAATCTTGCAAAAAATGACGAGATATTTTTAAGTTCAGTGAGAGTGCTTGAAAACAATTTTGCTTTGGGTTTATTCCCTGAAGCAGCTCACTCAGGAAAACGACAAATGCTGGTGCATAAAAAAGCTGTTCCCCGAATTGTTTTCATGGCCGAAGAAAAGGCAAAAAATAACCTGGATATTCAAATTATTCCAACTGGAATTTACTATAGTCATTACTGGAAATTTAACCGTAATTTGATTGTTAATTTTGGTAAACCAATTCGAGCCAATGAGTTTCTTGATCAATTTAAACAAAGTGAAAGTGCTGCTACATTATCTTTAAGACAAAGAATTTTAGACGAAATGCAGTCGGTGGTACTTGAAATAAAGAGTACGAAATATTATGATGATTTTGAATCGATTCGGGAGATATATGGAAAACATTTCCTAAAGAGGCAAAATCAGAAAAACTCGGTTTTAAATCTTTTTTATTCAGATCAACAACTCGTTAAGAAACTCGATGAATTGGAGGAAAATAATCCAAAGATTACTAAAGATATTGTAAAATCAGCAAAAAACTATGTTTCGAAAATTAAGAAACTAAAACTCAGGAGTTGGTTGCTTGAAAAATCTGATTTGAATTGGTTAAAGATTGTACTCAATAAATTGATTTTGCTTTTGGGGTTTCCCATTTTTCTGTTTGGGTTTATTTTTAATGCAGCCCCGTTTTTTATCATCGATTCAATTACACGTAAAAAAATAAAAGACAAAGGTTTTTGGAGTACATTCTACCTGGTGCTTGGAATTATTTTGTTTCCAATTTTTTACTTGATTGAATTCTTTGCCGTTTCATGGCTATTTCCAGGAATATGGTTGAAACTCGCATTTTTGTTTGCCATGCCATTTTCCGGTAAAATTGCCTTTTTATGGTATATTTTATTCAGAAAAACCGTTGGTCGGATTAGATTATTTACGCTAAAAATATTTAACAAAACTGAATACAACAATCTTTTAAAGGAAAAAGAGTTGTTGTTTGGGAAGTTGGATGAAGTAATTTCGCTAAAAGACTGAATTTTATGATCTTCTTTTTCTTGCTCCTTTTTTCTGTTTTTCCTTAGTACGTTGAAATTTGTCATCAAAGTTTTTCTTAGATGAAAAAGAACGTTTTTTTGTGTGAAATGCGCCCTGGTATGTTGGGTCGTCTATCTTCTTTTGCCGATCTATTTCTCGTAAATAGTTTTGGTTTTCGTTAAATTCGGTTTCAACAACAACCACTTCTTTTGGTAATTCGAGTAGCGGAAGCGGCATTCTGATTAATTCCTCTATTTTTTTCAGGTGCCATTCATCAGCCGGGTCAATCAGTGTAATTGCATCGCCAGTGTTTCCTGCCCGGGCGGTTCGACCTATCCGGTGTACATAATCTTCATAATTGTTTGGCAAATCGAAATTAATAACGTGGCTTACAAGGCTGGCATCCAAACCGCGCGCCGAAACGTCAGTTGATATTAAAATTCTTACTTCACCGTTTTTAAAGGCATTAATTGCATTTATTCGCGTGTTTTGTCCTTTATTTGAATGTAATATCCGTTTTTCACCTTCCGATTTCCGTTTTATTACCTTGAATACTTCCTCTGCGTGTTCTTTTGTTTTTACAAAGATTATTACCCGGTTAAAAGTTTCTTCATCTTCAAGCAAATGCTGGATCAGATTGAGCTTAGTACGGTAATTCGGTACTCTGTAAGCTTTTTGAGTTACATTCACAACCGTGGTTGCTGAAGGGGTTACTTCAACTTTTTCATAATGATCAAGAAATTCTTCAACCATTTTTTCCACGTTTTCATTAAAAGTGGCTGAGAAAAGAAGATTCTGACGTTTAGGTGGAATCACGTCTAAAAGTTGTTTCAACTGTGGCATAAAACCCAAATCCAACATTCTGTCGGCTTCGTCTATTACAAGGTGTTTAACTTTTTTCAACGACAAAGAACCTCCACGATACAATTCCCACATTCTGCCGGGGGTTGCAATCAGAATATCGATTCCCGGTTCTATAAGAGCTGCATGTTTTGTCCAGCCAATACCGCCATAAACTGCTGCATGTCGAATATCCGAAAGTGCTGTTAATTCTTCCACATCTTCTCCTACTTGTATCGAAAGTTCGCGAGTGGGTACTATTATTACTACGCGTGGATCTTTTCCTTCAGCTTTTCGGAGTTTTGTTAATAACGGAAGTAAATATGCAGCTGTTTTTCCAGTGCCGGTTTGAGCAACACCAACTACATTTTCGCCCGAATTTATTTTAGGGATCGCTTCCAGTTGTACTGGTGTTGGTTCAACAAATCCAATATCTTCCAATGTTTTTAGTAATACTTTGGCAATTTTTAAATCTTCGAATGTCTGTTTCATGGCGCAAAAATAACAAAACCTTGCCGATAATTGGTAACCCTAATATATTCGCAGGAAGAGGTTTACGATACAGAATTTTTTTGTTTGGAAATTCTTTGCGAAATTCGTTCAAAATATTGTTTAAATGGCTATTTATTTCAAAAACAATGATTTGGCAAAAGCACTTCAAAAATTTGAAGAAATTGCATTTGCGTATGTTTTTGGTTCTTCAAAAGATGAAATTGTAAATGAAGGATCTGATATCGATATTGCCGTATATTTTATAGAAAAAGAAACTGAGCTTGATTTGCGGATTGAAATAATAGCAGAATTGGAAAATATTATTCCTTCGTTTAATAATTATGATTTAGTGGTTTTAAACTCTGCAAACTCATTTCTTGCAATGCAGGCCATTAAAGGAAAACTTCTTTTTGTAAAGGATGGATATAAAAATCTCTATGCTTCTTTTTTCTCGTTGACATGCAGGCAGTTTGAAGATGACAATTTTTGGATGAAGAAACAACTTGAATACCGGGGATATGAAGTACAATGGAATAATTGAAAGAAAACTTCGTGTTATTGAAGAAAATGTTTCAGATATAAATTCCTGGAATATAAATTCTCTTCAGCAACTTAAAGAAAGTTCCTTATTGCAGAAGGCAACTGAAAGGGCACTTCAAATTTCAATTGAAGTTATGATTGATATTAGTGAAAGGATTCTTGCTTTAAATGAAATCGAGCCAGCTAATACATCAGCGGAAAATATGAAAAAACTGGAACAAATTGGAGTAATAAAATCATTTAATGATTACGCAAACATGGTCAGGTTCAGAAATTTTATTGTCCATCGATATGAAAAAATTGACATAGAAATAATTTACGCTATATTAAAGAACAATCTTTATCTTTTTAACCAATTTGTGAATGAGATTCGTTCTGCTTAATTACTTCAATTTATACATTTTCCCAGGCATTGCTAACACAACATTTTTAAATTCAAGTGTAAGCAACATGGCAGAAATCCTGCTTACGGGCAATGTTAGTTCCGATGAAATCTGATCGATAAAAAGTTCACCGTTTTCGCGCAAAAGATTTGCAATTTTTTCTTCATCACCGGTTAATTCAACAAATAAACTGGGCTTCACAACTGACTTTTTCGAGGTTTGTTCCCAACCCATAAAATATTCCAAATCTTCAATTCCTTCAATTAAATTGGCGCCGCTGTTTCGAATCAACTGGTTGCAGCCTTTTGAAAATGGGTCGCCTGCCCTGCCCGGGAAAGCAAATACATCGCGATTATATGATGAGGCAATTTCGGCAGTAATTAATGCACCACCTTTTGATGCCGATTCCACAACTATTGTAGCATCTGCAAGTCCTGCTATAATCCGGTTTCGGCGGATAAAATTTGAAGGATCGATTTTCGTTCCACTTGGAAAATCGGTTATCAAACCACCTTTTTCCAACATTTTTTTAGCGGTTTCGGCATGTAGCGATGGATACATTTTATCCAAACCATGTCCAATAACTCCCACCGTTGGCAAATTATATTTTAATGCTGATTTGTGAGCCTGAATATCAATTCCATATGCAAGTCCGCTCACTATCAATGTCATATAGTTCCGTTCTGAAAGTTTTTGGATTAGTTCTTCACAAATCTGCTTTCCGTAGTTTGAGGCATTTCGGGTGCCAACAATGCTTACAATTCGCTGTTCATTCAAATTCAAATTACCTCTTGTATATAGGATTATAGGTGCATCGATACATGTCTTTAAACGACGGGGGAAATTTTTATCAGTGTAAAAAAGAACCTGGATTTCATTCTTCGTGACAAAATGCAATTCTTTTTCTGCCTTTGTTAATACGCTTTTATCCTTTATTCGGTGGGCATTTACTGCACCAATCCCAGGTATTTTTTGAAGTGATTTCAACGATTCAGAAAATACGCCATCAACACTGCCAACATAGGCAACAATGTTTCGGGCAAGTATCCCCCCAATTCCCGGAATTATTGACAGGGCAATTTTATACAGCAATTTATCGTCCATTTCAGGGGTAGAATTATATCGATTGTGGTAATAGTTGAATGATTGAGTTGGCAATATTCTGGCGATCTAACTTTTTAACTGCGGATAAACTTACAGACGGATATTCAGCTACTCCCCGTTTTGTTTTAACTACCAAAGTTAAATCCGACATTTTTCCGAAAATAGAATTATCAAAAAATGCATTTTTAAGCACATTTTTGGGAAATTCTATTTCGTTAAATTTCGGACTTCCAAAACTTATTGCTTTATAATATCGCAACCTGATTTTATTGTTTTCATCGCTGAAATCAATAACCTGATAATCGGCTACTAGAAAATAGATATACCACAAAGAGAAAACGCCTATACTAATTAAGGCCAGCGCTGTAAAATCAAAGAGAAAAAAAAGTAAGGCAGCAATTGCATAAACAACACTTGCCAAAAAAAATATTCGCTTTAGTTTTACTGCTCTCTTCTTATTATTAATTCTCATTTGAGTTTGTCTGATTTCGATTAAATTACGGTATAAAGATATTTCAAATTTCGAAAACCAATTTTATTTTAACTTTACCGCAATTTAATAGCAAACTATGGGAAATTCAACAATTTGCTCAAAAATAATATACAGCCGTTTTCCGGAGCAGGAACTTTTAAATTGGATTGAAAAATATACCAATGGTAAAGTTTTTCTGGTCACGGAAGAAACAGTTAACGATATTTGGGTTTCAAAACTGGATGATTTTTTTAGTTCAAAAGGAATAAAAAAAATAGTTATTCCAGCGGGTGAAAACAACAAAAAAATTGAATCGGTTGCAAAAATATGGGCTTTTCTTTCTGAAAATGGAGGTGATCGAAAATCTCTTATAATAAATATTGGTGGCGGAATGTTGACAGATTTGGCAGGTTTTGCTGCCACAACATTTAAACGTGGTGTTGATTTTTTGAATGTTCCAACAACCTTACTTTCACAGGTCGATGCTTCTGTTGGGGGAAAAACCGGAATTAATTTCGGGGGGTATAAAAATGAAATTGGTACTTTTAAAGAACCTGTCGCAGTTATCATCAATACCGATTTCTTAAAAACCATCGACAGGGGAAATTTTATTTCGGGGTTTGCTGAAATGATAAAACATGGTTTAATTTATAGTCCAGAACACTTGGCAGAACTCAGAAAATTTGATATTGAAAATATTGATTACGATCATTTGCAGAAGGTTATTCGCGACTCTGTGAATGTAAAGGAATACTTTGTGGCAAATGATCCTACCGAGAAAAATATAAGAAAAGCACTGAACTTTGGGCACACAATAGGCCATGCTTTCGAAAGTTATGCAATGCAGCAAAACAAGCAAATTCAACATGGTTTTGCTGTTGCTTACGGAATGATTGCTGAACTATTTTTATCGGTCAAAAAATGCAATTTTAATATGGCTGATTTTGAGGATCTGACTAATTGGCTTTTGAAGTTATATGGCAAATTCGAGATATCGGAAAACGATTTTGCATCGCTTCTTGAATTGATGACCCACGACAAAAAGAATGAAGAGGGCCGGATAAATTTCACTTTACTTTCTGAAACGGGGAAAATTGAAATCAACCAGAACTGTGATAAAGTTTTGATTGTTGAAGCCTTAAATTATTACAAAGATTTAATATTGGTATAATGATTTATAAGGTTTCAACGAGCAATAAGTCAATTTTCGGGAGTATAAACCTGCCCTCCTCCAAAAGTATCAGCAATCGTGCATTGATTATCAATGCTTTGAATTATAGCCCCTATCCATTGAGAAATCTGTCTGACAGCGATGATACTGAAGTTTTAGCGGCTGCATTAAATTCAAATTCAAACAAATTTGATATTGGACATGCAGGAACTGCAATGCGATTTTTAACTGCTTTTTTGGCAAAAATTGTTGGCGAGTGGGAAGTAACCGGTTCAGAAAGAATGCAGCAACGACCTATATCAATTTTGGTGGATGCTTTAAATTCAATTGGTGCTCAAATCCAATATCTTAAAAATGAAGGTTTTCCGCCATTGAAAATTTTGGGTTCACATTTAACAGGAAAGACTATTGAATTGGATGGCAGTGTTTCAAGCCAGTATATTTCGGCACTTTTATTAATTGCCCCCACCATTGAAAATGGAATAACATTAAAATTGACTGGCGAAATTACTTCCCGTTCATACATTAATCTCACGCTACAATTAATGGCAAAATTCGGGATACAATACAGGTGGGAGGGAAACGAGATTACGGTACCAGAACAAAATTATATTGCCCGCGATTTCACGATTGAAGCGGATTGGTCGGGTGCTTCTTATTGGTACGAAATATTGTCGTTGTGCGGTTCAGGAGAAATTTTACTTGAAAATCTGGAGCTTGAAAGTTTACAGGGAGATGCGAATATTGCGGGTTGGTTTGAGCAATTCGGGGTTTTTTCTACACAAAAAGAAACAGGTGTTTTATTATCAAAACTTGAAGTCAAATTACCTGGAAAATTAAACATCGACTTCATTGAAAATCCTGACGTAGCGCAAACTATGGCGTGCCTGTGTGTTGCTAAAGAAATCCCTTTTCATTTTTCGGGTTTGAAAACATTGAAAATAAAAGAAACAGATCGTATATCTGCCATGCAAAACGAGTTGGCAAAATTTGGAGCATTTCTAACTGAACCTGATTTAGGAGAACTTGCCTGGAATGGAAAAATTGTGGAAGGAATGAAAGCTAAAGCCCCAATTATAGAAACTTACCACGATCACCGGATGGCGCTGGCTTTTGCACCTTTGGCGCTGGTTGGTAATCCAATTCAAGTTAACGATCCAATGGTAGTTACAAAATCATATCCCGGGTTTTGGGATGATTTGAGAAAAGTGGGATTTGCAATTTTAGAAAAAAGTTAGTTACCTTTTTGGTTTGAAAAATTCCTGAATTAACTCGGCACATTCAATTTCAAAAACACCGCCAATTATTTCGGTTTTGGGATGAAGTACATTTGGTGCACATTTTTTAAAGCCTCTTTTTTCGTCGCTTGCCCCATACACAATTTTTCCAATTTGCGACCAACCTAATGCTCCGGCACACATTGAACAAGGTTCCAAAGTGACATATAAGACGCAATCATTCAGGTATTTGCCTCCAAGAAGATTGGCGGCGGCAGTAATAGCCTGCATTTCGGCATGGGCAGTTACATCATTTAGTGTTTCTGTTAAATTATGTGCTCTTGCTATTATTTTTCCTTTGGCAACAACAACAGCGCCAACCGGGATTTCACCCTCTTCAAAAGCCTGAAGAGCTTCAGCAAAGGCTTTTTTCATAAAATATTCATCATTAAAAGGTTCTATCATAATTGTTGCTCAAAGCATTTAAGTTGAGGCGCTGAAATTGCTAAAATCTTCTTATTTTCGCAACCAATTCAAATAAAAATAAAATGTACAGGACTCACACTTGTGGCGAACTTCGTGTCGCAAATATAAATACAGTTGTAACACTTTCGGGATGGGTGCAGCGGATTCGTGATTTTGGCGGTATGTCGTTTATCGATTTGCGCGATCGTTACGGAATTACACAATTGGTTGTTGACGAAAATACAGATGGAGCAATAGTTGCTCAATTGAATAAATTGGGACGCGAATTTGTTATTCAAATAAAAGGAGCAGTTCGTGAACGTTCAAGCAAAAACTTAAATATCCCAACCGGTGAAATCGAAATTGCATTAACCGAAGTTAAAGTTTTGAGTCCCTCATTGGTTCCACCGTTTACTATTCAGGAAGATACTGATGGGGGCGATGATTTGCGAATGAAATACCGGTACCTGGATTTACGCAGAAGTTCAGTACGGGAGAATCTTGTTTTGCGGTCAAAAATGGCCCATGCGGTGCGTAGTTATTTAAATGCACTTGATTTTATTGAAACAGAGACACCGGTTCTTATTAAATCAACACCTGAGGGTGCAAGGGATTTTGTTGTTCCTTCACGAATGAATCCGGGTGAATTTTACGCACTTCCACAATCGCCCCAGGTTTTCAAGCAAATTCTTATGGTTGCCGGTTTCGATAGATATTATCAGATAGTAAAATGTTTCCGTGATGAAGATTTACGCGCCGACCGCCAGCCTGAATTTACACAAATCGATTGCGAAATGTCGTTTGTTGAGCAAAAAGATGTTTTGGAAACTTTTGAAGGTTTAACAAAACACATGTTTAAAGAAGTATTGAATATTGAAGTGAATGATTTTCCATGGATGACTTATGCTGATGCAATGGAAAATTATGGAAGCGACAAACCTGATATTCGTTTTGAAATGCTTATCAAGGACCTTTCAGAAACATCAAAGGGAAAGGGTTTTGGAGTATTTGATACTGCTGAATATATTGGGGCAATTTGTGCCAAAGGTTGCAGTGAGTACACCCGCAAACAACTTGATGACCTGACAAACTGGGTAAAACGCCCACAAATTGGTGCCAAAGGCCTGGTTTATGTGAAATGCAATGATGATGATAGTTTTAAATCATCTGTTGACAAATTTTACTCCCAGGAAGAATTAAGACAATGGAGTAAAATTGTTGATGCACAATCGGGAGACCTTATTTTTGTAATGTCAGGAGAAAAAGATCAAACTTTAAAAGCGCTTGGTGAATTAAGACTTGAACTGGCTAATCAATTGGGAATTCGCGTAAAAGGGGTATTTAAACCACTTTGGGTAGTAGATTTTCCTCTGTTGGAATGGAATGAAGAAAGCAAACGTTTTCACGCAATGCACCATCCATTTACCTCGCCAAAACCCGAAGATATACCTATGTTAGATACCGAACCCGGAAAGGTGCGGGCAAATGCCTACGATTTGGTTATTAATGGTGTTGAAATAGGTGGAGGCTCAGTTCGGATTTTTGATTCTGAATTACAGGCAAAAATGTTTAATAAATTAGGTTTTACTCCAGAGCAGGCACAGGCACAGTTTGGATTTTTAATGAATGCATTTAAATACGGTGCACCACCTCATGCCGGAATTGCTTTTGGATTCGACAGGTTGGTATCGATGTTTGCAGGGCTTGATTCAATCCGTGATGTTATTGCCTTTCCTAAAAATAACTCTGGTAGGGATGTTATGATTGACTCTCCATCGCAAATTGCTAAGGAACAGTTGGATGAGTTGCAACTTAAACTTGACTTGAAAGAAAACAAATAATATTTTTGTTACACGTAATAAAAAAGGGAAGCATTTGCTTCCCTTTTTTATATGTTTCAAATAAATGAATTATTTTTTTCTCCGTGATGAATAGTTGATGTGTAATGCAGCTGCTTTTCGCAGTTCCTGCTTCACATCTTGAACAATACCCATTTTGGTATTTTCATCAACCTTCAAGGAAGTTATCATCATTGGTCTTTCAGCCTCATCTCTTGCTTCTCTTTCAGCAATAACAAAGTTGCTGATATCAGAAAGATTTGCAAACTGATCAGCTAACTGTATCCGAGGAGCAACACCAAATTTTGACTGGTACTGCCTTAAAGGCTCTCCTATGTAGATATAACTCACCAATGATTTTTTCTCCAATTTGCTGAGTTCAGTAGCAGTTGGTAGTGTAACCTTTACATTTAATGTCACTTCACGCATGGTTGTACTAACCATAAAGAAGAAAAGCAACATGAAAACAATATCAGGCAACGAAGCTGTTGAGATTGGAGGTAATTCTTTTTTACCGCTATTTTTAAATTTACTCATTATATAATCCTCCTAATTTCGTTTTTTTGGTTCAGCTTCCGATATCCTTGAAGGATAAATGTCACGAATAGCATCTTGTTGTTCTTGTTCCAAATCATTATATGGTTTTTGGAATTTGCTTTTCGCTAATTCATCTCTCAATTCATTTATGGCAGCAACTAATTCGTTTTGAACAGCAATGTATGTTCCGTATTTGGTATTAAGGTCATTACTTAAAGAGATAACCCCCTTGGTTACCATCATCTCTCCGAAGAAAGGTATTTCTTTAGGTTCTTTTTCTGGTAAATTGACATCGTCGGCAGGATTTGCCATAAATTCCTTTGCCTTTTCACGAAGATCCTTAATATCAGTCCATTCATTTTCTACCAAAAGGTCGTTATTCCTGTTAACAAGCACAACAAAAACGTTACGCTCTTTAACATCAACTTCTTCATCAAGTTTTTCTTCAACCCATTGAGGCAACCTTCTTTCAAGGCCACTGTCCACATCCATCGTAGTTGTTACCAGGAAAAATATAAGCAACATAAAAGCAATGTCTGCTAAAGATGCTGCAGGTACTTCGGGCATTTTTTTACTCATAACTAATTTTCCTGTTTAATGCTACGATTTTACTTATTATATATCAACCGGATTACCGGTCCTAAAACAATTGAGACAACAGCAATAGCAAACAAAATATAGGTTGCCCATAATCCTGTATCAACTAATTTCATTGTCTGTTCTGTTAATCCCTCTGCCTTAAATTTTTCAACTCCTATGAACTGAGGGATTTCGGGTGAAGCTGCTATATAAGCCAATATGGCTACGCCTCCTAAAAATGCCAATGAGATTAACCCACTTTTTGCCGCTTGTTTGTTGGTAAAAGTATGAAACAACCCAAAGAAGATTGCAATACCGGCACCAACAATTCCAAGAATATAGACCCAAATAAGATTTGCATTGATCCAGCTTAACATAGCAGGATCTGAATCATTTACATCGTTGATATTTGCAACTAATGAAACAACAAGAATTGCAGATACAATAATCAGGGCCCATAAAACAATAGTAATTATTTTACCTATTTTTTCCATGGGTTATATTATTTCTTTAGATTGTACTTTACAATAATATCTAACAACGAAATTGAGGCATCTTCCATATTGTTAACAATACTGTCGATTTTGGCTACACAATAATTGTAGAAAATCTGAAGTATAATAGCAACAATAAGACCAAATACTGTAGTTATCAAAGCAACTTTAATACCACCAGCTACTAATGAGGGAGAAATATCTCCGGCAATCTCGATGGCATCGAAAGCTCCAATCATACCAATAACTGTTCCCATAAAACCAAGCATCGGTCCTAATGCAATAAAAAGAGCAATCCAGCTTAACCCCCTGTCAAGTAAACCGGCTTGAACACCACCATATGAAATAATTGATTTCTCAACTACATCTATACCATGATCAATTCTGTCTAACCCCTGGTAGAATATACTTGCTACCGGACCCCGGGTATTGCGGCATACTTCCTTTGCTGCTTCAACACCACCATTTTCCAATGCTTCTTCAACTTTGGCCAATAGTTTTTTAGTGTTACTTGTTGCAAGATTCAGGTAAAGAACCCTTTCAATTGCAAACGCCAAACCTAAAATAAGGGTAAGTAATACGAAGGTCATGAAAAATGCACCACCTTCAATAAACTTTTGTTTCAACTGGCTGTGAAACGATTTTCCTTCTTCAGCAGCTGCTGCAGCGGCCTCCTGAGGATCAGCAGATAAATCAACTTGACTTGAAGCCGCTGGTGGAGTAGCTGCTGGTTCATCTTGTGCAACTACAACGTTTGACGCCATAAAAAGTAGCATCCCAAATACTGCTATTAACGCGAATAGTCTTTTCATAATTGTTTTGAATTTTTAATTAATAATTCTCTAATTTGTTTGTATTGATTTTTATTTAAAAAAATTTCGATTCCACAAAGCAAATAAAATTGCTCTTTATATCACAATTCAAATGTACAATATTTTTTAGAACGATGCCTTTTTTTTTGTGGCGGAGAGAGAGGGATTCGAACCCTCGGTACCGTTTCGCAGTACACACGCTTTCCAGGCGTGCCAGTTCAGCCACTCCTGCACCTCTCCTTATTTATCAACTGGCATCCCCAAAATGAGGGCTGCAAATTAATAAAAAATTGTGAATAAAAAATAAGCTATTCACTAATTTCCCCCCTCAAGCTTTTATTCAGGTACATTTTAATTTCACTATTACTCAAGGCTTGCCCCAGCAGGAACATTAATTTAGTAATAGCAGCTTCTGAGGTCATATCTTTTCCCGAAACTACTCCCGCATTTAGCAATTCCAGACTGGTTAAGTATTGCCCCATATTTACACGTCCTCCTTCGCACTGTGTTATATTTAATACTACAATCCCTTTCTTGATCGCCTTTTTTATGGAGTTTATCAGCCATTGGGATGTGGGAACATTTCCTGAACCAAATGTTTCAAGCACGATTCCTTTAAGTCCGGGTATATCAATAATAGAATTAAAAACTTTTTCACTGATACCTGGAAACATTTTAAGTATTACAACATTATCATCAAATCTTGTGTTGATTTTTAGAATTCCATTATTCTCAGGATGATAAATAAATTCAGCGCTATAACGAATATCAACTCCTGCAATGGCGAGAGCCGGATAATTTACAGAATGAAATGCGCTAAACTGTTCTGAATCTCTTTTTACCGTTCGGTTTCCACGATATAACTTAAAGTCGAAGTATATACAAACCTCAGGTACTTTACTTTTTCCCTCATGTTTTGCAGCCGCAATTTCAACTGAAGTAATCAGGTTTTCCTTTCCATCAGTTCTTATTGTTCCAATTGGTAATTGAGAGCCTGTTAAAATGATAGGCTTATCCAGATTTTCGAACATGAAACTCAGTGCGGAAGCAGTGTATGCCATAGTATCTGTTCCGTGTAATATTACAAAACCATCGAATTCATTGTAGTTTTTTTTGATAATGAGTGCAATTTTAACCCAAACCGAGGGTTTCATGTTTGACGAGTCGAGCACTGGATTAAGAACTACAGTTTGAATATAATAGTTGAATTTGTTGAGTTCAGGAACTTCTTTAAGTATTTGATCGAACTTCACCGGTGATAATGTTCCCGTTTCCAGGTGTTGCACCATTCCAATAGTTCCACCGGTATAAATAATTAATATTGAAGTTTTTTCGCTTTTTACTTGTGACATAGGAATGGTTTGATTCGGGTGCAATTTATCAAATATCAAACAATCTGCGCGAATTTTCAGTGGTTATTTCAGCGATTTCTTTAATAGGTATCTGATATATTTCGGACAGTTTTTGCGCAACATAAACCAAATACGAACTTTCGTTCCGCCTGCCACGTTTTGGATTGGGTGACAAATAGGGTGCATCGGTTTCTAAAACCAGTTTATTTAATTCAATACTTTTTAAAACCTGGCTCAAATTACTGTTTTTATATGTTACTACTCCGCCAATCCCCATTAAAAATCCTAAGTTGATTATTTTTTTTGCTTCCGTTTCGTCGCCCGAGAAACAATGAAAAATACCCTTTAATGAGCCATTCTGTTCTTCGTTTACAATCTCATAAACTTCATTAAATGATTCTCTTACATGAATGACGATTGGGAGGTTTCGGGATTTAGCAAGTTTTATCTGATGCCGGAAAGCATCTTTTTGTTCTTTTATATATGTCCGATCCCAGTACAAATCGATTCCAATTTCGCCAATACCATAAAATTTATGTTTGTCGAGCCAATATTCAACAAGAGAAAGTTCTTCTTTATAATCATGTGAAACAGACGTGGGATGCAGTCCCATTAACGGGTAGCAAACGTGAGGATATGAATTGCTTAAATCAAGCAGCCTTTTAATTGTGCCCGAATCAATGTTGGGAAGTACAATTTTTCTGACATCATTATTATAGGCATTTTGAAGCACTTCTTCAATGTCGTCATTAAAATCTTCAGAATAAATATGTGAGTGTGTATCAATCAGCATGTAACAAAAAATTTCGACAAATGTATAAAAGCAATTTATCCTGAAATACAATTTAACTTTAACAAAAAATTAAGTTTTCAATGTATTTCAGGATAAATGGGAAAAACGATTGATACTTTTATTGGAGTTTATACTATGCCTTGTGCAATCATGGCATCAGCGACCTTTACAAAACCGCCAACATTTGCACCTTTAACATAATCTACTTTTTGGCCATCTTTTCCGTACGTAACGCAGGTTTCATGTATATCTTTCATGATATGCTTTAGCCGCATATCTACTTCTTCACGTAACCAATTGTACCGCATGCTGTTTTGCGACATTTCAAGTCCTGAAACTGCAACACCACCTGCGTTAACAGCTTTTCCCGGAGCGTAGTCAATATGTTTAGAAAGAATTTCAACAGCATCAGCAGTACATCCCATATTTGAAGCTTCTGCTACCAGCTTGCACCCGTTATTAATTAGTTTAAATGCATCATTTGCATTTAATTCATTCTCAGTGGCACATGGTATTGCCAAATCAACCGGTACTTCCCAAGGGTGTCTGCCTGAAATAAATTTTGCCCCAAATTCCTGTGCATAGGGTTGAACAATGTCGTTATTAGTAGCACGGAGTTCGAGTAAATATTCAACTTTGTCGCCTTTTATTCCCTCTGCATCGTAAACATAGCCGTCAGGGCCTGAAATGGTAACAACTTTTCCTCCCAACTCATTTATTTTTGTAATAGTTCCCCATGCCACATTTCCAAATCCGGAAACTGAAATAGTTTGCCCTTCGATATCTTTCCCAATGCGGTGCAACATATGTTGAGCAAAATATACAGCGCCAAATCCTGTGGCTTCAGGACGTATCAAACTGCCACCCCAGGCAAGTCCTTTTCCCGTTAATACTCCTGTAAATTCGTTTTTTAAGCGTTTATACTGACCAAACAAATACCCGATTTCGCGTCCGCCAACTCCAATGTCGCCAGCCGGCACGTCGGTATTGGGGCCAATATGCCGATAAAGTTCGTTCATAAACGATTGGCAAAAACGCATAATTTCGCTGTCAGTTTTTCCTTTCGGGCTGAAATCAGATCCACCTTTTCCGCCACCCATGGGTAATGTAGTTAAACTGTTTTTAAAAGTTTGTTCAAATCCAAGAAATTTCAAAATACTTAATGTTACGCTGGCATGAAAACGTAATCCACCTTTGTAAGGACCTAATGCAGAGTTAAATTCAACCCGGTAGCCACGGTTAATTTGTACTTCTCCACGATCGTCAACCCAGGGTACCCGAAACATGATAACCCTTTCAGGTTCAACCATTCTTTCAAGTATTTTTGCCTTAATATATTTTGGGTTTTGGCTGTAATAATTCCATACTGAACCTATAACTTCTTCAACTGCCTGATGGAATTCACTCTCTCCGGGGGTTCTTTTTTCTAGATCTGCGATGAATTTATTTATATCTGCGTTCATTTCAATAATGATTTTAAAGTTTTTAGTTCAAAGATATGATTCTTAAAATTGAAAATACAAGGGTATATATCATATTCCCAAAAGTATAACAGCTCTGGAAAAGAATCATTTAGCACAGGGAAAAACATGTTTAAAAACAGTGTATGACAATTGTCACAATTTTCATGAATAAAAAAAGCCCTTTTCTTATCAGAAAAGAGCTTTTTAAAAAATATTGTGGTTTCAATTACATCATTCCACCCATTCCACCCATTCCGCCGGGACCACCCATTGGCATTGATGGTTTGTCTTCTTTTTCTTCAACTATTACAGCTTCAGTTGTTAAGAACATTCCTGCAATTGACGCTGCGTTTTCAAGTGCAATGCGGGTAACTTTTGCCGGGTCGATTACACCAGCTTCGTACAAATTCTGATAAACATCGGTACGTGCATTATAACCATAATCGCCTTTGCCTTCTCTAACTTTCTGAGCAACAACAGCACCTTCTTTACCAGCATTTACAACTATTTGACGAAGCGGTTCCTCTATGGCACGTTTAATGATTTCTATTCCTGTTTGTTCGTCGTCGTTTTCACCTTTTAAAGTATTCAAAGAATCGATGGCGCGTAAATAAGCTACTCCACCACCAGGTACAATACCTTCTTCAACTGCGGCACGTGTTGCACTTAAAGCATCGTCAACGCGGTCTTTCTTTTCTTTCATCTCAACTTCTGAAGTTGCACCAACGTAAATTACTGCTACGCCACCAGCCAATTTAGCCAAACGTTCCTGTAATTTTTCTTTATCGTAGTCAGAAGTAGTGGTTTCAATTTGTTTTTTAATTTGATGAACACGAGCGGCTATCCCTTCTGATGCTCCTGCTCCATTTACTATTGTAGTAACTTCTTTGTCAACTGTGATTTTTTCTGACTGACCTAATAAATCAAGAGTAGCTTGCTCAAGTTTCATTCCTTTTTCTTCGGTAATAACTGTACCACCAGTTAAAATAGCGATGTCTTCAAGCATTTCTTTTCTGCGATCACCAAATCCTGGTGCTTTAACTGCGCAAACTTTAAGTGAACCGCGTAAACGGTTAACAACCAAAGTTGCCAAAGCTTCTCCGTCAACATCTTCCGAGATGATCATCAGTGGACGGCCAGTTTGTGCACTCGCTTCCAAAATTGGAAGAAGGTCTTTCATTGTGCTGATTTTTTTATCGTAAATCAGGATGAAAGGATTTTCAAGTTCGGCAGCCATTTTTTCGGCATCGGTAATAAAATAAGGAGATATATAACCTCTGTCGAATTGCATACCTTCAACAACATCAACATAGGTATCGGTTCCTTTTGATTCTTCAATAGTGATAACACCTTCTTTATGAACTTTCTGCATTGCTTCGGCAATCAATTTGCCAATTGTTTCATCGTTGTTTGCAGCTACTTTTGCAACAGATTCAATTTTGGCGTAATCATCACCAATGGTTTGGGCCTGGTTAGCAATGCTTTCCACAACTTTTGCAACTGCTTTGTCGATACCGCGTTTCAAATCCATAGGATTTGCGCCGGCGGCCACGTTTTTTAAACCTACTGTAATAATCGACTGGGCTAAAACTGTAGCAGTTGTAGTTCCATCACCTGCATCGTCGCCGGTTTTTGAAGCTACTTCTTTAACCATTTGTGCACCAATGTTTTCGTATGCATCTGACAAATCAATTTCTTTTGCTACGGTTACACCATCTTTTGTAATCTGGGGTGCACCAAATTTCTTTTCAATTACTACGTTGCGACCTTTTGGCCCCAAAGTTACTTTAACTGCATTCGCCAGTTTATCAACGCCGCTTTTTAACCTTTCACGGGCTTCAATTTCGAATTTAATTTCTTTTGACATAATATTTCTTTTTTTGATTTTAATTATGAGATGTACAAAACGTCAGATTGTGACATTAACAAGTAATCTTCACCGTCAATATTCAACTCTGTTCCAGAATATCTTCCGTAGAATACAACATCTCCAACCTTCAGTTCCATGGGTTCGTCTTTTTTACCGCTACCCACTAACAATACTGTTCCCACTTGTGGTTTTTCTTTTGCTGAATCAGGAATTATTATTCCACTTACAGTTTTCTCTTCAGCTGCCTTTGGTTGAACAAGGATTTTTCCAGCCAGAATTTTACCTTTTAAATCTGCCATAGTTTTATAAGTTTTTATTTTAATTAAACATTATTATTAAAAAATCGACATGGTGGTTTTACACAATCTATGCCAACCACTCAACATGGCAAATTTCAGTAAAAACAAGGACAAAATTTCACAGGTAGTAAGTGTGGCTGTATTGTATATAGAGTCAAGACACTATAATTCAAACAGCTACGGAAAATGACAACGCTTATGACATGGTGTCAGAGTTTATGAATTGTTCTTTTTAGTATTTCCTGATAAGTTAATTTTTAAATAGATTTATTTAAACGAAACCTTTACAATAAAAAAGAATGCCGTCATATTAACTGACAGCATTCATTTTATTTTTATTAATTGATGAGAAAACTATGCTAAATGAAAAACATGCAGTGCAGGAAAATTGTGTTAATGATTGGTACTTATTTAGAATATGAAAATAAGTAAACGTTTCACATATTCATATTTGACTAAATAATATTGCAGGCAAGATGAATTTATCAAAAAAAGTTCAACCCCTGGTTTTCTCTTTACCATTTCCAACCATCTCTGTATTTATGTTTTATCCATTCTTCACACATTTCCTGCGCATTCCACTCAACTTTTTGCTTCGATTGATCATCAACTTTTTTGGTAACCACATCAGAAGAGAAAGGCAAAAGCTTAGTCGTTACAAGTTTTTCATCCGGAGTAAGATTGCTTACTTTCATATTCTCACTATCCCAAAGAAAGGTTTTTTGAAGCGACTGCATCCGAACTGCGAGATTTCCCATTACCACCATTTCGTTAAAGGGGCCTGCATATTCGAAACTGGAAGCAGGTTTGCCACCATTTTTACAGCAGTTTACAAAATGCATTTCATGCCGGCCACCTCCATTCGGATCGTCAGGAATCCTTTCGAGTTTTACTTTGGTTTTAGGAATAGTTTCTATTCCGTTTTTATATACTTTCCAGTTTTCACCGTAACTTTCGGCAATAAGTGTTGCTTCAGAACCAACCAACATAAAGCCGCCTCCGGGATTCATTGGAGCATCAAGTGGCAAATCGAAAGGACGTGTGGGCATCAACCCTCCATCGTACCACGTTAATTCCAACTCGGGTGCTGCACAATAAGCTAAATTTTCACGTGCCGGGAAAAGAAATGAAACTTTGGCCGAAACTGGGGCACTTTCAGTATTTACAAGCGAAGAACTGGCCTGAAATGCCTTTGGAGCGCCTAACTTCAACGCAAAATAAGGAACATCCAGCAGGTGACATCCCATATCACCAAGAGCACCAGTTCCAAAATCCCACCAACCTCTCCAAATCCATGGATGATATTCAGGATTATAAGCACGCATTTTTGCCGGTCCAATAAACAAATCCCAATCTAATGTTTTAGGAATTTTTACTTCTTTCAGGGGTTGTGGCATTCCCTGACGCCAGATTGGTCTGTTTGTCCACACGTGTGCATCTCTCACCTCGCCCAGGCATCCACTTTGTACTATTTCGGCCACTTCATAAACGCTGTCATCCGAGTGCCCTTCATTTCCCATTTGAGTTACAACTTTATATTTTTTTGCAGCTTCTGTCAGTTGTCGTGATTCCCAAACCGTGTGCGTTAAAGGTTTCTGGCAGTACACATGTTTGCCCAATTGCATGGCTGTCATTGTAATTATAGCGTGTGAATGGTCGGGTGTAGCAACAACAACAGCATCAATGTCTTTTTGCATTTTGTCAAACATTTTCCTGTAATCATCGAATTTCTTTGCTTTTGAATAGGTATCTGCCACGGGTTTTGCATAATCCCAATCAACATCACACAGTGCCACAATACTCTGGCCTGGCATATTTCTCAGGTTAACATTACCTTTGCCACCAATTCCGATTCCGGCAATATTTAATTTATCGCTGGGAGCAACTTGCCCTAATCCTGAAACTGCAAAACTTGGAATTACTGTAAAACCAGCAAGAGCAGTAGATGCGGCACCAATAAATTTTCGTCGGGTTAGATTTAATTTCGATTTTGTTATCATTTCAGTTTATTTTAAAATAATTAAGTTAAAAACAGGAAGCTAAATTTATTGAATTCCAGTGGTTATTAACAAGTTATTTCTGATTTATTTCGTTCAGTTAAATGAGAAGTTTATTTATCTAAATTTTTCACAGTACTTTTAAGCTTTTAAAAATCTAAAATGAACATTGATAAATATCCATCTAAATTACTTGAAAATGCAGTAAACGAATTTTCGAAACTGCCTGGAATTGGCCGTAAAAGCGCACTTCGGCTTGTACTTCATTTACTTCGTCAGGATGTTGAGTCAGTTAACTATTTTGGAAACAGTCTTATTCAGCTTCGTAACGAAATAAAACATTGCAAAATTTGCCACAATATTTCTGATTTTGATGTTTGCCAGATTTGTAACAACCCTTCCCGAAACCGCAGTGTAATTTGTGTGGTAGAAAATATACGCGACGTAATGTCGATTGAAAACACGCAGCAATTCAATGGTTTATATCATGTTCTTGGAGGAATTATTTCTCCAATGGACGGAATTGGACCATCTGATCTTGAAATTGAATCGCTTGTAAAACGGGTTGAAAATGGTGAAATAATTGAAATAATACTGGCCCTTTCAACAACAATGGAAGGCGATACAACCAACTTTTACATCTTCAGAAAACTAAAAGACAAAGAATTGCGGGTTACCACTTTGGCACGAGGCGTTTCTGTTGGCGACGAGCTTGAATACACCGATGAAATTACACTTGGACGTTCACTGGCCAACCGTGTTCCATATGAAACTTCAATGGGGAAATAATTTGAACTGAATGTCAGAATTGAATCAATTTTCCGTTATTCAAAATGAATATTACTTTTGATAACTAAAGCAAACTAAAAAACCGGTTTTCGTTTTTCGGTATTCGGGTTTCTGCTTCCGACTTCCGACTTTCGACTTCCAACTTTCTAAAAGATGAAACTTTCAGTAATTATAGTCAACTACAACGTAAAACACTTTCTGGAGCAGTGCCTGCATTCGGTTTACAAAGCTGCGAAAGGTATTGAAACAGAAATATTTGTTGTTGACAATAATTCTGTTGACGGCTCAGCACAGTTAATTCGAGAAAAATTCCCCGACCTGTATTTTATTGAAAACAAGGAAAACGTTGGATTTTCGAGGGCAAACAACCAGGCTATCCGAATAGCCAATGGAAAATACATTTTATTGCTCAATCCCGACACAGTTGTTGAAGAAGATACTTTTTCGAAAGTTATTGGTTTTATGGAAAAACACCCGGAAGCAGGAGGTTTAGGCGTGAAAATGATTGATGGTAAAGGTGCTTTCCTGCCTGAATCGAAGCGTGGATTGCCGACTCCGTGGGTAGCATTTTATAAAATGTTCGGGTTATCAAAAATGTTTCCCAATTCCCGGAAATTTGGCAAATATCACCTTTCATACCTAAGCGAAAATGAAATTCACGAAGTTGATGTTTTGGCAGGTGCATTCATGTTAATGCGAAAAGAAACACTCAACAAGGTTGGTTTACTTGATGAAACATTTTTTATGTATGGAGAAGATATCGACCTTTCATACCGTATAACTTTGGGTGGTTATAAAAACTATTATTTCCCTGAAACCACTATTATTCATTATAAAGGAGAAAGTACAAAAAAAGGTTCGCTCAATTATGTAAAGGTGTTTTATAACGCGATGATAATTTTTGCCCGCAAACATTTTTCGAGTGGAAATGCGGGTATTTTCGCGTTCATCATTCAAATGGCAATTTATTTCCGAGCATTTGTTTCAATTGCGAAACGTGGTTTTGAAAGAATTTATTTGCCAATTCTTGATGCCCTTCTGGTTTTTTTAGGATTTCTTTTTATAACCCCATATTGGGAAACTACCCACTTTGAAAAGGCCGATTACTATCCTCCTGAATTTATGCAAATTGTGGTACCTGTGTATATTGTTTTCTGGCTGCTGGGAATATTTTTTTCAGGTGGTTATAAAATCCCCGTTAGCCTTTATAAATTAGTACGAGGGTTATTTTGGGGTTTAATCTCAATCCTGCTTGTTTATTCGCTTGTTGATGAACGATTTCGTTTTTCGCGGGCTCTCATTATACTTGGATCAGCATGGGCAGTTTTAATCCTGGTGCTGTTTAGATTAACTTTTCATTGGTTGAAAATCAAACAATTCCGGCTTGATATTAAACGTTTTAAACGAATTGCAATTGTTGGTCATTCTACTGAAGCTACCCGGGTAAAACATTTGCTGGAGAACACGCAAATCCAGTCGGAACTTGCTGGCTTTATTGCACTTGACTATTCCGATAAAGGCCAAAATTATATTGGCCAATTGGATCAAATTTCTGAAATAATCAGGATAAACAGAATTAATGAAATTATTTTTTGTGCAGAAAATCTCAGCTCTGCACAAATTATACGAGCTATGCTTGATTTGACGCAGCTCGAAGTGGACTATAAAATTGCACCACCTGAAAGTATAAGTATCATTGGTAGTAACTCAATTCATACAGCAGGTGATTTGTATGTTGTAAATGTCAACGCAATTTCAAAACCATCAAACAAACGAAACAAAAGAATTCTTGATATTCTTGTGTCATTTATATTGTTGGTTATCAGTCCGTTTATTATTTGGATGTTCAAAAGGAAATCCAATTTCACGGGTAATATTTTAAGAGTAATATCAGGCAAAAAAACCTGGGTTGGTTATATTTCCGAACCCGGCATTTTCGAGAATTTACCGGTATTAAAAAAAGGCGTTCTTAGTTCTGCCAGTCTTTTCGCTGAGCTTCAGTTAGACACAGAAAAAAAATCGCAATTGAATATGATTTATGCCAAAGATTACAGTATTACAACCGATTTGGAAATTTTACTTAAAGGATGGCAAAATTTGGATGAATAATTTTTATAGTATTAGATTGTCAAGACTTTTATAATGCTGGGTAAATCTTATTTTTCAAAGCAATTTTTACATTTTGAAATCAAATTTTACACCAGTTAATTTTTCCGAAACTTCCCATAATTTTTTCGCATCACCCAAATTGTGTGATGCCTGGTTGGATTGCACAATTACAGGAAATCCTTTCATTTCGTTAAATCCATCTGGTCCGTAATATTCTCCACCTATCACATCTCGATCGACGGCGGCACGAATTTCAGGCAGTGCACCCATTTCCTGTTCCTGGATAAATATTGACATCAATGGTTTTAGAATTTTGAAAATCATTTTGTCTTCAAGATATCGTGCAAGATTTGTATTCGAAACTCCTGGATGTGCCGCAACTGCCATGCTGTTAATTCCTGAAGCTTCGATTCTTCTTTGTAATTCGTATGTGAATAGTAAATTCATGAGTTTTGACCGGCCATACGATTTTAAAGGAGAATATCCTAAGCCGTTTTCAAATAGAAGGTTTTCGAAATCCATTTTTCCCTGTTTGTGTGCCATGCTACTTACATTGACAATCCTGGAGTTGGGGGTGTTTTTAATCAATTCAAAAAGTTGGCCTGTTAAAGCAAAATGCCCGAAATGATTGGTTCCGTTTTGGGCTTCCAATCCATCCTTTGTTAAAAAGTAAGGAGTGGTCATAATTCCGGCATTATTTAGTAAAACATCTAGCCGATTATATTTTTTCTTAAGACTCTCCGTAAATTTTCTGATCGAAGCAAAATCCATCAGGTCAAGCTCCAAAACTGTAATATTCCCTTTTACTTTACCAATTTTTGTTTTGGCTGTTTCTCCTTTTTCGGTCGAGCGACTGGTAAGAACTACCTCAGCACCTTTTTGTGCAAAGGCTTTTACTGATTCGTAACCAAGACCGCTGTTTCCACCAGTAACAATGATTACTTTTCCCTTTAGGTCAGGAATATTTTCTGTTGTCCATTTTTTGTTGTTCATAATATATAGTTTTTTATTTGTTTAACAGTTTTAATTGTCTGGTGTTTAAAAAACAGATAAAATAACATTGTCATTTTGCGCCATTACCTTTTTAAAACATTCATACATAAATTGCTAACTTTTTGTTTCAGATTTTACACTTCACAATGGATTAAACATTCCCGGTTGGCTTGAATGCAATTTTCAGCAGGTCGTTATCAATTTTTACTTTTAACCGCACCCTTATTTCTCTTCCTTTTTTATGATGAATCGGTTACTGTTTCTGAAACATAGTTGAATGTTATTTTCAGATTGTTTTGGAAAAGTGTTTTACAGGTGCCAGGATAAAATCTTCAGTAATTCGATTGTATTGATCTTCCTTCAATACGGGAAAACCGTTTTTTCAATAAGTTTACTTGAAGAAACGGCTCACATAAAAATGATAATTTTATTTTTTTGAATACAACTTTTCCCTTTGTTCGTGAATCCTCTCGTCGGAAATGTAATCATCGTAATTCATCAGTTTATCAATAATTCCGTTGGGAGTTAATTCAATAACCCTGTCGCAAACGGTTGAGATGAATTCGTGGTCATGTGACGACATAAACACATTCCCGGAGAAGCGTTGCAAATTGTTGTTGAACGATTGTATTGATTCCAAATCGAGGTGATTGGTTGGTGTGTCCAAAATCAAAGCATTGGCATTGGCAAGCATCATGCGTGCAATCATACAACGCACCTTTTCACCTCCCGAAAGAACATTAACCTTTTTGTAAATTTCGTCGCCTGCAAAAAGCATTCTGCCGAGGTATGTCCGCACAAAAATTTCAGTTGTATCACTTGTGAATTGGCAGAACCAGTCAAATAAAGTAAGTTTTGTACTACTGAAAAACTCAGCATTATCAAGCGGAAGATAGGCTTTAGTTATAGTTTGACCCCATTGATATGTGCCGGAATCGGGTTCTGCATGTCCATTTATAATCTCAAAGAATGCCGTCATAGCCCTTGGATCACGCGAAATGAATACTATTTTATCGCCTTTGCTGGCCACAAAATCAACATCCTTAAATACTACTTCTCCATCAATGCTTGCGCTTAATCCTGCAACATCCAATATTTTGTCGCCGGCTTCACGTTCGGGCGTAAAAATAATTCCGGGATATTTTCTTGTTGATGGCCTGATATCTTCAATATTTAGTTTTTCGAGCATTTTGCGGCGGCTGGTTGCCTGTTTTGATTTTGCAACGTTTGCACTGAAACGCTGAATAAATTCAAGCAATTCTTTCTTTCTTTCTTCGGCCTTTTTGTTTTGTGCCTGCTGCTGACGAAGTGCTAACTGGCTGCTCTGATACCAGAAACTATAGTTTCCGGCAAACATTTTTATATCATTAAAATCAATGTCGATAGTATGGGTTGAGATTGCATCTAAAAAGTGCCTGTCGTGCGAAACTACCAGCACCGTATTTTCATAATTGGCCAGATAATTTTCAAGCCAAACAACTGTTTCAAGGTCAATATCATTGGTAGGTTCATCAAGCAAAAGATTGTCGGGTTTGCCAAAAAGTGCCTGAGCAAGTAATACCCTCACTTTTTCTTTCCCACTCATATCTTTCATTATAGTATAATGAGATTCCTCTTTTATACCGAGATTACTGAGTAATGAAGCAGCATCACTTTCTGCATTCCATCCGTTCATGTCGGCAAATTCAGCTTCCAATTCAGCAGCTTTCAATCCATCTTCATCCGAAAAGTTGGGTTTGGCATACAAAGCTTCTTTTTCGTGCATAATGTTCCAAAGTCTCTCGTGGCCTTTCATTACAGTGTCGATTACCGAAAATTCATCGAAAGCGAAATGATTCTGACTTAATACTGAAAGACGTTCACCAGGACCTTGTGTAATTCTTCCGAGTGTAGGTTCAATTTCACCGGAAATGGCTTTTAAAAATGTTGATTTTCCGGCGCCATTTGCACCAATTATACCATAACAGTTTCCGGCTGTAAATTTCATATTTATATCCTGAAACAATATTCGTTTCCCAAACTGAATCCTTAAATTTTCAACTGTAATCATCTGAACAAAAAATTAAACTGCTTTTCACTTTTTGTGAAAGGAGTGCAAAGTTAGAGATAAATCGTTGATATTTGAAGGAAAAGATAGATTGTCTTCCCCTTAATCGAAATTCTTAACGGTAGTTTATTGTATAAATAATGAATTATTTCAAAAGCAAATACGTAGATAGTATAAGTTTTAATCTGTTGATATATAGCAATATGTGTTTTAATTATTTTTTTGTAAGTGTTAATATAAGTTAAAATGTTTAAGTAAAAAGATTAAATCATGAACAAATAATTAATGTTTAATGTTTTATGTGCATGGTTAAACAATTAAAAACAATTGCTATGAGAACGTACAAATTTTACATCATGTTTTTAGCCGTCTTTTTGGTGGCAAGTATTACTTCGAAAGCACAAAGTGTGGTCGATGTTATAGTAAATAGTCCAAATCACACGATTTTGGAGACTGCCTTAATCGAGGCAAATTTTATTGATGATCTTGAAGGTTCAGGATCTTTTACTGTTTTTGCTCCAACGGATGCCGCATTTAATGCACTTCCTGAAGGAACACTGGATGCACTTCTTGCTGATTCAAGAGGTGTATTAACCCAGATTTTACTTTATCATTTGGTTAAAGGAAAAGTTATGAGTACCGATTTATCGGATGGAATGATTGTTGAAACGTACAATGACAGTGACAAAAAACTCCGGATTACTATTAACGGCGCCGGTGTATTTATAAACAATGCACAAGTTACTGTTGCTGACATTGAGGCTGACAATGGTGTAGTGCATGTTATTGATGTGGTTTTAATTCCTTCTGCTGATGTAAAAATTACCGAAACTGAATTGATGGGTAATGTTATTAACGATGCTTACGGCAGAACACTTTATTTCTTTTCAAGGGATGCTAAAGGAGCTTCTCTTTGCACAGGAGGTTGTCTGAATAATTGGCCAATTTTTTATACTGAAGGTATAGAAATTGGTGAAGGTTTGGATGCATCTGACTTTGGTTCAATCGACAGAGGTGAAGGTGTAATGCAAACCACATACAAAGGCTGGCCACTTTACTATTATGTAAACGATACAGTTCCGGGGTTAATGCTGGGAGAGGGAGTTATTGGAAAATGGTTTGTGGCAAAACCTGATTATACAATTATGATTAGTGACAATCAGTTGACCGGACTTAATGAGATTAACTACAAAGGAGATTACTCTCCTGGTGATGAGATTATACAATATTTTACAGATGATAAGGGATTAACCTTGTATACGTGGAAAAACGACAGGTACAACGTTAATAAATTTACCAAACCTGATTTTTCTAATAATGGTGTTTGGGCAATCTACGAAGAAACAGAAGTTGTACTTCCTTCTGTCCTGAACAAATCAGATTTCAGTTTTATAAATGTTCACGGCAGAAATCAGCTTACTTTCAAAGGCTGGCCATTATATTATTTTGGTCAGGATATGATGGTTCGCGGAAATACTAAAGGTGTAAGTTTCCCTGCACCTGGTATTTGGCCTGTTCCGGTGAAAGATATGATGATAGCGCCAATTGCTGAAACGGTAGTTGACATTATCATGAACAGCGTCGCACACAATACTTTGGAAGCCGCAGTAATTGCAGCCGGACTGGTAGAAACATTGCAGGGCGAAGGACCTTTCACAGTATTTGCTCCAACAGATGCAGCATTTGCCGCACTTCCCGAGGGAACAGTTGAAGCGCTCCTGAATGATATTCCTGCTTTGACCAATATTCTTACTTATCATGTTGTGGGATCAAAAGCAATGAGTTCAGACCTGAGCAACGGACAGAAAATTATTACTGTTCAAGGTCAGGAAGTAACCGTTACCATAAATGAAGAAGGTGTATTCATTAACAACACAATGGTAACCGTTGCTGATTTGGAAGCTGCAAACGGAGTAGTTCATGTAATCGATGCTGTATTAATTCCATCAGCATTGCCAGCTACCGTAGTTGACATTATTGTTGGCAGCGACGCGCACAATACTTTGGAAGCCGCAGTAATTGCAGCCGGACTAGTAGAAACATTGCAGGGCGAAGGACCTTTCACAGTATTTGCTCCAACAGATGCAGCATTTGCCGCACTTCCCGAAGGAACAGTTGAAGCGCTCCTGAATGATATTCCTGCTTTGACCAATATTCTTACTTATCATGTTGTGGGAGCAAAAGCAATGAGTTCAGAACTAAGCAACGGACAGAAAATTATTACTGTTCAAGGTCAGGAAGTAACCGTTACTATCAATGAAGACGGTGTATTCATCAACAATGCCAAAGTAACAGTTGCTGATTTGGAAGCTGCAAACGGAGTAGTACATGTTATCGATGCAGTTTTGATACCATTACCAGCTACCGTGGTTGATATTATCGTGAATAGCGACGCTCACAATACTTTGGAAGCCGCAGTAGTTGCAGCCGGATTAGTAGAAACATTGCAGGGTGAAGGACCTTTCACAGTATTTGCTCCAACTGATGCAGCATTTGCCGCACTTCCCGAGGGAACAGTTGAAGCGCTCCTGAATGATATTCCTGCTTTAACCAATATTCTCACTTATCATGTTGTGGGAGCCAAAGCCATGAGTTCAGACCTGAGCAACGGACAGAAAATTATTACTGTTCAAGGTCAGGAAGTAACCGTTACTATCAATGAAGACGGTGTATTCATCAACAATGCCAAAGTAACAGTTGCTGATTTGGAAGCTGCAAATGGAGTTGTTCATGTAATCGATGCAGTGCTGACTCCATTACCAGCCACAGTAGTTGACATTATTGTTGGCAGCGACGCTCACAATACTTTGGAAGCCGCAGTAATTGCAGCCGGACTGGTAGAAACATTGCAGGG
>JBGSMW010000108.1:0-281042 GCA_041739985.1 Draconibacterium sp. | reverse complement strand
CTCTTCATAATTAAAAACATCTTCCAATGATCTTTCAACAGGTAAGGTTGCACTTTCACATACCCCCCTATATTATAGTGAAATAATTAAAGAATCTGAATCATTTGACTAATCCAGATTCCTTAGGTTGACGGCTATGCCCCTGTGCTCCTTTTTTTGTTTTTATGACAAGAACACCGTTGGCTCCTTTCGAACCCCAGACTGCGGTAGAAGCGGCATCTTTTAACACTGTAATTTCTTCAATATCATCAGGATTAATGCTCAACATGTTCGCATATTGTTCCTGGTTTGCGGCGGCAAAATCAAATGAAGGATCTACATTAATTTCGTAGGGAATTCCGTTTACCACAATTAAAGGCTGTGTATTTGCATTTATTGACGAAGTTCCCCTGATCCTCATGGTTGCTCCCGAACCAAGGTCTCCGGAATTGGCTACAATATCCAAACCTGCAATACGCCCTTGCATTGCTTCATCTATTGAGGTTACCTGAATTCCTTCAAATTCTTTTGAACTAAGGGTTTGTATTGCAGTCGAAACCTGTCGTTGCGGAATTTCGAAGTTTCCGTCAGTAACCTTTTTTTCGGCGGTAATTACAATGTCTTCGATAACCTGCAAATCTTCCTTCAGTTTAACGTTAATAACTGTCTGGTCTCCGATTTTCTGTCCCTGGGTTATAAATCCCACAAAGCTGAAAGCAATGTTATTTTCCGGATTTTTAATTTTCAGAACATATTGTCCATTTATATCGGTGATGGTTGCACTGATAATTCTTTTTTTATCGTCAGCCTCAATCACAGTTGCTCCCACAAGGGTTTCGCCATCGGTTGCCGAACTTACCGTTCCCCTTAACACCCGCTGAGTTTCGGAACTCTGTCCCAACGAAACAAAGGGAAGGAGGATATAAAAAAACAGAATTGTTCCAACAATTTTAAATTTCATATCTGTTGTCATATTATTCAAACCTCAAAACATTATCAATCTGGTGGATGACCGCTGTTGAAGAAGTAACAATGGATGAATTCGAGAATTCAGTACCGGCTCCTGTACCATCAATCTCACGGTACGCCTGCGGATTACCGCTAAAAATGTAATCCCTTGTCAGAATGTTGTATAGTCCATTGCTTCTTATCAGGTTAGCTGAACCCCAATTTTCAGTATCCAGTTTTATGTTTTCACCATCGCTGGTAATTCCCAGCCTGTAATATTTGTCTTTGTAAGTTCTGAATTGTGTTTCTATTTCATTTTGCTTGATAGTTGCCGTTTGATATAACTTGTAGAAGGTTTCACCGTCAACAAACAATGAATTATCCTGGAAATGGTAGCGCAGAAAACGCTCCAGTTTTTCAGTTGCTGCTGTTTTTTGCAAATTATCGGTTATTGCATTTATCTGTTCCCAGTTCATTATCAAACCATCGTTAACTGCTTTCTGAATGGCTTCGTTTGTAGGTACATAAACCGTATAGTTAAAAGTGTTGAAGAATTTGATATTAAAATCGATGCCGTAATAATTGGTTCTTTTTACAAAAATTTCTTTTGACGCGGGAAATCCGTTAAGCAAAGCAAAGAATTCACTAAACTCAGGAGTTTCGCTCAATATTTTATAAACTGACTGCAAAGGAGTCTGTAACGGTTTATCGATAAAATAAGTTGTTCCGTTTTGCTGTCTGTAAACACCATTGTTTACAACATTTACTTTTGTGCCCGATTTAACATCATACCCCGCCTGTACTTTAAGTTCTGCACCTGTTCCCTCAACAAGCAAAATATTGCCGTTTTTGCTGAAATAATATTTGGCTCCTGATTCAACATTACCAACAACGACGTGGGTGTCAAGCATGTCAAGTAACCGGTTTGAAATAAATACCGAACTTGTAATTGTATTTACTGAGTCGCCTACTTCCCCGGTCTGTGGATCATAAGCATAAACTGTTGCGTTTACGGTAGAGGTTTTTGTATTATACCAGTATTTCATAACACCTACTACATCCTTGGCAAATGAAACCGGATCGATATAATTCTTGAAATATTCATCGGTAGGTACAAAAAAACTGTAGGTACTTTTTAGTGAGTTCAGGTAAAGGTCGAACTCGTTTTGCGTAACAGCCCAGTTGAAAACGCTGGTTTCTTCGCTTAACAGAACCGGAGCATACACTGAAATATAATCATCAGGTGGATAAACTTTGTTTGTGTTGTAAACCACGCCGTTCAAACCTACATACGAACCTGTAATATCACCGGGTTTAATCGGGATGGGCGAATTGTTGCTATCCACTAACTTTTCGAAACGGCCGGGAACTGTTTCGAGAAACGACTCCCGAAGATGTCTGTTCAACAGTTTCATGATTATGTAATCGGGTGTATTCTCCCAGCTTCCAAAACGGTTTTTTAAAATTACCCCAGATCCGGTTTCAAAATAGTTTGTCATAGCCTCGTTGGTGGGCGCAAAAATTGCTGCCATATCCGATTGCATTGAGCTACCGGCAGCTGACGAAACATATTCGTTTATGCCCGGATTTATGGGTAGCAAAAGATCAGTTCTGATCAGACTTCCATTGGGGTAACGGGTTTGTCCCAGGTAATCTGAAAAATATATTTTCTCATAAATTGAATCGACAGGATTTTCAGGGTGAATTTGATTGTAGGCACTCGTTTGTAAAGCATTGTAATAGGGTGCACAAAAACGATCGAGCAAATCGGAAAATATGCGTGAACTTGGATTTGTTTTCAGGTATTCGGCCACGTTTACTGGTGGTATCAGTACTTTCTCCAGCACATGTACGTATCCGTTCTTACAGGTGATATCTCTTTCTTTTACTTTGATGCTAAAAATGTGGGCATCGTTTGTGTTTCTTTCGACACCCGTGATCAAGCTAAAGTCGCCATCTTCAATGCCGGCACTTTTTAACGATTTCTCCAGAAAATGGACCATTGGCCAGGAAGTGGCATCTTTCAGCAGGTGAATACCTTTGTTTCGGTGCCAGTTCCAAAACGGTCCCTGTGGCAGAATGTCGCCCGATTCAAATGGGATAGAATCAAGAATCGAGACTGAAGTGGAACGCCGCAATGCTGTTCCTTCCTGGAGTGTGCCATTGTAATAGTTGGATAAGGTTTCAATCAGGTAAGCATTGTCGATCATTGAGAATTTGAGAATCAGCTTTTTCTGGGTGTAACTCAGATCGTCATATCCCGATACATTCCATGGATTATTTTTAAAGAATTCTTCGAATGCAAGGTCGTCGGCAACAAAAAGTGTTTTGCTGCCTGTTTTTGCCAGAACTTGTTTATAATCTTCAACCTCTTCTATTAACCGGACATAATACGTGTAGTTTTCACTCGATTTCAGATAATCGTAAATACTTGCACCGAGCCATTCCGGCTCACTGTTGTCATATAAATATTCATCTTTACAGGCAACGGTAAATAAAATTCCAATTAATAGAACTGTTTCTATCAACAGATATTTTCTAATTTGTTCCCGAATTGTTTTTTCCATATTTAGTGCTGAATTTAAAAGCATTGCAATAAAAATCGTTATAAGAACGGAATTTGCTTTCCGAAAAAGCGAATAAGTGTTTGGTTATAATCAGAACTCACCGCAGAATAAAAGCAGGAATAACCGCCATTTGTGATTGTCTGGAGTTTGCTGACATAGAAGTAGTTTTGTTTGGAACACGTATGCGTAAATGCGGATTGCTGTACGCTACTGAATTTTTGAATGAATGCGGAAATCTTAAGAGTCAAAGTAGATCTTGCTGCTGTTGCTGTCGATATTAGACTGATTGTTTTGACAATTACCAATCCTGATAAAAGACCTTCGGATTTTATCCATCGGTAAATTGCCCGTTTTTTTGTCAACCGGATATCAGACTTGACCTTTTTCATTGATTTAGTAAGAATTAGTTTAAAAAGTTAAATGGTATTAAAACTTATTTTCCACAGAACAAAAGTAATTTCAGCTATAAAATACATGAATCAGAAATCCGTCAAAAAGCGTCACAATTTCACATTCTGAGTTTTTCTTATAATTTTATCAAAAATTGTTTTTGTTTGAAATGACATTCACACAAAACGGGTTTTCAACTGGTTTTAAATGATTAATTTTCTTAAGCTTCTATCGTACGAAGTGTTTTATTCAACTAAACATCAAAAAAAATAACCAGGCTCAATATTTATCTGATTTTATTGAAATTTATCTATATGATTCTGCTTTTTCTTTTTGTTCCAATCGAATGTAAGTGTTAAAAATTAAAGGTTTTAAGTCAGGGTATGAACCACTTTCATAAGCTTTTAATAAGTGTGGCAACGATTGCTGGTATAAAGTTTTACCCTTTTCAATCCCTTTTTCATAGACCGAATAATCATTCCAGTTAGGTTTTGCAAGTGCTTCATACTGCTTTTTCCTGGATAAAAATATTTCACTGCCATCATTATAAATAATTAAACCAAGGCTCATGTTAGCTCCCGAATGATCGGGATTTGATTTCAGTGCTTCAGAATAAAATATTTTAGCTTCGTCTATCTGATTTAAATTTTGCAAAGCCACTCCTTTAAAATAGTTATAATCAGCATTGTCGGGATGCCAACTTAAAAGCTCATTGGTAGTACTTAATAATTTTTCGTATTGTTTTGTATTTATGTACAGATATGCAAGACTATTTTTTACCTCATCTTTATATTCAGGAAAAGCCTTTAATTTTTCAAATAGTGCAAATTCATATATTGAATCATTCTTTTCCTTTTTTGACAGATTAATTAGCTTGTCATACACATCCAATTGCGGCATTTGCAATTCGACAGCCTTTTTATAATAATTAATCGCTTCTGTTTTGTGCTTTAACACTTCACTTGATAATCCTGCGTAACCATAAACCAATGCCAGTTGTTTGGTATCACTGATGCCTGATTTAAGTAAAGCTTCGCACTCACTTAATCCAGCCTCATAATTACCATTAATCAACGCAGATTTAATATCATCTATCTTTGAGTCAATCGTTTGTGCGTGAATTGACATCAATGTTAAAATTAATAATCCTGCTGATAATAAAATCTTTCTATACATTTTTCACGTGCAGTATGAGTTGAAAATAATATTTAACCAAACTTTAAATTTCCCTCAGTGTCAGAATACTTTATCAAAATTTTAACTCAAAGATAAGTTATAATAACTTTTCAGTGATACAATTTTTAGTCAATTCTGATGCATTATTCGGTCCTTTTATAAAAGAAAACTTTTTTGAATCATAAAGAATTTTAGGTTTAGATTTTTTGTCCCCAAACATATCTTTATAATTGATTTTATTTATGCATAATCTTACCTGATTTAACCGGCAGTCCTTCTGTTATAATGGTGTATATAAACACATTGCCTTTTTGTCCCAATTCATCATAAGTAAATTCAATTGTTTGTCTTCCCGGAACTGCAGCAACTTTTTTCTTATAAACGAGCTGACCCAGCAGATTTTTAAAAACAATATCGACATCGCTATAATTACGTGAATCGATTTCAATTATAAATTTATCGTTAAAGGGATTTGGATAAACAATTGGATCAAAATTATCAAGGGAAGTAGTTTCATTATTGGCTACAACAAAGGAAGGTACTATTTTGTCCATTTGCGAATCAAGCCAGTCTATTCTACCGCTGATCCAATTTTTCAGATAGTTCACCTCATTTATATATGTGCTACCAACATAATTATTTGGCCACACGTAGGTACCCAGAATATTGAATTTTTCAAAGTTTCTCACCTGCGCGTCATCCAGAAGGTTCTGGCACGAATCGATAAAATTATTGATTGTATTTTTACTGAGAACATTTTTCCTAAGACTCTCCCATCTGTATTTTAGAACAGTTTCAAAATAAGGATCTTCCCTGAATCGGTCCCACCAGAAAGGTATTTCGTACCAGTCACCGGCACCTATACCTTCCGATGCCCAACCCTTTTCGTTACCGGCGCTGAAAAAATTAGCGTTCCCAAAACAAATGTTATAATCCCAAAACGGTGTCATGGTAAGTTTACCCCCTTTGCTATCCTTATCTTTATGAAAAAAAACGCTCACCCTGTAACCGTCCAGATCGCGGCTCAATTCAGTAATAATAAAATAGTCTATAAAAGTTTCCACATCAATGTAAGCCCTGTAGCCTGATTCCGGATCTTTGAAATTATTTCCGAGCAAAGCATATTCAAATTCAATGATATATGATCTGATATAATAACGTTGTTGAGGAGTAAGCTCATCATATTTCGGATCCACATATGAAAAGGGAATATCCACACTTCCTGTTCTTCCCATAATAGGTGAGTTCCAGCTACCCGGCTGATCCCTGTCGATGCTGATAATATAACCACCTGTCAATTCATCGCCGGAATTATCCTCTGGTTTTAAAGTAGCGATATCAACACGGTTTTTATCAATCTTAATTTTCTCAACAAAAAGGTAAACACCCCTGTATTCTCCGTTAATTTCAACTTCCACATATCGGGTTCGCGGATGCCAGCCATTGCCCATGGCGTTGCCTATGTTGTATGCCAGCGCATTTCTCATCATTGATTTGTCGGAGTATGGGCCGTGCAGAACCCAATCGTTCTCAGGTGGTAAGCCAAGTATTGAAACATTGTTGTTCGATCCGTCACTTAACCGGGTTTCTAAGGAATAACTTTTTTTAGGAAACATCTGCGCCGTGTTGCCTCTTATTTCAATAGCGATATATCCATCGTACTCATAATTCGTATCGTTAAAACTGTTTATACCATTGGCATTATTGATTACTTGCATTTTGGCCATTATTTTTGGCTCATCCACAATGGTTCTCCCTTCTGTATTAATCTTTATAATAGGCAGATTGACAGTATTATTAGTAACCGGTTCCTGAAACCAGTCTGGTATTTCGCTGAAAATATTTTCAGTTCCTTGAATTTCGGCATTCAGAAAAATTCTGGCCGACAAATCAGATGAAGCTAAATTAAAATTTAAAATATGCACAGCAAGAATATTCGACCCCAGATGTAAAAGTCCGGGATAAACTGTAAAACGGTCAGGTTGCCCTCCCGAATAAAGTTGTGCTTCATGATCTACTGATAAATCTGCATTGATACCAGGTTTTCCATCGGGCAGATTTCCCGATCTTCCAATTTCAACACCGTTTAAATACGCTACAAAGGCATCGTCGTAATCTATGTCTAAAATTAGGTTTTGAAAAGTAACGGAACCCGGTACTGTAAATTCTCTACGCAGAAACATAGATTTTGTCGGGGCAACAACTGTGTTGTCATCATTATCGCCATATCCAAATCCACCATTTCCGGTTTCCCAATCCTGATCGTTATAATTTAGAACCGTCCAATCTTCTGTCGGTTCCACTTTCGGCAACTGATATTTAAATTCATCGGTTTCGGTTACGATACTTTCCCAATGCGATTGACTTCGTAGTGGTGAAAAATATAAAGTCAGGATAACTATGAAAAGGACTTTCAGCATTTTACTTTGATTTACTTATATTGCTTTATTATAATGATTATTTACCTATGGCATTCACTATTACGGGTTTTATTTCCATTTGTGAGTTTGTTCTGAATAATTGTTTCTTACCTTTCAATCTTGCTATATTTTTCAGTAGAGCAGTTTTTAGAGCAGAACGAAACTTGCTTTTTATATTTATTGAATGTCAAATATATAATTTTTGATAAAAGAATAGTGTCAAATCAAAAATCAACAAGTGATGACCTTGTTTTCTATGGACAAAACGTTGTAACGTTAATGATTTATTTTGTTATACTCCCGGTGCATTTTGAAGATTTATTCTTAGTTATCAGATTAAAACAAGTCTGGTTTTACATATCACCATACTATCAAATGAAACTCTTTCAAATTTATACATTTAATCATTTATAAATTACTGATGCAAATTTCAACAATTAAAAACTTCAAAGTTATTTGTCATTTCAAAAGTAAGTCAAACTAAATGATTTAAATAAAAACGTGACAAGAATAAGGTGGAAGTGTGTATTAGTGACAAAAGTGAGATATTAAATTATCTGGGATTAAAGTGAGTCCAGAGGGCATATTGTTTCTTGCTAACCCGACAATAATATTTTAAGAGTTACAAATTCATTTTTGTAACTCGTTTTAACTTAAAGCAAAAAATATATCACTTTTATCGATACCAATCATAAATAAAAAGCCTTCCGTTTTGTACCGAAAGGCTTTTCAATTCTATAAGTATATTAAAACTAAGTACTTTTCTTGGTATCTCCGGCAATAGAATCCCGCATTGAAGTATCAGCCATTATATTTTTGTACTTCATGTAATCCATAATTCCAAGATTTCCAGCTTTAAAAGCTTCGGCAATAGCCATTGGAATTTTTGCTTCTGCTTCAATAACTTTTGCTTTCATTTCCTGCGCTTTTGCAATCATTTCCTGCTCAAGTGCAACAGCCATTGAACGCCGTTCCTCGGCTTTTGCCTGGGCGATATTTTTATCAGCCTCGGCCTGATCCATTTGAAGTGCTGCCCCAATATTTTTACCAATGTCAATGTCGGCAATATCTATTGAGAGAATCTCGAAAGCTGTTCCGGCATCCAACCCTTTTTCCAACACCACACGAGAAATAAAATCAGGATTTTCAAGAACAGATTTGTGGGAATGTGATGACCCGATTGATGAAACAATCCCCTCGCCAACACGAGCCAAAACAGTTTCTTCTCCAGCTCCCCCAACTAACTGTTTAATATTGGCACGAACCGTTACACGCGCTTTTGCTATCAACTGGATACCATCCTTTGACACAGCAGTTACAGGTGGTGTGTTTATTACTTTCGGATTAACCGACATTTGTACAGCTTCAAATACATCGCGACCTGCTAAATCGATTGCAGTAGCCATATTAAATGTAAGTTCAATATTTGCTTTCGCAGCCGAAACAAGAGCATGAACTACCCTTGCCACATGACCACCAGCCAGATAATGAGCTTCCAAAGCGTCACGGTTTAAATGAACTCCTGCTTTTGTACCTTCGATTAATGCACGAACAATAACGCCCGGTGGCACTTTTCTGAAACGCATTAAAAACAGTTGTAACAGAGATATTTTTACGCCAGAAACCAGCGCCGAAAACCACAGTCCGATTGGGACAAAATACAGCATTACAATTAATAATACTATTGCCGCAATTACTACTCCTAATGATCCGATTTGTTCAATCATATTATTCTTTTTTTATTGGTTCAACAATGATTTGATTTGATTTGATTTTTATAATCCTTATTTCAGTTTGATGATCGATGAACGCACCCGTTGACTGTGCTTCAACTACTTCACCATTTACCTTTATTTTTCCCATTGGTGCCAGTCTTCCTATTGTTTTCCCTGTATCACCAACTTTTAGATTTTCAGGATTGAAATTTTCAATTTTACCATTAATTTCCGATTCAAGAATCATTTTTTTTCCGGAACGCGAATTGAAAAAATAGTAAATCATGATGGGAGATGCTATCAAAACAACTGCCAGGGTAATAAAACCGGCAATTTTACCCATTCCTGTAAATGCAATGTAAACACTTGCAATCAACAATAAGGCACCACCAATTCCTGCAATTGTAATTCCCGGAATTACCGCAAACTCTATCATAAGCAAAAGCAAACCGAGCAGAATTAATAAAACAATGGCGAGTAAAGTCATGTTAGTCAATTGTGGCGTTTAGTTTTCTTTCAATCAATGCGTCTTTCATAGGTTTTAAAGTTTTAACACCTCCTTTTTTGACATCACATTTTCCTTTGTAATGTGTGATCATAGTACATTGGGTTGCCTGTTCAAAACTGTGTTCGCATACCTCAATCAAGGCATGAGTAACATATTCAAATGAATGCACGTCATCGTTATGCAGTATCAGGAATTTATTTTCAACAACTTCATTGTTGAAATTTTCCGTTGGTTGTCTTTTAGTTTCTTTTGATGTCATTGGTTATTGTCGATTTCTTTAGCGTTTTCCAAAGTTATTCTTTTTCCGTTTAAATAGGCAGCAATTATCGGATCTTTTATTCCTTCCTGCCGAATCTGTTTTTGCATAACAACTGCATCGTCAAAACTGGTGAGGTTGCCAGTTGTATAAACCACTACCCCATTTTCATCAGTATAATTTTCAACTTTTCGTAAAATTGAAATTTTATTGAATACTGCTTTCTGACTATTTGGAATTCCCCGGCTGTATGCTCCTATTTGAATTCTGTATGTAATACCTGAATTCCCATTGGAAGTTTCATTTTTAATTACTTCATCTTGTATAAGAATTGGAGGTATTATTATTTCCGAATTTTCAATTGTATCAGCAGATTTCTGCTCACTCAATTTTGCAGAAACAACATTCAATTCTTTGATAAAATTCTCAGTTTCTTCCTGCGAAGCATTTGACCAGTAGCTATTTTCAGCATTTTTTGCCTGCATAAAAAATTGATTAGTTGAATTTTTTAGGTCATATGCTTCACCTTCCAGTGAAAGAATTACCTGCCCAATCGAATCTTTTTCTGCTCTTGATGGTGCAGATTTATATTTATCACGAAGAATTTCGGTCCGTATTAAAACCTTTTGCAATTCAGTTTCTGTTAGAGTTCCCTTATCAAAATAGTTTTTCCCCTCCTCAGTTTTAAAATTTGAAATCGATATATATGTTAATTCATTGTTGACACTAAATTTTATTCTTTCATTGGTCGGAATAGTTTTAACAGGTTCCTTTTGTGGTTCTTCATTTGATATGTTAATCGGGAAAGAATCCGGCTCAGACACTAAAATCTGATTTGTACTTTCGAAAGTTGAACTTTCATATTCATCTAATTTTGCTTTCCCTTCACTTTTTACTGAGGTAGAATCAATTTCATCCGATTGTTCCTTCCTTTGGGCTAAGGCTGATTGCACCACGTTATCCGCTACCTCAACAATGGAATCAGATTCACGAATTTCCGGTGCTGAAATTTCAGCAGGTTCAGCAGTAATAAATGGATTTACATGGCTAATACATTGCTCCATTTTCAAATCCAATTTAACTTTCTCCTGATCGTTTACACTGGCCATCGATTTATACAATTTATAATATGCCAGTGCTTTTTCCCATTGATTTTTAGAATGATATTGTACACCCAAATAATAATCAATATTCAACGGGTTAACTTCTTTGCTGGCTTTTACAAGGTAGTTTAATTCCTGATCACTGAAATGTCCATTTTCAGTCCGGCAGGCGCCATAAAAATAATTAACCATAAAATCATCCGGCCTGTTATCAAGTATATTTTTGAAAAGTGGTTCTGCTTCAGCATACTTCTCTTTATCAAATAACTGAATGGCTTTTGTCAATGGGTTTTCCTGAAAAGACAAACCTTTTGACCCGAAGGAAACAAACAAAAAGTAAATTAATATTGTTAGGAATATAATTTTAGAAACTTGACTCATATTAACTAGAATTCAAACATTGTTCAGGGTAAAAATACAAAAAAAACGACGGTGTATTAAATATTATATGCTTTTAGAGGAATAATAATGAATTGTAAATAAGCTGAGATTTATCATTAATAACATATATTTGTGGAACTAAAAAAGTGGATTTATTATGTCGAAATTGAAAGCAGGAGATAAAGCTCCGATGTTTGAGGGAGTGAATCAGGACGGGAAAAAAATCGGGTTAAACGATTTTATTGGAAAGAAACTCATTCTTTATTTTTACCCGAAAGACGACACACCCGGATGTACTGCCGAGTCGTGCAATTTGAACGAAAATTATGAAATGTGGTTGCGCAAAGGTTTCGAAGTTGTGGGCGTGAGTCCCGACAGCGAAAAATCACATTTAAAATTCAGTGATAAATTTGGGTTGAAATTCAACCTGATAGCCGACACAAACCATGAAATTCTTGAAAATTACGGCGCCTGGGGAGAAAAAAGTATGTATGGAAAAAAATACATGGGAGTTATTCGCACCACTTTTGTAATTGACGAAAAAGGCATTATCGAGGCTGTATTTGAAAAAGTTGACACAAAAAATCACACAAGTCAAATTATTGAAACATTAAATATTTAACCTATTCAAAACATGACAAAAGAAGAAAAACTAGCCATGAACAAGGAGAAGCTGAAAGCACTTCAGCTTACAATGGATAAAATTGAAAAAAGCTACGGAAAAGGTTCGATAATGCGCCTTGGCGACCGACCTGTTGACGACGTTGCAGCAATTTCATCGGGTTCAATTGCTTTGGATGTTGCACTTGGAATTGGAGGTTATCCCAAAGGCAGGGTCATTGAAATTTACGGACCTGAATCATCAGGAAAAACAACGCTCGCCATTCATGCCATTGCCGAAGCTCAAAAAGCCGGTGGAATTGCAGCAATTGTGGATGCAGAACATGCATTCGACCCATATTACGCCAAAAATCTTGGCGTTGATATCGACGAATTATTGATTTCGCAACCTGACAATGGTGAGCAGGCATTGGAAATTGTGGATAACCTGGTTCGTTCGGGAGCGATAGATATAATTGTAATCGACTCAGTAGCAGCTTTAACACCAAAAGCTGAAATCGAAGGAGAAATGGGTGATTCAAAAATGGGATTGCAGGCCCGCCTTATGTCACAGGCGCTTCGCAAACTCACGGCAAATATCAGCAAAACAAAAACCTGCTGTATTTTCATCAACCAGTTGCGCGAAAAAATCGGCGTTATGTTTGGTAATCCCGAAACCACCACAGGTGGTAATGCTCTAAAGTTTTATGCTTCGGTTCGTTTGGATATCAGGCGCATTGGCCAGATAAAAGACGGAGAGGAAGTGCAGGGAAATAATGTGAGGGTGAAAGTTGTTAAAAACAAAATAGCACCACCATTCCGTAAAGCAGAATTCGATATTATGTTTGGTGAAGGTATTTCAAAATCAGGCGAAATTGTTGATTTGGGAGTTCAATACAACATTATTAAAAAAAGCGGATCGTGGTTTAGTTATGGTGAAACAAAATTGGGACAAGGACGTGAAACCGTGCGTAAATTAATTATCGACAACCCCGAATTGGCGCTGGAGCTTGAAACCAAAATAGTGGGAGCAATTACAGGAAATACAACATTGGTGTAATAATATTAAAACAGACAGTAAAACTGGGTGAACCGCTTCTGTCGATTCATCCATTTTTTTTAATAAAATCAAAGGTTTTTAGCAGAATGAGATGGTTTTTGAAAATAGAAGTTGAAATACAAAGTATCAGGTACAGAATATTTGGTATTAAATACAAAGTATCGGGTATCAAATATCAGGAACGCTCTATAACCGATTCATTCATTCACGCATTTACACATTCACATATTCACGCATTAGAAATATGAAAGTCTTAAAATTTGGCGGTACTTCGGTTGGTTCAGCCGAAAACATCAGAAAAGTAAAAAGTATTGTTGAAAATCAACATTGCGATGTTATTGTGGTTGTGTCAGCACTTGGTGGAATTACCGACAAAATACTTACTGCGGCTAGAAAAGCTGCAAAAGGGGATGGAAACTTTCATTTAGACTTAACGGAAATCAAATCCCGACATCAGGATGCTATCCATCAGCTTTTTAATGGTACGGGGAGTATAAAACAAATAGTTACAAAACTTTTGGATGAACTTGAACAGATACTGACCGGAATCACACTTGTCGGCGAATTGACGGCTAAAACACTTGACAGGATTGCGGGGATTGGAGAGCGGATTTCATCGCATATTGTTTCTCAGTTTATTGGTGCTGTGCGGTTTGATTCTTCCGAATTCATTCAAACTGATAGTAATTTCGGAAAGGCAACTGTAGATTTTACTGTAACAAACAAAAATATTCAGGATATTTTTATTGATTTTAAAGGAGTTGCAGTTGTCCCAGGTTTTATTTCGAAAAATATTAAAGGAGAATTTACAACCATTGGAAGAGGTGGTTCTGATTACACGGCAGCCATAATTTCTGCAGCTTTGGATGTTGAAATACTTGAAATATGGACTGATGTAAATGGATTTATGACTGCTGATCCACGGATTATCAGTAAAGCATATACAATTCCTGAACTAACCTATTCTGAGGCTATGGAATTGTCTCATTTTGGCGCGAAAGTTATTTATCCGCCAACCATTCTTCCTGTTTACAAAAAACATATCCCAATTCTCATAAAAAACACATTTGAACCTGAAAACCCAGGAACACGAATATCTCATATAGCTGAAAATGGGTTGGAAAGGATAATAAAAGGCATTTCATCAATTTCGGGTATCGCCCTTGTTACACTTCAGGGCATTGGAATGGTTGGGGTTACCGGTATTTCGATGCGGCTTTTTACGGCACTTGCACGCGAAAATGTTAATGTGATACTTATTTCACAGGCTTCTTCTGAAAATTCTATCAGCATTGCAATAGAAGAAAACGCAGTAGAAATTGCAAGTACAGCAATTCAAACTGATTTTGAGAAGGAAATAATCAATGGACAAATAAGCAAAATCTCAATCGAAACTGACCTTTCCATTGTGGCAATTGTTGGTGAAAACATGAAACACTCCACAGGAATTGCAGGAAAACTATTTTCGACAATAGGGAAAAGTGGTGTAAATATTATCGCAATTGCACAGGGAGCTTCGGAATTGAATATATCGTGGGTAGTTCGGAATGAAGATTTACGCAAAACTTTAAATGTTGTCCATGAATCTTTTTTCCTTTCTGAAAACGTTGAGCTGAACGTATTTCTGATGGGAATTGGCACAGTTGGAGGAAACCTGCTTGAACAATTACTAAAGCAGCAGGGAAAATTATTAAAAGAAAAACACCTCAATATAAAATTAACAGGGGTAGCCAATTCACGGAAAATGGTTTTTGATCGTGATGGGATTGATATTGCCAGTTTTATGGAAAAACTTGAAAATTCAGAAAAAAAATCTGATCTTCAGGGTTTTGCCCGTGAAATCAAAGAAATGAATATTTATAATCCTGTATTTGTTGATTGCACTGCTTCTGATTTGGTAGCCTCAATTTACAAGGATATCCTGCGGTCAAACATTTCAATTGTCACAGCAAACAAAGCAGCAGCTTCATCGGCATATAAAAATTATTCCGAAATAAAGAAAATTGCCAAGCAAAAAGGGGTGAAATTCCTCTTTGAAACCAATGTTGGTGCGGGTTTACCAATTATAAATACTTTAAATGATTTGGTAAATTCGGGCGATAAAATCCTTAAGATTGAAGCAGTATTATCCGGCACACTGAACTATATTTTTAATACAATTTCATCGGAAATACCGTTGAGCCTTACCATTAAAATGGCCAAGGATGAAGGTTACTCTGAACCAGACCCTCGAATTGATTTAAGCGGAGTTGACGTTGCCCGAAAAGTGCTCATCCTAGCCCGTGAATCAGGTTATGAAATTGAAATGGATGAAATTAAAATTAACAGATTTGTTCCTGATTCTTTTTTCGATGGAACGCTTGATGATTTTTGGCAAAATATTTCGCAACTCGATGCTGAGTTTGAACTTAAACGTATAAAACTTGCAGCTGAAAATAAAAGATGGCGATTTGTTGCCCGTTTTGAGAACGGAGTTGCAGAAGTAGGTTTACAGGAAGTTGATTCAAGACATCCTTTCTTCGATTTGGAAGGTAGCAACAACCTTGTAATTTACACAACCGAAAGATACCAGCAGTTCCCCATGTTGATTAAGGGTTACGGAGCCGGTGCTTCTGTTACTGCCGCCGGTGTTTTTGCTGATTTAATTAAAGTTTCGAATATTTAGAAGGTGGAGAAAGTTTAGAGTTCAGAGTTTAGGGTTTAAAGTTTAAAGTTCTGGGTTTAAGGTTAAAATCTTAATAAGTTAAGGGTAACCTGTAAAATCATTAATTAACAAAGACAATTAAAAAATGAAATACATTATCATACTCGGCGATGGAATGTCAGATGAGCCTCTCGAAAATTATGGCGGAAAAACCCCACTTCAAATGGCAAATAAACCTCATATCGATTGGCTGGCAAAACATGGCAGATCCGGGTTGTTTACAACGGTGCCAAAATCAATGCACCCGGGCAGCGAAATTGCAAATATGGCCGTTTTGGGTTATGATGTGGAAAAGGTTTTTGAAGGAAGAGGTGTTTTGGAAGCTGCAAGTATGGGAGTTGCCATTCAACCGGGAGATTTGGCGCTACGTTGTAATTTATTGACCATTGAAAACAAAAAAATAAAAAACCATTCCGGTGGACATATTTCCACAAATGAAGCTGCGGAACTAATTCAGTTTCTAAATAACAAGTTAGGCAATGAAAAAATAAGGTTTTACCCGGGAGTTTCATACCGCCATTTACTGATTATTAAAAATGGAATTAAAGATTTGAAATGTACTCCGCCCCACGATGTTACCGGAACTCCGTTCAGGGATGTATTTGTTCAACCTAAAAATATGGAAGCCAATGAAACATCTGAATTACTTAATCAATTAATAATAGAATCGCAAAAATTACTCGAAAACCATCCGATCAACATTAGTCGCAAAAAGATTGGAAAAGATCCGGCAAACAGTATCTGGCCATGGTCGCCGGGGTATAAACCTGAAATGCCTACATTAAAAGAAATGTATGGGATAGAGAAATCAGCAATGATTTCGGCAGTTGATTTATTGCATGGAATTGGAGTTTACGCGGGAATGGAAGTTATTCATGTTGAAGGTGCTACTGGATTGTATGACACAAATTACGAAGGAAAAGCAGAAGCTGCTGTTGAAGCTCTGAAATCCAACGATTTTGTGTATTTACATATTGAAGCCAGCGATGAAGCTGGACATGAAGGGGATGTAGAACTTAAAACAAAAACAATTGAATATCTTGATAATCGTGTTGTAAAATACATTATTGAAGAAACCGGGAAGATGAAAGAACCGGTTGCGATTGCAATACTGCCCGACCACCCAACACCCTGCGCTTTAAAAACACATACCCATGATCCTGTTCCTTTTACCATTTATTATCCCGGAATTGAGCCGGATGACGTGAAAGTTTATGACGAATTCAGTGTTAAACAAGGTGCTTTCGGAACTATTCATGGAAATCAGTTTATTAAAACATTTTTGTCTAAATCATAAAACACTTTCATATTCATGATTTTAGTCATGGATTATGAACAGATTATTAAACTTTTTTGGTTTTTAGCAGTTATTTGTTAGTGATGAAGTTAGTTTTCTATTTTTGCAATCCTAAATGTTGTTAATTGTCTAAACCTGCAAATGAGATATTACAGCACAAATAAAAATTCTCCCGAAGTTTCCTTGAAAGAAGCCGTTGTAAAAGGGTTAGCTGCCGACAACGGACTTTATATGCCCGATCATATTAACAAATTTGAACCTTCTTTTTTTGATAATATCCAGAATCTTACATTTCAGGAGATTGGTTTTGAAGTAGCAAAAAAGTTTTTTGGAGAAGATATTGAAGAATCAAAATTAAAGGAAATCGTTTTTGAAACGTTAAATTTTGATTGTCCGGTAGTAAAAGTAACTGATTCAATTTATTCACTCGAACTTTTTCATGGACCAACACTTGCATTTAAAGATGTGGGTGCACGTTTTATGGCACGCTTGCTTAACTACTTTTTGAATGACCGAAAAGAACAGGTTAATGTTCTGGTGGCAACTTCTGGTGATACAGGCAGTGCAGTCGCCAATGGTTTTCTTGGAGTTGACGGGATTCATGTTTTTGTTTTATATCCCAAAGGAAAAGTGAGCAAAATACAGGAATCGCAATTCACAACTTTAGGAAAAAATATAACAGCTTTAGAAATTGATGGAACCTTTGATGATTGCCAACATTTGGTTAAAACAGCATTTTTAGATAGCGAATTAAATGAAAACCTTATACTCACCTCAGCCAATTCAATAAATGTTGCACGTTTCTTACCACAGGCGTTTTACTATTTCAATGCTTATGCACGTTTAAAAAAACTAGGTGTTCTTAAAAATAAAGAATTGGTTTTTTCGGTGCCAAGCGGGAATCTGGGAAATATTACTGCCGGGCTTTTTGCCCGTGAAATGGGTTTGCCCGTTGCCAGTTTTATTGCAGCAAATAATGCCAACAACGTAGTTTTCAATTACCTCAAAACCGGAAACTACCAACCATTGCCCTCGTTAGAAACTATTGCAAATGCAATGGATGTAGGAGCACCAAGTAATTTTGCACGCATTCTTGATTTGTATCAGCATTCACATAAAACAATTTCCGAAATAATAAAAGGAAGTAGTTATTCTGATTCACAAATCAGGGAAATTGTAAAAAGTGTTTTTTCAGAAACTGGTTATCTGTGTGATCCACACGGTGCATGTGGTTTTCAGGCTTTATATGAAAGTCTGGCCGAAAATCAGGTTGGGGTATTTTTAGAAACTGCTCACCCGGCAAAATTTACTGAAACCGTAGAAGATATTGTTGGGAAAGGCAATGTTTTGCTGCCTGAAAAACTGGCGGAGTTTATGAAAGGAGAAAAGAAAAGCAAATTACTGAGCAAGGAATACAAAATGTTAAGGGAATTTTTGATGAAAGCAGAAGTTTATAAAAATTAACACTTAATAGTTACATAGTGCCAATTTTAACGTATAATGCAATACAATTTTTATTTCTGAAATAAATTATAACTTTAACGCTTTGTTTATCAGATTATTGTTAACAAAAGAAACGTATGAGACAGCTTAAAATTTCAAAACAGGTTACCAATCGCGATACTTTATCTCTCGACAAATACTTGCATGAAATTGGCAAGGTAGAGCTGCTTACCGCTGAAAAAGAAGTTGAATTAGCCAAACGAATTAAAACAGGAGATCGTGTTGCCCTCGAAATGTTGATAAAAGCAAACCTTCGATTTGTAGTTTCAGTTTCCAAACAATATCAAAACCAGGGTTTAAGTTTGCCTGACTTAATAAACGAAGGAAACCTGGGTCTAATAAAAGCTGCCGAGCGATTTGACGAAACACGGGGATTCAAATTTATTTCATATGCGGTATGGTGGATTCGACAATCTATTTTGCAGGCACTAGCCGAACAGGCACGAATTGTTCGTCTCCCACTTAACAAAATCGGTTCAATCAATAAAATTAATAAGGCCTTTAATAAATTGGAACAGGAGTTTCAGAGAGAACCGACGATTGAAGAGATTGCAGGTTTGATGGAAAGCAAACCTGAAATTATTGAAGATGCACTTAATTTTTCAAATACCCACGTTTCAATGGATGCACCGCTTCGCGACGAAGAAGCTGGTAATTTATATGACGTAATGTTAAATGATGAATCTCTTGATCCGGAAGAGGAATTAATGACTGTTTCATTGCGAAAAGAAATTGAACGTTCCTTATCAACTCTTGCTGAACGTGAAGCTGAAATTCTCAGGCACTATTTCGGATTAAACGGTTATCAACCTTTTACTTTGGAAGAGATTGGCGATGAATTTGGATTGACGCGCGAAAGGGTGAGACAAATAAAGGAAAAAGCCATTAAAAAATTAAAAAACCAGTTTCGAAACAGACTTTTAAGAGCATATCTTGGGAAATAACCGGATTTCAAAAAATGGGACGAATAATAGCACCTTCAATTTTAGCAGCTGATTTTAACATCCTTGGAAAGGAAATTGAAATGATTAACAGTAGCAATGCAGGTTATATCCATTGCGATGTTATGGATGGCGTTTTTGTTCCGAATATCTCTTTCGGGATACCGGTAATCGAACATGTAAATAGAATTGCACAAAAACCATTGGATGTACATTTAATGATTGTCAACCCTGATAATTTAATTGAAGCATTTGTAAATGCTGGGGCATCAATCATTACCGTTCACTATGAGGCTTGTCAACATCTGAATCGCACAATACAACTTATAAAAAGTCTGGGAGCAAAAGCAAGTGTTTGCCTGAATCCGCATACTCCTGTTGCAGTTTTGGAAGATATAATTGAGTATATCGATATGGTTTTACTGATGTCGGTAAATCCGGGATTTGGAGGACAGGCTTTTATTGAAAACACCTACAAAAAGGTTAGGCAATTGAAAGAACTCATCAATATTAATAATCCCAAATGCTTAATAGAAGTTGATGGAGGAGTGAATTTTGAAACTGGGAAAAAACTTTTTGAAAACGGCGCAGATGTGCTGGTAGCAGGGAGTTTTATATTCAACTCAAAAAACCCGACAGGAACTATTCGTCAACTTAGTTTGCTATAATTTACTCTTGTTTTCTATTTTATTACACAATTCAATATTCTCTTTAATCATTGGTTTTGTTGCGCTCCGTAACATACATTCGGCTGAACAGTCAGAACAATCGTGATGCATAGAAATTGTATCTTTTTTAAAATCGACTTTTGGGACAGGTTTTCTTTTTCTATAAAATTTGGTTACGACCTTAGAAATTGCCAGTGCAATTGCAGCCCCAATAATCATGTATGTAATAATTTCCTGAATCACCTTATACAAATAAATTACCGATATTATAAACTAAAAAAGCTGCTATCCATGCAAGCGAAGTTGTGTAAAATACGGCAAATGCAGCCCATTTCCAAGACTCAGACTCATTTTTTATTGCAACCACTACCCCGATACAAGGAAAATATATCAAAACAAAAATCAAAAAAGCTAGCGCCGTTGGAGTAGTAAAGACAATTTGCCCCTTATTTTTGCCTGTTTCAAATTTTTCAATTTTAAGTTTTTGTTGCAGATTAACAGAATTTTCATCATCAGTTGACTGATATATAACGCCCATCGTGCTAATAACAATTTCCTTCGCCGGTAGTCCGGCAACCAAAGCAATGCTCATCTTCCAATCAAAACCAAGTGGCCGCATCACCGGCTCTATAAATTTTCCAATTCGTCCAAGATATGAGTTGATTAGTCTGTCGGATTCTAATTTGACTTCCAAAGCTGAGAGGGAATTTTCTTTTTCAAGCGTATTTAAGGTTGAATTTTGCGTAACGGCTTGAATTTCTTCCTTTATTAAACTTGTATTTTTTGTCTCCCTGGGGAAATACTCAAGCGCCCACACTATTACAACACCAACCAAAATAATTGTCCCTATTTTACGCAAATAATGTTGGGTTTTATCCCACATGTGATAAACAACATTTCTTGCTGTTGGCAAACGATAAGTTGGCAACTCCATAACAAAAGGAGTTTCTTTGTTTCTGAAAAAAGTTTTATTCAGGATTTGGGCAGTTATAAACGCAAAAACAATTCCCACACCGTAAATCCCGATTAAATATAAGGCCTGATATTTATCGAAGAAAGCCGATATAATCAAAATATAAACCGGAAGCCGTGCACTGCATGACATAAACGGGATAATAAGCATCGTTAGAATCCTGTCGCCTTTATTACGCATTGAACGGGTGGCGAGTATTGCCGGAACATTGCAGCCAAACCCCATAATCATTGGAATAAACGAACGGCCATGAAGTCCGAAACGGTGCATTATCTTGTCCATAATAAATGCTGCCCGAGCCATATAACCTGTACCTTCGAGAAGCGAAATAAACAAAAATAAAATAAGGATATTGGGCAAAAAAACAAGAACACTTCCGGTGCCGCTAATTATTCCCTTAACAAGCAAATCTTTCAACATTCCATCAGACATAAGTCCCGAGATAAAATCACCAAAGGCCAAAACTCCTTTATCGATCCAATCCATTGGATATGCACCCAATTTAAATGTAACGTAAAAAATGAGAAACAGTATGGAAGTAAAAATTGGAAATCCCAATACAGGATGAGTTAAAACACTGTCAATTTTTTCTGAGCGTGTTTTCTCACTTTGAGTATTATCTTTAAAAGTTTCTTTAAGGGCACCAGTAATAAAACTATATTTTGCATTGGTGATTACTGTTTCACATTCTTCATTTTCAAGTATTTCAATTTTATGAATTTCCTTTTGTGTAGTTTTTTTTATTTCGTCATAATTCTCATAATGTGACAATAGCGATTCAACCTGCTCATCTTTCTCAAGCAATTTAATGGAGAGGAATCTAGATGAAATTTTATCTGTAATAGGCCGGTTTTCTTTAATTTTTTGACGCACATTTTTAATGGCATTTTCCAAATCCTTGCCATAATTTATATGAACATGCCTTGTTATTTGATCTTTTCCTTCAAAAACATCGATTACTTTATCGATTAAATTATCCAACCCAATCCCCCTCGAACTGATTGTGGGCACAAATGGTATCCCAAGTAGTTTTGAAAGTTCATCCTTGTCAAAAAAGAGATGCTTTTTTTCAAGTTCGTCATACATGTTTAGTGCAGCCACAATTCTCACATCCATGTCAATAAGCTGGGTTGTAAGAAAAAGGTTTCTTTCGAGGTTAGTTGCGTCGAGCACGTTAATCACAATATCCGGGGTTTGCTCATAAATGAATTCACGTACATAAATTTCTTCCTTCGAATAGGCTGTTAAACTATAAGTTCCGGGTAAATCAAAGAAATTGAAAGTATAACCCCTGGTTTTAAATGTAGCTTTTTTAATGTCAACCGTTACGCCGCTGTAGTTCCCAACCTTTTCCTTGGAACCCGAGATGAAATTAAAAAGGGTTGTTTTACCACTGTTTGGATTCCCAACAAGTGCGATATTTATAATTTTGGTTCTTTCTGACTGGTCAACAAGAATAATGTCCCGATCGATAATCCCCTGGTAATTTTCATTTTCAGATTTTATGAACTCCAGAATCGGTATTACTTCTATTAACTCAGCTTCCGATTTACGCAACGACACATTGTAATTGATGATTTTAAATTCAAACGGACCATTGAATGGAGCGCTTTTAATTACCTTAACTTCTTTTCCCTTTACAAAACCCATTTCCGAAATCCTTTTCCGGAACGAACCATGTCCAAGTACTTTGGTAATTACAACTACTTCACTATTTTTTACTTCACTTAATTTCACTTCTCCCCAATCCCCTCTTTTGTATATTTATAATCATTAAAAATAAGCAGCACAAATATAAACCAATTCCACTCAAATGAAATAAAATGCGATTCTTCTTTAGTTATTACAACAAGTAACTATTTTTGTTCGAATTAATAGTAAGAATGGAAGAGAAACAATTTTATCATAATATTCGAAAAGTACTTGACGATTTGCCTGACAACTTTAGCATTCTGGAAGAACAGATAGATATCGACTTGCAGATGAAGTATTTCGAACACGCCAATTTGGTACGTTCGAAGCCTAATTCAAATGAATACTTTGAAAACCGCGAACAACTTTTTTTACCCGAAATAAGTGTGGATCAAAAAAAAGAAATTCTATTGTCAATTGCTATAATTGATGATGTAAAAGCATTTCGTACCATTGAGAAATTTGTTGGTTTAGCGCAGGGAGAAATAAAACAATGGGCTGTTCTTGCATTTCAGGAAAGCAGAATGCTTATTCAAAGTTCATTGCTTGACGAACAATTGGTTTTTATTTCAACCGGATTGGGAGGAAAAGGACAGAAATTACGGTATTACGTGGTTTTTATCAATAAAAACAGAGAGTTATTATTAAATACTGTTCAGCAAAAACTTTTAAAAGATGAAATAATTTTTGAACTGAAACAACATGATGGGGAATTTGAATCAATGGATTTTTCTGAAGGTTTTTCTACCGTTTTAGCAATGCTTCCACTGCAATCAGATTTAAAAAAAATTTTCAGGAATATTATTGACGAATGCAATCAATATGGCGGTTTCCTTGACGATGATATGATTGTAACGAATGTTAAGATTATGTCGCGAAACGAAATAATTGAAATGCTGAAACAAAACGAAAACGATCAATTTGATGAATATGAGGAAGATGACGAATCAGACGAAGATTGAATAAAAATGGCTCGAACTAAAAATTTGGTTATAAACTTCTATTTTTAGAATAATTATCAAAAAATATTATATTTGCACCGCTTTAAAAGCAAAATAACCGGCCCTGTAGCTTAATGGATAGAGCATCTGACTACGGATCAGAAGGTTGGGGGTTCGAGTCTCTCCAGGGTCACAAATAAAAAGTCAACCACTTGATTATCAGTGGTTGACTTTTTTCTTTTACCCCTTTTACATAATTTGAATGACTATAAAAAAATATTATTTCTGTGGTTGAGAATAATATACTCAATTTAAAATTTTAGAACTCTTCAAAATTACATGCAATCCATTTTGCTTTCCCGGCAATATGGTTAAGCATTTGTTATTAAAAAAATTAAGGTCGCTATTTCGAGCGACCTTAACAACTAAATATGAACATCGGAAAAAATAAATGGGTTTGTAAAACATCCCTGGATTTAACCAGGCTACTAATATTTTCAGTTTAAATAATTCAAAACTTAATTTTGTATTCTATATATTTTCAATAAATTCTTTAGTCTGTAATTATGATTCAAAGATAGTTGATCCATTCATTCCAAAGCCAATTGAGCAACTGATTTACAGTGGATAAAAAACTGATTTACAGGTTCAGAAAATCTTAAAGACAATTTTTTATAAATGATTAATCCAGTTTCAAAAACAAAGTTGAACATTGATTTTATATTAAAAATGCTCAAAAAAAAGGGGAACAAATAGAAATATCTTTTCATTTGTTCCCCTATCAAAAGTTACATAAACTTTATTTTAACATCGACTTGTCAATTCCATTAATTATCAACTCACGTTTATTTGCATCAAATTTCGAAAATCCACGGTCGAAAATGGTAAATTGCCTTTTGATTGGAGCGCTTTTCATTGCTATTACTTCCACACCGGTTATGTCTTCTATTGTCCTTTTTAACAATGCCTCATTCTTGTCTCCCAATTGAATCGATGAAAATACATCATCTTCATCAAGGATATCGGGTACAAAACCATCTTTAAAATCAGTTACTCCCTGCGAATTTGCATATTTCAGAATAATGGGTTGAACAGCCCAGTTATCAAAATCCTTGTAATCCTTTGGATTCTCATAAAAATCTTCAGGTTTCAGGGTAATTGAAGCTGTGTATTTCCCATAAGTTGTATCGCCCACTGTTGTTAGGTTCATATAAGGTTTTAAACCTGTGATGGTTAATTCTGAGGCTGAAGCAGTTCCTGACCCTGTAATAACATGAAGTTTGTTCAATCCCATTTTAAGTGGAATGGATTTTAAAAAACCAATTCCGAGCTGTGACTGGTAGTTTTTACTTACCCAGTAATCCTGATATTTATCGTTCCACTGAAATTTCACAAGGTTTTTTTCGCCATTCACCACGTCAACAGGTGCCAGCGAACTGCAAAGATGTTGGGCAGCATCAGTTGTTCCACCTGGATTGTAACGTAAATCAAGAACTACATCAGTAACCTGGTTATTTAAAAAATTTTGAAGTGCAGCATCGATGCTGCTGTTGTAATTGCCAATAAACTGTGCATAAAACAGATAACCAATTTTATGTCCTCCATGTTCAATAATATTTGTAAACTGCACTGGATCAAGATTAAGTTTAAGCGCATTCATGTTCAAAGTTTGAACATTCGATATCCCTGAATCACCATATTGTCCATAAGAAATAGAAAGGTTGGAACTGTTTAATAAATCCATGTAATTGGTTTCATTAATATCACCTCCGTTCAAACTGTGAATGAAATCGCCACGTTTCAATCCTGCCTGGGAGGCTGGTGTGTTCGGATAAACAAATTCTACCAATGCGTATAAATTGCCTGTAGGTAAACCTTGTTGATCCCTAAAACGACCGAAAACCAGCGACCATCCATACGATGTCTCTATTCCTTCAAAACTGTCTTCCAATTTTTTTACATCATCTGTAATAAATGACCATTTGTCTTCGGAATTCAGTAATTTTTTAAAATACGCTTTTGTGTCTAATTCGTAATTAATATCAATATCCGGAACTGAGGCATACCACAAATAAACATCATTCATAACTGCTTCTACAAATTCATTTACTGCAATTGTTGCCGCCGGTGCTTTTGCATTTTTGTCCCAAGGTTCGGGTACATCGATACAACTTATTGTTATAACCGAAAATAATACAAACAGGAATAAAGCCCGTATGAATACATTTATTCTGTTTTCTGAACTATTCATTTTTATGATTTTAAGAAGCAAAAATAATTACTTTTTAGTCTTTTTCCTCTTTTGGATATTCAATTCTGACGTGATATATATTTATTAACTTATTGAGCAGCGTTTCTTTAATAATGTTAATATCGCAAAAAGTCAAAACCGAATTATCCAATTGATTTAGCCTGATTTTATCATCTATCATTTTATTAATTAATTCTTTCAGATTATCGTAAGTCTTGTCTTTCAAACTTCTTGATGCAGCCTCAATTCCATCAATAAGCATAACTACTGTAGCTTCTTTTGTTTTAGGTAGTGGTCCGGGGTAGATAAATGGATCTTCGACAACAGTTTTATCTGTGCTTTCCTGCCTTTGTTTTAGAAAAAAATAATTTGCTTTAGAAGTTCCATGGTGTGTGGCAATAAATTCGATTATAGGTTCGGGCAGTTTATATTTTTGGGCCATTTTCACACCGTTTTTCACATGGTCGATAACCAATTCGGCACTTTTTATATAACTCAGATCATCATGAGGATTCATCCCGGCAGCCTGGTTTTCGATAAAAAAGTTGGGCCTCGAAATCTTTCCAATGTCATGATAAAGTGCTCCTGCCCTTACCAAAAATGGATTACCGCCAATTTTCAAAATCACCTCTTCTGCAAGATTAGCAATTTGCAGTGAGTGCTGAAAAGTACCGGGCGCTTCTTCAGCCAATTTCCTTAACAACGGTTGATTACTGTCTGATAACTCAATTAAAGTTACATCGGATACAAACCCAAATAATTTTTCAAAAATATAAACCATTGGATATACCACCATGATGAATAAACTGCTCCCGGCAAACCATTTCATCATATTATAATTAAAATTAAGGATTGAACCTTCAAAAATCAGGTTCAATGCTGAATACACAAACCAGTAAGTAAACATCACTAAAAACATTGCTTTTACAAGATGTACTCTGCGGTGCATTTTATTCAAACTGAAAACGGCAACTACTCCGGCTGAGAACTGTACCAATATATATTCGTAATTATTGGGAGCGTAAAATCCTATAATCAAAGTGATTACAAAAAGCATAAAAATAGCAGTCCTTGAGTCATAAAAAGTTCGGACGATGATTGGGAAAATGGCCAATGGCACTAAATAAATATGCAAGCTGGGAAAACTATTTATAAAATATGATACTGCAACCATGCCTACCAAAAACAGCATTAAAAAAGCGAGTTTCCGATGTTGTGTTAATATGTCGTGGCGGTATATGAATATGAATGCGAAAATTAGACCGAGCATCGCCAGAATAAAAAACACTTTTCCAAGTGAACTCATGTAGGCTGCAAACCCCTTACTATTTTCCTGTTTAAAACTTATTTTCAAAGATTCGAGTATCTGGTACTTTTGGTTATCAACAATTTCTCCCTGAAGGATAATTCTCTCTCCAACCTGCACCATTCCGCGCGTTGGAGATAGTTTTGCAGTGTTTTCGGAAATTTCCTTATCAGTGGTAATTTTGTCGAATTCAAGGTTTGCAGTTATATATTTCTCAGGGGAAATTATGCTCAACCACTCTTTTAAATTAGGGTGTAATCTAATCTGTTCCTGAATTATATCGTGTATTTTGTTATAGGCGCTTTTTTCAGAATATAAATTGGCTACAGGAATTGAAGTGACATTTGCACCAATCCGTTTTTTTATTTCTGCTTTACCATTCAATTCTTCGTATGATTCAACCGATCGCTGTAAAATTCCTACCCGGTATATTTCAGACAGATTCCTTTTAAGCAAACTGTATATTCTCAGCTTATCCTGACTAACAGGCTCTTCTGAGGCTTTTAGATCGCTTGTCAATTTCGTGATATTATTCTTTATAAGAGTAGTATCAAACTGAAAATACGGGATAACCGATTTCAGCATTTCTGCTTTTTCACTGGCAATTTCAGCATCCGATTTTAGTATAGCGAAATCGAAAGGTGCCACAAGATTTTCATGTTGCCAAGGAAATCCCTTTTGATATTCGTATTTGAATTTGGGTTCGCCCGGTAAAACCAAAAAAAGTAAAATCGTTGTTACCCCAAATACCAATATCCAGTAAAAAATTAAAGCATAACTATTTATTTTTTTTTCGAAATCAGTCATAACAGATGATTTAATATCAATTAAAATTTGAGACAATTATTACAAGTGTACCACTTATAAACAATTAAAAACTAAATTAAGTCGTAACCTGCACTCATCTAACCTATTTTTTTTCATAGTTTTGTGTAAACTCAGTAAAAAACTTTTCTGTTTAAAGAATAAAATTAACAAATAATTTGAATGAACTACGGCATTTCAAACCTCAGTATTATACCTGTCAGAAAAGACCCTTCGGAAAAAAGTGAAATGGTAACACAAGTATTGTTTGGCGAACATTTTGAAATACGCGAACAAATGGTTGGCTGGACAAATGTTAAACTTGATTACGACGGATACGAAGGCTGGGTTGATTCGAAAATGATAACTGCAATTCCCGAACGTGCGGTGATTAAAATTGAAAAAAATCCAATTGCCGTTACTACCGATGTTATTACAATCGTTCCGGTTAACGCTGAACAAAGCATAATGCTTGTTGCCGGAAGCACTTTACCAGGCTGGAGGCCTTATCTCAAAAGGTTTTCTGTAGGAAAAGAAACATACCCGTCAACGGGTGAAGTATGTTACGGACAAATTGAAAACCAACGCGAGGTTGCCATTAAACAAGCATTAAAATATTTCAATGCGCCCTATTTATGGGGTGGCAGAACCCCTTTTGGTATCGATTGCAGTGGTTTTACTCAGATTATTTATAAAATGATTGGGATAAAACTCCCTCGCGATGCCAGTGAACAGGTAAAAATTGGCACCGCCATGAGTTTTGTAGATGAATCGGAACCGGGCGATTTAGCTTTTTTTGATGATGACGAGGGAAAAATTGTACACGTTGGCATTATATGGAAACGAAATAAAATAATACATGCCTCAGGGAAAGTTCGAATTGATAATGTTGACCAATTTGGCATTTTCAATATCGATACGCAACGTTACACCCACAAAATGAGGGTAATGAAAAAAATAATCAGTCCAAATGGAACGAATTAAATTATTGATTTATGTTGTAATTGTTGTAATTGCGCTGCTTTTAATAATTAAATACTGGAAAACTGGCAGGGATAAATGAGTTTGGAGTTTAAAGTTTAAGGTTTAAAGTTTAAAGTGCACAAATTAGATTTCAATATGTTTTTGCACTTTTTGCAAAGAATTTAATCACTTAAAGTTTTGAATTTTGTGATAAACGATTAAACTATAATAATTTTAATGAAATGAGCCAGGTAACTACCTGGCCCATTTTTATTAAATCAAAAATTACTAATTTCTACTACAAGAATTTAAGACCTAAAGAAATCATAAAAGTCTGATTTTTGCCTTTACCTGCAACCGTAGGATCTGAATATAATTCGCTTAACCCATTTTCCATTCGAGCATCTAAGGTAAAAAACAAAACATCAATACCCACACCATACTGAATTCCAAAAAAATGATTATTATAATACTCCTCATCTGAAAGACTTCCATCGGAAAAATCTTTCGATGTGATACCACTAAATACAGGTCCACCCACAATGTGTAAGTCGAAAACCTTACCCTTTATTAACTTTACACCAAGTAAAAGGGGAACATCGACAGTTTTGAAATCAACTGTTGTCAATTCTTTTTCCAGATCGTAGAGGTCTCCACCTTTACCGCTAAAATAAACCTCAGGTTGAATAAAAACCCGATCCCAGCCAATTCGCCCAAAAGCACCGATATGCGTCTTTGTAACTGATTCAGAAGAATAATCATCTTCACTGAAACTCATTTTCGAGAAGTTTACACCTCCTTTTACTCCCAGATCAAACGTGGCTTGAGCAAATGAGGAAACAACAAATACTAGAGATACAATTGTTACTAATAACTTCTTCATCACATTCATTTTTAAATTATTACTGTAATTTACAACGTTATTTGCTCTCCAAAAGTATAAAACCACTGAAATTTGATTTCGAGATAAAGGTTTTAGGAATTTTTAACCCAATACAGAAATTAATTCTTTTTTGCAAGCTGTTTAATAATTTTCTGATTACAAAAGATATTTATTAAAATCCTTGTAATCCTGAATAATTTTCACTGATCGCGGCAAGATTGGGTTATTATGCTGAATCTGCCAGCCCGTAACAAAAACCTTTTGATGTTGAAATGTTTCTTTCAGCTTTACAAGATAGTTCTCCAGCTCTTCCTTGGGTATTGCGTTAATAAATGCTGTAAAAACATAGTCTATTTTTATATGCGCCTGCACTTTTGACAAATCATCAAAAGGCACATACTGACCAAGATAAATTACATTATAACCATGTTTTTGGGCGAGGTATGAGTAAAAGAGCAAACTCATTTCGTGCATTTCATGTTCAGGCAAAAAGAAAAGAATAGTTGACCCATTTCGATTTTCAAATCCAAGTTTGTCAGTTTCGGCAATTAACTTTTGTCTCAAAATACTTGTAACATAATGTTCCTGTGCAGGAAATATAGTGCCAACCTGCCAATATGTACCAATTCGTTCAAACAATGCAAAAAACACTTTTAAAACAGCATCTTCAAATCCTTTTTTTACAATTATTTCGGTGGCAAAATTATAAAAACCAATATTATCAAAATTCAACATGTGCAAAATTAACCGATCAACATAATCAGTATCACTGGTTTTATTTTGAGTAATTTCCAATACTGAATTTTTAATTTTCTGGTCATCAAATTTTGCAACCTTCGATATTTTAAAACCATTATTTACCAGAAGCGATATATTTAAAATCCTTCTCAAATCAGCATCACTGTAATACCTGATATTTGTGTCTGTCCTGTTTGGAACCAACAAATTATATCGCTTTTCCCAAATACGGATTGTATGTGCTTTTACTCCTGACAATACCTCCAAATCCTTAATTGAATAACCTTCAGCTTTCATTGTAACCTGATAATTTTATGTTTTTTTTATACTTGGATTTAACAAAAAAAAAATGTTTTTGTTTAAACTTAACCAGCACGATTATAAACAAAATAATTTTCAGAAAAAATACTTATTTCCATTAACCAGATAATCCTTTAAAAATTTGGATTAATTTATTTTTAAGCTCACTTAATTATGGCATTTTTGCAGCAATAAAAAAGATTTCAAAATGAGCAATGCAAGAATTCTTTTTACAGCTATCATCTTTTTTTTCGGGCTTTTCGCAGCCGGACAGTCAAAATATGCAATAGTGATTCATGGTGGTGCCGGTGTTATGTCGGAAGAAAAAATGAGCAATGAGCAACAAATTGAGTACAAGGCGAAATTGAATGAAGCGCTCGAACTTGGCGACAAAATGTTAAAAGAAGGATCTCACGCAGTTGATGTTGTGGTAAGTGTTATAAATGTTTTGGAAGATTCTCCGCTTTTTAATGCCGGAAAAGGAGCAGTTTTTACCAACGATGAAAAAGTTGAACTCGATGCATCTATTATGGAAGGAAAATCATTAAATGCCGGGGCTGTTGCTGGAGTACAAGACATTAAAAACCCAATAAATGCTGCAAGAGAAGTTATGCTTCATTCCGAACATGTTTTTTTAAGTGGAAAAGGTGCATCGGAATTTGCGAAAAAACAAGGATTGGAAATAGTTCCAAATAAATATTTTTATACCGATTCAAGATATAAATCGTTGATGCAGTTGAAAAAACAGGAACGCGAACGGACTCAAAAAGATAACACAGGAACAGTTGGTTGTGCTGTCCTCGATACGCACGGAAATTTAGCTGCCGGAACTTCAACCGGAGGAATGACAAACAAAAAATACGGAAGGATTGGCGATGCCCCAATTATTGGAGCCGGAACTTATGCCAGCAATAAAACCTGTGCTGTTTCATGCACTGGTCATGGCGAATATTATATACGACTTGGTTTTGCCCGCGACATTTCGGCTTTGATGGAATATAAAAACCTAAGCGTTTCAGATGCATGTAAAGAAGAATTAAGAAAACTGACCGAATTGAACGGAACAGGTGGTGTGATAGCAGTTGATGCATTGGGAAATATTGCAATGGAATTTAACACAAGCGGAATGTTTCGGGGATATATAAAATCAAACGGAGAAAAAGAAATAGCAATTTTTTAATAGATTGCCATAAATTAACAAAAATGATTGCCACTGATTCACAGATTTTTCGATTTTAAATTTTCTAAATCAGTGAATCTGTGGCAAAATAATAATCATGATAATCAGATATGAAATTTCTATTTCCTACATTTTTATTTGCTCTATTCACAATTGCCATCCCAATTATAATTCACCTGTTTAGTTTCAGGCAATATAAAACTGTTTATTTCAGCAATGTCAGTTTTTTGAAAAACATTAAAAAGGAATCGCAAAATAAGTCGCGCCTAAAACAAATCCTGATTTTGATTGCCCGCATTTTGACTCTTATTTTCCTTGTTTTCGCATTTGCCCAACCTTACATTCCAATATCATCGGATACAAAAAAACAACCCAACCAGATTATTGGTGTTTATATCGACAATTCGTTTAGTATGAATGCGCTATCAGAAAACGGGCAATTGCTTGAAGTTTCAAGAAACAAGGCGCTTGAAATTAGTTTGGCTTACCCTGCCGGCACGAAATTCAAACTTTTTACCAATGACCTGCAAGCAAAACACCAGAACATTTTCAATAAAGAACAGTTTATTCAGCAAGTTGCCGAAATCCAGCCATCACCAGTTGTAATCCCGCTTTCTATGATTTACAACCGTTTTGCCGTTCAAAAATCGGAAACTGATGAAAGCGCAACCGATAAACATCTCTATTTTATTTCTGATTTTCAGCGAACAATTACCGATTTCGAAAATTTTAGCAAAGAACCTGTCTATTCCTACTTTCTTGGTCTCCGGGCAAACGAAACTGCCAATCTGTATATCGATTCATGTTGGGTTGAAGTTCCGGCTCACCGGTTAAAACAGGAAGAGGAAATGTATGTGCGGATAAAAAACAGTTCGGACCAGGATTACCAAAACCTGCCCTTGAAAATGATCTTGAACGATTCAATAAAATCAATTACAAACTTTTCGGTAAAAGCTCAAAACGAAATAACTGCAAGTTTAAAATACACAAACAATTCAAGTGGATTACAATTGGGGAAAATTGAAATTTCAGATTACCCGTTTACACACGACAACAATTGGTACATCAGTTATTTTGTTGAACCACAAATAAAAGCACTGGCAGTTTTTGAAAATAATCCAAAATCAACCGAAGGGCTCAAATCAATTTCAGCATTATTTAAAAACGACGACTTTATTGTGTTGGATGAAATGAATGTGCAAAGCCTGCAAATCAGCAAATTGAGCGACTATAATACCATTTTCCTTGTCAATATCGAAAGTTTTTCAAGCGGATTTATGAGTGAACTGAAAAATATCGTTGAAAATGGAACATCAGTAGTTATTTTTCCTGCAGAAACAAATAATCAGTCATCAACAAACGAATTTCTGTCGGTTTTCAATGCAAACAAAATAACAGGGATAGATACAACCAGACAAATGATATCGGGAATTGATTTTGAAAACAAATTCTTTACCGATGTATTTCGCAAAAAAGAGGAAAACCCAATTTATCCTGAAATAAGAGGGCATTTTCAATTCGAAAGTAATTCTCAATCAACAGAAGCAAATTTACTTTGGTTTCAGAATAAGGACAAAGCCCTTTCATCAGTCAATTTCGGAAACGGTAAAGTTTGGGTGTTCGCATTTCCTTTAGACAAGAAAAACGAATCTTTTGCCCGCGACATCCTTTTTGTGCCAACCATTTACAATATTGTTTTATACAGTTTGCCCAATCAGGAAATGTCATCAGTTGTGGGACGAAACACATTTTATGAGATCCCACGAAAACGAAATATAAACCTCAATTCAAAAATTGAAATAGAAAATAAAAATAAGGGAGAAAAATTTATTCCTTCCAAAAACAATTTGGCAAGAGGAACTTTAATCGAATTTCAGGGACAAATAGTTAACGATGGCCACTACTTAATATTAAATGAAGACACAGTAATCGGTTCTATGGCGTTCAATTACGACCGAAAAGAATCGGATTTAAGGTATTTTAATAACAATGAGTTACAGGAAAAAATAGAAACCGCACAACTAAAAAATGCGCAGGTTGTTCAAAATGCCGAAAAGAATTTTTCTGAAATTTTCGATGAAATCCAAAATGGCCGGCAACTTTGGCTTTGGTGTATTTTACTTGCTCTTCTTTTTATTTTGGCTGAAGTGGCTATAATCAGGTTTTGGAAATAGATTTTTTTTAGTATTGAGATTTGAGTATCAAGTATCAAGACAAGAACTTTAGTGAAAAGAATTGAACAACTAAACAACATGTTCATTGGGTTTTATACAAAATGTCTGTAAAAACATGACGTTTCTCACTGCTTTCAAACACCACTTTTTATTTTTTTGTTCGCATCTAAAATTGTAATTCTGCACAAACTAAAAAGAACAAAAAAATGACAATTCTAAATTCAAAAGACTACATGGCCAAAGAAGACAAATTTGGCGCACACAACTACCATCCGCTTCCGGTTGTTTTGGCAAAAGGCAAAGGAATTTATGTATGGGACGTGGAAGGAAAAAAATATTTTGATTTCCTGTCGGCATATTCTGCAGTAAACCAAGGCCATTGTCACCCGAAAATAACCGACGCACTTACAACCCAGGCAAACACACTTGCTTTAACTTCGCGTGCTTTTTACAACAATGTGCTGGGCGATTGGGAAGAGTACATGACAAAATTGTTTGGTTACGACAAAATGCTGCCCATGAACTCAGGAGCCGAAGCCGACGAAACTGCGTTGAAACTAACCCGTAAATGGGCCTATAAAGTAAAAGGTATTCCGGCAAACGAGGCAAAAATTATTGTTTGCAACGGAAATTTCCATGGCCGGACAATCACAATTGTTTCCATGTCGTCCGATCCTGATGCCTACAATGATTACGGACCTTATACTCCAGGCTTTATCCACATTCCTTTTAATGATATCGAACGGCTGGAACAGGAACTGAAAAACCCGAATGTAGCCGGATTTTTGGTTGAACCCATTCAGGCTGAAGCCGGTGTTTTTGTACCCGATGAAGGGTATTTAAAGAAAGCCGCTGAACTTTGCAAAAAATACAATGTGCTTTTTGTAGCCGATGAAGTACAAACCGGATTGGGACGAACAGGTAAATTATTAGCCTGCGACCATGAAAATGTGAAACCCGATATTTTAATCCTCGGGAAAGCGCTTTCAGGTGGTGTTTATCCTGTTTCGTGCGTGCTTGCCAACAATGAAATTATGCTGACCATAAAACCGAGCGAACATGGAAGTACATACGGCGGAAATCCAATTGCAGCAAGAGTTGCAATGGCTGCACTCGATGTTATTCAGGATGAAAAATTGGTTGAAAACTCGCAACGAATGGGCGAAATTTTCAGAAGGGAAATGAAAGCCGTTGATTCGAAAATGATTGAAATGGTACGCGGGAAAGGTCTTTTAAATGCGGTTGCAGTAAAACCAAACAACGGAAAAACTGCGTGGGATGTTTGCTTAAGGTTAAAAGAAAACGGACTAATAGCAAAACCAACCCACGAACATATTATCCGGTTCACTCCCCCACTTATTATTACCGAACCGGAATTGATGGAAGCGATTGAAATTATTAAGAAAACTTTTAGAGAGTTTGAAGATTAGTTTTTTAAGTACCTTTTTTGCTGCAATCTTTAAAACCGTTCTTTCATTTCAGGAAATAAGAAATAAGGAATAAAAAATAAGAAATGTAACAGAGAAGACAAATTTCCCCTTTCTGATTCCTTATTTCTTATTCTGTTATTTTTCGCTTTTCACAGGAAATACGAAATAAGGAACAGAAAATAAAAAATGTAAAACAGGGAAGACAAATTCCGGTTCGGAAATCCTCCGCTGCCGACCGGAAATTGTCCGCTGCCTTTCGGAAATCCTCCGCTGCCGACCGGAAATTGTCGCCGCCCTTCAGAAATCTTCCGCCATAACGCGGCTACCAAACGCCAGTGAACAATTGGGTTCATCTGCCTTTCGTGCAGTAGCGCCCATCGCCAGAGTAAAGAACAAAGTAGTTGGAACCTAAAACTTCGGTTTCCCCATTACACTTTTTTGAACAACTTCGAAATTCCGGTTATAAGAAATTTCAGAAACTCCTTCATTCATAAAGCCACCTGATGATGAAACTCTTTTAAAATAATAGTTTCCCTGTAAAAGTTTTGTGTTCATGTATGGCAGGCAATTCTCAAAATCTTTTCCATAAAAACGGATGGCATTCAAAAAATACCACGCCACATCAAAACCCTGAACGCCATAACTATTGGGTTCGGTTCCAAAGTTGGAGATAAATTTTTCGAAGTAAGAGATGGTTTGGCCATTGTTATAATCAACCCAATACGGATTGATATATTTAAAGTTAAGGTTGTGGAAATGCGCAACATCAATACTCGGATATTTTTGCTGATAGTTGCCCGCACCGACCAAAGTAATTGGGTAGTCCCTTGCTAAATTATTTATATTCGAAATAGCAACACTAAGTTCACCTTCATCAGAAGTTGGGATAAAAACAACATTTTCCTTATCCGGTAATAGAATTTTTGATAAACCACTGGCTCTATCCTTTCTAAAATCATAAACTGTAAAATGGCCTTTGTTTCGGGCACCTGAATTTGAGAGCTTTTTCCTCATTGATTCAACCATTTGCCATTCAGGAGAACCCTCGTATGCAGAGGTGCGCACAACAATAAAATTAGTATTCGAATAATTGGCTGCAATCATTTCAACAGTTGCTTCTGCCAGATATTCGCGTGTTGGGTTTACCTGGTAAAACAGTGGATTGCTATTTATCAAACCCGATTTTGGAGTGAAGGGTGAAATTAAAGGAATATGATTTAATGCTGCAAACTGAGCAACTTCTTTTTGTACGTTTTCATATACAGGGCCTATTATTAAATCGGTTGTTTGGAAGGTTTCAGTATTTATAATTCTTCTTGTTGACCCGGGATCCTCTTTTGTATCATAAACATTAAGTATAACTTTCATTCCAGCCTTTTGCATTGAATCAATCGCGATAAGGACACCTTCGTAAAACTGAAGGAAATTCTCGCTGTTTCCGTAAAACTCTTTAAGTAATTGAACTGGTTTTTCTTCCTCAACAATTGTGTCAGAATCTATTTCTGATATTTCAATTTGTTCAAGTGTGTCAATTACAGGTGCCGCAGATTCTTTATTTAACTGATTGTTGGCTTCTAAAAAAAGCGGCAGGAAAAGTGCAACAGTAATTGGTCCGTTCTCTAAAATGTTTGTATTGGGCAGGCAATTTGCCGGAGTAATTCCCGAAAATATCGCTTCTGTTTGAATCGGTTCAATTTCGTTGCCTGACTGAATTTCATCCTGAAAGTTTTCTTTCACCGGAATCCGGATTACAGCACCTGAACGGAATGCGGTTCTCAATTCAGGGTTAAGCTCTTTCAATTCTTCTTCGCTTATATTGTATTTTTTCGTTATACCATAAATTGTTTCCCCCGGTTCAACTATGTGCTTCATATATTTCGCCTGGCTTTTGTCAGCAGAAATAAATTCCACTGATTTACTATCAGCCGTTTTTTTAGGCAGATATAATTTCGTGCCTGCTTTCAGGTTTATTGCGTCAGGGTTGTATTTCAGTATTTCGCTTTCCGTAACCTGATAATATTTCCCTATTGAATACAGTGTTTCACCAGATACAACTGTGTGTTCAATTAAATTCTCATTAACTGTATTCTGATTTGAAACACCTGCTTCAACTTTTTCAGGCTCAGGTTTAAACTCCCACTGTGGAATTTTAAGTGTTATTCCCTTTTTTAAACTATTTACAGTTGGGTTATATGCATAAACCTCTTCAACTGTTATTCCATATTGTTTCGAAATTGAATATGCAGTTTCGCTTCTCGATTCGATTGTATGATTTATAAAACTTGTAGGATCGCCCTTTTTAAAAGTCGGAAGTTTCGACAACAGGACATTTTCGTTAAAAGGCACTTTCAGAATTTCTCCGATATTTAAACCGCCGGATATATTTGGGTTGTACTTTAGTAATTGTGAGGAGTCAATCTTAAAATCGCGGGTTATTGAATAGATAGTTTCTCCGGTGCGAACCTGGTGAAGAATAAATTTTTCGCCCTGGATAATTACCATTTCATTTTCCTTAAAATTCTGGCCATTTATAAAACCAGGGATGGTGAAAAAGAACAATACTAAAAATGATAAATGAATAATCCTCATTGAACAGACAGCTTAAATGATTCGGCAAAAATAACAATTATTGACCAACCCATGTTTTGAATCGGTTTTAAATGAAACAAAATTTAATACAAACACATATTGAACGAACTGATTTATTTTCTTGTTGTTAACATCAAGTCCATTTTAATGAACAATACAATTAACATTCATGCGTAATTTTTACTTTTGCCTTGAAATATAGAAATCAACAAATTAAAATAAATTTCATGCAAGAAAAAATCCTGATTCTTGATTTTGGCTCACAATACACCCAATTGATTGGCCGCAAGGTTCGCGAATTGAACGTTTATTGCGAAATACATCCATTCAATCATTTTCCGAAAATCGATGAAAACGTAAAAGGGGTGATACTTTCAGGAAGTCCGTATTCAGTGCGCGACAAAGATGCACCACAACCCGATTTGTCTGAAATCAAAGGTAAAATACCGGTTCTTGGCGTATGTTACGGCGCGCAATATTTGGCTCATTTTTTCGGTGGAGAAGTTGCACCATCAAACAGCCGTGAATATGGCAGGGCAAATCTGGGTTATATTGATCACGATTGCGTGCTTTTCAAAAATATAAGTTTACATACACAGGTTTGGATGTCGCATGGTGATACAATTATAACAATGCCAAAAAGATATAAAGTAATCGCGTCAACCGAAGACGTTAATTTTGCCGCCTATAAAATTGACGATGAACCAAGTTGGGGGATTCAGTTTCACCCGGAGGTTTACCATACCACTGAAGGAATACAATTGCTGGAAAATTTTGTATCCGATATTTGTGGATGTCAGCAAAACTGGACTCCCGATTCGTTTATTGAAACTACAGTAGCCGGGTTAAAGCAAAAACTGGGAAACGACAAAGTGGTACTTGGTTTATCGGGGGGTGTTGATTCATCTGTTGCCGGAGTTTTACTCCACAGAGCAATCGGGAAAAATCTAACCTGCATTTTTGTTGATAATGGTCTTTTGCGTAAAAATGAATTTGAAGACGTTTTACATTCATATAAAGATATGGGGTTGAATGTAATTGGTGTTGATGCGAAACAAAAATTCTGGGATGATTTAAAGGGAATTACTGACCCTGAGAAAAAAAGAAAAGCTATTGGAAATAATTTCATAGAAGTTTTTGACGAAGAAGCACACAAAATACAGGATGTAAAATGGCTTGCACAAGGAACAATTTACCCGGATGTAATTGAGTCGGTTTCAGTAAACGGCCCGTCAGCAACTATAAAATCACATCACAACGTAGGTGGGTTGCCCGAAAAAATGAAACTGAAAATTGTTGAGCCACTTCGGTTACTGTTTAAGGACGAAGTTCGCCGGGTTGGTGCAGCTTTAAACATAAAGCGCGATCTGCTAAGCCGTCATCCATTCCCCGGCCCCGGTTTAGGAATTCGTATTTTGAGCGATGTTACACCCGAAAAAGTCAGGTTGCTTCAGGATGCAGATGCCATTTTTATTAACGGATTGAAAAATTGGAATTTGTATGATAAAGTTTGGCAGGCAGGTGTAATGTTGTTACCAGTTCAGTCGGTAGGCGTTATGGGTGATGAACGCACTTATGAATTTACAGTGGCTTTGCGGGCAGTGGCTTCAACTGATGGAATGACTGCCGATTGGGTGCATTTGCCTTATGATTTTCTTGCCAAAATGTCAAACGAAATCATAAATAAAGTTAAAGGTATAAATCGTGTCGTTTATGATATCAGCTCAAAACCACCTGCAACAATAGAGTGGGAGTAAATGTTACAATGATATTGATTTACTGATTATCTGAAAAACATTATAGTGGTCTGGTAATTGTGATGCAAGTTGAATTGAATAATAAAAAACAGAACTGATGAATAAAAAATCATTTGAAAAAAACAGAAATATTGGAATAATCTTTTTGTTATCGATACTTTTTACTTTACCATCCTCATTTTTATATGCACAGGAATCGGTTCAGCAAAACCAGCTTAAATTTGGGAGATTATTGCGATTAATTGACGGGTATTATGTTGATTCCGTTAATATTGATGAATTAACAGAAAAAGCTGTTGTAAGCGTGTTAAGTGAATTGGATCCGCATTCAGTGTACATGTCGAAGGATGAAGTGGATAAAATGAACGAGCCGCTTGTGGGAAATTTTGAGGGTATTGGAATTTCGTTCAATATTTTCAAAGATACTTTATTGGTTTTAGCGACAATTTCGGGTGGACCATCTGAAAAAGTTGGGCTTATGGCCGGTGACCGTATTGTTGAAGTTGACAAAAAAAATATTGCAGGAACAGGATTGAAAAACAGTGATGTTTTCGATTTGTTAAGGGGAGCCAAAGGTACAATTGTAGAATTGAAAGTACTTAGAAAACATTCACCACAATTGCTCGACTTTACAATTGTTCGCGACAAAATACCAATCAATAGTCTTGATGCATCTTACATGATTAATAAAAGTACAGGTTTGATTAAACTAAACAAATTCTCTGCTACTACTACAGATGAATTTGTGGATGCTATGAAAGATTTGAAAAAACAAAATATTCAAAACCTGATTTTGGATTTACGGGGAAATGGTGGAGGATATTTGAAAACAGCTATCGAAATTTCAGAACAATTTTTAAACAATGATGATCTTGTTGTTTATACCAGCGGTTTGAATGAATCAAAAAGAGAATACAGGGCATCATCAAGTGGGGAATTTAAAAAAGGCAACCTTGTAGTTTTGGTTGATGAATCTTCAGCCTCTGCCAGTGAAATTGTTGCCGGGGCAATTCAGGACTGGGACCGGGGAGTTATTATTGGCAGACGAACATTTGGAAAAGGATTGGTACAAAAACCGTATTATTTAACTGATGGCTCGATGGTGAGGTTGACTACTGCACATTATTATACCCCAAGCGGAAGATGCATTCAAAAACCTTATGATGAAGGAGTCAAAGAATATCAGAAAGATTATGAAAAACGGATATTAAGTGGAGAAATGTTCAGTGCTGACAGTATTATATTTTCAGATTCATTGACATTCAAAACACTTTTAAACGGAAGGTCGGTTCACAGTGGAGGCGGTGTGATGCCAGACATTTTTATACCCATGGATACTTCAGTTCACTACAGCTATATTAACAGACTGCGCAGAAACAATGTTGTTTACAATTTTGCACTGGAATATATCGATAAAAACAGGAACGAAATAAAATCAAATTATCCCAGTTTCAAAGATTTTGAAACCAAATATGAAACTTCAGATGCAATGATTTCTGAAATAGTGGAAAATGGCATAAAAGATGGCATCGAAAAAAATGAAGAAAGTCTTGTGTTTGGATTATCAGATCTCAAAAAGGAAATTAAAGCAATAATAGCCCGTGATATATATTCACGTGATGATTTTTATAAAATCTATTACAATGACGATGAGGCTGTTATTGAAGCGTTGAAGGTCATTGAGAATCAAAAAGACTATAATAATCTTTTGGTTTCCACACAACATTAGAACATGGTGAATTCAGCAATGGAATGGCTCCTGGTCAATAAAATTGAAGTATTGGGAGCCATTCTTGGTGTTTTATACATTCAGTTTTCAATAAGGCAAAATATATTTACCTGGCCAACTGGAATTTTAACCTCATTGCTTTATATCATTGTATTCTTCAATTCGGCATTATATGCATCAATGGCATTACAATTTTATTATGTTGCAATCAGTGTTTACGGTTGGTATTACTGGTTAAATGGGAAAAGAGTTGACAACAAATCTTTACTTCCCGTTCAAACGGCAAGTAAAAAGCTTTGGATAAAATTAGCTGTAATTTCTACATTGTTATATTTGGCTATCTTGTTTATATTAATCAGGTTTTCCGATTCCGATGTACCTTTTTTGGATTCTCTTACTACGTCACTTAGCATTGTTGCAACCTGGATGCTTGCTAAAAAATACATTGAAAACTGGGTAATCTGGATTTTTGTTGATATTGTTTCCATTGGTTTGTACATATATAAAAGTCTTTGGGCAACTGTTATTCTTTTTATTGTTTACACTGTTTTGGCATATTTCGGTTATATTGAATGGAAAAAAGATTTAAAAACGAAGAATTGAAAATCAAACCTAAAATAATTGTAATAACTGGTGCCGAATCAACAGGCAAAACAACGCTTACTGAGCAATTAGCAAACCATTTCAATGTTCCATTTATTCCTGAAATAGCCCGTGAATATGTTGAAAATCGCAATGGAAAATACACGTTCTCCGATGTTGAAACAATTGCGAAAATGCAAATAGACCAATTTAATCGATCAATAATAAAAGATGTACCTCATATTTTCATAGATACCTGGTTGATTGTTACCAAAATCTGGTTTGAATTTGTTTATAATAGAATCCCGGATTGGTTAATTCCTGAAATTCAAAAAACCCATATTGATCTTTTTTTAGTATGTGATATCGATTTACCCTGGATTTATGATCCTGTTAGGGAAAATGGTGGAGAAAACAGGAAAATACTTCACAACAAGTATATTAATGAAATAAAAAAATTCAATTACAATTACAGAATTGTTCAAGGTACAGATAACGGACGATTAAAGAATGCCGTTCATTTTATATCTGAATTGGAATAAATCTTCAACAAGAACAATGTTTACGTGTTTATTTTACAGTGTAAAAAATAGAATGTAGTTTTGAAACTTAATATTCCAAAAAAATAATGAATACATTAGAATTTGATAATAAAATATCACAAACAATTCAAAAACTAAGTGATCCGAAGTCATATCAGATAGTATGTCATCAGCACAAAATGGGAGAACCTTTGCCATCAATTAAAAAGTTAAAGAAGATAATTGATTTGGTGCGCGAAATACTTTTCCCGGGTTATTTTGGTACCACATCATTGCGTACCAACACAACCCAACATTACATGGGAGTTTATGTTGATGAACTTTATGAACTTCTAAGTGAAGAGATACTTGCTGGTATGTGTTTTGAATGCCAGGACGAAAGTATAAATAAGGTTGAAAAACACCAGATAAAAGCAAAACAGGTAGCTCTGGAGTTCATTGAATTTCTGCCCGAAATACGTCGTAAATTAGTTACTGATGTAGAAGCGACATATTTAAATGATCCGGCTGCAAGAAATCTTGGAGAAGTTATTTTTTGTTATCCTGCAATACGAGCCATTTCCAACTACAGGGTTGCAAATAAACTTTTACAACTTGATGTCCCTTTAATCCCAAGGTTCATTTCAGAAATGGCGCATAGTGAAACAGGAATTGATATTCATCCGAAAGCTGAGATTGGTGAACAATTTACAATCGATCATGGCACTGGTGTTGTAATAGGATCGACATCTGTTTTGGGAAAAAATGTTAAAATATACCAGGGAGTTACTTTGGGGGCAAAGAGTTTTCCTTTGGATGAGAACGGTAATCCGATAAAAGGTATTCCACGTCATCCCATAGTGGAAGATAATGTTGTAATTTATGCCGGGGCAACTATATTGGGGCGCGTAACAATTGGGAAAGGGTCAATAATTGGAGGTAATGTTTGGGTAACCGATGATTTGCCGCCGTATTCACGTGTAGTTCAATCGAAAGCAAAAGAGACGACCTTCACACATGGGGCAGGTATTTAATTTCTTAAAATCTATACAAATTGAAAAATTTTCGTTTGGTTGCTAAAACATCTTCTGGTCTTGAAGATATATTAGCAAATGAAATCAAGACATTAGGCGGGCAAAATATTATTTTGGGAAACCGGGCAGTTTTTTACGAGGGTGATTTGAAGATTATATATAAATCCAATTACTTTTTAAGAACTGCTTTGCGGGTTTTAAAAGAAATTGAGTTTTTCCATTTCAAGAATGTTGAGCAGTTTTATTTAAAAATTAAAAATATCGATTGGCTTCAACATTTTAAGGTTGATCAAAGCTTTGTTATTCATAGTACCGTTGGAAATTCTAATGATTTTACCAATTCAATGTTCGCTTCTTTAAAAGCAAAAGACGCAATTGCTGATTACTTCCGTAACAAATTTGGCAAACGTCCAAATGTTGATACGGAAAATCCTGAGATAGTGATTGACTTGCATGTTCATGGAGATACATGTGTTGTATCACTTGATAGTTCAGGGGAATCGCTGCACAAACGTGGGTACAGGATGAATCAGGGAGAAGCGCCCTTAAACGAAGTTTTAGCTTCCGGTTTAATACAACTTGCAGGCTGGTCGGGAAACTGTGATTTTTTAGATCCAATGTGTGGATCAGGCACTTTACCGATTGAAGCAGCCATGTTAGCATATAATATACCGGCAGGTAAGTTCAGAAAAAATTATGCATTTGAAAATTGGAACGATTATGACCAATTACTTTTTGACGACATTAAAAAATCAACAGATAAAAAAGAATTCAAACATAATATTTTTGCATCAGACATTTCGGGAAGTAATTTACTAAATGCACAAACCAATGCCCGTCGAGCTCTAGTGTATAACAAAATTAAATTTCAAATATCGGATTTTAAAGATTTGAAATTAGATTTTCAAAATGGAATGATTGTAATAAATCCTCCTTATGGTGAACGATTAAAGGAGAAAGATTTAAATGAATTATATGCAATGATAGGAGAACGATTAAAACATCAGTATGCAGGAAGTACTGCCTGGATATTATCATCTTCTGTTGAAAGTTTTAAAAACGTTGGATTAAAACCAGAAGTTAGATTGGATTTATACAATGGTGCATTAAAATGCAAATACAATAAGTATAGGATGTTTATAGGAAAACGTAACGAAAAGACATAAAAAAAGGGATTAAACCAATTAATGTTTTAATCCCCCAGAACAATGTACTTATCTTATTCTTAATTGGGTCTGTATAATGTGTCTTAATTAATCATAAAATCATTTGATGAACAAAATAAATTGCAAACTTTCAACTTGCTCATCTTTACTTCACATTCATTTTCACACAAATAATTATGTAAAATTAATTGCGAAGCTGATATTAATGTTTTATTTAATTACCACACCTGTCAAATACAAGTGTATTTATCAAAATATAATAAAACAATAAATTAAACCGATAAAAATTGAATTTGCCTCATAAAAGAAGCCCAGATAGATAAACTAAAAAACTAAAGTTCAGTATCATCAAGAGTTTCCTTTGGTCTTGAAGTTGGTTTTGGAACATCACCACCTCCGCGAATTTGTTGCATTTCGTTTACGTTTAAAAACTCAACACCATTTACGCTAAATTCTCTTGTTTTGAAATTTCCCAATAAATTTTTCATGATAAATAAAATAATTTGTAAAACATAATAAACACACATTCTGTATATATATTCTCAAATCGTAAAAAAGGTAACCCCTTTTAAAAATAAAAATGAAATTCTTTTTAAATTGCCATTATTAAAATAATCGGAATGAATCTATCTCACAAGTACATATATCTCATATTCTTTATGTTATACTCCTTATTCAGTCTGGGTCAAAACAAAATAAATATTTCCGACAGCATTCAAGCAGTAAATATGAACAAAATGGCAATTCAACAATTTCAAAATGGATTATTTGCGCAAGCACTCGATTCGTATAATGCTTCTTTGGATTTGAGAATAAAATTATGGGGAATTAATCATGAAAAACTCGCTGGTACATATTCAGGTATTGGAGCTATTTACGGACGTTTAGGTCAGTTAGATCTTGCTCTTCAAAATTATAATATGGCTGAAGAAAACTACTTATTAGCAGATAACTATCCCCTTAAACAAATGATTTTATTGTATAATAACATTGGGATTACGTATCGATTCAAAATGGATTTTGACAAAGCATTGCAATTTTTTAATCGGGCGTTAACCCTCTCAATATCCGAATTAAATGCTCCTCAAGAAGATATTGCCCGTTTAAATTACAATATTGCAGAAATTTATTATGTCACCAACAACTATAATAAGGCGATTGAACTGATTAACAACAATATAAATCGTTCCTACATCGAAGACAAAAAATCATATTATGAACTTCTGGCATTTATATATCAGATGCAGGGGGATATTGGAAAATCAAAAAGATATTACCAAAAGGCGTTTGATTTAACACATTCAATTTATGAATCAAATAGCTTGGACATTGCAGTATCTTATATAAACTATTCTAATTTCTTAATTTCCATAGATCAACTTTCAGAAGCGGAAGAGGTACTTAAAAAAGCCTTCCAAATTATTAAACCGATGAAGTCAATTGATGGTTTGATTTTATCAGAATATTACAAAACTAATGGGCTGATTCTAAACAATACTCCAGTTTCAACTCAGAACATTGAATCATTTAAAAATCAAAAGAAAGGAAATTTACTAGAAGCCATTTACTGGTTTAAGAAAGCTTTAATTCCTCTTAATTATACAGATAATTACCTGTCAGATAACACTTCCAAATTCAAAACTCTGCTTTCGATAAAGGAATGTATTGTACTATTAAAAATTATCGCTGATAATTACAATGAACTTGCGAAATTGGAACAAACAAACGACAAACCTGTTTTAACCGAATCTTTGACACAAGCTATTGTAACCTACCAGCTGGCAGGGTCATTAATTCAAAGGGCACGTAAAGAAATTTCGGATGATAAAAGCAAAATAGAATTAAATGCTCTTGAAAACTCTACATTTAAACAGATTATCAGCATCTCTTATTCAGCTTATTCCATTACAAATGATTTAAAATTTCTTGAATTGGCTTTTCAGAATGCAGAACGTTTAAAAAGCAGTTCACTATTTGATAAAATATCAAATCAGTTTGCACTTGAAAATAGCCTTGTACCCGACAGTTTACTAAACCTTGAATTTAAATTAAATAGCAGTATTACAATTTTATCGGAAAAATTAAATAATGAAAAGAGCAATATCTACCCGGATAGTTTATTAATAAATGAATATAATGATGAACTTTTCACGGTTAACCGTAAACGTGAGGATTTACTCCAATATATTGAAACCGAATACAAGGATTATTACGAACTAAAATATTCTAATTCAATGCTTTCAATAAAAGAAATTCAACAAAAATTAAGCAAAGATCAGGTAGTTTTAGAATATGTTTTTAACGAAACAGACTCACTTCATGAGCTTTATACTTTTGTTATCAGTTCTGATAATACGGATTTCAGTAAACAGGAAGTTGATACAGAGTTTGTTAATTCTATTGAGAACCTATTTGAATTCATGTCGAACACAGAATATATGTTCACAAAAAACAAGGATTCCAAACAATTTTGCATTTCTTCCAACCTCCTTCACCGACAATTAATCCTCCCCCTTCAAAATCAAATTATAAATAAAAATATTACAATTATTCCTGATGGAAAATTATATTATATACCCTTTGAAGCATTACTTGAAAACTTACCCGATACAACCCAAACTATCGAATTCAATCAATTGAATTACTTAATTCGTAATTATTGCATTAACTACGCCAACTCAGTTAATTTGCTTTTTAAGCAGAAACCTACCCTTAAAGGAAGAAATAAAATTAAGACGATAGCATTTGCTCCTGTATATATGTTAGGAGAATCAATTGAAATACTACATAAAAAATACCCGCTTATTCCTTTACCTGGGATTACAAAAGAAGTTAAACAGATTTCTAAAATTATAGATACTGATGTTTTCAATGGTGAGGAAGCAACTGAAGATAATTTCAGGAAAAATGTTGAAAAATATGATATTTTGCACCTTGCAATGCACGCTTTTATAAATGATTCATTACCTGCATTTTCGAGCTTTGCATTTACTCAAACAAATACAGATGACCCTACAAAAAATGGAATGCTTAATACTGCAGATATTTATAATCTTAAATTAAATGCCAAACTAACTGTTTTAAGTGCTTGTAACACAGGGACAGGCCAACTAAAGAAAGGTGAAGGAATAATGAGCCTTGCACGAGGGTTTCTTTATGCCGGCTGCCCTGCAATTGTTATGTCGTTATGGGAAGTAGAAGATGAAAGTGGAACTCAAATTATTACAACATTTTATAAAAACCTAAAAAAGGGAAAATCAAAAGATGAATCATTACGATTGGCAAAGCTGGAATACCTCAATTCCGTAAGTTCCCGCAGAGCGCATCCACATTATTGGTTAGGGTTTGTAAGTATCGGAGATAATTCTGCACTTTATAATAGTTACGATTTTTATTTTTTTATTCTACTAATCCTGGCATTATCGGGTATTATCATCGACCAGGCAATACGCATAAAAAAAGCCCGCAAGAAACGGGCTTTGTAGAATGAGTGTGTATGTTTATTTTTTTACTGGAATGTGAATGTGTGTGTGTTTTATCAATTTTACTCTATTTAAAAGAATATTTCAAACGTCTCATTATTGCTTTGGCATCGTTTTCAAAGTGACCCTTTCTTTCAATTACTGCATATAATTCTGATCTCGATTTCTCATAATTTTTAAGTTTTAAATAACATAGACTCCTATACCACTCTGCCTCTTCAACAAACAGGTTATCACCGTGATTTATTACTTTTGAATATTCAACTATTGCACTATTATATTTTTCCAAACCTTGCAAACTGGCAGCTTTATAAAAATCAAAAACCGGGTTTTCAATACTTGTTAATGGTGGTTGTTCTAATATTTCTACTACCCCTTTAAAATCACATTTTAAATAAGCGATATTTGCTTTTTGCAACAAGGTTAATTCACTGGAAACTGACCTCTCAGGAGACCATTCAGGAACATTAAAGTATCGCTCATAAGTATTGTCGGACGACACAAAACTTTTCCCTAAAACGCCCGCTAAACCTATAAGAACAATTAAAACTGCCACACTGCTTCTCCAGAATTTCAATTTTTCCGATTTTGTTTCCGGAATAATCATATTTATTTTTTTGACATCAGTAGATTCTCTGACAGCTATTAATTCTTTCCGCAAATTAATAATACTTTGTTCTGTTATAGATTCATTTACTTGTTTTCGAAGATTTACCTCCCCAATTAAATCAGTATTATCATTTAATTCCAATTCAAATTCCTCAAGTAGTTCACCCTCCAAAACACCATCAATAAAATCCTCAATGCTTTTTTCACTTACTTTCCAGGAAGATTCAGTTCGAAGGATATTTGAAATCTGACTACGTAAATCCATTATATCATTTTCCATCATTGACATCTCAATATTCTGATGCAATTGCACTTCATCCTTCAAAGAACTATTTAGGAGCATATCTTTTTCAAAATCAAGTAAGTCGCTTCCAGTTAATTCACCACTTAAGTAATCATCAATCTCTTCAACCGTAAATTGAGGTTCCACTGATTTGGCAACTTGCTTTAGTGTTTGTCGAAAATGAAGTATATCTTTTTCAAGTATTGCCTCTTCCAATCCTTCATAGCCATCCAAATCACAACTTACAATATCTTCCTCGTTTTTTGCAATTTCTGAAACTTTTTGTTCTTTATAAAACTGATGAATATTTTCTTTTGACCGTGATTCATGATGATAAACATGCACCTTTGGTAACGAGTCATAATAATTAATTAATTCTTCACTTGTAAGAATTTCAGTATGTTCCTCTATATCGGAAAAGTCGTTTAAAGATTCAAATAATTCGTTGCCTGAATTGGCAGATTTAAAATGTGGAATATCATTTTTTAGTGTATTTCTAAGGGTTAACACTTCTTTCTCCATTAATGCACTTTTAATATCTATCCAAAAATCCAGTTCACTTTTGAGTTCAGGGTTTTTCTTTAACTCAGCTTCAAATTTAAGTCTGGATTGTTCTTCCAATTGCTCAATGCAATAATCTTCGATTTGCTCGTAAAAATCTGTTTTAGGTATCATCTTCAAGTATTTTTTTAAATTCTGCGTCCTGTTTTATTCTACTAATAAGTAATTCTTTACACTTAAACTTTCGTTTCTTAGCATATTTCTCACTTTTATATCCCATCACTTTTGCAATTTCCTTAAGCGAAACCTTTTCAAAAAACAATTGCAAGAGTTTCTGACAATCTGTACTTAGTGTACCGAAATGCTTTTGATATAATCCATACCTTTCATTCTTTTCCACCAGTTCATTGAAGTTGTCATCATACAAATCTTCATGGTAAGGTAATGAATCATTCAGTTTTTCTTTTTCAATCCGTCTTTTCTCCAATTGTTTTAACCACAAAAACCGACAAACTGAAAATAAGTAACCTTTAAAAGAACTTTTCTCGAAAACTAAATCGTTCTCCTTAATTTTCCTGTAAATAATAATGATAGCTTCCTGAAAGATGTCACTTGCATCATCTTCGCTTCCTTGATTTTTCCTGATAAAATAATTTATATTATAGTAGTACTGTTTGTAGATGTACTGCAAAATTAAATTATCGTGCCTCAATATCCCTTTCAGAATTTGCTCGTCACTATATCCTATCATCTTCTTTATATTATTCGATTATTATTAAAAAGGTAACCCTTAATTTAGATTTATTCTTTGGTATTTTTGATTTTTCGGTTTATAAAACACTAATAAAGCTTGTAAACAATCAATTAAGTGTAAATATAAAAAGTAAATTCTTTTTACGAGAAAAATGATAAAAGAAATTAGTGATGGAATTGGGAATAATTATAAAAACAAAAAGGACAGGTTCAATAACCTATCCTTTTCTCATTAAACTAACTAACCTAACTAAACCTAAACTTATGAAAATAAACGTACCACAAATATAATTGCTGTTTTGAAATTACACAAAACATTGTTGTTAAATCATGTTAAACATTAATTACTCATTAACATTTATTATTGGGCAATAAAATTATAATGGATTGTCCCTTTTTGCAATGCCGGAGCTTGTGCATCTGCATTAAACAAAGTCTTTGATGCTGCTGTTTGAGCATAATTAAAAATTTGTCTGTCACGAACATTTTGACCTGGAGCAATATTTGCTTCCACTACCCTCCCCTGCCGATCCACAGAAATTTCTATTACTATTTTACCCCCTCCCTGAGCTAAATAAACTGGAATCGGTAAACTTACATGGTATCGGTTTTCTAAATAATAAACAATATTGCTTTCACCAGTATAAACAATATTCTTAATTGAATCCGGATTCATTCCCTCAGTAGTTTCAACAGGCATTTTAATATCTTCGATTTTGATTTTTTCCTTGGCAAGCTGACTATTTACATCAGAAACCAGGTTTTTTGCAGCATTTACTTCTTTTAAATAATCGTCATCGAAGAATTTATCATTTGAAGTAGAACTATTTTTTACGGCTAGTTTATTCGAAGCAGTATTTGTTAAGTTATTTGTAGTTTCATCTTCTGTAATATCTTGTTCTATTTCCTCGGATATTTTTTCTTCCTCTTGCAGAATTTCAGGAAATTCAATAACCAAAGGTTCCTCTTTTATATTTCCTTTCATGTCAACCTCGGCAAGCAAAAATGCTGCAATTAGAAGAATATGAAATAGTAATGTTCCCATTACACCATAAATATAGCGCCGATATATTTTTGCCAAATAATTCACAAAACAAAAATATAAAATAAACCCCGATATAATACTGAAGTAAGTACCTCAGCTTTAATTTGCAATTTCTCTGTTTTCAGAATTTGACTTTAACGTATTTTAACAACGCGTTCTTGAAATGACGGTTATTATATTTTATTAAATTTCAAAACAGTAATTCCAAAGTATTAATATTGTCAATAGCTTTCTTTAATTTTTGAACATTTAATGAATAGGATTTTATTTATATCAATAGTTATTTTTGGTTTAATATTCGTTAATCCTGTTAAAATTCTGGCTCAATCAACTGATTCAGATAGCATTGACAATGGAATTCTTCAGCACCAAAAACAAGAACTATTTTACGACAGTTTAAAATATAAAGCCAGCCAGGGAAAATTTACTCAATTAATTTATGATTTTCTTATTTCACCACCCAGACCTTACGTTGATAAAAAAAAATTGGCACTTAATTATTACAGTCAGTTGGAAGGAAAAATTATATCTGAAATTAAAATAAAATCACTTGATGTTTTTGGCCCCACTTTTCAGGATACATCGAAAACTGCGTCAAGCAAACTTGAAAAAACAGCAAATAAAATTCACACAAAATCAAATTTACAATCTATTCAAAAACTTCTACTATTTAAAGTTGGAGATGCTGTTGATCCTGAAATAATTTACGAAAATGAACGGCTTGTCCGTTCACTGCCATACATTAAGGAAATAAATATTATTCTTGAACAAGATTCAACTTACACAGGATTAGTAAAAGTACTTATCTTAATCAAGGATCGTTTTTCATTTGGGGCTTCCGGTAATGTGCATGGTATTCAGTCTGCCGCATTGGAAATATATAATAATAATATTTTCGGAGTTGGACATGAAATAGCATTTGTATTTGCCGGACATGTTAACAAACAACCCTATTTGGGAGCTGAAACCTATTATAAAATAAAAAATATACAAGGTAAATTTATTGATCTTTTTTTTGGATATCTTAATACCTATAAAAGTGAAGGTCTTCAGTTCAATCTGAACAAGCCATTCATAACCAACTCAATAAAATGGGGCTACGGTGCGACTGCAATGCGAATGTATAGAGCCAACTGGATTTTTCAGGAGGATGTTGTTTATTCTGAAACTGCTATGGATTTTTCCTATTACGGCGGTTGGGGCGGACGTAGTTTTCAGGTAAAAAAAGTTCGTCCTGAAAATGCACAAATCGTTTTAACTGCCGGCTTTAATACTCAAAAATTTAATGTCAGGCCGGCATTGAATGCTGAAAGTGTTAATTATTTTGCTAATCGTACTTTCCTCTTAAGCGGGATAACTTTTACTCAAAGAAGATTTATTCAGGATGAACTTGTATACAGCTACGGAATTACTGAAGATATTCCGGAAGGTTTTAAGAATGAGATTGTTTATGGTTATGATTTTAATGAATTTGGCAACCGGCATTATGCTCATTTACTTCTTTCGAACGGAAATCTGTTGATTAACAAAAAAGGTTATTTATATACAGAAGCAGATATTGGGGGATATTATGGAAAGAGGGGATTTGAACAAGGACAAATAGACGCACGTATTCACTTTATTTCGAAACTTATAAATACCAGGCAAAAAGGAGCAAGATTGTTTATAAACACTGACTATACAATTGGGTTGCACCGGCTGGAAATAGAAAGTCTGAATCTAAGCAGAGATAATTCAATACGAGGATTTGGAAGCAAGCAGGCATTTGGCAAACAACGCTTAAGTTTTAATTTAGAATATGTGCTTTTTCTTCAAAAAGAATTTTACAAATTCAATATGTCTCTTTTCGGATTTACAGATGTTGGTTTGATAGGTTCCAACAAAGAATTTATTTTGACACAGGATTTCTACAGCGGTTTAGGTTTGGGAATCAGGCTACACAACGAAAACCTTGTTTTTAAAACCATCCAGTTAAGATTGGCTTTTTATCCGTTTCGTCCTGATAATATGAGTTTTGTGGGTTTTGTTTTGGAAGAACAATCGAAAGGGCAGTTTTACAGTTTTGAACCAACTCAACCACAACCACTTAAATTTGAATAATTTCCTTCAGCCTCAAATAAACAGTTCATTAAGTGCACCAAAATAATCCTCATCCCAACCATCTGAAATGTTTTCATATGCTTCGTCAGGAATATTAGTATGAGACAATTCGAGACTGGTCCCTTTTTTATGTGGATGCAATTTCATCGTAACTATTGAATTTTCTTCATCTTCGAAAAACCATCTCTGAACAATCTTTTGGTTTTCCTCAAATTCAAGATTTACCCCGGAAATACTCCCTCCCCACAAAGAAAAAGGTGAGCCTTCAACTCGTTCCATTTCGGCTTCTTCTCCAGTCCAAATCTCCAGCATAGTTTTGTTGGTCAGAGCATTATAAACATCTTTGGGTTCAGCGTTCAAAACATAATAGCGTTTAATACTTTTCATTTTAATGCAATTATTAAGGCATTCTTTTTGAATGCGTTACATTATGATTTATTTTATAAGTAAAGCCAATTGAAAAGAATTCTTTTATCTGAAGTTTTGTGGTTTCACCTGTTTTAACTTCGTTGGCATCATACACCGGAAATTTTACATCGTCGTCATAAATCAGGTTTAATAAAAACCTCATATTAATAAATTCATTCAGTTTAACCGAAATGTTATTCTCCCAATTTAAATCGAATTTTTGAAATGGTCTTTTATAATTGATGAACATCTTATATTTTGTTTCATACGTAATATTCTCTTTGATGGATTTTCTAAAAAAAATATCAGCGTTTAAACCCGGTTCCCAAAAGCTATTTTTATCTGCATCGATTCCAAATTTTGTTTGGTCGTACCTGGTTGTATCGCGCACATACACATTTTTGATCGTTAACGGCGAAAGTAGTAACGAAAAATTTTTTGATGGCTTATATTCCATCCCCAATTTAAAAAACAAACGCGACGGAGCAAGAAAACCTGAAATTGGGTCGGGATGTTCATTTTTAGGATATACATAACCGTTAAACAATTGTGTATTGAAATTGAATTCGCTTGAGTAAAACCATTTTTTGTAGGCACTTACTCCAAACCTAGATGTAAATTCAAATTTATCGTCATTCTTTTGTAGCCCCTTACTTTCACCCCCGTTCTTAACCCAGCCATTTCTTAGTTCACCTGAATTATCCCATTTTATTTTACCATCAGCACGTTTATAATTTGCGTAACCTTTTAGCACAACCAATGATGCGATTGCATTTTGTCCCCCTTTTTCCCAATTTTCCAGATAAGTCTGCGAAAATCCCAGATGCCCGTCGCCACCAATTATCCAGGGCGTTTCAATCTGGTATGGTTTACCAACAGCTTTCAATGATGAAATATTTTTTTCAAGCGATTTGAAACTGAAATCTTTTGTTTCTTTTGGTTTATAACGCGATATTGTAACCCCATCATCAATTAACATGAACATTCCACGCTTTCCAACATTTCGAACAAGTACACTCAATGAATCATTCTGTACATTTTTCAGCCAGAACCTTGAATATTTTTCATCACTACTTTTTAATCCTATATCTGACGAATTGCCTGAAAGATTATATATGGTAACATTTACCGAGTCAATGTAATCAGCATAATCGGCTAAAGTTCCGAGAACCGCAGAAATTGAGTCATTAACAGCATTAACTACCGATTCATTATACAATCTTAATACATTGTAATTATTCACGTTTACTGAATCAGTCAAACGTTTTATCTGATAATTATAAGCTTGTTCAAACGCTCTTTGTGCATACACGGCAGTAACTGAATCGATATAAACAGTTTTTACCGAATCATTATATTGAACTCTTTTTTGTTCAACATAAACTGAACGGATACTATCAATTCTTACCAATTTTTGAAACTCTGCAGGGGAATTTATAACCGAATCGGGAATAACTTCCGGAATCAGCAAATTTTGAGGCATTTTATAAACTGCATCTGTAAATAGCTGCATTCCTTTTCCATTCGGAATAAGTTTCAGTTTTTCCTCTAAATTTTCAAGAATTTGTGGAGGAACATTTACAGGTTTTTCTTCAAATTCCCTTTGCAATTCTGCTTCAATTCTGTTGATTCTATTTTCAACCAATAGATGAGGATAAAAACCCGGAACTTTCAAACTATCCTCCACATTTTCGGGTAACCTGAAAACATAGGTTTGCTTTTGGGAAAATGTTTTGTAAATATTATTAACAACCGTATCAATCGGGTCATCTTCAATAAAATTTATCAACCCCTTAACATCTTTGGCAACGGCCGGTTTTGTAATATACCAGTTGTTGTCTTCGTAAAAATATCTTTTCAAAATATCGATACCAAAATCGAGGGTTTTGTCACCTTCATCAGTTTCCGATGACTGTGCAGTAACTTGAATAGAGAATATTAAAATGATAAAAAATAGTAAGAGAGTTTTCGTGTTATCAAAATTCATATTTTAATGTTTTTTGCTTTCTGTTCAAAAAAAACGTAAAAATAGGATTTATGTTATGAATAACAGGTAATTTCTAAATAGTGACGCGGAATTTAACTTTTTTGAAGTATTTGATGAACTGCTATTCTGAAAATGGGTTTTTAGAAAGCCATGAATTATAAAAACGGTAATCAAAAGTTACTTCCTGTCCAACCCAATCCGGTAAATCAAACTCTTGATTTTCATGTTCAAGCTCGATTTCGGCTAAAAAAAGTCCTTTATTTTTGCCCTCAAAAACATCAACTTCCCATATCATATTCATAAATTTCTCTTTATACCTGACTTTCTCAACCACAAATCCATTGCACATTTTTAAAAGTACTTCGGCTTCATTTTTTGGGATCTCATATTCAAGTTCAGTCCGAACGATTCCTTTTGACTTTCCTTTAATTGTCAGAAATCCCTTTTCATCTGCAATCCTCACACGAATGACTTTTTCGGAATCAATGGAAAGATAACCCTGGCTAATTTTTATCCCTGTCACTGTGGGCTTCCAAAGTCTTGTATCGATTAAAAATTTACGTTCTATTTCTACCATTTTGTATTTATTACAATATTTGATCTGATTTAAAAATGACAAAATTAGTTATAAATTTAACCGCAATTAAATAATAACCTTAAACCGTACTGAAATGATTTCAAGAGAAGAAGCCGTTCAATTGCTTAAAGAAAATGTTTTATCAGAAAATATGTTGAAACACAGTTTTGCATCGGAAGCTGTTTTACGCGGAATTGCACAAAAGTTGGGTGAAAATGAAGACGAATATGGCATTGCCGGGCTTTTACATGATATCGATGTTGAAATCACAAATGCCGATCCGTTTACGCACGGACCTTATGCCGCAAAACTTTTAAATGGAAAAATCACAGATGAAATGCTTGATGCAATTGTAATGCACAACGAAGTTGCAACCGGGAAAGAACGTACTACACAGTTTCAACATGCGTTGGCAGCCGGGGAAACCATAACAGGGTTGATAACTGCGACAACACTTGTTTACCCCGATAAAAAAATTTCCTCAGTAAAACCAAACTCAGTAACCAAGCGAATGAAACAAAAAGCATTTGCAGCTTCAGTAAAACGCGAGAACATTCTGGAATGCGAAAAAATTGGAATTCCGATTGATGAATTTGTTGTGCTTTCAATTGGCGCAATGGCAGGAATCAGTGGCGTTTTGGGATTATAACTACAACAAATCATTACCTGGTTTTTACAAAATATTTTAATAATTTTCCCTTACAACTTTTTTAAATGATTAAAATTCCATAGCTTTATTCAATTAAACTATAACCATTAAATTAGACTAAAGCTCTCTGAGAATTTCATGTTTAATAGCCACACTTATATTTCACAAATAGCCAACGGCGACCAAAGAATGTTTAAGCATTTGATGGAAGTAACTTCCGATGATTTACTTTGGTTCGCTATTGGATTCCTTAAAAACAAAGAGGTTGCAGAAGAAATTGTAAGCGATGTATATGTTAAAATCTGGATTAACCGTGCACAGCTTGAATCAATTATAAACCTAAAATCATACTTGTTTATTTGTGTAAGAAATGGGTGTTTGTCGTATTTACGTACGGTTAAAAACGAGAAAATAATCTCTATCGATTCGATGAGCGAATTTCAGTTTGTACAAGTTGAAGGACCTGAAAATGAACTGATTGAAAAAGAAAAAATCGATCAAATTTATGCAGCCATTGAAACTTTACCCTGTAAATGTAAAATGGCTTTTACTCTTGCTAAAATTAATGGCTTAAAATATAAAGAAATTGCTGAGGTGCTTGGTATAACCGAAAAAACAGTCAACAACCATCTTGTGCTTGCCGTAAAAAGGATTACCGAACTTTTAAACGTAAACAAAAAACATAAGGAAAAAACTTCGCCGCTGAAACGGGCAAGTATGTTTCTTTATTAATATTGAAATAAATACTTTTCTGATTGGGTGGATTTTTCCACCTCTGCGTCTTTACATTTAAAGTATCATTCAGTGGAAGTAATCGAACAACAATACGAACTAATTACCAAAGAATTAACCGGAGAAATTTCGGCAGAAGAAAAGAAACTTCTCGATATTGAAATTTCAAAAAGTGTTGAATTACGACAAAAAAAAGATTTACTAAATAAATTCTGGTTCAATTATTTTCCTAAACCTATACCGAACGGGATTATTCGAAAAACAGAAAAGAAACTGGGTTTTAACATTCAAACGAAGCCTGTTTTAAATTTTGGATTTTTTTACAAAATAGTCGCAACAATTTTTCTGGTTATTTCACTCAGTTATATTGCATACCTGCATTACAATCCTGAACCCAGCGTTACATTAAACGAATACGTTGTATTACCCGGTGAGGTAAAAGAATTTGTTTTGAGTGATGGTACAAAAGTCTGGCTCAACTCCAAATCAGTTTTAATAGCTTCGGAACCTTTCGTTGATGAGAACAGAGAAGTACTACTCATTGGAGAAGGATATTTTGAGGTGGCGCATAATCCAGAGAAGCCATTTATCATAAAAACATCCTGTCTGAAAACTACCGTTTTGGGAACACATTTGAATGTTTCTGCATATCCGGGCGATATGAAAACGGAAGTTTCGCTTTATGAAGGAAAAGTTGAATTAGCTGACAAGAACAGGTCTGAAAACAAACTTGTAATGAAACCGGGTCAAAAAGTGTTATTTACAAACGATGAAAATAACTTTTACATAAATGCGAACGAATTGGAAAAACCAGCTGAATGGCGTGAAGGTATTCTTCGGTTTTATGATGAAGATTTAAATTCAATAAGCCAAAAACTGGAAAGAAAATTTATGACAAAAATCTTTATTACCGATGAAGAAGTGGGGAAACTAAGATTTACAGCAAGTTTTGATACAGAACATATAGATAAAATATTGATCCTTTTAAGTGAGGCTCATGAATTTCAAACCATAAAAACTACAAACGGAATAATTATTAAATCATTAAAAAACAATATATAATGACCGCAAATATCGTTTTAATCTAAACCAATTAAACCGAAAGGCCGGGAAATCTGGTCAGTTTCTCACCTTTCAAAAAAACGAGTGTTCATTTTTTTTATTATTAATCATTCTAAACTATGAATTGTATGGAACAATGCGTAATTCAAATGCCTTCCATGGTTCGAAGAAGGCTAAAAAAACTTCGCCTTGCAACAGGAATGCTCCTTTTGCTGCTGGCGATGGCGATCAATGTTCAGGCAAGTACTTATTCTGAATCAGTCAAATTCGATTTGAAACTGAATAAGGTAAGCCTGAAAGAAGTATTTCAAACCATCACTGATCAAAGTGAGTTCAAGTTTATTTACAACAACGATGTTGTAAATGACAAACAAAAAGTCTCTGTTAATACCGACGGAGCCAGAGTTGAAGAAATCCTGAACGAAATCCTCCCTCAATTCAATCTTGAATACAGGGTAGTTGACAAACAGGTAATTGTTTTTCCGATGGAAGAAAAAACAAAGTCAGAAAGCCCTGCCGATTCTAATGCAAAACAACAGAAAACCATTTCAGGAAAAGTTGTTGACAGTTCAGGATCACCACTTCCTGGTGTTGCTGTAGTTGTAAAAGGCACAACTGTGGGAGTAGTTACCGATATTGATGGAAACTATTCACTTGATGTCCCAGCCAATGCTCAAACACTTTCATTTTCCTTTATCGGGATGAAAAATCAGGAAATTGTAATTGGTAACCAAACTGCTATTAACATTACATTGGTTTCAGAAGTTACCGACCTCGATGAAGTTGTGGTTGTTGGTTATGGCACTCAAAAACGTGCAAATGTTGTTGGTTCAGTAACAACTGTAAACGGTGATAAACTTGCTGCTATTCCGGCAATGAATGTTTCCAATGCCATATCAGGCTACCTTCCCGGTTCGGTTGTAATACAACAAACCGGTGAACCTGGTCAAATGAGACCTCGGGTTTTGGTACGTGGTCGTACTACTCTTGGAGGTGATGTTGCAACTTACAATGATAACACCGCACCTTTGATAGTCATTGATGGAATTCCCGGTCGTTCGATGGATGAAATTGACCCAAATGATGTGGAAAGCCTTTCTATTTTGAAAGATGCTTCAGCAGCCATTTATGGAGCGCAAGCTGCCAATGGTGTAATTCTTATCAAAACAAAATCAGGTGTTGAGGGAAAACCTCGTTTAAATTATCAATTCTACTCAGGGATGATGACACCAACTGTTATTCCAGAAGTTACAGATGCTGCTGAGTATGCAACAATGCTTTCTGAATATCAGGTTTATCAGGGAAAAGCGCGCAGATATACTGATAACGATATCGAGCTGTTCAGAAGTGGCGTTGACCCTTGGGAACATCCAAATACCGACTGGTATGGTGACCTTATTGAAAAATGGACTAACACTACACGTCATAATGTTACGCTTGATGGTGGTGCAAATGGTATGAAATATTATGTATCATTTGGGTACAAAACCGATGATGCCATTTACAAAGCCTCATCCACAAAATACAAACAATATAACGTTCGTACAAAATTGGAAATGCCAATCAATGACTGGTTAAAAACAAATATAGAACTTGCAGGATTCCTGAATGATCGTCAGTACCCATACAAAAGTGCTGATGCCATTGTTGGTCAGTCAACACGTTTGGTACCAACCAACTGGTCATACTGGCCAACAAGCGAAGGACGTTATCCAGGTCCAGATATTGAATATGGTGACAACCCGGTTGAAACACAAACATTCAGTGCCGGTGTAAACGACCAGAAAACTTACAGAGTTTTAAGCACTTTTGGTGCAACTATAGATGTTCCTTTTGTAAAAGGTTTATCCTTTACAGGAAGTTATAGTTTCGACCTTACCAACTATTACAACAAGTCCTTTTACCAACCATGGATTTTATATTATCCAAACTGGGATAAGGCAACAAGAAATTCCCAGGGGTATATAACCGATATGCCTTTAACTCCTACGCCAAGAGGACTTTCCACTCCGGAAAATGCAGAAAGGTATGACAGGACTGTCAATAAAACAACAATGTTTAATGTCAACTATATTAAATCAGTTGGCGATCACAACATGTCATTTTTTGCAGGTTATGAACAATACCAAAGCGACTGGAATTATTTCAGGGGATATCGGAAATATTATATTTCATCCATAATTCAAACTATGAACGCCGGAAATGCAAAAGATCAGAATTTGGAAGGTAATGCATCAATTTATGCACGTAAATCAGTTATTGGCCGTGCAACTTATGATTATCAGGGCAAATACCTGGCTGAAGTTGTGTTCCGTGCTGACGGTTCGCTCAAATTCCCTGAAACCAAACGTTGGGGTTATTTCCCAGGTGTGCTGGTCGGATGGCGTGCTTCGGAAGAAGGTTTCTGGAAAGATAATTTATCAGCTGTAAATTATTTTAAACTTAGGGCATCTTATGGAAAGATGGGTATGGACCCGGGTAATCCTTTCCAATATTTGAACTCTTACGAAATTTCAACAGGAATGACATTTGGTAGCAGTGGAGCTATTGGAACTGCAGTTGGACCACCCGTTATTGCAAACCCAAATATTACATGGGAAACACAAACAACTTATAATGTAGGGTTTGACTCTAAACTACTGAATGACCTGATACATTTCAATATTGATATGTTCAAAAATCGCCGTGAAGATATTCTGGCAACAAAAGATGCTTCAGTGCCTAACTTTACCGGGCTATCATTACCACAGGAAAACATAGGTATTGTTGATAACAGGGGAATTGAATTTGAAGCTGGAATACATAAAGCGATTAACAAAGACCTGTTTATCAATTTTGGTGGTAATTTCAGTTACAACAAAAATGAAATTGTATATATGGACGAACCTGAAAGATCAGTTACATGGCAGCAGCTAACCGGGCATCCTTATGGGGCTCAGTTAATGTATAATGCTATTGGCATTTATAAAGATCAGGCACAGGTTGATGGCACACCACACGTATCAGGAGCAAAACCTGGTGATGTTATTTTCGAAGATGTTTCGGGCGATGGACAAATTACCAATGACGACAGAATCCTTGTTGACGAATATGACTTTCCTTTTACATTTTATGGTATAAACATGGATGCAACTTATAAAGGTTTTACTCTTTCAATCCTTTTACAAGGTCAGGGAAAAGTTTACAAACGCTCGCAATATGACAACCGTCGTGGTGAAGCAGGAAACTATTACCAGTGGCAATATGACAACCGTTGGACGCCAAACAATACAGAAACCGATATTGCACGGGCATACAACCGCGATGACCTTTATTGGTCGCCCGATGTACGTATGAGTACCTACTGGTTGGAAAACAGTGCATACCTACGTTTGAAAAACGTTGTATTAAATTATGCAATTCCGGCTAATTATTATTCAAAAGCAGGTATTGCAAAAATTAGTGTTTTTGTTTCAGGAAATAACGTTGCATTACTTTATTCTGCAAACAAAATCTGGGATCCGGAAGCCAATAACCCTGGTGTTTATCCGTTGATGAAAACATTTGCAATTGGAGCAAATATTACTTTTTAATAACCATTTAATTTATAAATAGTTAGAATATGAAAAAAATATTATTTAACATATTGACAATTGCACTTATTCTGTTCCTGTCACCGTCATGCGACGATGTTCTAGATCAGCAAGCAGTTGATAAGTTTAATGAAGAACTTGTTTTTTCTGATTTAAACGTTGTAAATGCATACCTTGGTAAATGTTACGACCGTATGGGAGGAAGCACCGATAATGGAATTCTCGGCAACCGTGAAGACCTTTTGGTATCAGGTACCGATCAAACACTTTGTATTCACAGGCCAGCAAGGTATGTAATGATAAAAGGGACAATGAGCCCGGATGATCTTCAATTCTTCGATCAGAATGACCATGGCGGTTATTTACGTTGGACAAACCTTTATGCAAATATTCAGAACTTAAATAAAATTCTGGATAATATTGATGAAGTTCCTTTAACAGCCACACAGGCTGCCCTTCAGAAACAGATGAAAGGAGAAGTATATTTTATCAGGGCTTATGAATATGCTACCCTGCTAATGGTTTATGGTGGCGCAATCCTTCAGGATAAAGCGTTTATGTTGGGAGAAGATTTCCTTACGATAAAAAGATCTTCAATCAAAGAAACACTTGATTTTGTTTTGAAAGATATTCAAAGCGCTATCGACAACTTACCGGCAACTGTAGAACAGGGACGTGCTAATCGGGCTGCTGCTGCTGCTTTAAAATCAAGGGTATTGCTTTTTTGTGCAAGTACACTTACAAATGGCGGTTATGAAGCATCAAATACTTTGGTTTCATTTCCAGCGGGCAGTCAAAATGGTTTATTGCAACAAGCACGTGATGCCGCAAAAGATGTTATGGATGGAACATATGGAACTTTTTCACTTGTAGGTTCAACTGATGATCCTGCATCTCCATTGTCACCCGCCGATGTTCAAAAATATGCCGACACTTATTTCAGCAATTTTGTACAAAAAGCAGGTTGGAACAGCGAAACAATCTGGGGAATTCAATTTCCTCTTTCGGGTGGTAACGTAAATAATAACAACTTGTGGTTTGGACCAAACGGTTACCATAACTGGGGGAACAACAACCCTACCGAGCCGCTGGTAAGAAGCTATGAAATGGCTGATGGTTCAAAATTCCAATGGGACAAATACAATCCAGGCAATTTGGAAGTTCGCACAGCTACAGCTGCAGAACTGGCGGCTGATCCGGAAAGAAACCCATATATGGGACGTGAACCTCGTTTTTATGCTTCAATTTTATATGATGGCGCTCCATGGCAACAACGTCCTTCGGATGCAGCCGGACTTGAACCGAACAATGTAATTCAAACGGGTTATTATTTAGCTAAAGCAGGAGATGCTGATCCATACAAAAGTGGTCTTGATACCCGCCAGGGTTTAATCGAATCATGGAATGGCACAAAAAACGGATATTATATCCGTAAACTTACTGATCCGGCAACAGCAGGACAGTATTTCAGGGGTACCCATACCTGGGTAGAATTCCGTTACGCAGAAATACTGATGAACTATGCTGAAGCGTGTATTGAATTAGGTGGTGCAGATCTTCAAAAAGGAATAGATGCAATGAACATGATTCGCAACCGTGCAGGTTTACCCGACAGGGTTACAACCGATCAGGCAATGGCAAGGGAATATGTTCGTCATGAAAGGAACATCGAATTCTTTGCGGAAGGTCACCGTTTCTATGATATGCGCCGTTGGATGGTTGCAGAACAGGCTATTGAGGATGTGTATGGAATGAGGATTGAACATTACGATGATGGCTCTCATATGTGGAAATACAACAAAGCTGACAAAGCAGATGCACGTGTTTTCAATGATAAAAAGATGTACTGGGTACCAATTTCGCGTAGCGAAATGAATAAAGCGCCGCAATTACAACAAAATCCCGGTTACAATTAGTCTAGTTTAGTTAAAAATGTAGGAAAAGGCCGGCTCAAATCGAGTCGGCCTTTTTAATTCAACCAAATAATTAGAAAATGGCAAGATTCAAACTTTCAACAATGATGCTACTGCAATACATGATGTATGCAGTTTGGTGGGTTCCGTTAGCCGCTTATTTGACAAACCTCGAAATCGGGCATACCCAAAAAGCACTGATTTTAAGTTCAATGGCTATTGGTTGTATTGTTTCTCCTGTAATTGGCATGCTTGCTGACAGGTTTTTTGCCGCCCAAAAAGTGCTTTCAGGTTTAAATATAGTGAATGCAGGTATGTTGGTACTGGCCGGAACAACAAATAATCCTGACTTGCTCTTCATTTGCCTCATTGTTGCTATGCTTGGTTATATGCCTTCGTGGGGACTGACAAGTTCCATTGCAATGGTACATTTGCCGTCTGAACAATTCCCGAAAGTGAGGGTTTTTGGCTCAATCGGATGGGTTGTTTCAGGTTTATTCAGCATAATTTTTATAAACTTTCTAAAAATCGATTTCGACGGTACAAATATCCCGTTTTACTGTGGTGCCGGTGTGAGCATTTTTGCAGCTGTTACAAACCTGTTTTTGCCAAATACTCCACCTCTTGCAAAAGGTAAAAAAATCTCGCTTATCGATGCATTTGGATTAGGAACCTTAAAACTCATGAAAGACAGGAATTTCGCAGTTTTCATCATTTTTTCCTTTCTTGCACTACTACCTTTTGCCATGTATTATTCCTATTTCTCGGAATTCCTGCTAAACATCAATACCAAATATATTTCGGTTACGATGAACTGGGGCGTATTGGCCGAAATGGGCTTTCTGCTGCTTATACCAGGTGCAATCAAAAAATTCGGATTACGGAAAGTGATGATTTTTGGTTTGGTAGCTCTCGTTATTCGTTATTTGTCACTTTATACAGGTGGAGTAATCAATCAAAACTGGGTTTATTATATCGGTATTCTGATTCACGGACTTATATTTGGATTTTTCTTTGTGGGTGGACAAATATACATCGACAAAAAAGCTCCGGCAGAATTACGTTCACAGGCACAGGGATTTATTTTCCTTGTAACTTTTGGTTTAGGATTATTGGTTGGAAACCTCATTTGCGGACACATTATCGGTTATTTCAAAACTACAGCAGGTTATAATTGGGATGCGATTTGGGGAATTACAACTTTAATGTCGGTGATTCTTTTGGTGTTCTTCATTCTACTTTTCAGAGATGAAGACAAAGCAAAACAAATGAATGCGTAATCCTTTTTTTCTTCTCCTTCTCCAATAAGGAAGTCGGGTGGTTTTTACCTGAAAAAAACGTAGTACCAGAAAGTATTGCCAAAATCCTTTATCAATGCCCGCTGTGTTTGTTCTTTACTTGCCTGGTTTTGCTGAAAAATCCTGTAATATTCGTTAAAACTGATAACAGTTTGCGGATTGATTGGGAGCCCGTCAAATTCGGGGTATTTTTTCAGGCTCAATAAACTGTATGCAACCACTGCCTCTTCCACATTCTTTGGGATTTGTGTGTAGCCCATCTTTTGGAGTAGTGGTAATCTCTCTGCTATTCCTATCATGTCTCTTTGAAGTAACATAAAAGCAAATTTGTATTCCGAAGCAACCCGGTTTGTTGAATCGGCAGCAAGTATTAAATCGAGATTTGCAGCAGGATTTTCCGAAAGAACAAAGAAATCATGTTTGGGTTTTAATCGTTTTATCTTGCCCAATTCAGGATGCAAATCAATTGATTTATCATCAAATAAAAGTTTTTCAAATTCACGGGCTTCTTTTCGGTAAAAGATTGAATTTTTCAAAATCGAAATAAATTTATATGCCGATTTATAATTCCCGTTTATAAGTTCAGTTTTTATAATCATCTTAATGCTTTCCGGCGTATTCCCGCGCATTACCATATACTCGTATGCCCAACGTTGTGCCTCGTTCACCATTCCCAAATTATAATAAAAATATCCGCCACGTTTTAGTACTTCCGAAACAATTTCCCATTTCAAAAAAAGCGTCTGCCCGTCAGGACTTTGAGGAAAACCAAACAATTCATCGTTCAACTTTCCGGTTTGACTTAGCGCAATATTGTTAAAATAATTTGTTAAAATATTGTTCGAAGGGAATTCACGATTAAATGCAATTATTTCGTTGTACTTCTGTTGGTAAAATAATTTTTCAACATGAAAATAATGCGTGTTCTTATCGTCAATTCTGGGAATGGAAATAAAAATCAGTCCACCAAGAATTACAAAAGGAACAAATTCAATCAACTTTATTTTACGAATTGAAACTGACGAAATTCGTTTAATATTGATCTTCAAAATAATCGGTAACAGAACTATCAATACTATTACTGCGAAGAACAATTGGAGTTGCGAGCCAATTTTTTGTTCCGAAAACGGGAGCAAAATCAACTTTTCTGTGGTTTGAAAAAACAAAAATTCCTTCCCTGCAATAAAAAATACTATTGCCAAAATCCAAAGTAGAGCAAGTTTTACTATCCATTTTTCATTTCTTTTCAGCATAAGATATTGTGAAAAAAGCAAAATAAAAATCAGTGAAAAGCTTCCGAAAAGTAAATAAATTAAAGGAGCCACTACTACTGGAATCCATTGGAGTTTCAAACTAAAAAAACGAATAACCCAGTAAAACAGAGCCAACTGAACTAAAATACCCAAATTATTGAAGGCACTGTACTGATAATTGGTTTGCAAATAAAACAAGGCAGCGCCAATTACAAACGGAATAAAAAATGATCGGTTTCCGTTTATCACTTTTCCAATTAGTGAAATCATCCAAATAATCAAAAATATCTCCGAAGAAACCAAAATCGCTCCAATTGCCGGATAGTAATAAAAAGCGGTTTGCAACTCCCCCAAATAATTTAAAAAGCTGCCCGGTTGGGTTAAATGCTCAGCCAAATACTGCGGGGAAACCAGAAATAACGATGATTTTTCCTGGAAAAAGAAGATGTAACCGGCAAACCAATACAAATAAACAAACGAAAAAGTAAAGAAAAATAAATAGGAAAATATAAGCAAAGCCCGGTTGTTTTTAAAGCTGGTGGAATTCATTACTTTCTTTTATAAATTATTCGACCATATTACTTTAACTGCTTCCTTTTCAGCGGCTTTTCTGATTTCACCGGGACTGAAAGAAACTTCAGCTTTTGCAAATTCAGGGATATTGAATGTTTTATTGAAAGTGTTGTAAAAGTCGGGATCTTCCTGAGGTAAAACAAATGGCTTCTGTGCATTTCCATTTTCATCAATAAAAGAAATGTACGGTCTTGCTATTAAACCATCATCTCGTTTGCTGCTAAAAATCATCCACTTTCCATTGGCTGACCATGAATGGTAACTCTCGGTGAAATCGCTGTTTAAATGCTCCATTTTTTTGACCGATAAATCATTCAGATTAATCGAATACAAATCGGCTTCTTTATGCCAAATCGAGAAAACACCATAATTGTGATAGGTAAAAACCAACGATTTACCATCAGGAGAAACTCTTGGAAATGAAACACTTTTCCCTTCGGCTACTGAATTAAAAATAGTTTTAGGCTCGCCAAATTTTCTCGTATCAGCATTAAAACTTACCGCACACAAATTGTATTTAATTTCCTTGTAATCATAAACTTCAGCAATTTGAGCGGCTCTGCAAAAATAAAGCGTTTTCCCATCCGGCGACCATTCAGGATAAGTATCCATAAATTGTTTTGCTTCATCAACCGGAATCCGCATCATTTCATTTTTTTCAATATCATACAAAACGAGTGACGAACTCAAATCGGAAACTTCAATTTTTTCACCCTCAACAGAATGAAACTGTTGCACTACTTTATTTGTTGAATAGGCAATATATTTACCTGAAGGATGCCAGCGTGTATAGGTTGCATTGCTTTGCATTTCCTTGGTTTTCAGATCAAATTTCTCCAAATCGCCATCTTTTAAAAAATATGTTCCGCCCAGCGAACCACGCATATGAAACATGAAATTACCGGGATTTTGCTGATTGAAAGAATGACAGTTTATACAATTCTGACCAACCACATTATTTTCTACCACAGATTTTTCGCGAAAACTTTCCAAACTGCGTTGTACTATTTTAATCTCAGACCAGCTTTCATAACCCGGAAATAACAAACGATAATATAAAAACGGATCGATTTTGGCATCAGAAACTTTGTTTCCAAACGTATTAAACTGTTTCCACCTGCCATCTTGCTCAACAAATATCTGGTATTCTATTGTACTGTTTTTGTTAGTCTCCAAAAATTTCTTCCACTTTTTCTCAGGAAATTTTATAGTTCCATTATTCGATGAAACAGAAAATGATTTTCCATTCAATCCAATAATTTTCACAAAAAAAGCTTCTCCTTCTTCTTCAATATTAAAATTCAGAGGGGCAATATTAACAGGAATGGAAATCTCTGAATAATCAGGTTCAATATTTGCTTTACGATTCTCTTTGTCTGTAATTTCACCGGGCTGATTTGAACAAGCTGCTGCAAAACAAAAGAATGCAATGATTAATAGCGTATTATTAGTTTTCATTTTGGTTTATTTCGAAGATTGTAAAGTAAGAATTCAATTTCATAAAAACCAAACAAATCAAGTGTTTTAACAACAATGATTTGCACCTGAAATTTGGCAGTAAAATTTAAAACTTACATAAAAAGACTTCCTTAACTTTAATTTTCGTAGTAAAAGCAAGAATTTAATTTCAATTCGTTTTGCTTTTTAAATTGTTTTTTTACATTTGCCGTCAGTTATACAAAAAACGAATGAAATTATTTTCTGCATATATTCTAGTCCTCGTGGTGGTCATTCTTGAATGTTCAGGGAGAGGTTAGTATATTGTGTAGAATTAAAATATTTACAAGCCTTTTCCGAAAACGGGGAAGGCTTTTTTAATAATATAAATTTTTAAAATTCGATATAAAATGCAAATACCACTTAGAAGCAACACAACAACACAAGGCCGGAGGATGGCAGGAGCCAGAAGTCTTTGGCGCGCTAACGGAATGAAGGAAGAACATTTTGGGAAACCTGTAATCGCGGTGGTAAATTCGTTTACACAGTTTGTTCCCGGCCATGCTCATTTACATGACATTGGACAATATATTAAAGGATTGATTGAAAAACACGGCTTTTTTGCCGCCGAATTTAATACAATTGCCATTGACGACGGAATTGCAATGGGACATGATGGAATGCTTTATTCCTTGCCTTCCCGCGATGTAATTGCCGACAGTGTTGAATATATGTGTAACGGGCACAAAGTTGACGCGATGGTTTGCATTTCGAACTGCGATAAAATTACACCTGGAATGTTAATGGCTGCCATGCGGCTGAATATCCCGGCAGTATTTGTTTCCGGAGGACCAATGGAAGCCGGAGTTGTTGGCAGTACAAAATACGACCTTGTTGACGCAATGGTTTTGGCCGCCGACCAATCCATTTCCGATAGCGAACTTTCTGTAATTGAACAGAACGCCTGCCCTACCTGCGGTTCGTGTTCGGGAATGTTTACAGCCAACTCGATGAACTGCCTTGCCGAAGCAATTGGTATGGCTTTGCCCGGAAATGGAACTATTGTTGCCACCCATGCCAACCGTAAAAGATTATTTGAAGAAGCAGTGGAAAAAATCGTCGCTGCAACAAAATCATATTATTTCGAAGGAAACGAAAAGGTACTTCCACGGAATATTGGAACACGCGATGCTTTTCTGAATGCCATGAAACTTGATATTGCAATGGGTGGTTCAACAAACACAGTTTTGCATTTACTTGCCATTGCACATGAAGCTGAGGTTGATTTTACAATGGAAGATATCGACCGTCTTTCAAGAGTTACCCCAAACTTATGCAAGGTTTCGCCAAGTTCGCAATACCACGTTCAGGACGTTAACCGTGCAGGTGGTATTTTATCTATTTTGGCAGAGCTCGACCGGGCGGGATTAATGGAAACCTCGGTTAACCGTATTGATGGAAAAACATTAAAAGAAGCAATAGCTGCTTATGATATAAAAGGTAAAAATGTTTCTGACGACGCTAAAAAACGTTTCCTTTCTTCGCCCGGCGATGGAAGGAGAAATTTAGTCCTTGGATCGCAGGACAATTATTATACAAATTTAGACGATGATCGTGAAAAAGGTTGCATACGCGATTTTGAACATGCTTACAGCAAAGATGGCGGCCTGGCAGTTCTATATGGTAATATTGCCGAAAGTGGCTGTATTGTTAAAACTGCCGGCGTTGATCCTTCGATTTTCAATTTTACCGGAACAGCAAAGGTTTTCAACTCACAGGATGATGCGGTAAATGGCATTTTAGGTGATGTTGTTCAAAAAGGCGATGTAATTGTTATCCGTTACGAAGGTCCAAAAGGCGGGCCGGGGATGCAGGAAATGCTCTACCCTACCTCGTACCTGAAATCGATGCAACTGGATAAATATTGTGCTTTGATTACAGACGGAAGGTTTTCGGGCGGGACTTCGGGACTTTCAATTGGACACGTTTCTCCCGAAGCCGGTGGTGGTGGTGCTATTGCACTAATTCAGGAAAACGACAAAATTGAAATTGACATAACAAAAAGATCAATTAATTTAATGATTTCAGACACCGAACTGGCAGAACGCAGGAAAGCAGAAGAGGCAAAAGGAAAAGATGCTTTTACGCCGGTTGGCCGGAAACGCAACATATCAAAAGCATTGAAAGCTTATGCAAGATTTGTTTCAGCAGCTGATAAGGGAGCGATAAGGTTGATTGATTAAAAGAAAAATGCATGATTGCGGGAATGCATGATTGTAAAATTTTAATATTTAGAAAAAGATAAAAACAAGAATAAAAATGACAACAAAAAAAGTTACAGGATCACAGGCGGTAATACTTTCGTTGCTGGAGGAGGGAGTTGACACCATTTTTGGATACCCCGGCGGCGCAATTATGCCCATTTACGATGCACTGTATGATTTCGATAAACACGTAACCCATATTTTAACCCGTCATGAACAAGGCGCTGTGCATGCGGCTGAAGGTTATGCAAGGGTTACAGGAAAAGCAGGTGTTGTTTTTGCCACCTCGGGCCCAGGTGCAACAAACTTGATTACAGGAATTGCTGATGCAATGATCGATTCAACACCGTTGGTTTGTATTACAGGACAGGTGGCATCACCACTGCTTGGTACCGATGCTTTTCAGGAATCGGATGTGGTTGGTATTTCTATGCCGATTACAAAATGGAATTATCAGGTTACTTTTGCCGAAGAGATTCCTGAAGTAATTGCACAGGCTTTTTATATTGCTCAAACAGGCCGTCCAGGTCCGGTTTTGATCGACATTACAAAGGATGCTCAGTTTGGCGAATTGGATTACAAATATGAAAAATGCCGGAAAATCCGCAGTTATGTTCCTGAAACTCCTGTTGATCCGTTCAAAATAAAAGAAGCAGCAGACTTAATTGATACCGCCAAACGTCCCTTGATTTTATTTGGACAAGGAGTAATTATTGGAAATGCAGAAGATGAATTAAAAGAATTCATCGAAAAAACCGGAATTCCGGCAGCATGGACATTACTTGGACTTTCAGCCATGCCAACCGACCACGAATTGAATGTAGGAATGTTGGGAATGCATGGAAACTATGGCCCAAATCTTTTAACAAACGAAGCCGATTTGATTATTGCGGTTGGTATGCGCTTCGATGATCGTGTTACCGGGAAAGTGAGTGAATATGCTAAAAAAGCAAAAATCGTTCACCTCGAAATCGATCCCGCAGAAATCGATAAAATCAAAAAAGCGGATGTTGCGGTTTTGGGCAATTCAAAAAAATCGCTTCGAATGTTGACAGACAATGTGAAAGAAAATTCACATGGTGAATGGTTGCAACGCTTTAAAGATTGCGACAAAATTGAAAAAGAAAAGATCATCGACAATGAACTTTTCCCGGAAAAACCTGGATTGACAATGGGAGAAGTTATTCGAATTACAGGCGATAAAACCAATCACGAAGCTATTTTGGTAACCGATGTAGGTCAGCACCAAATGGTTGCTTCGCGCTATTTTAAATTCCGCAAACCAAAAAGCAATGTAACTTCAGGTGGATTGGGACCCATGGGTTTTGGGCTTCCGGCAAGTCTGGGGGCACAATTGGGAGCTCCCGACCGAACCGTGGTTGCAGTGATTGGCGATGGTGGTTTCCAGATGACAATTCAGGAACTGGGAACAATTGCACAAAACAAACTTCCCGTGAAAATTATTATCCTGAATAACAATTTCCTTGGAATGGTGCGCCAGTGGCAGCAATTGTTCTTTGACAAAAGATATTCGTTTACTGAACTTCAAAATCCCGACTTTATAATGATAGCCAAAGGTTTTGGTATTGAAGGTCATAAAGTTGAAGTGCGCGAAGATTTGGAAAAAGGAATAAGTAAAATGATAAACCACCACGGGCCATATTTGCTTGAGGTTGTAATTGAAAAGGAAGACAATGTTTTCCCGATGGTACCAACAGGAGCTTCGGTTTCCGATATTATTCTGGAACCTTAAAAAAGTTCAGGGTTCAGAGTTTAAAGTTTAAAGTAAAAAATTGCAAATCTTGATACTCAATACCTTATACTATTAATCTAAAAATCTAATAAAAAAATGAAACAAGAATACAACATAACAGTTTTTACCGAAAACCATATCGGATTGCTAACTCGGATTACCATTGTTTTTACGCGCCGTAAAGTAAATATCGAGAGTTTAACTGTATCAGAATCGGCAATTCCAGGTGTTTTTAAGTTTACAATTGTTATTAAATCCACAAAGGAACAAACCATAAAAATTGTAGGCCAAATCGAAAAACAAATCGATGTTTTAAAGGCTTTTTATCATACTAACGATGAAATAATTTACCAGGAAATTGCACTTTACAAAGTTCCTACCGAAGCTTTGTATGATAGTGACACCATTGAAAAAATGGTTCGAAAAGCAAGCGCACGTATCTTAGAAATTACCCGCGAATATGTGGTAATCGAAAAAACCGGGCATACTGAAGAAACTCAGGCTCTTTTCGAAGAACTCAATAAATTTAAGGTATTGCAGTTTATACGTTCAGGCCGGGTTGCACTTACACGTGACCCCATTGAACGTTTATCAGAGTTTTTGAGAGAGCGCGATGCTTTTTTGAACTCGATGGATTGATTCAGAAATATAAAATCTTAAACTATAATTGTAAAACCTGTCTGAAATATTTCTGACAGGTTTTTTTTATTAAAGCGGTAAAATTTATTCGGTACACGAAGTAATACAGGCTTTTACTTTTTAATCAGTAACAAATCTTTTTCCTATTTTTGAAAAAACCATTAGCTGATCAAAAACCAAAGCAAATGAATAAAACTTTAACCAAAGTCATTTTTTCGTTTTTACCTGCCGTTTTTATGCTAATTGGATATCTGTATATACTTATTGGCATTCAACCCGAACTTATTTTTCATCACAATCAACCGGCTTTTATTGTCAGTTCAGTTTTTATCGGTCCATTTTTAAAATATCCGGGAGGGTTGGCCGAGCTCACCGCCAATTTGATTTCGCAATCATTCTATTTTAAAGTTATTGGGGCAAGTGTTTTTTTTGCTCTCACATTTGTTACAGGTTGGCTAACTTTTCTGATTATCAATTCGATTAACGAAAACAAACTCAATCGTTTTTGGGCCTTTCTGCCTGTAATATGCACGATAGCGCTGACAAATGATTACAATTTTCCGTTCGCTGTAATTGTTTCAATTGCCTTTTTACTTTTAATGATGCTGGTGCTGCAAAAATTGGCGAAAAATTTTAACAGCAGCATTTTAATATTTACTACTTGTGCAATCGCAGTTTACTGGTTTGCCGGAAGTGGCTACTTAATGCTCTTTTCAGTATCAGCACTTTTTGTTTCGCACACAAAGAAACAATGGGAAAAAGTTGTGTATATCCTGTATGTTCCCGTTTTTGCAATTCTATTTTCGTTGCTTGTTTCCAACTATTGGATTGCAGTTACTTTAAAAGATCAGTTCTTTTACTTTTTTGCACAAAAAGCATGGTTTATGCGATATGAACCTTCATCTGTTTTCTATATATTATTTTTGCTAGTACCAATTTTACTGGCATCTGTGAAAGTTGCTGCATTCCTTCAGTCGAACAGAAAAAAAACCGCTCCACAAAAACCAGTCTTTTTGTTCATAAAAACTGTGCCTGCCATTTTATTCGTGCTTGTTTTTTCAGTTTTCGGACATTATACAACCTATAATCATGATGCTAAAAAAACAATACAAGCTGATTTCTACTGCTATAAGAATGATGCAGAGAACACAGCAAAAACAGCAACTTCAACCTATGAATACGATTTTTCAGCCAATCTGAATTACAACCTTGTAATGAGCAAAACCGACTTGCTCACTGATAATTTTTTTGGTTTTATACAGATGAAAGGAACAGAAGCCCTGCATCCCGATATTGAATTCGCTTCGGAACTTTCATTTATTTCATCCGATTTTTATTACAATTTGGGATTCATCAGCGAAGCCCGGCACTGGGCTTACGAATCACTTGTGCATTATCCGTACAGTTTGCGAGCAATGCAAAACCTTGTAAAAATTCATTTGATTTTAGGCGAATACAAAGCCGCCGAACGAACGTTAAATACATTGGAAAAGAGTTTGCCTGACAGGAAGTTTGTTCAGGAATATATGCCCTATATAAACGACACAACAAATATTCGAAGCAATAACGAGTTGATGGAAAAAAGAAGTTTAATTCCGGCAGCGTGCGAACTAAATCACACAATTGAAGGACGTTTCAAAGAATTGCTCGAAGCAAACAGCAACAATAAAAAGGCTTACGAATCTCTGATGTTGTATTATCTGGCTGATGCCAAACTTGAAAATTTTGTTGAGTTATTTATGAATGCAGAAAATTATTTCGAAAAAACTCCGTCTGTTTTTGAAGAAGGCTTGCTTATGTACACCGATCGAACAGGAAAGACTTTGCCTTCAGAAATAAAAATCAGCGCCGAAACACAAAAGCGGTACAACAGTTTTATGCAACAACTTGAAAAATATAAAGGAAAAACACGTTTAGCCAGAAATTCACTTTACGCTGAATTTGGAAAAACCTATATGTACTTTTTAAAATTTGTTTATCCGAATATTATGGAAACTGAAATTATTAGCGATGAAAATGATTATCCGGCAATATAAAACTATCCACAGCTTTTACAATAAATTCTTAATCTTAATGGTTTATGTGGTTTTTGTAATGTTTTTGGCCAGTTGCAGCGACAACTATAAAAATGCAACTGAAACAAACAAAACACCAGTTATTTCTCCCGAATATCACGGCTCAACACTTCCGCCAAACATTGCTCCGCTCAATTTTATAATTAAAGAAAACGGTTCGAAATTCAGGGTTGAAATCAGTGGAGAAAATGGCAAACCAATAGTAATCAGCCAGAGTTCACCCAAAATAAAAATACCCATAAACGATTGGCACGAATTACTGGATGCAAATTCCGGCAGAACAATCAATATTGATATCTTGTCGTTTGCCGATAAAAAATGGAACAAATACAATAGCATCGAACACCAAATTTCAAACGATACAATTGATCCTGTTTTGGTTTACCGACTCGTTTATGCCACCTATTTAAAATGGAACAAAATGGGTATTTACCAACGAAATCTTACCAGCTTCGATGAAACTTCCATCATCGAAAACAGCAGTACCGACAATGGTTGCATGAATTGTCACACTTTTTCAAAAAACAATCCTTCTAAAATGGCCATGCATTTTCGGATTGTTCACCCCGGAACGATGGTTTGGAACAACGGAAAACTTACTAAAACAAACACAAAAACCGATGAAACCATGTCGGCAGGAATTTACCCGGCCTGGCACCCCGATGGAATACATATCGCGTTTTCTACAGGGAAAATTAGTCCGCATTTAACTACACGCAGCAATAAACCTGTTGATGTGGCCGATAAAGCATCCGGGCTCTTTGTTTACAATTCCGAAAAAAATACAATAACAACTTCAGCCGAAATATCAACCAGTCGCCGTGAAAGTATGCCCGAATGGTCGGCTAATGGAAAATACCTTTATTTTACAAGCGCACCCGAAGCGCTGAAAGGCGATGATGAAAGCCTGTTGCACAATCGTTACAGTCTGATGCGAATTGCTTACGATCCGATTGCCGACAAACTGGGAAAAGCAGAAATGGTAATTAATGCAGACACCCTTGAAAAAAGCATTTCGATGCCAGCAGCTTCGCCCGATGGGAAATTTATGGTTTGTGCCCTTACCGATTACGGCTACTTTACCATTTTTCACCAGAACAGTGATTTGTACCTCATAAACCTTGAAACACATGTGTTGAAAAAGATGGAACTAAACAGCAACACTGCCGAAAGTCACTCGTCGTGGTCGTCAAACGGCAGGTGGATTGTTTTCAGCAGCAAACGAAGCGATGGCGTTTTGACCCGTCCGTACATTTCGTTTATCGACAGCACCGGAAACGCACACCCCCCGTTTTTACTGCCACAGGAAGATCCCGAAATGTACGACTTGTTGCAGGCCAACTACAACCGCCCCGATCTAGTTACCGGCAAAGTTGAACTTTCGTCCATTGAAATACGGAACTTGGTTATGGGTGAAGCGCAAAATGTGGAAGTGGAAAAGTAAGACCAAATATTTAACTGGTAAATTAAAATTATAGAGAGTCAACCTCAAAAACCTATATTTCAAGGCACTTTCATCAGTTTTTTAGATTGAGATATGAACATATTATCTTTGGATTGGGCTTCATATCCAAAGTCGGAAGTCTTCTATCCGCGGGCAGAAAGTTCTTGTCCAGGGTTAGTAGAATTATTACCTGATTTCCGGAAACAAAAATGACCCTGTCCGTCAGTTGACGAACAGAGCCACTTCAAAAAAAATATCAATATTGATTAGATAATCGCTTTCATCGATTCCATTGCTTCGTGCAGTTCGACTCCAATGTTTTACCCTCTTAAATGATTATGCCTTTAAAAATAAAATAGAATTGTATCTTTGGGTAAATTACTTTTTATGGATCAAATTCAGTTATATACAAAAATTAATTTCCTGTCGAAAGATTTAAAATCGGAAGTGAATGACTTTGTTGATTTTCTTTTAAGTAAAAATAAAAAGGAGAAAAAAAACAAACAACCAAAATTCGGTTGCGCAAAAGGAGAGATTTATATATCGCCTGACTTTGACGAGCCACTGGAAGATTTTAAAGATTACAGGTAATGAAATTGCTGCTTGATACTCACTCATTAATCTGGTTTCTGAATGGTGATGAAAAACTTTCTGTGAAAGTGAAAGATGCCATTGAAAATTCCGGTAATGTAAAATTTGTTAGTATAGCTTCAGTTTGGGAAATTGCTATTAAAATCAGTCTCGACAAATTTCGTTTTTCAAAAGGCTTTAAACATTTTCTGACATTGATTGAAGAAAATGGATTTGGAATGATGCCAATTACCATGGAACATGCCCTTATTTTATCAACACTTGAATTTATTCATCGCGATCCGTTTGACAGGTTGCTTATATCGCAGTGTAAAGCAGACAACCTTGTTATTGCAACAAAAGATGAAAACATAAAAAAGTACCAGATTCAAACTATTTGGTAACTCAGTTTGCAGGTAACAAAAATGGCCCTGCCAACACCGACAGAGCCATTTCAAAAAATATCAATATTGATTAGATAATCGCTTTCATCGATTCCATTGCTTCGCGCAGTTCCGCGCCAATGATTTCAACTTCGCTGTAACGGATTTCGTCGTTAATTTCAATCAATTCGCGGTTGTCAACATGTCCGTCCTTTCCTTCATTGAAATTTTTGCCGATAACATTTACATCAATCCTGCTCATAAAATCAGCCAATAGTGGTTGACAGGCATGATCGAATAAATAACAGCCATATTCTGCTGTATCCGAAATTACACGGTTCATTTCAAAAAGTTTTTTGCGTGCAATTGTATTGGCAATCAGCGGTGTTTCGTGCAACGATTCATAATATGCCGATTCGCCTTTTATACCGGTTTCGGTCATTACATCGAAAGCAAGTTCAACACCCGCCTTTACAAAAGCAACCATCAAAGTACCGTTATCGAAATATTCCTGTTCACTGATTTTCATGTCTCCGGCAGGTGTTTTTTCAAATGCAGTTTCGCCTGTTGCAGCGCGCCATTTTAAAAGATTTCTGTCGCCATCAGCCCAGTCTTTCATCATGGTTGATGAAAATACACCCGACATAATATCATCCATGTGGTGTTCGAAAAGCGGGCGCATGATTGTTTTCAACTCTTCAGCCAGTTTGTACGCTTCAATTTTTGCCGGATTTGAAAGGCGATCCATCATGTGTGTGATTCCGCCTAATTTCAACGCTTCAGTAGTAACTTCCCAACCATACTGTACCAATTTTGAAGCATATCCGGGATTGATTCCTTTTTCAATCATTTTGTTGAAACAAAGAATTGAGCCGGTTTGCAAAACACCGCACAAAATAGTTTGCTCTCCCATTAAATCTGATTTTACTTCGGCAACAAACGAAGAATGTAAAACACCGGCTTTATGTCCGCCGGTTCCAACGCAATATGCCTTTGCAATTTCCAGTCCGTCGCCATTCGGGTCGTTTTCGCGGTGAACAGCTATTAAAGTTGGCACACCAAAACCGCGTAAAAACTCAGCGCGAACTTCTGATGCAGGAGATTTTGGGGCAACCATAATTACTGTAATATCCTCGCGGATGTCAATCCCTTCCTCAACAATATTAAAACCATGTGAATATGACAGGCATGAACCCTTTTTCATCAGTGGCATTGCAGCTTTAACAACCGGACTGTGGTATTTGTCAGGGGTGAGGTTCAAAACCAAATCAGCTTTCGGGATCATCTCTTCGAAAGTACCCACTTCAAATTTATTGTCGATTGCATTTTGATATGAAATCTGTTTTTCATCGATTTCAACTTTGCGAAGTGCATAAGAAATATCGAGGCCGCTGTCGCGCATGTTCAGCCCCTGCGCAAGACCCTGAGCACCGCAACCCAGCACAACGATTTTTTTACCTTCCAGCTTTTTAACACCATCGGCGAATTCCGACTCTTCCATGAAATCGCATTTTCCCAATTGCTCTAACTGAAGACGCAACGGAAGTGAATTGAAATAATTTGCCATTTTTATAATTTTTAATAATGATTAAATTTTTATCCGTGAGTTTTAGTCTCAAAAATCTTATCTAACAATCTTTTTCCATTTTCGTTTGCAAAGCAATGAATTTAAAACCAAAAACAGAAGTAAAAACAAAGGTAATTTAGGTAATTTTCATGGAATATAAAAGACTGCAACACATTTCAATTTTCTTAATCTTTTTAATATTCAATGAATTAAGAACTCTTTTTGATTGCGTATTTGTAAGATTCATTTCATAATATTATTTTACGGCCTTTACCCGATATTGCAAAGGTGAAATTCCGGCTTCGCGTTTAAAAAACTTGGTAAAATAGGATTGGTCGGGAAAATTCAGCCGCATGGCAATTTCGGTTACACTAAGATTTGTATGCACCAGGAGTCGTTTAATTTCAAGGATTTGCTTCGATTTTATTATTTGTGATGAAGTTTTCCCTGTTAACTGATTAACGGTTTGTGTCAGGTGGTTAGGCGTTATCGCCATTCGTTCCGCATATTCTGCAACAGTCAGATTTTGTGCATAGTTTTCTTCCACCAATTGAAAGAACTTTTTCACGACAATGTGACCTTTACCTTTTGTTAATAGACTTTCATCGGTTTTATAAAGTGTTGAACAGGAAGTTAAAATCAAATCAAGAATTGAACGCAGAAGCTCGACTGAATAAGATTCACCTTTTGTAATTTCGGAAATTCCCTTTTCAAATAAACTCTCCAGAAACTTAATTTCCTTTTCGTCAAATAAATTAAGTGGCGGATTGTCCTGCCGGATTGTAAAAAAGAAAGGGAATTCGATTAGCCTGTTTTGGTTGGTTTGGTTAATGAGATAAAACTCGGGTGTAAAAATAAATATGAAACCTTCGATATCGCCGGAAAATTCGATTTTATGCGCCTGTCCCGGTGACATAAAAAACACACAGGGTGGTTTAATTTCATATTTGTTTCCATCAATAACATGAAAACCGGAACCCTTCGACAAATAAAGAATCTCGAAAAAATCGTGCCTGTGTGGGTATTTCACACTGAAATGCCTGTTTGCATCAAACACTTCTACCTGGAATTGCTTGCTAACACTTTCTTTCTGACTAAAATTATGAAGACTGTAAACTGGTATTTGTTCTGATTTTTGTTTCATGTATTTTTGCAATAAAGCGAATATAGGAAAATTTAAATCTCGCTTAAAAATCAAATTTTTGTTTTTCCCGTTAGTTACCCCTATTTTTACTTTCAAATTTATAGAGATGCTCGAAATAGAAAAAAAATACATTGTTGATAAAAACAAAAAGCCTGTTGCTGTGCAATTGGATATTGACACTTTCAATAAAATAGAACAACTTATTGAAGATTACGCACTTGGAAAATTAATCGAAGAGAATTCTCCTGAAGAAACGCTTTCACTTGCCGAAGCTAAACAGTTCTACAGAAATCTTCAAAAATAATTTTGAACGTTAAATTTCATAAAACATTTCTGAAGGAATTGGCTTTGATTCCTATTAAAAGCAGGAGCAAAATTGAAATTTTTGTATTTGAAGAAATGCAGTTTTTAAATACGTTAAATGAAATTCCAAATCTTAAAAAGCTAAAAGGATTTCCAAATTTTTATCGGATTAGATTTGGAAATTATAGGGTAGGCGTGAGAATTGAAGAAGAAACCATTATTTTTGAAAGAGTTATGCACCGGAAAGATATTTACAGGTATTATCCATAACCCTGCAAAATGAAACTGAAACTACTTTTTCTTTTAAATATTTTGGCACTTAATACAATTAATCAATTTACCTATGCCAGTGATATTGAAAAAAAATCAAAAATAACATTCTTTGATACCTCTGATTTTCACAACGATACAATTCACAAACTTAATTTTCAATACAAGGATAAAAAAAGAGGAATAAAACCTTTCATTGCTCCTGCTCTTTTGATTACAACTGGAACAGCCCTTCATTTTTCTACTGATACAAAAGAAAATTTCCAGGGTTGGGTACAAACAAATTTTCCATATTCAGGCCATTTTGACGATTATATTCAATATGCACCGGGAATTGCAGTTTATGCGTTGAATGCATTTGGGGTAAAAGGCAAAAATAATTTTGGAAACCGCACGGCCATAGTAATTAAATCCCTTTTAATTAATGATTTGTTTGTTTCGAGATTAAAAACCTGGACTGACTCGGATAGACCTAACGGAGATCCGCGTTCGTTTCCGTCGGGACACACTTCGGTGGCTTTTGCAATGGCGCAGATTATGCACCACGAATTTGGCGACAAAAGTATTTGGTACAGCATAGGGGCATACTCGTGTGCCACAACTGTTGGAGTTTTGCGTGTTGCCAAAAACGCACACTGGGCTTCAGATGTTTTGGCAGGCGCAGGGTTTGGGATGCTGTCAACCGAACTCGTTTATTTAACTCACCTTTACAAATGGGACAATGAACACATTAAAAAACTGGATATTTTTCCCTGGCGCAGCAACCGGCAAAGCGGTGTAACGCTGGTTTATACATTTTGAGTAATGTGTGAATGCATAATTGAAATAATGCGTGAATCAAAGAAGAAAGAAACCTGTTTCAATCGCTCACTTACCAATTTTTCCGAATATTCATGCATTCATATATTAAAGCATTCATGCATTTGTTTTACCTCAAAAAATCTTCCCTCACCGGATAAAAACTATCAACCAACCTTACTTTTTTGGTAAGCAATTTTACAGTGTGTTTTAATCCAGATGGAATAGCATACATGTCACCGGCTTTTAAGTGTTGATCGGGTTCGCCTTCGCAATAAAAAATAATTTCTCCTTCGGCAACATACGAAGTTTGCTGGTGAGGATGTGAGTGCGGCGGCTCGGGCGCTTCCCACGGACCATTACTGAAATCGATTAATACTGTCATCAGTTCATTGGTATGAATTATTTTTCTTTCGAGGCCTTCTTTTACTTTCTCGTAAGGAACTTCATCAAATTTAAGTACAGCCATAATTTGTATTCTTTAAATTTCCGGGAGGCCAAGATAATAAAATATGTAGTGAGATTTGAGAATATAATATCAAGAATGTTAGTATCAAGTATCAAGACTGTAGGATCAAATATCGCGATAATTAGATTTAACTACATGAATTATTTTTGCAGTTTTCTGTAAAAGGGAAGTTCTTTTGAAGTTTCTCCTTTTCCCTTTTTGAAGCCATTTTTTCCGGTTTTTGATTCTTTTTCACTGTTCAATAAAAAGCAAATACCAGCAGTTACAGAAAATGTACGATTATTGGCGGGATGATAAAAAGCAATTAAATTGTCAGTAGCTAAAAAAATCTGAAAATGGTTACTTTCATACTGCAAGCCTCCGCCTATTGAAACATCACTTACACCATGTAAATTCACATTTTCGAATACCGAAAGATTTGACCAGGTTTGCAAAGTACTCAATGTTAAAATATTCTGGAAATAATTTAAATGAAGTGCTGACTGGTTGGTAACTCCAAAGGATACTATATCCGAATATTGGTATTGATAATGTAAAACTGTTTTAGGTACCAACCCATTTATAAACCTATTATTTTTAACAACCGGTTGATAAACCTGACTAACAGAATCCTTTACTGTTTTCACCAAAATTTGTGGTTCAGTAAATCCTGTCTCTTCAGGATATCGGACGGCACTTACAAGGTCAAAACCAATAAAATCATAACTTTCATCCTGCTTCATTTCAAATGAATTGAACCTGTTCCAAATACCACCCAAATCACGCAAACTAATCGAAAATGTACTTTTATCATTTAGGTAATAAGTAAGTCCTGCATCAAAAGCAAGTCCCGGATTCCTGTATGTCCCGAAATACTTCTTAACTGCATTTTCTCCTTCAATTGTATAAATACTATTATTCTCACTTAAAACAACATTAAACGGCAGCATTAACTGACCGCCTCCCCCTGAACTCAATGTAACAACGTCGCCAAAAGGAGCAGTTTCAACACCAAAGTTCCATTTATCAGCCTTAAAATAAACCGAACCAAATAAAAGTTTTGCCCGTAAGCCAACATTAAGTTTAGCATTCATAGTTTTAGCATATCCAAATGCAAATTCACGATAACCCGTGGTTAACAGATTCATTTCATTTGAATCAAAAGTGTGGTATCCCGGATTTAAATTCCCATTAACTAAAAACTCAACAACATTATCCTTGAATTTCAATGATGAGCTAAAGTTTTCTTTATAATAAAAACTGAACACCCCCTTTTTCAATGGTTTACTAAAAAAAAACAAGGGTATTGAAAAATCCTGTCTTATAAAATTGTTGACTTTTACCTGATTGTAAAAATTATCAAAATCAATAACAGGACTGCCGGTGGAAGTTGTAATGATGTCAGAAATCTTAAAACTTCCCTGGTTGATAAAAGTAAATCCGGCAAAACCGGGTATCGAAAATTCTGTCACTTTTTCGGAATGTACATAAGAGGGATTGTACATTTGGGCATAAAAATTATTGGGCAACATAAACTGTGAACCACTAATTTGTGCATAGCTTTTACCATAACCCATCAAACCCAGCGGAAGTAGAATTAATATCAGTTTATAAATCGACTGGCTTTTAATCTTCATTTTTCCCTTGAACTACGCCAACAAGCACGATTGAAATATCAATAGGATAATTGGCCCAAATGGTATCATTTTGGTTTATAAAATCAGTACGGTCATACCACGACGTAAATTTCACTCTGTCGGAATTATTAAAACTCAGCAATTGTGAAGAATCCAATTGAATTCTCTGGGTGCTGATTTCAGGAACTTCAGGAGATACTTCAAAATTTGCGGCATCAAAAGGAGCTGGTAATATCACAGGACCCAAATTGTTTGGACTTTCTTTATCAAAAAACTGCATCTGCAGATTTAAGGGGAAAGGACAACCATTTGAAACTGTGAAAACCAGTTCTACTGCAGTTAAACTATATTTGCCCTGGATGTAAAACGGGAAACTGTCAATTACCGCAGACGGACTAAAAATAAGTTGTGTGGGAATGGTTTTGTATTTACCATCTGAATATTCGAGCACTGTAAAAGGAGCCGGGGTGCTGGGTATTTTCTTTTTCCAGTCATATACAAAATCTCTGAATTCCATTCCATTACCAACAAATAATGGCGAAATAACATCTATTGCCCAATCTTCCTTTATAGTTATTTCACCAAATTTGAATTCATCGGTTTTACACGAATGAAAAATACTAACTACAAGAAAAACAAAGAAATAAAATGTATATTTTTTAATTACCCTATTCATAACAGACCACATTCAACGGCGTAAAATTATAAAAATCCAATTCTAATCAAAGTTTATAAAAGCAAACGAAAAATATTAGATTTGCACAACCAAAATATCAGCGCCTAAAACATTGTAGACGATGATTGAAAAAAAAAGTATCACAGAGAAACAGTGGCATGTAGTTTATACTAGATCGCGTGCCGAAAAAAAAGTTCAATTTGAGCTTACGGTTAAGCAAATTGAGAATTTTCTACCGATGCAAAAAAAACTGCGTCAATGGAAAGACCGTAAAAAGTGGATTGAAATGCCGTTAATGTCGGGATATTGTTTTGTAAACATCACAAAAAAGGAGTATGATTTGGTTTTACAAACCAATAATATTGTTGGATATGTGCGTTTTGAAGGTAAAGCTGCCGTTATTCCCCAAAACCAGATGGATTCGCTGAAAAAAATGCTCAAACAGTATGATTTTGAAGTGAATGTAACAAATGAAAATTTTGAACCAGGGAAAAAAGTTGAAATCATAGAAGGACCAATGATTGGACTAAAAGGCGAGCTTGTGAAAGCACAGGGGAAAAACAAATTTATCATTCGGCTAAATCAAATCAATAGTGTTGTTTCTGTAGAAATTCCTGCAAATCATATTAGTTTGGTATATGAAGAACATTGAAAATTTAAATGAATTCAACTAAAAAAAGATTTTCGTTAACAACAATTTCCGGGATTACAATTTTTGTGTTGTTTTTCACCTCCTCAATAAATATAGCAGGACAGGAAGTATTCAAATACACATCAAGTACCGACCATGTCGATCAAGATTTATGGCTAAATCAGCATGAAAGAGCTTTTGATTCGGCAGGTATTGTTACTCAAAAAAAAGAATATCATGCACTGTCTATTGCAGGATTTGGCATAATGAGTTATGAAAATTTTATTGTTTCCGGCAATCCTGTCTATTTTAATCACGTAAAAAATCAATATAAATATTTTTGCGACAGTTCAAAAGTTGCTTTTATCGACAATTACAAAGGAATGGGGCTTCCTTATCATTTTAAATTCATTGATTTGAATCCACCCTGGTATTCGGGGATGACACAAGGCGTTGCAATTTCGTTTCTTTTGCGTTATTACAAACTAACCGGAGACAAGGATGCGTTAAAAAAAGTTCAGCAACTTGCCTATTTTATGTTGCGTCCTGAAAGGATGGGTGGTACAATCGGGAAAACGCAGGAGGGTTATACATTTATTGAAGAATATCCCAATTCAAAAACAAATCCGCAGGTATTAAACGGATTCATAAACGGATTGATCGGCATCAGGGAATACCTGAATTTTTTCCCGGAAGATACTTTGGCACAAAGGATTCATGATGAAAGTTATGAAGCCATGATTAATACTTTTAAGGAATATGATTTATCGTCCAACTGGACTACCTACAACAGGCGCAAAAAAAGTATCTCAAACTTTTATATGCGTTATCAAATTACAGAACTGGAGTTTCTTAATTTTATTTACGATGATTATCGGCTTGTGAAACAAATGATGCTCTGGTCCTATTTTGCTTTCAATAAGTTTGACCGCAATTTACCCGATTTCAAAAATCCTCTTTATCAATATTCGGCACCTTTTTATTTGGATAAAGAAGAAATATCGACCAAAATTATTGATTTTGAAAAGACCCGGAAATCAATTGGCGACTACTCAATTACCCAAGATTTAAAGAGTTCAGACAATCAATTGAAACACAAAAAGTCCTATCAATTCTTCCTAAAAGATTCGGTTTATACATTTCAGGTGTATTTTGATAAAAATATTGAATCTTCAAACTGGATATTGAAAACAAATGGATTTGAAAATGATTACGATTCATTAAAATTTGAAACTGAATCAAATAAATTGATTGTTACATCCAAGGCTAAAATAAACGGAGTTGACATTCAGTATATCAATAAAAAAGAAAAAAAACTAAAAATTACTGATCTGCAAATTTACAACCCCTACCAATTTGATATACCACGATTTGGGTTTTACAATTTCAAAAACATACAGGAACTTCATGCTGATTCGCTTTACCAAATAGTAACCGAGGGGGAATATTTAGACGAAACCCTTGTTTTTTATCGTTACGCGGAAAATTCGGGATTGCTTAAAAAGGCTAAATATGAAATTAATAATACAATAAGTTTGAAGTACCCATATTTTACACCAGAGAAAACAGGGGTTTACCAATTCTTTCTTACATCGCCACTGATTAAAGGGTACTGGTTAATTAAACCAACAATCAAAGTGGTGAAAAATCAACGGTCGGATAAATTATCCGCGCTTAAATCAGGGAAATTGCTTTCAAATCAATGATAACCAGTAAAATTTAAACATTGCAATTTATGTTTCTTCTATAGTTTCAGCCGGACTGACTTTGGTTGTTAATACCCTAAAATCCCATTTGTATTTGTAAGCTAGAAAAGCGATACAAACTACTGAAGCAAACAATAAAATCCATAAGTCTCTGAAAGGATCTACCTCTTTTTGAAAAAACAAAGCCTGAGTTTGCAAAACTGAGGATTTGGTTGTTACAAAAATGGATGAAAAAACATTGTTGCCGGCATGCAAACCAATTGCCAGTTCAATTCCATCGTCCAACGTGGAAACTAACGCAAAAACTACCCCAAACATAAAATACATTGGCATAACGCTCCAAAAACCAAATTCGCCAACTTCGGGATTCATGCTATGGAGCAAAGCAAAAAACAACGACGGGATTAAAATAACCAACCAGCGGCTTTTTGTCCAGGCTGCCACACCCTGCGCAAAATAACCCCGAAAAAGAAATTCCTCGGTTCCTGCCTGAAACGGGATGAATAAAAAAGAAATAAGAACAAGCGGAATAAAAGACGACAAATTAAACCTGAACTCGAAATTATCGGGATTCAAAGCTAAATCTGCAAAAAGAAAAACAACTGAAATAATCGCCCACAACACAAATCCCACAAAAAACCGGTTAAACCGAAATGAGAATCCGCCATTTATAACTTCAAGGGAAGTACGTTTGTGAAAGGCTTTTATCAAAAATATTGCAATAATCAGTGATACCAAAAACGGGATAACCATAAGTACAAGGCCCAAATTCGGGTCAATTCCATAAACCGACAAGTCCATCATATTTTCCGGTGGGGCAATCACGCCACCGTTTTTATAACTACTTACAGCAATTACAATAACCAGCGGAATTGCGCCAATCATTTGTCCGATTATCAATGAAATAAAAAACACAAGAATATACTTCCAACCTTGATTTTGATTGTCGATTGCGCGTTCTAAATGGTTCATTTTAGTTATAATTAATGGTTTTTGATTTTATACCAAAAATAGATTTTATTTTGTTGAATAGAAATGTAATTACTTAAAACTGTTCAATAACATTTTATAAGCCCGGAGAAATTAAACGGACCGACAGAAAGGTTATCTTTGCAAAAATTTTAAAATGAATTCACCTATAAAATATTTCCCGCGTTTACAGGAAATCAACCGTGCAAAAATCAACTTGAACGGGATTATAATGCAGACTCCTCTTCAAAAAAACATAAATCTTTCCGATGAATTTGGAGCAAACATTCTGCTCAAACGCGAAGATTTACAAATTGTCCGCTCCTACAAATTACGTGGCGCTTACAACAAAATAGCACATTTAACAAAAGAGGAATTAAAAAACGGAGTGGTTTGTGCCAGCGCCGGAAACCATGCGCAGGGAGTTGCATACTCGTGTCAGAAATTAGGTATAAAAGGCAAAATATACATGCCCACCACTACCCCGCTGCAAAAAATCAAACAGGTAAAAATGTTTGGAAAAGAGTTTGTTGAAGTTGTTTTAACCGGCGACACGTTTGATGATGCGCAAAATTCAGCAGTGGAAGACTCGATAAAAACAGGCATGGCATTTATCCATCCGTTTGACGACCCTCAAATTATAGAGGGACAGGCAACTGTTGCACTTGAAATTTTACAAGACTCAAAAGAACAAATTGATTTTGTATTTATTCCAATTGGAGGAGGAGGACTGGCAGCCGGAATGGGCGCATATTTTAAACAAGTAAGCCCGCAAACCAAAATAATTGGTGTTGAGCCGGCCGGGGCAGCTTCCATGCAAAAATCACTTGAAGCCGGAAAGGTAATTGAGTTAAAAAACATCGATAAATTTGTTGATGGCGCTGCTGTACAAAAAGTTGGAGAATATACTTTCGAAATCTGCAAACAGGTTGTTGACCATATTATTACTGTTCCTGAAGGGCGCATTTGCACAAAAATCCTTGATCTGTATAACCAGGATGCCATTGTTCTGGAACCGGCAGGAGCTTTATCAATCGCGGCTTTGGATTTTTACAAAGATGAAATTAAAGGGAAAACCGTTGTTTGCGTTGTCAGTGGAAGCAACAATGATATTACACGCACCGAAGAAATTAAGGAACGTTCGCTTTTGTATGAAGGTCTGAAACACTATTTCATCGTCCGTTTTCCGCAGCGGGCAGGTGCTTTGCGTACTTTTGTTGACGTGGTTTTGGGGCCAACCGATGACATTACACATTTTCAATATTCGAAAAAAACAAACCGTGAAAAAGGGCCGGCAGTTATCGGGATTGAAATACGAAATAAAGAAGATTTCAATGGGTTGGTTCAACGAATGGAAGAAAATGGTTTCATTTATGAATACCTGAATGAAAACGAAAACTTATTCCAGGTTTTGATATAAAATTGGGTATTGAAAACAATCAAAACCATATTTTTTCTTTTTTGTATTGGATTTACATTCAATTCATTCTCACAAACTTTCAGGTATCAGAACGCTGTTTTTACAAGTGTTGATACTTTTAAAAACATTGAATTTGCAACGGCTGACTGGCTAAATAATCCGATCGGATTACTTGCCGATAAAAATATCCACGATGGTGAAAACAAAACAATAAGCAAACCGCTTTACATGGACATTTTTATGCCAAAAAACGACACTTTGAAAAAACGTCCGGCTATTATTTTCGCACATGGCGGCGCGTTTTTAACGGGTTCGCGGCACAACGACGACATGATCGCATTTTGTGATTCGTTTGCCCGTCGTGGTTATGTTACTGCAACCATAGATTATCGTTTGGGAATGGGCACAACCGTAACAAGTATATTTGGAATTCCGGTTGGTTTAAAATTAGAAGGGAAAAATGCATACAGGGCTGTTTATCGCGCAGTTCAGGACAGCCGCGCAGCTACAAGGTTTTTAAAACACAATGCTGAAAATTTTGGAATCGACACAACAAAAATTTACCTGATTGGTAGCAGTGCAGGTGGAATTTTAACCCTGCAAAACTTATATCTCGATAAAAACAGTGAAGTTTCACCAGATGCTTTTCTGCCGCCAGCTTTAGGAAATTTAGATTCAGTTGGAATTCAGGGATACAGCGCAAAACCAGCCGCGATTGTTTCTCTATGGGGAGCAGTTGAAAGCCCTGAATTAATTGAAAATGAACAAACATCAATTTTTTTGGTACATGGAACTGACGATGACGTTGTGCCTTTTAAAAAAGGAATTCCATTATCAGCGATTGTTCCCGATAACCCTGCAATAAGTTTGACAATGCCTGAAACTTATGGTAGTTTTTGTATTGACACTGCGCTTAACAACCGCGAAATAACACATGAAAATTATTTTGTTGAAGGCAAAAAACACGAATTTTACGGTGTTGATACCGGCGAGTTTTATCCCGAAGGCCCCAATGAATATTGGGATACAATACAATGGAAAATACGTGATTTTTTGTTGGCACAATTTCAGCCCAAAGCCGATTTTGAGATTGAAGTACAAAACTTAACTGTAAATTTCACTAATACATCTTCTGATGATTATGCTGCATTCTGGGATTTTGGAGACGGCACTACCGGAAAAGACAACGAAAGAACGCATACTTATCAGCAGCCGGGAACTTATAATGTAAAACTGATTGCCTGTAACAGGAATCTCGCCTGCGACACAATTACAAAAAAGGTTGAAATTAACACAAATGTTTTGGCTGAAAACAAAAGGTTGAATGAGGTAAAAATCTATCCAAATCCCGTTAAGGATAAAATTTATTTTGAGGGAATTACAGTACCTTTTGAGATCAAAATCATTAACCTTGATGGAAAAGTTTTGCTTGGTCAAAAACACATTGACAAAAACCAAATTAATATTAATAATCTGATGCCGGGTTTATATATTATTGAAATCAGTTTTAGTGAAGAGAAAATTTATCGAAAAATTTTGAAACAGAACTGATTACACGCAATTCACTTCTCTTTCCAACTCAACCCCATACTTTTCAAAAACTGATTGTTTTATTTTTTCTGAAAAATCGTAAATCTCTTGCCCTGTTGAATTGCCGTAATTTACCAAAACCAAAGCCTGTTTTTCATGAACGCCAACATCACCTTCGCGAACACCTTTCCAACCGGCTTTTTCTATTAACCAGCCTGCCGCAAGTTTTGCCAGTCCAGGTTTTGTTGGATAAACAGGCATATTTTCAAATTGAGTTTTCAACTTTTCTGCAATTTCCAGTTCAACTTCAGGGTTTTTGAAAAAGCTGCCAGCATTTCCCAAATCTTTTACATCGGGCAGTTTAGATTGCCTGATTTCTATAACTGCATCCCTGACCGAGTGCAGATTAACTTCGCCCTTTTCTTTTACTTTTTCTTCAACCTGACCGTAATTCAAAACAAACTCAGGAAATTTTTCGAGCCTGAAAACAACCGAAGTAATGATAAAATTATTTTTTAATTTGCTTTTAAAAATGCTGCTGCGGTATCCAAATTCACACTGTTCTGCAGAAAACTCAATTAACATATTATTTGATAAATCGAACCCTTTTACTTTTTCAACCACATTTCCCACTTCCTGTCCGTAGGCGCCAATATTTTGCACGGGTGCCGCCCCAACCGAACCGGGAATTAACGAAAGGTTCTCAATTCCGCCCAACTGAAAATCAACTGCATATTGAACAAATTCGTCCCATACTTCGCCGGCACCAACTTCCAGCCAGATATTTTGCCTGTCTTCTTTTACAATTTGAATTCCGGGAAGGTTTGGATGAATTACCAAGCCGTCAAAATCGTTCAGAAACAAAATATTGCTGCCTTCGCCAATTACCAGGATTTTTTCTTCTATGATGCTTTCATTTGAATTCAAAAAAACCGAGAAATCTTCGACATCGGTAAATTCGAAAAAATATTTAGCCCGGGCTTCAATACCAAAAGTGTTATGTTTTTTTAAAGAGTGGTTTTCTGAGAAACGGATCATTTTATAAAATTTTCTGCAAAGATAGCGGAAGGATTGAAAAATGATACAGGTTACAGGTTACGGGTTAAAGGTTCTTAACACTGGGTTCGCGCGGTGGATACCCGATTCTCAATACTTAATACTCTTCGTAAAATATGGATTTTATTCAATCCTCCCCTTCGGGGGAGTTAGAGGGGGCTTTCCACAAAATACCTCAACTGATCAAGCATAATTGGAACATCTTCTTTTTCAACACCCTGATTTAATAAATGGTGCAAATCTTCATCGAAAACCTCAAAAAATTCCCTTTCACTAAAATAATCCTTCGATATTGATTTTTTATAAAAATCAAGTGCTGCTTTGCGATTACCCATGCTCCACTGAACATGTCCCATATTCATTAAATCGTGTTTTCCGGGTTCATCGTCGATTAATTGCTGAAAATATTTTCCTGCCTGTTCCTTTTTGCCAGTGACAAACGAGCACCACCCCAGCGGGCGCCAAACCTTTTTGTTGCCGGGCGCTAAATATTCAACCTTGAAATAGCATTTTAAAGCTTCCTCAAATTGCTCCAGTTCCAAATAACAATGACCAATATTCAAATGTGTATTCAAATCCGTGTCGTCCAGTTTTGCTGCCTCAAGATAATACTCCAGCGCCTTTTGCGGCTGTTTCAGGTTACGGTAGCAAAGCGCAATTTTTTTGTAATTCCACAACTGGTTCAGCCCAAATAATTCAGCTTTTTTGTATGCCTCAAGCGCTTTTTCGTAATCGCCCGATTTTTGAAAACAAAAACCCAGCTTCTGGTACAATTCGTTATTCTTCTCCTTTGAAAGCAGTATTTCAAATATTTCGGCAGCCTCTTCAAAATAGTTTTTCTTGAAATAATATTCGGCAATATTCCGAAGTAGTTTTTCATCATCATTTAAAATACCGGCAAACGAAATTTTATTGTGGAAATCGAACCGCCACTGATAAATATCTTCAAAATCCTGGCGCCGTGGATGGAGTTTGTAAAACCTGTACAAATCCTGAATATACTGGTTCGAAATAAAACCCGCCTTTCGTCCTGGATCGGTAAGTTCTTCATCTTTTTGCAGTTCGTTAAACTGATCCATTTCGGCACTCATACCCTGCGACATAAACTCGCGGTTTTCTTTTGGTAAGTTTTCGATGCTGAAACAAAATGAATATTTATCTGAATTGCACAAGATTGGTGCTTTATTTATTGAGTCAACAAACCAACGGCTTGTTTCGTCTGAGCTTTCAACCATATCCGCAATCTGTGGATTCTGTATAAAGAAAGGCACAAACCAATTGGTGAACTCAGCAAAAAACGGGTACATTTTTAGCATGGCAAATGATCCCATAAAAACATCTGCACCTTCCATTTGTAACTCCGAAAACTCTTCCATTTTGTCCATTAAGCCAGGTGAATCTTTAAAAATTTCCTGCCATTCAGGGTTTTTATCATCGTCAGAACCTTCGCCCATTAAACCTTCAAGATTGATTTTATCTTTCAGATTTGGGCTGATCCTGATCATTTCAGGAATAATTTCGTCTTTTATTTTTTGTTGTATTTTTTCTGTTTCCCTGCTGCGAATCAATTGAATAATAACCTGTTCAATATTTTTCTTAAATCGGGGATCTTCATTTAAAATCTGCAACCGGCTTGTCAGCGATGAGAAAAATGGCATTCGCGAATCATATTTATAAAAACCAATAAGTAATCCTACCAATGCACGCTGTGTCAATTCGGGGTTTTGAAGGTTGTATATTTCAAACAGGATGGCAAATTTCTTTTTATCGAAAAACCTTTGAAGACTTAATATAATGGCCGAAATAATAAATGATTTATAGGCATCCTGAATTAAATCGCTGGCAAAGAATTGCTGCAAAAATTCAGACTCTTCATCGGAAAATTTATCTTTTAACCAAAAATGGTTAAACAATACGATCATACTCTGCTGGTGATTTTTGGCCCTTTCCAACTTGCTTTCTATTTTTACTTCAACATCTTTTGCAAGCGAAACAAGTTCTTCGTGTAAGTAGAATTCTTCCAAAAGTTGTAAATAACTGCCAAAGTCAATCTGAATCATGTTTTGTGTTGACCGTTTCCGTTCGTATTCAACTGAAGATGAAATTTTTAATCGGGCAGTATTATAGACAACATCAGCCAGTTCATACACCGAAACAATCAGTTTTCTGTAAATCTTTTGGCGTTCCGGATCCTGGATTCCTTCAACTGTATATTTTAGCATGTAACTGTAAGTCTGTTCGAGGTTGCGCCATTCATCAAGATAAATCAACAAATTGTTTTCCCCAATCCATTTTTCAAGTAAATCGAATGCCGGTTTTAATTTCCGATCTGCCAGATTTTGGCAAATTTCGTTGTATTTTAATTTGATTTCCCTGTCAATCATTTTTCAAAGTATTCATTCAAAATTAAGGTAAAACCTTATTGTATCAAAAAACTAACCAAGGTTTAATTTCGGTTATTTTGGCTGAAAAACGGGTTAATTGACTGACAGATTTAGAATATTCTCAAATCAGACCGGACGTTTATAACCACTCCTGTATGGCCGCGCCAATAATTTTGAAGCTTCCTTGTTGTTGATGATTGATTGCGAATTTGCGTCCCAATCAACTTTACTGTTGGTGTAATAAGAAGCCATTGCTAATTGCACAGTGGCAGTTGATTGGAATGCGTCTTCGATTTTACAGGCCAGCAGGTTTTTGTTTTTGGCTTTTACAGCATCCAAAAAATTAGCAACATGGTTTTCCTGCATTTCGGGTGTTTGAATTTCCATTTCCTCCTGTTGCTGGTTTTTGCTGTTTGGTGTTAAAATCAATTTATTGTCAGAGGCAAAAAGAGTCCCGTTCTCACCATAAAAGAAAATACCATTGTTGAACTGCGTATTCAAATCGCCCGTTCCCCAGAGCCGGTGTTGCCAAATTACCGGACAATCTTTAAAATTCATCGTTGCATTTAAAGTGTCGGGTGTAGTAATTTTTCCGTTCAGAATATTTAAACAGCCATTAGTTTCAAAAGAAGCTGGCATATCGAAATTCATGATTTTACGGATTATATCAATGTGGTGGATTCCCCAATCCACCAAATGACCATTTCCGTATTCCTTTTCCAAGCGCCAGGCTTTGTGCCCGATAATTGGGCGATATTCAAGTTTAGGCGCCGGGCCACACCATGTTTCCCAATCAAGGGTTGCAGGCGGAGCCTGAATTGTTGCATCGGCAAGAACAGGATTGTAGTGAATTTGAGCTCCAATCTGGTGGACCTTGCCAATTTTGTTCGCTTCAATCAATTCCTTCGCTTTTGCAAAAGCTTTGCTTTGCCTGCGTTGAAACCCAATTTGTACAATGTTTCCAGCTTTTTGAGCTGCCTTTACCATTGCCTTTCCTTCTTCAATGTCGTAGGCAAGTGGTTTTTCGCAGTAAATATCCAGGCCTTTTTCGCAAGCCGCTATAAAATGCAAGGCATGCCAGTGTGGAACAGAACCAATAAATACAGCTTCCAAACCCTTCATGTCAAGTAAATCGTTGTAATCTTTAAATTCTTTTGGACGGCTTTTTTGTATCGATTCAAGTTTGTCGGCGCTGCTTTTTAAATGCTCCGTATCAATATCGCAAACTGCAACAACTTCAACTCCTCCAACTTTTAAAGCAGCTTCTGTAATTACCATTCCGTACCAACCGGCTCCAATTAAACCGATTTTCAGCTTTTGGTTTTGCGCAAATGCGGGTATGTTGAAAGCTGTTATTAATCCCGCCGTTGCTATTGATGATTTTTGAATAAATGATCTTCTTTTCATAATTGTTGATTTAGATTATGGTTTTAAAAATAGTAAAATTTTGGTTGTAGAAAAAAAGAGCAATCCACATAGGCATATAAGGGCACATAGAATAAAACTTGTGTTCCTGTTTGTGTTAGAAACTATTTGCCATTCAAAATAGCCAAAACCAATTCTTTTGTAAGTGCCTTACCTTTTGCCCGATTCCTGATTTCATCGAAACTGAACCTGAAATCACAGCCCAATTTCCAGCGGCTGCAACCGTATGCAGTTTTCCCTTTGATGATTGTACCTGTTTTGCATTTCGGACAAGGCGGCATATTTTCGGTCTTTTTTGGGGTTTCATCAACTGATTTTTCAAATTCAATATCGAAATTTAAATTCAATTTTAAAAAGCCATCTGCTTTTTTACCATTCAAAACAAACCCATTTATTTGGGTTGTTTCCTTTTTATCGATGAGCCGTTGTAACTGTGTTTCTGTTAGTTTTTTTTCCATAAAAACAAATGGCAACCTGAAATTACAACCTTGCTTCCACTCGCTGCAGCCAAAAGCATTTTTGCCTTTTATCAGATTTCCTTTGGCGCATTTTGGGCATTTTGTTCCCACAAGTTCAGTTTTTGGCGATGTTCTTTTTGCCTTTGTTTTTATTATTTTTTTCGGTTCTTCCTGAAAAGTAGCCACCATTTTTGGTTTGCCGGTTTCGGTGCGCACTTCGTAAACAAGGTCGTGCACCATTTTTTTCATGTTGAAAATAAATTGGGTTACACTGAATTCTCCCTGTTCGATTTCTTTTAACTGTTTCTCCCACTGACCCGTTAGTTCTGCAGATTTCAGCAGTTCGTTTTGAATTGTATCAATCAGTTGTATTCCCATTTCGGTGGGAATTACAAGCTTTTTGGAACGTTGTGTGTATTTTCGTTTAAACAGGGTTTCGATAATGGCTGCACGGGTTGAAGGCCGCCCGATTCCATTAGCCTTCATCAATTCACGTAGTTCCTCGTCGTCCACCTGTTTTCCTGCGGTTTCCATGGCACGAAGCAGTGAAGCTTCGGTAAAATTATTTGGTGGCTTTGTTGCTTTTTCTAAAAATGAAAGTTCATGCGGACCATGCTCACCTTTTTCAAAAGTTGGGAGAATATTTTCTTCCTCCTTTTCCTTGTTTTCGTCTTCCTCTTCATTTTTATTTTCTTTTTGAAAAAGAATCCGCCAGCCCTCTTTTAGAATTTCCTTGCCATTGGCTACAAAATCAACTCCCTCAACCACAGCATTAACCTGAGTTTTGGCAACTTCACAATCGGGATAAAATACCGCGATAAATCTGCGGGTTATTATGTCATATACTTTTTGTTCGTCACCTCCCAAAAGGCGTTTTTCCCCGGTTGGTATAATTGCATGGTGATCGGTTACTTTTTTGTCGTTAAAAACTTTTGTTGATTTTCTGATTTTGTTTCCTAAAAGTTGTTGCGTAAATGTTGAATAATCAGAAAGCCCTTTTAAAATATCAGGAATTTTAGGGTAGATATCGTTTGGAAGAAAAGTTGTGTCAACACGTGGATAGGTAACAACTTTCATTTCATAAAGCCGTTGCACGATTTTTAAAGTATCCTCCGCCGTTAAACCAAATTTATTGTTGCAATACACCTGAAGTCCGGTCAAATCGAAAAGTTTTGGAGCATATTCCTTACCTTCCTTTTTTTCGATATCGGTTATAAAAAGATCCTTCCCCGTAATAAGTGCAAGCAATTTTTCACCTTCTTCTTTTGCAAAAAACTTACCTGTTGTATTGTTGAAAGTAGTTTCGCGATAAATGGTTTGCAGCTCCCAATAAGGTTTTGGTACAAAATTTTTGATTTCGTAATAACGGTTTACCAACATTGCCAAAGTTGGTGTTTGCACCCTGCCAATTGACAAAACCTGTTTGTAGGCACCGTATTTCATTGTGTAAAGCCGGGTTGCATTCATCCCCAAAAGCCAGTCGCCAATTGCCCGCGAACTGCCTGCGTAAAAAAGGTTATCAAAATCGGATGCCGGCTTTAAGTTTTGGAACCCGGCACGAATTGCTTCGGTGGTTAATGACGAAATCCAAAGCCTTTGAACCGGACCTTTATATTTCGCCTGTTTAATCACCCAACGTTGAATCAGTTCTCCTTCCTGACCGGCATCACCACAGTTTATAACCACTGTTGCCTTATCAAATAAATCCTTAATTATTTTGAATTGTTTCTTAACTCCGGGGTCGTCCATTAATTTTGTTTCGAAACGCTCCGGGAGCATGGGCAAAGCATTCAAATCCCACTGTTTCCATTTTGGATCGTAATCTTCGGGCGGGAAAAGTGTACAAAAATGACCGAAAGTCCAGGTAACCTGGTAACCATTTCCTTCGAAATATCCGTCTTTGCGTGATTTTGCGCCAATAACTTCTGCTATTTCCCGCGCCACACTTGGTTTTTCAGCAATACAGACTTTCATGATTTAAGATTTGGCAGGAAGCATCAAAATCGGGAATTTAGGAAATATCCAATATTGAACATTCAATAAATAATTTCCGATTATTAGTAACAAGTAAAATTTCATAGTTTGCAAAGTTCCTGAAAAAAATTGAAAATGTTTTCCTTTAAATTATTTATTAAACTTCAAAAGGAATTTAAACAAAGCCAATCAAACTGTTATAAAATTTGAAAATGATATATTTGACAAAACATAAAATTTTTCAAACAACAAATACTTGAATCATGAAACAAAAATTTTCCATTTTATCCGTTTTAGTGCTTTTTCTGTTTGCAACAAGTTTAAAAGCTGAAGTAAAACTACCTGCCATTTTTGGCGATAACATGGTTTTACAACAACAAACCGATGCTGCAATTTGGGGATATGCAACAGCCAGTAAAATCGTAAAAATTACAACTTCGTGGAATAAAAAAAGCTATTCAACAAAAGCGGATTCTGAAGGAAAATGGAAAATTAAAGTTCAAACGCCATCTGCCGGCGGACCGTTTTCAATAACTGTTTCAGACGGAAAAAAATTAACACTTAACAATGTTTTAATTGGTGAAGTGTGGGTTTGTTCAGGCCAGTCGAATATGCAAATGACAATGCGCGGATATCGCAATCAACCTGTTTTGGGTGCCAATGAAGCAATTGCAAGCTCTGAAAATGCAAACATTCGGTTAATCACAATTGACCGGGTTAAAAACCTGAAACCACAGGAAGATTTCCCCGGAAAGTGGGTGGAATGTACTCCTGAAAATGTTGCAGATTTTAGTGCAACTGCCTATTTCTTTGGAAAAATGGTAGAACAGGCACTGAATGTTCCAGTTGGTTTAATTTGCTCAAGCTGGGGCGGAACCCGAATTGAACCCTGGATAAGTGAAAGCGGAATTAAGAATTTTGACTGGGTAAAAATGCCCGATAAAAATATGACTGGTGATTTCAACCAGCAAACACCTACTGTTCTTTACAATGCAATGATTTCGCCAATGGTTGGTTATGCGATAAAAGGCGCATTGTGGTATCAAGGGGAATCCAACCGCAACGAACCGGTTGAATATGAAAAACTGTTACCGGGATTATCAGAAAACTGGATAAATGAATGGGGAATCGGTGATTTTCCTTTTTATTACGTTCAGATTGCGCCTTATAATTATGGTGCAAACGGATTAAACTCTGCTTTTATCCGCGAAGCGATGTTAAAAGCTTCAACCTTACCAAACCTTGGAATGGCTTGTATAATGGATGCCGGAGAAGAAACTTGTATTCACCCCGCAAACAAAAAAGTGGCTGGCGAACGATTGGCTTACCTGGCGCTTGCAAAAACATATGGTAAAAAAGGAATTGAGTTTTCAGGTCCGGTATTAAAGGAAATGAAAGTTGAGGGAAGCATTGTAAAACTCATTTTCGACCATGCAAATAATGGACTGACGACTTTTGGGAAGGAACTTAAAAACTTTAAAGTAGCTGGAGAAAACAAAAACTTTGTTCCGGCGCAGGCATTTATTACCAATCAGGGAATTTCGGTTTTTGCTCCAAACGTTGAAAAGCCTGTTGCAGTTCGATATGCTTTCGAAGATTTTGTTGTTGGTGAACTTTTTAATACGGAAGGATTGCCTGCTTCGTCTTTTAGAACTGACGCCTGGGAGATGAAATAGTAACGTTTATTTTTCATTTCCATAAGCATCGATACTGAATACCTTAAAAGGAATCAGCAGTTTTATAAATTTGATTATTAAACCAATATTATCAAACCTTGTGAAGACCACTATTTATACAATTTCATTTGTTTTTTAATAATAAACATTATGCTAATAACTTCTTTAGCAAGCATTTAACTTATTAAATGTTTAAAAAAGCACGTTAATTCATTTTTATTTTCTACTTTTCGGAATTGACGCAAACCTTTACAAAACCATTAATTAAAATGAGCAATTTTTCCGATCATTTTGCAAACTATAGAGTAAGATCCAAGCTTACTTTACTAAATGTTATCTTCTTGTTTAGCTTGGTAATACTAGGTTCTGTAGTAAATTTACTGTTTAAATCAAGCCAAACAGTTACAATACTCACAAATGAACACCAATTTTTTATTGAAGAGCTGGGATCGGGTATTGAATTCTTTTATAAATATAAACTCTCCGAAAATAATGATGATTTGGATAATGCCGTAACTCATTTAAAGAAAGCAAATGAAATAGCTTCAACATTTGGTAACATCGACAGCCTTTTAAATGCAATGCCGAAAAAAGAATGGCTGCCGTACATGAACAAGATTTATGGCAAAGGAGTTGGTTTTGACATGTCAAAAATTGAATTGATGGGAGATCAAATAATAATTTTTTCCAAAATCAATCCGAAAATGTTAACCGAATTAATGCTGATTTCAAAGAACTCATCAAATTACCTCGATAAATCAATTCAATTAATAGGTTCAGAATTTGCTGCAACAAACAGCAATCAACTAACTGATATTCAAAATAATTTAACTAAAATTAAAAATATAAGCGATTCATTTTCCGAAAAATTATTTGCACTGAGCAAATATCTTTTAAACATTTTATATCTGCTTATTTTCATTTTGGTTATAGCATTGGGTGGAATTGTAACCTTTATTTCATTCCGGATTTCCAATTCCATTTCCAAACCAATCAATAAACTGGCTGAGAATTTCAAAAAAATTGCTGTTGGTAACCTAAGTACCTCTGTAAGTTTTGATTCAAAAAACGAAATAGGTGAATTATCAAATGCATTTTTAAAAATCCAAATTGGACTCCAGGATATAATCGCTTACTCAAAAAAAGTTGCCAAAGGCGATTACAGTGTCAAACTTGCACCAAAATCAGCTGATGATGAATTAACAGTTTCTCTAAACAAAATGGCAGATAAACTTGAGGAAATTAAACTAAAAACTGAAAAGGAGAACTGGTTACAAAAAGGGATAAACGGTTTGGATGATGAAATGAGAGGTAATTCTAATGTCAGGGAGTTATCAAAAAAAATAATTAACTATTTAAGTAATTTCATTGGTTTTGAAATAGGTGCAATTTACGTATATGATGAAGTTTTGGAACACCTTGAACTTACCGGTTCGATTGGATTAAACACGAACGATTTACAACAAACATTTCAAATTGGTGAGGGATTAATTGGAAATGCTGCTTTACGGAATTCATTGCAGGTTTTAAAAACAAAAGATAAGTATCATAGAGTTTTTAGTGCTTCCGGAGAAATTATACCCGAAAAAATATTTTTGTTGCCAATTCATTCAAGTAACCACATTCAAGCCATTATTGAGTTTGCATCGGTAAATGAAGTTTCGGAGAACGAAATCGAATTTGTAAATTTAATTAAGGAAAAAATCGCTGTTAACTTAAGCGCATCAGTAGTTAGATTCAGGAATCAGGAATTACTTCAAAAAACCCTTGAACAATCACAAATCCTTCGGGACAGGGAAAATGATCTTGTAAAAAATCTGGCTGAGATTAAAATCATTCAGGAAAAACTTATACGGGAAAAAGCCTTGCTCGATTCAATGTTGCAAACAATACCCGACTACGTGTATTTCAAAGATTTGGATAGCAAGTTTCTGCGCATTAGCGAATCGATGGTACATTTATTTGGAGTAAACTCAACTGATAAGATTATTGGAAAATCTGATTTTGACTTTCATACAAAGGAAAATGCTGAACAATATTTCGAAGAAGAGCAGAAAATAATAAGGAACAAAAATGGGTTTATTGATGATATAAGGGAAGGGATTGATGAAAATAATAATTTACTGTGGACATCAGTTACCAAGTTGCCAATGTTTGATGAAACAGGAAAATGCATTGGTACATTTGGTATTTCAAAAAATGTAACAGTAATAAAACAACTCGAAATTGAAATTAAAGGTCAGTACAAAAAATTAACTGAGAAACAAAACGAACTCTCAATTTTAAATAATGAACTTAACCACCAGAAAGAAGAATTAAAAAGCGTCAACGAAGTGCTAAAATCACAGGAAGAGGAATTAAGGGTTGCAAACGAAGAACTGGCAGAACAAACTAAAATATTGTTGAGAAGCGAAAAAAACCTTCAGGTACAGCAGGAGGAGCTTCGTGTTACGAACGAAGAGCTGGAGTTGAAAACCAATGAACTTGAGATGCAAAAAAAGGCCATTACCGATAAAAACAGTTATTTGGTAAAAGCACAAACCGAATTGGAACAAAAGGCTAAAGAGCTTGAAATAACTAGCAAATATAAATCTGAATTTCTGGCAAATATGTCGCACGAGTTGCGCACTCCCTTAAATAGTCTGCTTATTCTATCGAAACTTTTACAGAACAACAAAGACGGAAATTTAAATGACGATCAGGTTAAATCAGCAGGAATTATTTATAAAAGCGGAAGAGATTTGCTTGAACTTATAAATGAAATTCTCGATCTGTCGAAAATTGAAGCCGGGAAAATGAATTATGAGTTTAACAACATTTCATCGGAAGAAATAATGAACGAAATAATGCAGGGTTTTAAACCAGTTGCAGAAAGTAAGGGATTATATTTAGAATTAAACAACGCTGAGCAATTCCCAAAGAATATTTACACAGATAAGCAAAGGTTAATTCAAATTATAAGGAATATACTTTCGAACGCGTTCAAATTTACTGTTTCCGGAGGAATTAAAATTAATTTTGGAATTCCCAATCCAAATACAAAGTTTTCAAATGAGCAGTTAAATTCAAGCAACACGTGCTTTATATCTGTTGAAGATACAGGTGTTGGAATACCGGGAAATAAATTTGATGCAATTTTCGAGGCATTTCAACAAGCTGACGGAAGTATTTCGCGTAAATATGGCGGCACGGGACTTGGTCTTTCCATATCAAAAGAACTAATCAGGGTATTAGGTGGCGAAATACAGGTTGAAAGCATTGAAAATGTTGGTTCAGTTTTTACTATTTTCCTCCCCCTCAATCAAAATTTATCAGGGACCGGAAGTAATTCGAAACCAGAAACAAAACCTGACAACAGGTTTACTGATGAATCAAACTTACCATCAAAAGATGTTAAACCAGCAGAAAAAACAGATGCCAATCAACAACAAATTCCTGTTTTTATTGAAGATGACAGGGAATCAGGATTAAATACTATAGCTGTTCTAATTATACACCCCGATAAAGAAAAAGCAAAAGAGTTACTTTTTCATTGCCGGCAAAAAAACTTTAATTCGGTTGTGTCAGGAAACATAACGGATGGTATAAAACTGGCAGAGAAATATTCGCCAAAAGCAATAATACTTGCAGAAGAACTGAATTTGCCGGAAGAATATGAAAAGTTAAAGAACAACCAGAGCACCAGCCAAATTCCAATTCACCATGTAAGCCGTTTTGAAGAAACTGTTTTTGATGATTTTGATGACTTGAAAACTCCATCGACAAAAAATAATCAAACGCCGACTAACAATTTTAGAGACTTGATTAGTGAGGAATTTAGCCATATTTTAATAGTTGAAGATGACCCTTCAACCCAACAGGCACTGCATCTTATGTTGAAGAACAATGATTTAATTATGTATGAAGCAAAATCAGGAAAGCAAGCATTGGAATTAATTTCGGCAAAATCTTTTGATTGTGTGATACTTGATTTAGGCTTGCCCGATTTTTCGGGAATTGAATTGCTTGAAAAATTAAATGCACAGAAAATTCCGTTACCATATATAATAATTCACACAGCCAGGGAATTAAGTAAATCTGAAATCCGTGAATTAAGCAAGTTTTCAGATTCAATTGTAATTAAAGGTATAAAATCGGATGACAGATTAATGGATGAAGTTTCGATTTTCCTGCATCATATAGAAAACAAATATCCAAAAAAGACGCCATCCAAAACTCTCAGCTTAAACACAACAACGGTTTTTAAGGGAAAAAAAATACTGCTGGTAGATGATGATATTAGAAATATTTTTGCTCTGGCACAAATACTTGAAGAAAAAGGAATTGAAGTATTTGAGGCTGAAAATGGTGAAGTTGCCCTTGATGTTCTAAACAACAATAAAAATATTGACCTGATTTTAATGGACATAATGATGCCGATAATGGATGGTTATGAAGCCATGAAAATTATAAGAGCAAACCCCGAATTACAGAAAATCCCAATTATTACTCTTACTGCAAAAGCAATGAAAGAAGATTATCAGAAAGCAATAGACTGTGGCGCAAATGATTACATTTCCAAGCCACTTGATGTGGACAAATTATTTGAATTATTAAAAATTTGGTTATTTAAATAGAGATGGAAAAAACTAAAATTTTAATTGTTGACGACCTGGTTGAGAATCTTATCAGCTTAGAACTTCTTTTGAGTGATTTTTGTGTAAACATTGAAAGGGCTTCATCAGGTGAAGAAGCCTTACGTAAAACGATGAACGATGATTATGCACTTGTCATTCTTGATGTTCAAATGCCTGGAATGGATGGATATGAAACTCTCTCGTTAATGCGCAAAAGGATTAAAACCAAATATCTCCCCGTTATTTTTGTATCTGCTATTCACCAAAGTGATTTACACATCATTAAAGGAATTGAAACCGGGGCAGTTGATTTTATTCCCAAACCAATTATACCTGAAATATTGATAGGAAAAGTTAAGATATTTCTGGATTTGCATTTTCAAAAAAAGAAACTGAGCGGTTTGTTAAAACATTTGGAAAGAACGAATAAAGAACTCGAAATTCAAAAACTAAAAGCTGAAGAATCGACAAAGGCAAAGGCAACATTCCTTGCAAATATGTCGCATGAAATAAGAACTCCATTAAATGGGATTATCGGATTTTCAAAAATACTGGAAGAAACCAAATTAACTAAATATCAGAAAGAGTTAACTGAAATCATAGTAACTTCTGGCGAAAACCTGATAAATGTGATAAATGATATCCTCGATTTTTCAAAACTGGAATCTGGTCAGGTTAATTTGGAAAATATTGAATTTTCCTTGTTTAAAACTGTAAACTCAATTGTTAAACTGCAAAAGTTAAATGCCGATAAAAAGGGTATTGAACTGCAATTCGAAATGGAAAAAAATCTTCCTGACACATTGGTTGGAGATCCATTTCGCTTAAAACAGGTGATTACCAACCTTGTAAATAATGCCATTAAGTTCACGGAAAAAGGAAGTGTAAAAGTCACGGTTACAAGCCTTCAAAATGAATCCGAAAAAATTACTTTATTATTTAAAGTTATCGATACCGGAATTGGAATTTCAGAAGAAGGGAAAGAAAAGCTTTTCAAAGAATTCTCTCAAACGGATAATTTTACAACCAGAAAATATGGAGGTACCGGTTTGGGGCTCGCAATTTCAAACAACCTGATAAAGCTGATGGGTGGCAAAATAGGCGCAAATAGTACAGTCGGCAAAGGGTCAGAATTTTGGTTCAGTTTAACTTATGTACATACAACCCGGATATTAAATATCGACAAGAAAAACAACCTATTAGCTAATTTAAAAATACCAAAGACCACTAAAATACTTTATGCCGAGGACAATCCGATTAATCAAAGAATTACTGTAATGCAGTTACAGAAACTCGGCGTTACCTGCGATATTGCAAATAATGGTTTGGAAGCTTTCGAATTATACAAAAAGAATAAATATGAACTGATTTTAATGGATGTGCAAATGCCTGAGCTGGATGGTTTGGAGTGTACAAAAGAAATAAGGAAATATGAGAAAATAAATAATTTGATGCATTGCATTTATATTGTAGCTGTTACCGCAAACAATGACACAAATGATAAACAAAACTGCATTGAAGCCGGAATGAACAATTTCATTAGTAAGCCATTCAAGGAAAATGAAATTAAGAATATTATCCTAAATGCATTATTTGAAAAGCAAAAATTATAATTTATGTCAGTTTATAACCAGGAAAATTCAGACATACTGGATATTGAGATAAACTTGCTGCTGCAGGCGGTTTACTTGAAATATGGCTATGATTTTAGCAATTACACCAAAACTCATTTAAAGCGCAGAATACTCCACCGACTTTTATTTAGCGGGTTAAATACAATTACAGAATTGCAAAATAAAATTCTTTGGGATAAAGATTTTTTTATGATTTTTCTTCAGGATCTTTCTATCAACGTTACTGAAATGTTTCGCGATCCGGACTTGTATCTTGAATTCCGCAATAAAATAATCCCCGAATTATCAACATACGCCCATATAAAAATATGGCATGCAGGCTGTTCAACTGGTGAGGAGGTATATTCCCTTGCAATAATTCTGAAAGAGGAAAACATTCTTCACAAAACACAGATTTATGCAACCGACTTTAATAAAAGGGTTTTAGAATTGGCAAAACAGGGAATTTACAGTAAAAAAGACATGGACTTGTATTCCCGAAACTACATTGAATCAGGCGGTAAAGGTCAATTATCAGATTATTTCACTTCAAAATATGGTTCAGTTCTTTTTGATAAATCGCTGGTCAAAAATGTTGTTTTTGCAGACCACAACCTGGTTACGGACGGTGTTTTTGCTGAAGTGCACCTTATTTTTTGCAGAAATGTTTTAATATACTTCAATAAAACCCTGCAAAACAGGGTATTTGGATTATTCAACAATAGTTTAACCAAAAGGGGGATTTTGTGCCTTGGAACAAAGGAAAGTCTTAGGTTCTCCAACTATGAAAATAACTTCGAAATTTTGGATAAGAAAAATAAAATTTACAAAAAATTACAAATGACAAATGATTAAAGCTGTTGTAATTGGCGCTTCATTTGGTGGGCTGGAAGCAATTAAATATGTTTTAAATGAACTACCGGCAAATATGAAAATACCCGTTATTGTTGTTTTGCACATTGGCAACAATAGCATAAACACTTTTCTGTCAATATTAAACAATGATGATAAACATACAGTAAAAGAGGTTGAGGAAGATGAAATAATAAAGGCAGGAACAATTTATTTTGCACCACCAAACTACCATTTGCAAGTTGAAAATGAGCATTACTTTAGTCTGTCAACCGCAGAAAAAGTGAACTTTTCCCGCCCATCAATCGATGTGTTATTTGAAACTGCAGCCTGGACTTTTCAAAACAGACTTCTGGGAATATTATTGACCGGTTCAAACAACGATGGCGCTGAAGGACTAAAAACAATTAAAGAATACGGTGGAACAACTATAGTTGAAAATCCTGAGACAGCTTTTGCTAAAACAATGCCCCTCAGCGGAATAAAAAAATCAATCCCCGATTTTATTCTTGACCTGAAAGATATTCCTGTAAAGATTGCTGAACTTACAAAAAGTTGATTTTAATAATTTAAATAAAAACCCGCCGGTACAAAATGAACCTGATTTTTATCGCAACTTAATTTACTCCTTTCACATTCATTTTCAGTGTATAAACACCTTTGCGGGCGGTAACAAAAAGTATATTTCTTTTTTTGCCGCCAAAGCAAACATTTGCCGGACTTTCGGGAAATTCAATTTCCTGGATTAACTCGCCTTTCGGATTGTAAACCCAAACTTTCCCTGATGTGAGATAAACATTTCCTTTATCATCAATAGTCATCCCATCGCTGCCTTTGGGTGCAAAAAAGGTTTTATTTGTCAAACTTCCATCTGGCTGAATATCGTATTTCCAGGTTTCATTGGCTTGAATATCGGCTACATACAAAGTTTTACCATCAGGAGTTCCAATCAATCCGTTTGGTGTTTTAAAATCATTTATAACACGGGATATTTTACCATCCTGAGCCAAAAAATAAACGCCACGCACGTCCTGTATTTCTTTGTGTCCTTCTGCCCACCAGTCGCGGTGATAGTAGGGATCAGAAAAATATATACCACCATTTGGCGAAATCCATAAATCGTTTGGTGCGTTTAAATGCTTTCCATCAAAACCTTCGTGAATCGGGACAAGTTTTTTGTTTTCATCAAAATAAGCAAGTTGATTTTTTTCATCGGCACAGGTAACCAACCGGCCACGAGAGTTGAAGTACATTCCATTTGAACGGCCTGTTCCTTCCAGCCAAAGCGAAATCCCGGTTTTTTCGTCCCATACATATATTCGGTCATTCGGTTGGTCGGTAAAATAAACTTTCCCATCAGGTGCAACAGCCGGACCTTCTGTGAATGCATAGCCCGTGCCGGCTTGCTCAATTTTTGCATTTTTTGCAATCAAACCATCGTCGTCTTTTCTGCCAAATACTGTTAAAGTTGAAATGGCAAATACTATTAAAATCAGCTTCTTCATAATTTCATGTGTTTTGTTTTTGTAAAAATAGAAATACATCCGAATAAACAGAAAAAATCTAAATCGTTTGTTGCTTCTAATGCATAAACCAGGCTTTTCATCAGGTCGACTCAAAAAGGTTTTGACTAATCATTACTATATTTGTCATTTCAGAATATCTTAAAATAAGATTGCAGTTATATGCAAGTTATATTTTATGCAAAAAATTGAATTTCAAAGCAAAAAGGTAGGAAGATCAAATATTGTCTGGTTGCAAAAAAGCAACAAATATATTAAGGCCTTCCCCGAACAAGCGTACATTACGCCTGATAACAAATACACTTAAACTTTTCATGATTGGGCTGTAAATGCTTCTTTCTATAATTTGACTTATTATGATTAGGTTGTTGCAATAAATGCGTTGTTAAAAATTTTTGAAAATGAATAATAAAGAACTACTTTATTTTATCGGAACTTGCCTCATCGCAGACAAAAATCCGGAGAAGTTATTGAGCATTAAAGATCAAATTACCGAAAATAAAATTGACTGGGAAAAATTTGTTGGCATTTGCAGCAGTCATTTGATTACACAGGTAATCTATATGAAATTCAAAAAAACAGATATTCTCACTTTAATACCCAACGAGCTTGAAAATTATCTGGAGGAAATTTACGAATTGAGTTTGAGCCGGAACAAAATGATTTTGGAGCAATTAAAAGAAGTTTGTGATTTACTTGCCAAAAACAATATAATCCCAACCCTGCTAAAAGGTGCCGGTAACTTAATCGACAATCTTTATTCCGATCCGGGAGAAAGAATTATGGGCGATATCGATCTTTTGGTAACTGAAAGTGAATATCTGAAAGCCGCCAAAATTATGATTGACGAAGGTTACACCGAATCGAAATTGTATTATTATGATGATGTTACATTACTAAAACACTATCCCAGATTATCTCATCCCGACAAAGTTGCTTCAGTTGAAATACACAGAATACCTGTTGATGAAGATTATTTAAGTTTGTTCAACCAAGAAATGATAAGCAAGGAATTAAAAAAGGTAGATGGTTTTTGTTTTGTACTTTCTGATAAACACAAGTTAATTTTAAACTTTATCCACAGCCAGTTAACAAATAAAAGCCACAAATCGGCATTGTTTTCGCTTCGCGATGTTTATGATCTTTATCTTTTGTCGGAAAAAGTAAATGTTTCTGAACTTTTAAATGAAATTAATCCCCGAAAAATTGCATCAGGTTACTTTTATCTTTCGCAAAAAATGCTCGGTGTGAATATTGGATATACTTCAAAACCAACATTTTCCAATAAATTGCTGCATTACAAACATGATTTGAATTTTTCGAGCAAAACGTTTTATTCAGTAAATAAATATGCAACCGAAATTTATGACAGAATTATAATTCGCTATTTTGGTTTGATTGGTAAGTCGCTTTATTCAAAAAAAACGCGGTCGTTTATTGTAATGCGAATGAGCAAACCTGAATGGTACAGAAGTCAATGGCGATCATGGAAAAACACCTTCAAACTAAAGAATTAACCTACAGAAATTTCAACGTTTTTCCTTTCCAACAATTTTAACAATATTCAAAATTACCTCCACTGCCTTTACCATAGAATGAACCGGAACAAATTCAAACGGACCATGAAAATTATGACCGCCGGCAAAAATATTGGGACAAGGTAAACCATCATATGAAAGCCGCGCGCCATCAGTTCCTCCGCGAATTGCTTTTATTTTTGGTTCAACTCCGGCCTGCAACATTGCCTTCTTTGCAATTTCGATAATGTGCATAACTGGTTCAATTTTTTGCCGCATATTAAAATACTGGTCTTTGATTTCAAGTTCAACCAGATTTTTGCCATATTGAAAATTGACATGCTGAACAATTTCGGTTAAAAGCTTTTTCTTCTCTTCGAATTTTGTTGCATCGTGATCGCGGATAATGTATTGCATTTCAGCGTTTTCAACATTTCCATTCAACTGGGTCAAATGAAAAAAACCTTCATATTTTTCGGTATGTTCCGGTCTTTGAGTTGGTGGCAGCATACCAATTATTTGATGGGCAACCAACATTGCATTAACCATTTTGTTTTTTGCGGCACCCGGATGAACACTTCTTCCCTGTATTTTTATTTTTGCCCCGGCTGCATTGAAGTTTTCAAATTCGAGTTCACCAATTTCGCCGCCATCAAGCGTGTAGGCAAAATCGGCACCAAATTTTTTCACATCAAAATGGTCAGTGCCTTTGCCAATTTCTTCATCGGGTGTGAATCCAAGCCTGATTTTCCCATGTTTAATATCTTTTGACTTTAACAAAATCCCTGCAGCTGTAACAATTTCAGCAACTCCGGCTTTATCGTCGGCACCAAGTAAAGTAGTTCCGTCGGCTGTTATAATATCCTGCCCTTTATAATTTAGTATCTCTGGAAAATCTTTGGGGTCAATAGTTACTCCATTTTTAAAAACGATAGGATTTCCATCATATTTTTCAACAATTTGAGGCTGCACATTTTCGCCTGAAAAATCGGGACTTGTATCAACGTGGGCAACAAAACCAACAATAGGTGCATTTTCAACACCATTCGCCGGAATAGTTGCGGTTACATAACTGTACTTATCCATTTCCACTTCAATACAACCAATTTCTTTTAACTCTTCAACCAGTTTTTCCATAAAAACAGTTTGCCGGTCAGTACTGGGATAAGTAGTGCTTTCGGGATCAGAGGTGGTATATTGTTTTGCGTATTGTATAAACCGTTGTGCTACTTTTTCCATAAGACTTTCGTTCATCTTAAATTTGAAACTTCGCCCAAATATACAAATTTAAAAACGGGGTAACAGGATATTACAATTTGATACGCTTTCAGAATTTCACAAATATTTAACCCAAAAAAACATCCAGGAAAAATGAAAAACATACTAAAAAAGCCCCTGAAATATGATTTTTATCAGACTTCCATTAATCTTACAATTAAATATATACATGATTAAAACCATTTAAATTCTGTAACGTAATAATGAACATAAGAAACTTAAAAATTCAATTAGCCATGGTTAAAAATCAGTTATTCGGGATAACCCTTATCGGTTTATTTGTGTTTATTTTTTCAGGTTGCGGAACTGATTCGCAAAAAAGCGATGATAAAAATGAAGCTGTAAAAGTAAATGCAATTAGTGATGAACTGCATCAGGCACAATGCGATTTGCTATCAAAAGCAAATGAAGAACTAGCCGGTATCAATCAAAAGGTAAGAGCGTTGAACGACAAAATTCATGAAAAAGGAGGAAAATTTACTGAGGCACAAAATTCTGCCCTTGATAATTTTGAAGCAAAACAGGCTTCTATTAACAAGAGAATGCACGAAATTAAGAATGTGAAGCAGGATGACTGGGAGAATTTCAAAACTACACTTGAAAAAGATCTGGAAGAAATTAATACCATTATTGACAATATTACAAATGAATTGTAAAGTGCATACTACACTTTAATCAACTCTGAACCAAATAAATAAAGTTGCAAATAAATGAGCACTGTTAAATATCATCTGAGTTAAAACTAAAACCCAGCCGCTTACCGGTAATCATTTTTGAATTGCTCATTTTTTGGTTCATCTGGTCAACTGTGGCCATTTTTACCTGATCATAAGGTGGCACAAGCAAATCGAATTCAATGCAGTACTGAATTGCAGTTTCAACTATTTGTCTGATTACTCCGGGAGAAATAGTATCCATTGCATAATCTTTTACAACTTCATCAGCCTGACGTTTGCCCTCAACAAAAAAGTGATTTTCTTTATTCACAAAAATCCGGGCAACCAAATAACCCAGGTCGTTTGCACGGTTGTATTTAAACGAATCGGCAAGAAAATTATAGATGTTTATTGTACCGCAATATGAGCGAAGCGGGTCGTCTTTAATATATGCTGTCTTCCAAACAGGGTGCTTATCATCGAACTCGAAAACATTGGAGTGCATACTAAAAATGAGCAAATCACCGGCAATCTTAAATTCGGCTTCAAAAGGTCCACGCTCCTTATAAACCGGCAATGATACAGCTGGAATGGCATCCTTTATTTTTGACAAATAGTCTGTTTCCAGCTGTTTTAATACCTTTTTGAGGATATTAAAAGTTATAAAAGTATTTTCGTAAACCTTTTGTTTTACATTTGATTTGATAACCAAAGCTTCCAGTAATGATTCCCGAACTTCTTTATCCGTCATTTCCATAATATTGTTGATGTTGTTAGCTATTGATTTTTTTAAAGATTTAAAAATACACAAATGAAACTGTATTGAAAAAAAGAAAGCAACCCAAAAGAGTTGCTTCCCGTATTATTTTTATTATTTCTTAATCTTGATACTTGATACTCCAATCTCATTTCAATTCTTAATATGCCAAAGCAAAAATCACTCTCCGTTTTGATGGTTGGCCTGAATAGATGCAAACACCCGCTTCCTCTTCATATTCCAAAGGCAGGCATCTGATTGTAGCTTTGGTTTCAGCTTTTATCTTATCCTCTGTTTCAGAAGTTCCATCCCAATGTGCAAGTAAAAATCCTCCCTTTTTAAGTGCTTCTTTAAACTCTTCATAAGTATCAACTTTAAAAGTGTTTTGTTTCCTGAATTCAAAGGCTTTGTCATAAATACTTGACTGAATCTCAACCAAAAGGTTTTCAATATAATCTTCCACTCCATCCAAAGCAACAACAGTTTTAGTTAGATTGTCGCGACGCGCAATTTCAACTGTACCGTTTTCAATATCACGTGGCCCCATTGCCAACCGTACAGGAACGCCTTTCAATTCATATTCAGCAAATTTCCAACCCGGTTTCTTGTTGTCGTTATCATCATATTTTACCGAAATTCCTATGGTTTTCAGTTTTGCCATAATTTCTTTAACTTTTTCAGAAATTAAAGCAAGTTGCTCCTCATTTTTATAAATTGGAACAATAACCACCTGGAATGGAGCCAGTTTCGGAGGCAAAACCAAACCATTATCATCAGAATGAGCCATAACGAGTGCACCCATTAACCTTGTTGAAACGCCCCAGGAAGTTGCCCACACATATTCTTCCTTGCCCTCTTTACTAGAAAATTTAACGTCGAAAGCCTTGGCAAAATTTTGTCCTAAAAAGTGAGACGTTCCTGACTGTAAAGCTTTCCCGTCCTGCATCAAAGCCTCAATCGAATAAGTTTCCAACGCCCCGGCAAATCTTTCATTTGCTGATTTTAAGCCTTTTACAACAGGCATGGCCATAAAGTTCTCAGCGAAATCAGCATAAATATTTATAATTTTTTCGGTTTCTTCAATAGCCTCCTGCATTGTTTCGTGTGCTGTGTGGCCTTCCTGCCAAAGAAATTCAGCCGTGCGTAAAAACAAACGTGTACGCATTTCCCATCGCACAACATTTGCCCACTGGTTAATCAGAATTGGTAAATCCCGGTATGAATGGATCCAGTTGCGGTAGGTATTCCAAATAATCGTTTCTGAAGTTGGCCGTATAATCAATTCCTCTTCGAGTTTAGCATCGGGATCAACAATAACTCCTCCATTTACTTCATCAGTTTTTAAGCGATAATGAGTTACAACAGCACATTCCTTTGCAAAACCTTCGACATGGCTTGCCTCTTTGCTAAAAAATGATTTTGGAATAAATAGTGGAAAATAGGCATTTACGTGCCCGGTTTCTTTGAACATCCTATCGAGTTCGGCCTGCATTTTCTCCCAAATTGCATAACCATAAGGTTTTATAACCATACAGCCTCTCACGGCTGAATTCTCAGCTAGATCAGCCTTAATAACCAGATCCTGATACCACTGAGAGTAATTTTCACTTCTTGACGTTAATTCTTTAGCCATATTTCCTTTTTGGTATAGATTTTGATAAATTACATTTGATTTTGAGGTTACAAATAAAGTAATTATTATTGACATTAAATAAAAGGAGAAGGAGTTATGAAAGCAAAAATCACATATTTAGGAATCTTGGCAGTATTGCTGAGCGCCTGTTCTACTGGAAGTTACGTATCGAGCTCCTACACTGATGATATCTATTTTAATCCGGGAGATGTTCCACCACCAATTGCGGTGGCCACAACAACTCCGAAAAAACAGGCTGAACAAAAATCGGCCAGTAAAATTATTGTAAGCGAAATCAACGAAAATGAGGACGGTACAAATACAATGAACAACTACATTTTCGAAGGAACAGAAGATGACGCCGATGCACTTCATTACAATATGGAACAGATGGATTTGGAAGCCAGTGATACGACTGTTTATTATGATGATGACGAAGTTCAATACGTAATCAACAATTATTACGATGGTGATGAAATGGATTACGCATACAGGATAAGGCGTTTTCACAATCCTTATTATTATGATCCTTTTTATTGGGACAGTTGGGCATACGATCCATTTTACGGGTATGGATATTCATCCTGGTACGATCCTTACTATTACTCACCCTGGGGATGGAGTGGCTACAGCTGGTATTCGCCATATAGCAGATGGGGATGGGGCTTTTCACCCTATTACAGTTACTACAATCCTTATTACGGAGGTTACTATGGTTGGGGAAACCCGTACTACAATAATTATTATGGATATGGTGGATATTATGGAAGCCACTATTACAACTCAGACCGATATGTCAATTCAGGGAATTACAATTATGGAAGACGAACAACCGGGACGAATGCATATCGCAGTTCCAATGAATCGAGAAGAAGTGGTTCAGGTGTTGTAGAAAATGGTAACACAAGAAGTAAGAGTGCGAGCACAGGAAGAACAAATGATTCATCTGTAAATTCATCAAGGAGAAGCACGACAAATTTAAACGCAACATCAAGAAGTGGAAATGCAACAAAATCTGTTACAACCAACAACGTTTTAACTGAAAAGAGACGATCAACGGAAACCGGTAATACGCGCTCTTCCAACATTGATAATAATTCAAACAGAAGCCAAACACAAAGCTATACACGACCAGGTACAAATACTCAAAGCAGAAGTTATACAAGACCAAGCACCAGTTCTTCTTCAGTAACATCACAACCACGAGTTGTAAACAGAAATTCTGCAAACAGTTCATCTTCAGGTTATGCACAGCCAAAATCAAGTTCCACTTATAACCAGTCCTATAGGTCTAGTTCGACATACAACAGGAGTTCAAGTTCGGGTACACCTTCACGTTCTTACAGTTCCCCATCAACAAATTCGGGAAATTACAACAGCAGTTCACCTTCACGCAGCAGTAGCAGTGGAAGTTACAACAGTGGAAGTAGTACCAGAAGCAGTGGTTCATATTCAAGTGGATCTTCCGGGAGTTCAGGCAGAAGTTCCAGTGGATCTAGTAGTGGATCTTCGGGGGGCAGTTCCCGTTCATCAGGTGGTGGATCATCTTCAGGGCGCAGATAAAATAAATGCGACCACTTTAGTTTCTTAATAATTAATAATAACAACAAATAGTATGAAAACATATATTGTTCTATTTATGATTGTTTTTTTAGCGCCCGTTTTGATTCATGCACAAAACCTATCGGATGCTTTCAGGTTCTCAAATAATCAAATTCAGGGAACAGCGCGCTCTGCCGGGATCGGGAATGCAATGGGAGCTTTAGGAGGTGATTTTACTTCTTTGTCAATCAATCCTGCAGGATCGGGTATTTATCGGTCAAGCGAGTTTGTAATAACACCTGTCTATAATTTCAATAATTCTGAAATTACCTTGGGCAACAATAAATTTACTGATAATAACACATACATGAATTTCAGTAACGTTGGCTTAGTTGGACACTATAATGTAGGCTCAAATAATACAGGTCTTGTAAGTGTAAACTATGGGATTGGTTTTAACCGTTTAGCCAACTTTAACAGTAATTCGCTAGTATCCAATAATGGTTCTGGTGTTTCGTTACTCGATGATATTGCCAATTATGCCACTGGTGAAAAGCTAAACAATTCCTATCTGAACGGTGATTTTAGTCAGGTTGAATATCGCGATTGGCAGGCAAAGTTAGCATGGGAAACTTTTCTTATCAATCCTGCTGTTGACAACGAGGGAAATGAAATGGACAACAATTATATTAGTGTTTTGAAAGACGGCGAACTGGTGGATCAAAACAAAACATATATGGTAGAAGGAGGCATAAATGAATATATATTGAATTTTGGGCTTAATTTTAATCACAATTTTTATGTCGGAACAACAATTGGAATTCAAGACTTAAACTATCGGAGCATTTCGATTTACAAAGAAAGTTTTGAACAAGGTGGGTCTTTTTCATTCAAGGATAAATATACAGTTAGTGGCTCAGGGGTCAATATTAAAGTTGGAGCTATTTACAAGCCGGTCAACATGTTACGCTTAGGTATTGCATTCCACTCGCCAACATATTATCAAATAGATGAGGAATCGGACCTTGAAATGGAATCAAATCTTGCCCAAAAAAATAATTCATATGGAGTGAATAACTACAATTATGAGTTTTACAATCCCACTAAAGTAATTTTAAGCGGTGCCCTGGTATTTAACAAAATTGGCTTATTAAGCGCAGATCTTGAATACCAGAATTATTCAAAAATGAAGTTTAGAAAAGGTGGGGACGGTTCGGAAGGATTTCCGGATTTAAATGCTGAAATTACCGATGAAATTAAAAATGTATTTAATTTCAGGGTAGGTACTGAGGTAAAAATTACTAACAAATTTAGCGGACGCTTAGGTACTGAATTTTATGGTAATCCATATAAAAACAGTGTTGAAGACGATAGTTATTTAACCCGTGCAATGATGAATGGTTCGGTTGGTTTTGGTTATGCAGTAAATAATTTTTCCTTGAATGCGGCTTACCGTCAATCATTAATGAAAAGTTCGCAAAATAATGAGCAACCTAACTTTTACCAATTGAGCCAAAAAGAAAATAATGGTCAGGTTATGTTGACATTTGTTTTTAAGTTTTGATAATCAAATTATTGAATGAAAGAGGTATAATTCAGCATTATACCTCTTTTTTTTATTTACGTTGAAACAATAAGGACATCTTTTCAAAAGGAAAAATTTAGTTAAGTTTGTTTCAAATAAGTCAAACCTAAAATTTATGCTGATAACAATTGCCCTTGTTGTTTTCTACCTTACTGCACCAGTTTTACTGATTTATCTTACCAAAATTTCAAAATTACTAAACAGATTAGGAGCTGTTGTACTTGCCTATTTGCTGGGACTGTTCATTGGCAATATTGGCATACTTCCTGCTGCCAGCGAGAGCTTCAGAGAATTACTTGGTACAAGGACTTATTTACCCAAAGCAGATTTTCAAAACTATTTTGTTACTTCAAAACTCATGGATTCGGATATTCTTGTAAACCAGATTGCCGGCTTACAGGATATTTTAATGACGATAATTATTCCTCTTGCAATACCACTTTTATTGTTCTCACTCGATTTAAGAAAATGGTTAAAACTTGCAAAAGGCGCAGTTTTATCGCTCATTTTAGCAATGTTTTCATTGCTCGTTTCAGTTTTTGTGGGTTTTTATTTATTCGCCGAATCAATTCCCGAATCATGGAAAGTTGCCGGAATGCTGGTTGGTGTTTATACCGGCGGCACTCCAAACCTTGCTGCAATTGGAACGGCGCTTAATGTTAGCCCGAATATTTTCGTTTTGACACACACTTATGACATTATCGTCGGTTCGGTGGCTTTACTCTTTTTAATGACTATTGCACAACGCATGTTTCATGCTTTTTTACCCAAATTCAAGTTGGTACATAAAGCAGAAAATGCTTACCAAATTGGAGATGAAGCAGATGATATTGAAAACTTCGATCCGCTGTTTAAAAGAAAGGCTGTTCCCGATATATTAAAAGCACTTGTGGTTTCGGTTTTGATATTTGCAGTTGGCGGTGGTTTGAGTTTGCTGGTTCCAAAACCTTCGGATACAATTGTTGCCATACTGTCAATTACAACTTTGGGATTGCTGGCTTCACTAATAAAACCAATCAGCAGATTGCGAAACAGTTTTCAATTGGGTATGTACCTTATTATTGTTTTTTCGCTTGTTGTTTCATCGATGGCCAACCTGAGCAATATGTTCCAAATTGAATTCCTGCAATTGTTTTTGTATGTTTTGTTCGTAGTTTTTGGATCAATTATCATTCATGTTGGACTGGCCAGTATTTTCAAATTAGATGCCGATACAACAATAATTTCGATAACCGCATTAACTTACTCGCCACCTTTTGTGCCAGCAGTAGCAAGCGCTTTAAAGAACAAAGATTTAATTATTTCGGGTTTGACCATCGGGATTCTTGGGTATGCTTTTGGCACATATTTGGGTGTTATTGTGGCGGCAATTTTGAAGTAATTCAAGGTATAAAAATCTCAAAAAACATATCTAGTTGAAACAGAGGAATCATGAAAATTACAGATATCCAATTTGATTGTAAAGATTAAATTCCAATAAAACAATTGCATTCTTACCTATTTGTCTGAGATAAATTTTTGTTTCTCTTTTTTACAAATCAATTGAACCGACCATTTACCGGTCTGTGCTGATGGAGGTAGTCCTCCACCCGGAAACAACCATTGTCCTGCCATCAGGAAATTTTTAAGTTTCGGAAGCTGCATATCCAACGATTTCATCATGTTGTCCTTCGAAGGCATAAACCCTTCGTAAGCGCCATCTTTTACTCCTGTAAAACGTACATCGGTTTTAGGTGTTGCTACATCAATTACTTCAATGTGTTTAGTAATCCCCGGATATTCCAGTTCCAAAAAGCCGGTTGCATCTCTTTCAATTTGAAGTTTTTCATTTTTATATTCATCTCCTTCTAAGTTTTCCCAAAGTTTCCAAGGGCTGTCGTAGCGCATAACAATGGCTGTTTTTCCTTCGGGGGCCATAGTTGTGTCATACGAATAATTCATTATCGAATAGCCGTATTCCAATTGGGTTCTTCCTATTTTCAATCCTTTTGAAATATTTATAGTAATCGGAGATGCATATTCCACCACTTTATTTATTCCAAACGAAACCTGGACAAGCGGTGTAAATAATTCCCAGTTTTTGTAGGCAAAATCAATTTTTTTAGAAATGTATTTTCCTTCCAGCATTTTATAAATGGTAGTATAACCATCGGCAGTGCTGATTACATAATCGGATGAAATCTTTGTTCCATCTGTTAGAATTACACCTTTTGCCATGTTGTTTTCTACAATTATTTTTTCAACTCTCTTTTTGTATGAAATTTTCCCGCCAAGTCTTTCTAATTTTTCTACCATCCGCTGAGCCAACGGAAAAGAACCACCTTTTATGTATCCTGCATTTTTTTGATTAAACCAGGCAAGCATAAAAATAAAACCCAATGCAGAATAATTTCTATCGCCATACAATCCCTGAAAAAACGATTTTATTTTTTCAGTTTTAAAGTTAAGTTTATCAAAATACTCTGTACAAGTCAACCTTCCGAATTTTTTAACCAGAATAAGAATTGGAAGCATTGTAGGAATAATCCTGATATAATCAAGCGGATTACGAAGTTCGGGTGGCAATGCAAAAGGTTCCAATAAACCACTTTTGCGCATATCGTTACACATTCTTCGGATGGCTTTCGAATCTTCAGGTGCCATTTCGAGAAGGTATTTTTCCCAACGGTCTATATTTGTATAAATGATTAATTTATTTCTGTCTTTATCAAATATTTGAGAATGAACTTCATGGTCAATTATTTCGGTTTCATTGTTAATAACATTTGTTTCTTTCCATATTTCATGAAAAGCACCTTTCGAAGTTCCGACCAACCAATGCAAACAATAATCGAAACGATATTTTTTTCGTTCCCATGCTGTGCATTGTCCGCCTGCTACATTGTGCAATTCAATGATTTCGGTATCAAAGCCATTCATTGCGGAATAAATTCCGGCAGATAAGCCGGCAATTCCGCCGCCGATTATTATTACTTTCTTTTTCATTTCATAGTTATTATGACATTTCCTTTTTTGTGACCTTTTTCAACATATTCGTGGGCATCAGGTAATTCTTCAAGCGAAAATTGCCTGTCGATTATTGTTTTTAATTTACCTTCTTCGATTAGTGTCCTTATAAAATTGAGTGCTTCAGTTTTAATTACAGACATCCCAAAAATCACTTTCTTTTTATTTCCAAATTTTGTCACGAATGATTGAAAAACATGCTTTAAAGTCATTACTGTTACAACATATTTACCTTGGTTTTTAAGAACTTTCCTGCAATGTGCAAACGAGCTTTTACCGACTGTGTCAAATATTATATCATAAGATTCATCGGTTTTTGTAAAATCTTCTTTGGTGTAATCCACAGCTTTATCGGCTCCCAATGATTTAACTAACCCGATGTTTTTTGTAGTGCAAACACCTGTAACCTCAGCGCCAAAATATTTAGCCAATTGCACTGCAAATGTTCCAATACTGCCGGATGCTCCATTTATAAGCACTTTCTGACCTTTTTGAATATTGGCTTTTTCTTTAAGGAAAAACAGGGCCGTTGTTGCTCCGTCAACTACTGATGCAGCTTCTTCAAAAGACATATTAATGGGTTTCTTTGTAAGTGAGCCATTTTCTGACATACATTTATATTCGGCATAGCAACCGGTTCCAAAGCCTCTGAATGCATAAACTTCGTCACCTTGCTTAAACTTTCTCACCTTACTGCCTGCCATTTCAATCTTACCTGAAAATTCTGTTCCTAATATTTGAAATTTTTTCTTTGGTCGGGTAAAACCCAGTAGTATCCGGCTTAAAAATGTATCCCCTCTTCGCATCATGCAATCGGCAGATGTAACTGTAGTTGCATACACCCTGATTAAGACTTCGTTGGCTTTAGGCATTGGATTTTCTATATTTAATGGTTCCAGAACATTTGGCGAACCATATTTTTTATAAACAATTGCTTTCATATTTATTATGCAACTTTAAACCTGGTTGGTGAAATACCTGCCTTTTTCTTAAAGAATTTACTAAAGCTTTGTGGATATTCAAATCCAAGCTCATAAGCAATTTCATTGATGCTTTTATCAGAACTAACCAGCAAGGTTTTTGCTTTCTCTAATAAATGATAGTGAATATGTTCCTGCGTGTTTTTTCCTGTTTCGCTTTTAAGCAGGTCGCTAAAATAATTTGGAGAAAGGTTCATTGCTTCTGCACAATGCTTAACTGTTGGGATACCTTTGTTCCTGAGTTTTTGAGAGCTGAAATAATCGGTTATAAACCCTTCAAACCTTACTATAATATCATTATTCTGATTGGTACGGGTAATAAACTGTCTTCCATAATAGCGTTTACAATAGTTTAGCAGCAATTCGATATTCGAAATAAGCAGGTCATGAGAATAATGGTCAATATTTGTATTGTACTCATTCTCCATTTGTTTTAATAGTGAAAGTAAAGTTTGTTTCTCCTGTTCAGAAAGATGCAAGGCTTCATTTTCTGCATAAGTGAAAAAAGAGTATTCATGAATTTTTTTTCCCAAAGCAGTATTTCTAATTAGTTCAGGATGAAAATATAATCCCCAGCCTTCGGTGCTGCCTGCTTCTTTTTTTCGGTCAAATGTTATTATTTGTTCGGGAGCAGTACAATGCAAGGTGCCTTCCTGATGGTCGAAAGTTTGCCTGCCATATAAAAAACTACAATGTTTTTTAAAATTCACCGAATAAAAACTGCACACAAAACTTCCAGACTCAGGAGTGTCTTTAACAGCTACTTTCGAATAATCAATCACTGTAACCAACGGATGTTTAGGTTTTTCAAAACCCGCGATTTCGTGCAGTTCACTAATTGTTTGAACTTTGTAAACTATATTTTTCATGACTGTTTTAAATTATACAATACAAAGTAAATCAACTTTGGAGAAATTGTAAATAGCCAAATTACAGGTTGTTGTATCCAAATTACGGGTTTTAATGACGCACAACATTTGACCGCATGTAGTGATTTCGTTATTCATTATTCAAACTAATTACCACATTTCCTTTTTTGTGTCCTTTGTCAACATACCTGTGAGCCTCAACTATTTGTTCCATTGGATAGCATTTGTCAATTACTGTTTTAAGCTTTCCGGCTTCGCAGAGTTCCTTGAGAAAGATCAGGTCTTTAACCTTTAACTTTATGTTGCCTGACAAATCAAAAGAGCTTAGATAGAATCCTGACTTTTTCAGGCACTTTTTACGTTTTGATGGTGCAATCTTGCCAACAGCATCAAAAATAACATCATAAACATCGCCTATTTGTGCGAAATCTTCTTGGGTGTAATCGATAAGCTTATCGGCTCCCAGAGATTTCACAATTTCCAGATTCGCAGTACTGCATACTCCTGTAACCTCTGCCCCAAAGTGTTTGGCAATCTGCACAGCATAAGTACCAACACTTCCAGAAGCTCCATAGATTAATACCTTTTGCCCTTTCTGAATATTTGCTTTTCTAAGACTAATCAAGGCGGTTAATCCACCATTTGAAACCGGTGCGGCTTCCTCGTAAGTCATATTGGTTGGTTTTATTGCAAGAATCCCATTTTCAGGAATACAGCAATACTCGGCATACGTGCCAAATCTAAATTCATTGGATGCAAACACGGGATCGCCTGGCTTAAACAGCGTAACGTTTTTACCGACTGCTTCAACGTCTCCGGCCAGTTCCATTCCAAGTATTTTTTTTCTTGGTCCTTTGAAACCCAACATGATTCGCATTATGGGCTTGAAAAAGAAATCTGTGACATGTCCCATACCCGGCTCTAAACGCCGAATCTTAGTATCCCCAATGTGTACTGTTGTTGCACGAACTTTTACCAGTACTTCATTGTCTTTTGGAGTAGGTTTTTCTACTTCCCTGATTTGCAGGACTTCCGGTGGTCCGTATTTGGTACATACAATTGCTTTCATGGTTATTTATCTGGTTTTTTTATTGATGTTATTAATTGATGTTATTATTGCCAATTGTAATGACTACATTCCCTTTAATATCCCCATGTTCAACAAAGTGATGAGCTTCGGCAATCTGATCTAACCTATAAATTCTATCTATGACAGTCCTTAACTTTCCTTCTTCAAAAAGTTGCGCAAGATATTTAAGGAAACTTAAGCGCTTTGAAACCGGCAAAAGACCGGTTGCTGAAAATATTACTTTCTTCTTGTTGAATATCCCGGTCCAAAACATTTGAAAAAGAATAGAAAGTGTTGGGTAAGTGGTAAGATAGAATCCCTTTCTTTTTAGTGAATTCTTCCAATGTAAAAACGAAGGTTTACCTGTCATATCCAATATAACATCATAGATCAAAACATTTGTAGTGAAATCCTCTGTTGTGTTATCAATCACCTTATCAGCCCCCAAAGATTTAACGAATCCCAGATTAGCTGCACTACAAACCGCTGTAACTTCAGCCCCGAATGCCTTAGCAATCTGTATGGCTGCTGAGCCTATACTTCCGGCAGCATCAATGATGAGAATGTTTTGCCTGCTTTGAATATTTGCTTTATCTTTCAATAAATCCCATGCTGCCAATGCCCCACAGATAGGAGCGGCTTCCTTAAATGTTATTTTTGGCTGTTTGTTCGACAAAAATCCATCTTCAGGCATACACATATACTCAGCATTACAGCCAAATCCGGCACCTGTTGACCCGAAAACCTCGTCAGCTTTTTTAAATAGCATTACATTTTTTCCAACAGCTTCAATCACTCCTGCAAATTCAGTTCCCAGTATAGGTTTTCTGGGTTTTGTAAAGCCAACAAAGATTCGCCCAAAGTATGGTTTACCTTTTCGTTGCAGAGGATCCTCAATTCCCACTACAACGGCAAATATTTTTATCAGCACTTCATTATTCCCAGGCCTGGGTTTTTCAACTTCTTTAAGTTGAAGAACCTCCGGTAGTCCGTATTTGGAACATATTATTGCTTTCATTTTATTCTGTTACTTTCTTATTTTGTTTACTAAATTACTGATTTCAAAACGATTTCATTAACTTCCACACGGCTGAACACATTTAAAATTTTTATCCTTTTTTGTGTCATATATTGGGCAAGCTATTGAAGTACATTTCATTCTGCCCTGAAGGATTCTTACACCCCATGGAATGTATCCGGCACACATTAACAAGGCACCAATGGAGCTGATTAATTCTATATCGGGGTTGTTTAACAAAAGCAGTCCCATTATAATACATACTCCCTGCCATTTGCTGATAAATTTTTCTTTCATTAATCCCAATGCCTGAATTGCTGCGCCAACTGGTAATAATGGCAACAGCCAAACCACCCAAAGTAACCCAGCTTTATTTACAATAACATTGAGAAAAGGAACGAACTCCTGAAATTGAGCTTCCGGCAAAGTGTCGAATGCAGAAAGCACCAAACATAAAGCTCCTTTGTCGACAGCCAGAATGAATGCTCCAAATAAACCGATAATGCCACCCCAGAAACCTAATTGTTTGCCTTTACCTTGTAATACATTCATGAAACTAATAAGAGCAATCATTATTACAGGGACAGAGAGCATTACAATGAAATGCCCAATGTGATAAATGGGTTGATTGTGAAACCTTCCAACCAGTTGTTCAACAGTTTGCAGCGCCTCCAACTTGAGGAGATTTGGGTGCATTAAAAACCCTGTGAGTAGCATTAAAGGAAATGCAATTAGTGAAATTGCAAATCCTTTCTTTTTGATTATTTCAATTTTCATGGCTTTGATTTTTAATTTTAGTTTCTTTTTACTTACTGGCTCAGTACTTATTTAATATTATCCAGTACATAATTTTTCCATTCTGTTGCTATTTTAAGGAGTTCCATATCATAAATAGCCTTAAAGCCTTCATCAATATCAGAATATTGATAAAATCTCTTTAACTTATCAATATCATATTTATCAATTAAGAATTTTGTGAAGAGGCCTGATATAGGGTATGATAAACATTGTCCATTTTTATATGGCCCATTCCAGAATTCTGTTTTCCCAGTTATTAGACCTTTTATTTCTAAATTGTCTTGAATTAATTTACAATCATCAGTAATCCGCTCGGGATGTTGGAATAATGCAAAAGATAAAGGAATACCTTCGTTAAAAAAAGCATTAGGACTGCTTAAATTGGAATTAAAAATAAAATGAACCCCTTCATGTGTTAACAAATCCTCATCTAAACCTACTGTATGAATCAGACTGTCAATCACGAATCCACCGGTCGAACCGGGTTTTGGGTCACCACTGACTATATTTATCTCTAATTGATCACTATGTATATAGAATTTTAGTTTGTGAGATGGTCTCTTCACTTTATAAAGCCTGCAAAAATCATCAAACGAACCTACCAAAGCATCGATTGAACCTTGAAACTGACTAATGGAGTTGTATTTACATGAAAAATAAGCTTCTATGTATTTATTATCAATCTTTTGGGAGTAGTTCTCATTTCGGATAAGTGCTAAATCCACAAGACTATCAGATATAAATTTATTCTCCTTTAAATTACCCAAATAGCTCATTTTATTATTTTGGAGAACATAATAATCATATAATCCCATAAAGCGACCAGATGATATATTTCTTAATGCCGTATATGAATTGCCAATTATAGCTGCACAGTTTGCCCGTTCGTTAATTAATAGTATTGCATCGCCATCATCTTTAAGTTCAATTGTTCCAAGGGTACATTTGTTATTGGCAATCTTTATGGGTAAATCAAAAATCGAAAGATCACCTAGATTACCAGTTGACCCAATAATCAGATAATGGCAGCTATCCTCTACATTTTTAACATCGTTAACATTTACTATGTTGATCCTGGAATCCTGATTTAAAAACCATTGTGATAGCTGATTAATAATTTCTTTATTGGCCATGGTATCAAACCCCTCGGATAAAGCAATCTTAAATAATTTACTCTGCCCAAAATTATTCAGGCGAATCATATTGACATCTGGTTGTGCCAGTGAGTGCAAATCAATTTTACATTCCTGAGCTGTTAGCACACCGGAAATAAGAATTATTAAAGAAAAAAAGAAATTTTTCACGACATTTTGATTTTTTGCGTTTTGACAATTTTAGAAATATACCCGGTACATTAAGTTTGGTACAAATCCAAACTGAGTGATATAGCCAACTTTATCAGGTTTATTCTCATCATAATATTCACCCATTCTGGCCTGACGGTTTGTAAGGTTCATCAGATCCAGGAATATTTCGTGTGTAGCCCTGGGTTTGTTGAACTTATAGCTAACCGAAAAATTCAATTGAAAGATATTGTCAAGTTTATCGTTATACGCTTTGCTATAGTCAAAATATCTGTCGTTTTCGGGGTCAACAGCTACATTTCCCTGTGCATCTCTTAGAACTGGGATATATCTCTGGCCACCTTCGAAGAAAATTTTCGTATTTAATGCCAGTGTCTGGTTTTGCTTTTTACCAATATTTTTAAACTCTTTTCCACCTAAAATATTCACAATATAGTTGTTATTATATCGGGTATTTCGCCACACCCCTTCCAGCGATTTGTATTTCGAATCGAATAACGAACTATTTAGTAAAAAGTAGAAATTATTATCAAAAAACCGTTCGACGGAAATTTCAACACCGTAGTTTTTACCTGAGCCTTTATTAACCAATTCAACATATTTAAAATCAATGCCCTCGTTTAGGGTGCAATAGTAACTGGTGTCGTTGTTTTCGACCGGCAAATTGTAAAGCGACTGGTAGTATAGCTCAATTTTCCCCATTAAATTTTTCGTTAAGCGGTTTTCATAGCCCAATACATAATGATGGGCTTTTAACAATCCGAGATTCTTGTTAGGTTCAGTAAAACTACCATCGGCTTGCGGGATTTTTGTAAAATAATTATGTGCACTTTCTGTGGTGCTGTGCATACCATACCCTGCATGAACTGAACTGGCTTTATTAATATTCCAGTTTATACTTAATCTTGGTTCAATCGTGCTTATATTTTTGTTTAAAATATTCATGTTATGTAAACCTGCCACAACAATCAATTTATCATTAAAGCTGTGTCTCCAGCTTATAAAGTTATTTATTGTGCTTAAATTATTTTTAAAGTCATTTACGTTAATCAAGGAATCTGCCTCATTACTAAAGACGTTTTGATTATAATTGAAGTTATACAGCGTATATTTTGTGCCTATTTGAATTTTATTTTTTGCATCGATTTTATTACTGTATGTAGTTGCCCCCCTGATTGCTGAATTCACAACCCTGCTTTGAATCATTTGCCTTCTTGGTGAAATGGAATCACCTGTAAATTCATGTAAGCTGTTATATGTTTTAATTGTATCCATCTCATAAATATCATCGTCAATGCCGGTTCCCGAATAATTAAGTGTCGTTTTAACAAAACTTTTTTCATTAATCGACAAAACATGGTTCATTCCAAGATTAGCCAGATAATTTGACTTGTAATAATCTCTGCTCGCAGAAGCATTGGATATTGGTATGCCCGGTGTTGAAAGGCCTGTTGGCCCAAGATTCTCCACCGAAATAGCACTTAAACCTCCCAATCCAAAGAAGGAAAATGTTCCTATTCTTTTAGCAGGCAGAACTATTTTAAATGTTGCATCCTGGTAATTAACCGGTCCGGCTATATCCACTACTCCCATTTTTTTAATTAGTTCGATTGCTGAATATCTGTAATTAAACAGGTATGAGCCGGCATAACCTTTTTTAAACGGTCCTTCAAGGGTAAGCTCTACACCCATTATACCCAAACCGCCGGTTGCTTCAAACTTTTCGTTATTTCCCGGCCTGAGTTTCACATCGTAAACACACGATAGTACATCGCCATATTCTGCCGAAAAGGCTCCGGTATAAAAATCGGAAGTGGTTAATAAATTGTTGTTCAGAGCTGTAAGTGCTCCAAACGAAGCATTTTGATCATCCATATGGTACGGACTCGAAATTTCTGCTCCTTCCAAACGCCATTGCATGTATTTCGGTGAGTTTCCACGTACAATAATATCGCTGCTTCCGTCGGGCGTACTGGCTACTCCTGCAAAACTTGAAACTACGCGGGCAGGATCGTCCATCCCACCGGTAAATCGTTTGGTTTCTTCAGGAGTAATTGAATGTACACTTAGCAACGACATGTCGTTTATTGCTTCTCCCTTTTTTCGGCCCGATACTATTATTTCATCCAGTTTCAAAACTGATTCCTGGAGGTTAATACTTAAGAATACCTCCTTACCAGAGTTAACCTCAATGTTTGGAATAATTTTAGGTTCATATCCCATGTACGAAATTTGCAACGTAACCCGGCCAATTGGAATATTTTCCATTCTGAAATTACCGTTTATATCGGTTGTAGTACCAATTATTGGATTTGACCCGGATATTATAACTGTTGCAGCTATCAGCGGCAATTTACTGTCGGTGTCGAGTATGGTACCTCTTACCGTTTGGGTGAGGTTTTGGCTGAAAGCAAGTGTTGCAAACATGCCTGTTAACACTAATGTCAAAGTTATAGTCCTAATTGTTTTCATTGTTCTCATTGTTTTCATTGTTTATTATTAAATGCTTTTTTATTGTTCTATTTTTCAGCAGGATTAATTGAAATGAGTTTTAAGTTTAAATCCCTTATCAGGTTCAGGATACCGTGCAGATGGGCCTCATCTTTTATATTCCCGGAGAAAACCGTATTATCTCCTTCATAACTGATTTCCATGCCTTCAAAGCTGTTTTTCCATTTTTTATCAAGCATTCCCTGAATTTTAATTTGAGTTGTGCCTTTCATGATTTCAATTTTTAAAGTTGATTCAAAGTTCGGGTATGCCCATAAAAAGAAAATCACCCGCACGGGTGATTTTCAGGGGTGATTTTTTTAGGTATAAAAAATATTTTTGTTCGGGATAATTAAATGCGAATCAGATTAATCCAAGTTCTTTTGCTTTGGCAACAGCCTTTGTGCGGTTATCAACATCAAATTTCAGGTAAATATTTTTTAAATGGGTTTTGACCGTATTTAATGAAATAAACAATTTATCGGCAATTTCCTGGTTCGACAAATTCTGAATAAGTTTTAGTGTGTCGAGCTCGCGGGCGCTTAAATCTATTCCAAAATTCACTTTTTTTAGCTTTTCTTTTCTTTCTATGGCAAGCTTAAGGTTATCTACAAATTTAGCCGGGATATTGGTTTTTGTTGCAGCCAGTACTTTAAATGCAGTTGTCGTTAAATCTTTTATGCGGCTATAATCATTTACAAAGTAGAACAATAAATTTTCGTCAGAAGCAAGTTCCATTGCTTCAATCAATATTGAAATTGCTTTTCCCTGATTTCCTCTCAGTTTAAACAGAACAGCATACGAGAGTTTGAGCTCAATTATTTTTTCAATTGCATTATTATCGACTGCCAATACATATAATTCCGAAAGTAGTTGTTCTGCTTCATCCAATTTATTTTGAATCAGCAATAAACGTGCATAAGCTGAGTATGCCCCTTCGTTGGCGTGAGTTTTCTTTTTGCCGGAATCTAATCCATATTCCAAAACTATATTATTGGCTTCTTCAATTTGGTTATTTTCAGTAAATAAGTAAATTTTCCATCCAATGAAACTCGATTTAATAAATGGAGGAACATCATTTTGTTTTATCATGAGGTCCAATTCGTCAATTATCTTTTTAAATTCACTATTACTGCGCTCGTTGAATACGATTGAATACACCATCAAAATGAATATTTTAAGATATATATCCTTGCCGTTTTTGCTTAATTCATAAGCTGTTTTAATATTCTCGTAAGCACCCTCCATGTCAGCCCACATTAATTTTGAAATGCCCATAATTAAATAGAGTGCGGCAAAAGTCCATTCTGTTTTTGCAATTTCCGAATAACCTTTGTCTTTCATTAAAGTTAAAAGATCGGAACATTTTTTATAAGCTGATTTGTAACGGCCAAACTGTTGTTCATTTTCAGCCATTCTGATTGCTATGGTGGAAATTAAATAAATGTTGCCCGATTTTTTTCCATATTCGAAGGCCTTATTGAAGGCTTTGTTACTTTCAATTATATCTCCTTTTGAAAACCAGGCAATTCCGTACGAAAACCACGCCCAGCTGCACCAAAACGGATCGTCTTCCGAAAGATTGTCCTTTGCTGTTTTGCAATAATCAAAAATCTTCTGAGAATGTTCTTTGTGCGAATTTAAATAGGCAAACGCAACTGCTATTTTTCCTGATAATTTCTTATGATATTGAATCGCTTCTTTCGATAAATCATTATTAATTAACTTCTCAATTATGTTTTCAGCGCTAACCAAAAAAGGTTCGGCTTTTTGAATTTGACCGGCTGAGATTAATATCCAGGAGTAGTACAAACAAAATTCAGGATTTGTCAGAATCAATTCATCAGGCAAGCTATCGCCATATTTCATAATTGCCGAATGCTGTCCTTTTTCCCACAAACTTTCAACTATTTTACCAAGTAACTGAATGCTTTTTTTGTAGTTTTTAATTTCAAAAGTATGCTGAATTGCAAAATCGAACATATTGTATTGCTCAAACCATTCAGAGGCTTTATAGTGAGTATCGTAAATCAGCAGTTGATTTTTTTGCTGTAACCTTTGTTTTAGCAAATCGGCGAACAAGTGATGATACCTGTACCAGTTTCTCTCATTATCTAAAGGAATAACAAACATGTTATTTTTTTCCAGCGTCTCCAGAACTGACTGACTATCATTTCTGTTCAAAACAGCATTGCATAAGGGAGCGCACAATTGCTCAAGTATGGATGTTTGCAGTAAAAATTCTTTTATTTCATTGGTTTGTATCTTTAGCACCTCTTCCATCAGATAATCCATGATGTAGCGGTTATCACCCTTTAAGTCAATTATACATTTTGAAATATCCTCACGACCTTGCATTGTCAGGGCTGTTAATTGCAAACCTGCAATCCAGCCTTCGGTTTTTGTTTCAAGTGTATGGATATCGTTGGAGGTCAAGGCAAATTTCAGTTTTTTGTTGAACAACTGGGAAATATCGTTTGACGAAAAACTAAGGTCAGAGGAACGCAATTCTACCAACTGATGCTGACTACGCAGCCGGGCAACAGGGAGTGCCGGGTCGGAACGGGTTGAAATTACCAGGTGTATATTCTCTGGAAAATGCTCCAACAAATAAGTAACTAATTCTAAAACAACCCTGTTTTCTATCAAATGAAAATCATCGAGTACCAATAAAAAGTTTTGATTGATATTAAGTATTTCGTTGATTAAAAGGCTCGAAATTGATTCGTTGGACGGTTTATTGGGTGAATTTAACAAGTTAAGTATGCTTTCCCCAAAATCAGTATTTAAACATTGAATTGCTGAAACAATATAACTTAAAAATACTACGGGGTCGTTATCGCCCTTATCGATTGAAAACCATGCAGTTGGAACTTTGCACTGATAAATCCAATCGCTTAACAGGGTTGTTTTGCCAAAACCGGCAGGTGCCGAAATAAGAATTAGTTTCCGGGCAAGGCCTGAGTTCAGACTCTCAAAAAGTTCAGATCGATGAACAATATTGTTTCGGGCAGGCGGAATGTGTAGTTTAGTTAGAAGCATGATTTTATTATAAAACAAATTAGATTAAGCCGAGTTCTTTCGCCCTGGCAACAGCCTTTGTGCGATTATCAACATCAAATTTCAGGTATATATTTTTTATATGAGTTTTAACCGTGTTTAATGAAATAAACAGGTTATCGGCAATTTCCTGGTTCGACATATTATTTGCTACGTGCTTAATCATTTCTATCTCCCTTGCACTCAATACTTCTGACCTTACATTTTTCATTACTTTACGATGCTTTTCAATAGCAATCTTAATATTTTCGATAAATTGAGGCGGTATTTTTTCTTTATAAGCAGGTGTCTTAAAGATTACTGTGAGTAAATCTTCAATTTCATCGATATTATGTATAAAAAACATAACCAGATTCTCGGGCGCAGCAAAGGCTAATGCTTCTACAAGGTTCCCGTATGCTTTATCGGAGTCGCTTGTATGTTTATAATATATTGCATAGATAATTTTTACGGCAATTAATCTTTCTACTCTTTTGCTGGTATGTGTAATATCATGTAATTGGGAAAGCATGCTGCCCGCTTCTTTATTTTGACCCTGTATTAGAAGATGATAAGCATATGCCAGGTACATTGCCTCATTTAAGTGATCAATTTTATCTGTTGGGCTAAGTTTTAATTTATTGACAATTAATTTTGCCTTTTCTTCTTGATTCCTGTTAAGATAAAACATCAATTTTAAAGATTGTAACATATTATACAGATAAGGCATAAGTTGATTGTTCTCGCAAAGCTTCTCTGCTTCAAGAATCATCAGTTCTGATTCCTTTTCTTCACCCCGTGTACTCAATACCATTGAATTGAGTATGAGTACTGATATTCCAAGCATAATATCTTTACTTTCCCTGTACATATTGTAAGCTATCTGGGCAGATTCATAAGCTTTTTCACCGTTGCCCCACATATAAAGAATATAGCCAATGGTGACATGTAACCCGGCATACGACCAGTCTGAATTGACAATGTCAGAATAACCATTATCATTCATGTACGTTAGAAATTCTGAACATTTTTCATAAGCCGACCGGTAATGCCCAAGCTGTTGTTCACAATCTGACAATCTTTGTGCAACCGTGGAGATAAGATGTATGTTATGCGATTGTTTGCCAAATTTGAAAGCTTCATTGAAGGCATTTATACTTTGTGACAGATCACCCAGACTAAATTGAGCCATGCCAAATGCGTACCATCCCCATCCCAGCCACAACGATTCTTCAGTACCCAGGTTATCAAGTGCGATTTTAAAATATTCAATTGTCTTTGCCGGATTATTTAATTGGGAATGTAAATATGCAGAAGCAACTGTAATTTTACCCCATAAATTCTTTTTATCATGATTGCTTTTGTTCAGATTTTTTATATCGAAATTGCTTTTAAAAATTGTTTCGGCATCATTTAAAAAGGTTGCCGCTTTTTGAACCTGCCCTGAAATGATCAGAACCCATGCATAATATAAACAAAAGTTTGCATTTTTCTTTATCAACTCTTCCGGCAATACTCTTCCATAGTTCAAAATTGCTACATGTTGACCTTTTTCCCACATTTCTTCAACCACGCTGCCAATCAGTTGTATGCTTCTTTCATGATTTTGAATAGCTATTGCATGTCTAATTGCAAAATCGATCATTTTGTGTTGTTCAAACCAATTGCAAGCCTTATTGTGAAGCTCAATAATTACTTCTTTATCCCTCAATTGAAGTCTCTGTTTTAACAAATCGGCAAACAAGTGATGATACCTGTACCAGTTTCTTTCATCATCTAAGGGAATAATGAACATGTTGTTTTTTTCCAGCGTTTCAAGAATTAACTGGCTGTTATTTCTGTTTAAAAAAGTGTTGCATAAAGGAGCTGACAACTGGTCGAGTATCGATGTTTGCAGTAAGAATTCCTTTGTTTCATCTGACTGAATCTTTAGCACCTCTTCTATAAGATAATCCATTATATAGCGGATATCGCCTTTAAAATCCCGGATAAATTCAGAAATATCCTCACGGCCCTGCATTGACAAAGCGGTTAACTGCAATCCAGCAATCCAGCCTTCGGTTTTTGTTTCAAGAGAATAAACATCGTCAACAGATAAACCTAATTTTAGCTTTTTATTGAACAATACGGATATATCATTTGCCGAAAAACTTAAGTCAGATGAACGCAACTCAACCAATTGATTTTGACTTCTTAACCTTGAAACTGATAGTGCAGGATCTGAACGGGTCAGGATTACGATATGGATATTACCTGGAATATGCTCTAAAAAATAAGTTACCAGATTTAATATTTCGCTGCTATTAATCAGATGAAAATCGTCGAGTACCAATAAAAAGTTTTGATTGATATTGAGTATTTCGTTGATTAACAGGCTAACTATTGATTCGACAGAAGGTTTATTGGGTGAATTTAACAGCTTTAGTGCGCTTTGTCCGAATTCATTATGAATATTTTGTATTCCTGAAATAATATAATTTAAAAATTCTGCCGGATCATTATCACCTTTGTCAAGGGAAAACCAGGCTGTAGGAATCTTATTTTGATTGATCCAGTCACTCACAACTGTTGTTTTACCAAATCCAGCAGGAGCAGAAATGAGAATTAGTTTCCTGGTAAGTCCTGTTTCCAATTTTTTATTTAGCTCCTGCCTGTGAACTATATTCTGACCAGCAGGAGGAATATGTAGTTTGGTTAAAAGCATATAATAAACTATATATTGTATTTGTAATCAATCAAAAACAAACGCCGTGATATCAAAAAAAAAACCAAAAACCACTTTTAAAATATTTCCCTTTTTGTTATGTATTAGCTAATTGTAAACCTGCCGGAATAGACATTAAAACAGAAAATTTAAAATTACGAATAATTCGATTTATAGTTGTAATTGAGCATGCGATTATTGTAGTTTGTGTTTTACTATTTTTAGGTGTTGGTTAATCATTCAAAAGCAATGTTAACATATCACATTGTCCTTTAAAAATGTTTTTTTGGTTGCAGCCTATTACTTTTTAAGTATTATTTGCTCAAAAATAATGGGGGATCTGGATTGGTTTAACCTGTACTTTGCAAAACCTGTGTTTGGCTGAATTAAGCTAATATCATTATAAAATTAAAGCTGTCCTTTACCCCAGCTTTTTAAGAAACTCATCTTTAAAACTCAAACTGACAGGCAATTTATGTAATCCAACTTTTACAAGGTTTCCTTCAACATAATCAACTTTTGAAAGTGAAATGACATACGATTTGTGAATTTGATCAAAACCCTTTTTTGGTAATTGAGATATGAATTCTTTTAATGTGCCGTGTACCATAATTGTTCTTTCAGTTGTAACAAATTTTACGTAATCGCCCTGAGCTTCCAGAAAGAGAAGTTCATTAAAATCAACTTTATAGTTCTTTTTATCAGCCCGAACCATTATATGCTGCAAGGTTGAACTGGCATTTTCCCTATTGGAAAAACGTTCCAAAACTCTGTTAACTGCAAGTCTGAATCGCTCAAAAGAAACAGGTTTCAACAAATAATCAACGGCATCAACATCGAAACCTGCAATTGCATGCTCGGGATAAGCTGTTATAAAAACGAATAATGGAGTTTCCTTTAAGCTTTTTACAAATCCAATTCCACTTAACCTTGGCATATTAATATCCAGAAAAAGCAAGTCAATCTTATTTGTATTCATCAGCTCACCGGCTTCGAGCGCATCTTTGCAAACTCCCTTTAAATTCAATTCAGGGCAAATTGAAACATAATCTGCAATTACCTCCTGCGAAAGCGGTTCATCATCAACAATCAAACAGTTTAATATCATTTGGTTCAATTTATTAGTATCTGCAAAAGCACTTTGTATGTTTCATTGTTATTTGTAATTTTCAATGAATAGCAGCCGGGATATATTAAATCCAATCGTTTTTTTACATTTTCAATTCCAATTCCTTTATACTTAAAATCATCTGTTTCCAACGATTTTCCTTTACTGTTTTCAATTTCAAAACTCAAATTATTCCCCAAAACTTCGAGTTTGATTTTTACAAAAGCATTTTCGGCCCCACTCTTTAATCCGTGTTTAAAACTATTTTCAACAAAAGGAAGAAAAATTAAAGGGGCAACTTTTTTCCCTTCAATTTCGCCAAACATTTCGAAGTTAATCTTTTCATTTTCTGATGTCCTTAAGTTTTGCAGTTCAATATAATTTCGAACCATTTCCACTTCTTTTGTTAGCAGAATGAAATCATCATCAGAATTATAAATAACATGCCGCATTAAATCGCTTAACTGGATAATTTTTTCAGGAACTTTCGGAGAATTTTTTCTTGCCAGACTATAAATACTGTTTAACGAATTGAATAAAAAATGAGGATTTACCTGCGATTTAAGGGCTTTCAATTCGGCAAGTGTTTTCTCTTTTTCCAATTCCTGAAGTTGAAACCAACCGCGTGCAAGCCTTAGCAAACTTGTTACAAAAATGTAGATTACAAAATAAAGTGTGATATCAAAAAATCCATAATAGGCAATGAAATAGTAACCCGAAAAAATATGATCAATCCAGCTGTTGAATAGAATAATATAAAACCCTGCATCAAACGAAATTAAAGCCAGCAACGAAATGCTGTATAAAAAGTATTTCCTCTTTTCAAGAAAAACAGGGAAAAGCAACTTTAAATTCAAATAAACAATTAAAACAATAGGGACATGAAAAATGGCTGTGTAAATCAGATCAATCTGTTTTATTTCGACCGAAACCTTTAAAACGTTAGTAAGTATTAAAAACGACAAACACCAAAACAGGATATGTTGTAATACCCTGTTTTTCAATAATCTGCTTAAAATACTGAACTTCCGTTTTTTCATTTATTTCCGTGTTAAAACGGCTTCAATTCCATCTTTAAATGCTTCCTCCGAATCTACATATTTTGAAACAAATTTCTGCAGGTCTTTGGGGCTGGCAGTCAGTAAAATATAATCGCCATTGTATTCATGACGGATCCTAATTTTATTTCCCTTTATTAATTTTTCAAGCCAATTCTGGTCGAACCAGTTTATTTTAAGCTGATTTTTACCTATATCAACTTTTGCAAAAGTATGCACCGGAACAATATGAAACGATGCCAGATCGAGATTTTGGTTGTCATAAAAATCTTCCAAATAAAAGTCAAGAAAATAATGTCCACCAAATTTAACAATGTGTACACTAAACTGAGACTCTTTGTTGTCTTTGTCCTTTACAATCAGAACATACGAAGTACTGTCGGTTTTAACATTTTCCTTGTTGCCAATTTTGGCGTGTTCAAAACTCCAGCTTGTGCTGTCTTTGTCAATCCAGTTTCCTGTGAGTAAATCGTTTTTAAAGAGATCTTTTTCAGTGTATAGCGGATAAAAAGAATATACCACGCAACCTGAAAAAAAGAGGATTAAAACAAAACTGATTAAAAAATTTCTAGTTTTCATTTTTTGTGATTTTTGAATTTCAGGTTAAAAATAATTTAGCGCTGAATGAAAAACTATTTTTTTCGTTGTCATCCTGCTTTTTGTCGTTGAAATCGATTTTACCAATTTTAATAAAAGAGAAAGTAGTTTTACAAAGCAAAAAAGCCGGGAGTTTTATCAATCCGGCTTTTACTATTTAAGCAAGTTTATTCTTATTTTCTACTTTACCGCACTGTTTACAACTTTATAAAACTCATCGGCATAAGTATAATCGCTTGGCATTAGTTGAGTGCAAATAATTGTTACCATTTGGTTTTTCGGATCGATCCAGAATTTTGTTGACGCTGCTCCTGCCCAACCGTAAACACCGGTTTCAGGATTTACACTTCCAGCCAAACCATAACCTTTATTTTCATCAAAAACTACGCCTTCCGGAAGCTGGTTTGTCATAACCAATTGTGCTGTTGACTCCTGTAAAATTCGAACACCATCCAATTCACCGCCTTTTAACAACATTTGGCAGAATTTCAAATAATCGTCAACCGTTGAAACCAGTCCGCCTCCGCCTGAAAACAAGGTAACCGGCTTTTTAAAACCTTCTTTCATCTGACCTTCAGCTTCCTGTAAAGTGTCATTTTTAATGGTACATAAAGTTGTCAACCGGCTGTGTTTTTCCTCAGGCGTAAAAAAACCTGTGTCATCCATTTTTAAAGGATCAAATATTTTTGTTTTCATATAAACATCAAGCGGAGTGCCCGAAAGTACTTCGACTAAATAACCTGCAACATCAATTCCGAGTCCGTATTCCCATTTTGTTCCAGGTTGATTTTTTAACGGGATTTTGGCTATAATTTTCACTTTTTCGCCAATTGTGCCGTCCCAGGCAGAAGCACTCAGAGTGCGGTACAGTGAATCGACATAAGCCTTTTGATCCCATCCGTAAGGAATTCCCCCAGTATGTGTTAACAGATGCCTGATTGTCAATTCATTAATTTGTGGTTCCAAAGTTTTGGTTTCGGCATTGTAAACCATTGCGCCTTCAAACTCCGGAATATACTTTGAAACTTTATCATCGAGGGTAAATTTTCCTTCATCAAACAAAGTCATTAAAGCAACTGCTGTAATTGGTTTTGTCATCGAAAAAATCCTGAAAATAGCAGTTTCGTCCATCGGCCTTTTTTCATTCAGATTTAAGTAACCAAAGTTTTCTCGGTAAACTGTTTCACCATCTTTATAAATCAGCGCCGAAATTCCGCCCAACTTTCCGTTATCGATATAAGTTTGAAGTTTTTCGCTGGCCAATTTCAAAGTATCATTTGAGATGCCAGGATTTTCAGAACCCGATTTGCTTGTTTGCGTGCATGAAAAATGTGTGAAGACAATTGCAATCAGCACTACTGTTAAAAAGCTTCTCTTTTTCATAGTATAGTTATTAATTTACTGTTTCTAAAATAAGTAGTTGAGGCCGATATAAATCCCTGATTTTCCATCCCGTTCGTCAATGGTCCTCCCATAATCACATTTAATGATGAAGTTTTGGTTCATGACAACCCTTAAACCGGCACCGTATGAAATGTGCATTTTTTCTGCATCTTTTTCGTAATAATCCTTTGCAGTTTCCGAATTCAATACCGAAGCAGACACATTCTCAATCCCCGACATCTTTTTCGTAACCTGCCCAAAATCCATAAATCCATTCAAGCCCAGATAGAAGTTATTATTGATAAACCGAAATCTTACAAATTTCCAACGGGCTTCCACATTGCCCAGAAAATAACCGTCGCCCATCACCCTGTTCCTGCTAATTCCACGCATAGTACTTCCACCTCCCAAACCTTCAGAACTTGCTCCTTTCAGTTCCGAAACCAAAACCTGGGTCTGGTAATAAAATGGTGTGTGACCTCCTATCGAAGTTTGATAGTTCAAACGATAAGCAAACGACAAATCATCTTTTATAATTGTAAAATACTGGCGGTGTGTTATGCTCATTTTTGTAAAAGAACTTTCAGCACCCAAAAATTCAGGCGCACCTTCAATAACAGCTTCAGTCCAGATCCCTTTCATCGGGTTGGGTCGGTTGTCGCGGCTATCGTAAACCAAACCAGCTTTTAGAGCGGGTATAAATCCACCGTTCACTTCTTTATCATTAATGATTTTCCAAGTACGATACATTTCATAAAGACCCGGTTGTTCTGATACCGGAGGCAACTTATCAGATTCTTCTTCCCCCTCGTTCAGTTTATCTATATCAACCGATGCCAATTTGAAATTCAGCAAATTAAATCCACCAATCCATTTCAAATTTTCTCCTTTAATATTTCCCTGCAGATCAACTTTAAACCTGAACATTTTACGATCGTATTTGTAGAACATGCGTGATTTGTAGTTTGGGTCGGCATCATCAATCCAGTCATAATTCACTTTTGCATCATAACCGTTATATCCAAAAAAATCATAAGCCTGATCCGATAAATAACTCAAGTCAACAGTTGTTCGCAATCCCTTTAACAATTTGTCCGAATCGTAATAAAAACGGTTTATCCCACTGCCTTTTGTATACCTCGAAACTTCGAAATACAATGAATGATTATACTTGGGATAGCGGCTTCCATCGCCATAATTGAAGAGATTTACCAAAGCCCCATATTGAAAACCCAAATCGGTGTCGAATGTAATGGTGGGTAGGGCACCAAAATTCCAACCCTCTTTTATAAGTTCTTTTTTGTCCTCTTTTTCCTGAGCAAAAACAACCGATCCCATAAAACAGAGGAGAAGCAAAATCACCGATTTTTTCATTTTATTTTGATTTAGTGAATGTGAAAATATTTAAAATAAAGATAGATAAACAACTTCACAAAATAATTATTTATTTACCCGAAACAATTTTGATAAATTCTTTCCGGTTTTTTCCAGCTTCATCAATTAAACCAAAACTACCGCTTTTGTAATTCCAGTTGGCATAACCAATTCCGTTTTCTTCAAACAGGTCGATCATATCCTGATACCAGCGTAACATTTCTGCCTGTGGCGGACCAGTAATAATTCCGAATTCTCCGCAATACAAAGGCAAACCGAGTTCTTTTGCCTTTTTTATTGGTTTCTGCCATTGTTCCAATATCCAGGCTTTGTCGAAATGTTTGTTTACCCATTTTTTTGCTGCTTCCTTCATTTCTGCTGATAAAGAATCATATTCGCTTTGTGTTAAAATAGTTCCGGGATAATGTACCTGCCCTGTATAATTTTTTAGGTCGGTCCAACTTGCATGCCAGTGGGTCAAAAAAAACGGTTCGTAAAAATGAAAACTCAATAAAATATTCTTATCGTTTTCAGGTATTTTTAATACATCAAAAGTTTGAACCTGTTGCCACATATTCGAACCAATTACTATTGTTCTTGAAGGTTCAGTTTCCCGAATAACCGAAACGGCATTTGCAACAAGGTTGTTCCATTGTTCAGGGTCGTCGGCAACCGCTTCGTTCATTAATTCATAAGCGACAAGATTAACCGGATATTTATTTAAAGCCTTCGACAGATCGCGCCACAAATCATAAAACTTTTCCTGCTCCTTTTTTTCAGTCCAAAGTGGTTTTACCTCGGCATTGAAATGGTGTGAACGCAAAATGTGTAAATCAACAATTACCCGCAGGTTATTATCAGCGCACCAGTCAATGCAATTTGTCATTAACTTAAAAGCATCATCATGCCGATTTCCCTGCTCGTCCCACATTTGTTCCTCATCAATGGGTAAACGAATATGGTCGAAACCCATTTTGGAAATGGCTACAACATCAGCTTTTGTAAAAAACTTCTGTCGTTCAACTCCTCTCACCCGGCTTTGTGAAAGCCAATGTGCAATATTTGTACCTCGGGCGACTTCAAATTTTCCGGATAAATCTGATGCCTTGGGTTGAAAACTAAAAACAAACGATGCAATTAAAATCAGAATTAGCTTTTTCATATTAAATGGTTTAGATAATGTTTGCTAAAAATAATTATTCGCCACCATAAAACAAGAAAAAAGGGCAGCTCAACAGCTACCCTCTAATTCTAACTAAACACATAGAATCTATGAAGAAACTAAAACTCTCCTGTTAAAACGCCCGAAATATTCCAGTGGCTGAAACTGCTTCCCTCTCTTTTACCAATCGGAATTGCCACTTTGAGCGTATGTTTACCGGGCTTTAAATTTTCGAGCGGAAAATAAACCGGATTTGTGGCTTCACCCGGACACCAGCCTGAGCGGCTGTAGTCGCTAGATGATAGCCCATTCCAGAAATTTCCCGATGCCGGATTGTATTTTCGTTGAACGCCACAATCACAATTCCACGGAATGTAGCTGTTTACCAATTCATCATCAATAATAATCGAATTTACTTTTTTGTTGAATTCATCGCCACCGCCCCAACCGCCATGGCCGGTAGAAAAGTAGCGGAGATAAATATTTTTTAAACCTTCCGGGATTTCAAAATCAATTTTGAGGGAATCATCTTCAAACATGGTTCCATATTCCTGACCAGCCATTTCCATAATATTCAGGGTGTTGAACAATGGATATATCCAGGACTTTTTTTCGTCCCTTTCCTCACTGACACGCTGACTTCCGGGATAATATTTTAAATCGAGGCTTACTTTGTGGCCGCCTTTATCGTAATTTCCGATAAAAACACCAATCCACACTTCCCTTTGAAGTAAAGGTAAAAGTTCGGTAACCTCTTGTTTGTAATATGCTTTTTTCTCCCACTCCTGTCCGTACACCTGCACCGATTCATTAAAATGGCCAACCCCAAAAGGAGTGAAAAACCTTAATAATTCAATAGCAGGCGAAAAATCGGGTGTCGAAATTGTACCATAATATGTTTTTCCATTTGCAGCGGTAAAACCGGGAACTGTATTTACGCCATTTTGCAGCGCATCAAAAAATGATTTTTCTTTTTCTTCAGGAATTATAAAAACAGTACCTGTGCGATCATAAGCATCGCCATTTGAGTATTGCGTAAGTTCGGCAAATATTTGGTAGTCGTATTTTACTTCGGGCAAAACAACTTTTTTTGCGATAATTGTACCACCGGCAAACCGATAGGTTTTTCCCAATTGTATTCCCTCCGGATTTTCAATCGGGTTTCCCCAGCTAATTTGCTCATCGTTAAAAACCGGAACTGTTGTGATAAAGCTGCTTGTTAATTTATGTCTGTAAAGCGGTTCATCCACTTTTTCTCCCAAATTTTTGGGTACAATATTTTCTGACTTTTTTTCTTTTATAATTTCAATTTCCGAAGCAACAAGTGCGTTGTTTCCATTTCGGATAACTTTTAAAACAAGTCCATCAGGAATTCCATAACTCATGACAGGAGTTCCTTTCGCGTCAATTTCGGTTGTGTACCAAATTTCTATACTGTTGGAACGTAAAACAGATTTTGCTTTTTTGCAGTTGTAACCCTGAATTTTTTCAAATTCTCCGGTTTCAGTAATTTCGGGGTATTTTTCAAAAGCTGACTCGGTAAATACTTTTGAACCATCGGCAAGTTCAGCGGTCTGGTAAGTTTTTTTTGATAAGTAATCAATATAACCAATTTCTTTGGGCGTTTCTGGAATAAGATTGATTCCCGTCATATCGGTAAAAGATTTTGATGAACCGGAAGTAGCAATCAGCGTATTTTTCCCTCCCCGTTCCCTTTCTTCGCCATTAATTACCGATTTGTAAATTACTTTAACTTTTATTGTGGATTTTTGAGCGGCGCAAATTGAGGAGTTCAATACAATTGCACCAACAATTAACAGAAATATTTTTGTGAATCTTTTCATTTTCTGAATTTCAGTTTTTTGCTTTGGGAACAACAAAAGTCAAAATAAAAAAGAGAAAGACTGGACATTTTCAAGCCCAGTCTTTCTATATTCATTAAAAATCAGAACTCAAGATAGCCAAAAATGACTACACTAATTTCTTGATTTTGTTTAGCTTAATTAACATCCCAAAATAACTTGTTGGTTATTTTGTCATTAGCACTTACAGCATTATAGTTTTCAGTGTTGTAAGTTTTTTCGCTGTCAGGATATTGCCATCTGGTTGGTGGTTGCTTTTGAGCATCAGCCTGGTCATTCCAGAAGGTAAGAGTTGGAACATTTAAACGCCTCACTTCAGCCCAGTTTTCCAAAGGTTGAATAACACTGTAATCAACCCATTTTTGCTTACCAATCAAAGCCAATTTTGCCTGAGTTGTTGTTGCATTGCTCCAGCTAATCTCCGGACTTGCAATGTAATCTGCAATTTCCGCATCAGTTGGTGCAGTTACTGCACCCGATTCGTTGTTATTGCTAACCGAACGATACAGGAAGTAATTCTTGATGGAATTAGAGATACCTGCCTCGTAAGCAGCTTTGGCCATTGCATCGTTATTTGCTTTTAAATAACCTTCTGCTGCCAGGAAATTCACTTCTGAAGCATTAACCAAAACACCGGGAAAGAACTCATTACGGCTGATTGTTGACCAATTGTAAAGAGAAAGTTTACTTGTAAGAACAAATGCTTCCTGCTCGCCAATAGTAGCCAAAGGATCAAGTCCATAATATTCACCTGTTGCGGCACTGTCACCTTCCTGAAACATTACAGGTAAACGTGGGTCATTGTTAGCTGTCATATAATCAATGATTGCTTTTCCGGCATAATTTCCACCCCAGTCTTCCAATCCTGATCTGAATCCTTTTGAATTGATACCAGTATTCAAATCGTGAATTTTAATTTGAATGTTATCATCATTTGCAGAAACTACTGGGTAAGAACTTGAATTACCAAGTATAGAACTAACCTCAGCTGTAGCACGCGACTGAAAAGCAGCAACACCTGAAACACGTGTAAGCATACGCAAACGCAATGAATTACAGTACTTTTTCCATTTGGTTAAATCACCTTTGTTTACAATATCCTGTGTTTTGAAACCAGCCTGAATTCCTGATTTAATTGTAATTGAATTCAATTCATCAGCAAAACCTTTCAAATCATCAAGCATTTTAGTGTAAATGTCCTCTGCTTTGTCATATTTTGGTAACGAAATTGTATAATCGCCCCCGTTTGCACTCATCATACCAGCCTCTGACCATGGAATATCACCATGTAAATCAACAACTTTTTGCGCTGCATCATACAAATAAATGGTAGCTGCAATCATATAAATACGACGATCAGCTTTGTCATCATCTGACAAATTTTCGTAAATATTCTGCATTTCACGGTATTGAGAAAGGAAACCATAAAAGTTACCCCATCTGTCGTTAACTGCACCACCACCAGGCACATACTGGTTAGTTGCGTTTACCCAACCAGTAGCCTGAGTATAACGGTTAGCAGTAATTCTGTACACTACAAAGTAGTTCCAGTAACTTGGAACAACGTAGTCTTTATTTGCCTGAAGAAAGCCCGTAAACTGTTTTTCAACAGTTGTAAACGAAATTTTTGATGGATCCGGATAAGCTTCTTCAAAATCGGATGTGGTACATGCTGAGAAGACCAACATTACCGAGAGTAAGATTAAAAATATATTCTTCATATGAGTATTTTTTTATTTGATTAATTATTAAAAACTAAATCTCAATGAACCACCAAATGTTCTGGTTGATGGGTTCGTTCCTACGTTATTAATAGTTTGGAACCATCTGGAACCGGCTGTAGCCTGCTCAGGATCCATATGATCAATAGTCTTGTAAATGAAGAACAAGTTGCGGCCGAAAGCTGAAATTTCCAAATTGTTTAACCCAATTTTCTGAACTAAACTTTTTGGTAATGCATAACGAAGCACCAACTCTCTCATTTTAATATAGCTGTTTTCCTTTACAAATAATTCATAACGGGTATTTGGACTGTATTGTGGCCCACCCCAGTTATAAGTAATAAAGTAATATTCGGCAGAAGAAGCAACATAATCATTTGGAGTTCCGTCGGCTTTAACACCTTCCAGGATACGACCATCATGATATACCAATTCTCCGTTTGGACCTGTTGCACCGCTTGTTAAAGTTTTCACATCATTAGGCCCAACATAATAAGCTAAACCACCTGTTTCTTCATCTCTTTTATCTAATGCATCAACCAACAAACCGCGGCTGATCATCCAGTTAATAGCTGTTGGCATTATGCTGCCTCCAAAACGATAATCGAATGTAGCATCAAGCGTGAAAGATTTATAGGTAAATGTGTTAAGGAAACCACCAGTAGCTTTTGGCATTGCATTTCCAACTTTTATCCAACTATTGGCATCAACTGTGTAAAGTCCGCTTGGATCTACAATCATACCACCATTTTCGTGACGTAAAACAGGGTGCGAATAAATATCACCCATCGGCTGGCCAACAACCGACCTCAATTGAGCTGCACCACCATCATAATCAGCATGCAACAATTCATCAGCGCCATCAGTAAGTTTTTCAACCACGTTTTTATACTTCGAAAAGTTTAAGATAGCTTCCCAACGAAAATCCTTTGTTTGAACCGGAACTGCCTTAACCATGATTTCAACCCCTGAATTTGCAAGGGTACCGATGTTTGTCAACACCGAGCCAGCACCTGATGAAATAGCTGTAGTTAAAGGTAAAATCTGGTCCTGGATTTTTGCGTTGTAGTAAGAAACGTCTAACCCAAGTCTGTTTTTAAAGAAGTTCATTTCAACACCAAATTCATATTCCTTTTTTTCTTCAGGACGAATTCCATCGTTTCCAAAACTGGTAGGTAATGTTGTGTATAATACAGGATTTCCACCAACTGCCTGAACACCCAATGTGCTCTGGTTGTATGCAATATTGGCATAATATAAATCAGGATAATTTCCTACAATACCCCATGAAGCACGGAATTTACCGTAATCAACCCAGTCGGGCATATCAAATGCTTCGCTAAACAGGAAGCTTGAATTTACTGAAGGGTAAACAAAAGCATTATTATCAGGATTCATTGTAGAAGTACGGTCCCTTCGGATAGTTCCTTCAAGAAATATAAAACCCCTGTAATCAAAGTTTAATGTTCCAAAATAAGCATCTTTTACAAGTGTGCTTCTTGATGAACCACTGTTGGGAGTATTTACAGATGCTGAAATGTCAAAAAGGTTTTCAGTACTCAAACCACCATTTGTACCACGGCTCAGATTCTGAATTTTTTCCTGTTGTGCGGTATAACCTGCTACAGCACCTACTGTATAATCATCAGCAAAATTCTTCGAGTAAGTTGCCATAACATCACCGTAAAGAATACTGCTCTGGAAAGAAGAAAGACTAAAGCCTCCTGAATTACCAAATGCGAGAGGAATTGTATTTGGATTTGCCGATTCAGTTTTTTCGGAAGTGAAATCAGTTGCCACCCTGGCCCTTATTTTCAAGTCATCAATAATTTGCCAGGTATTGGTAAGGTTTCCAATTACACGGTTACTTGTTTCATCAAGCTGAACCTCGTTAACACTCCAAAGGTAATCAAGTACATCGCCTCTGTAACCAGAAATCTTAAGGTTTTCTTCAGGTGTCAAACTTTGGTTTGTACCTGTAACATATCTGTAACCTTTACTTGTTTTGTATTTTGGATAATACCATTCTCCATTATCAAATCTTGTCATCATACCACCAAAGTTGTTCCAGAGTCTGTCAACAGAATATGGACGGTTATGCGTAGTTTGGTTGATAAAGTTCATAACAAAATCGATAGTATATTTCGATCCGAGCTTGTAAGTTGAATTAAGGTTTGCAATGTTTCTTGCATTTTTTGCATTCAAACTAACAGCTTCATTATCCTGTCTTGTCAACGAAAACCTTGAATTACCATTTTCTCCACCCATTGAAACAGCAGCAGTTACATTCGAGCTAACAGCATTTCTGAACAACGATGCGTAAGAATCCTGTTGTGCTTCCCATGGCCTAATAATACCATCCCACGCCACAACCTGTGTAGTGCCATCGAACTTAGGGCCAAAGTTTAGGTTTGTTCCTATATGGCCCCTTGTTTCTTTTGTACCATCACCATCTAGGTCGCGCCATAACCAACCATCAGCATCCTGTCCGGCATCAGAAATGAACTTCGGGTAACCTGGACCATATTCATCCTGATAATCAGGAAGATAAGCAACTTTATCAACCGATACATTGGTAACAACATCAACTTTGAAACCTTTTGTGCCTTTACCGCTTTTTGTTGTTACAAGTACAACGCCGTTTACAGCCTGAGATCCGTAAAGAGCAGCAGCCGAAGCACCTTTCAATATTGAGATATTCTCAATATCTTCAGGGTTAAGGTCAATAAGACCATTACCACGGAGACGTTGGTCGCCCCAGTAGTTACCGTTGTTTACCTCACCATCACGAATTGGCACACCATCAACCACGATAAGTGGCTGACTACTACCTGTAATTGAGTTTACACCACGGATATTGATGTTTACAGCACTGGTTGCTCCACCGGGAGCAGCAGAAACTCTTACACCGGGTGCTTTACCATAAAGTGTTGTAGCAAAGTTTGTCGATGCTACTTTCGTTAGTTCTTTCGACTCAATTGTACTCATTGCATATCCAAGGGCTTTTTTCTCACGTGAGACACCCATTGCAGTAACTACAACTTCATCGAGACCAATGTTGTCTGACATTAAAACAACATCGATTTTAGTCCGTCCGTTAACAGATTCCTCAACTGTAGTCATTCCTACAAAAGAGAAAACCAAAACAGCATCCGATGGAACACTTAAAGTGTAAACACCGTCGATGTTGGTAACAGTTCCCAAAGCTGTACCTTTTTGTACCACCGATACCCCGGGAATTCCAAGGCCGTCGTCACCGGTAATTGTACCAGTAACCGACAGTTGTGCAAAAGCGCTGCCTATCAGCGTAATGCACATCACAAAAATCAAAAGAATTTTTCTCATAGATTCTAATTTTACTAGTTAAATAAATAATTCATTTTCATGTTAATTCTCTCATATTCATATCGCTGAACAACTCCTGAAAAAGCATGGCTGTTACACCCAGCAGTCCGGATTGTTCCCAGTTTTCTGAAATCACAATTTTTACGTTTGCCGAAATTTGTTCGAGGCAGTATTTATTGAGGGCTTGTTGGATTGGAGTAAGTATAAAACGATTGGCTTTTGAAACAACTCCTCCCAAAACAATAATTTCAGGATTTAATAATTGAATAGTAAGCGACAATCCTTTTCCAACAGCAAGCCCAACTTTATTAAGCAATGAGATTGCAAATTCATCACCCGATTTGGCAGCATTAATTATATCATCAGGTTCCAATTCATTAATCCGGTCTTTAAATCCAACTGTTAACTGAGAAACTACATTGCTTTTAATCCCTTTAATAGCGTCGTTTACCAAAACATACAAAGAACCAACTGTTTCGAGGCATCCCCTTTTTCCGCAAATACACAAATCTCCTTCGTCAACAAATATTGTATGCGAAAGCTCGCCTGCAAAACCTGTAGATCCATTGTATAATTTTCCATTAATTATCATGCCCATTCCAATTCCCCAGCTCCAATTGACAATTACGGCATTTAAATGACCTTTTGCCTTTCCAAATATGTATTCGCCGTAAGCCTGCATCCGGGCATCGTTATTTATATAAACCAATTTCCTGAACTTTGCTTCCAGCCGTTCTTTTACATTCGAAAATTTCTTGTTCTTAATTGTATAGTTTATTCCGAGGGTTTCATCAATCAAACCAGGCATTGTTAAACCAATACCAAAAATCCTTTTATTATCAATACCTGCCTCCTCGATCAAACTTTGGGCTGTGGAATATATTTTATCTACAAGATTATTATCATCAATTGAGGTATCGAAATAGGACATTGAAGTTACGGGCTTGTTATGCGAATTGTAAATAATCATTTTAGCCTTGTATCTACCCAATTCACAAGCAATAACATAAATTGATTCATTTAACAATCTAAACATAACTGGTTTTCTACCGCCGCTTGAAACACCGGTTCCGCACGATTCCACAAACTTCATTTCAGATAATTCATTCAACAAAGCCAGTGATGTTGGAAGGCTAACGCCTATTTTCTTGCTTAAAACGGAACCAGATAATGAATCATGATGATAAAGAAGATCCAATATTTTCTTTTTTTGTCTGTACTTTTTTAGATCGTTGCCAACAAGACTTATCTTCTTTATGTCTTCTGAAAAAATCATTAAACTACATTAAAGTTATTTATTGTTAAAAAACCGTTGCAATTTAAGGCATTTTTTTAATGAAATCCTAATAATTATTAAAATATTTTAATAAGTTCTAATGTTTGGTAAATAATTATAACAAGAGTGTTCTGTCTTAATATTTATAAGTATTGAAATAACAAAACTTTTAATTTGATAGCAATCCAAAATAAATATTGCTACCGATAATAAGTCGTTGATTATTCATGAATGAAGATTTCACAAATTATCACGATATTCAGCAATCTTTTTAGTAAAATTGTCTCCATAATAAATCTTTGTAGTTTAATAAACAAGAACCAACATGAACCATAATTTAATTCTTTTAGTATTCATAGCATTTGCATTTGCGGGTTTATCAGCATGTAACCAACCTCAAAAACAACAGTCCCAAAAACCAAATATCATTTATATTATGAGTGATGACCATGCATATCAGGCCATCAGTGCCTATGGTTTTGGTTTGAATGAAACCCCTAATATCGACAGGCTAGCAACAGATGGTGCTATTTTTACAAAAGCTTGTGTTACAAATTCTATTTGTGCACCAAGCCGGGCAGTAATGCTAACCGGTAAACACAGTTTTGTAAATGGCAAGGTGGATAACATGTTCCCATTCGATTGGGATCAGGAAAATTTCCCGAAAATACTAAGGGCAAACGGCTATCAAACTGCAATGATCGGAAAAATCCACCTTGATGGGATTCCGCAAGGTTTCGATTTTTCCATGGTATTGGAAGGCCAGGGTCATTATTACAATCCCGATTTCTTTATTGATGGCGAAAAGAAAAGAATTGAGGGTTACTGTACTGAAATTATTACCGAAACGGCACTGGACTGGTTGAAAAACAAACGTGATCAAACAAAACCTTTTTGCTTGTTGTATCACCAGAAAGCGCCACACCGCAATTGGTTGCCCGCACCTAAATATGTTAACCTATATGATGATGTTACTTTTGATCCACCGTCAAATTATTTCGATGATTATGAAGGACGCGGAAGAGCAGCAAAAGAACAGGAAATGGAAATTGATGGACATGCACAGTGGGGGCATGACTTTAAATTGATTGTAGATCCGAATGGCGATACGACAGCTTTTTATAATGATATTAAACGGATGAATCCGGAACAGCGAGAGAACTGGATGGCTGCCTACGAAAGTGAAAACCAGGAATTTCTTGCAAAAAAATTAACCGGAAAAGAACTAGCTCTCTGGAAATTCAATCGCTACATTAAAGATTATTTACGATGTATTAAATCGGTAGATGACGGAGTGGGCGAAGTTTTAGATTATCTGGAAGAAGCAGGTTTGACCGAAAACACAATCGTAATTTACACCTCAGACCAGGGATTTTATTTAGGTGAACACGGTTGGTTCGACAAACGGTTTATGTATGAAGAATCTTTTAGAACACCGCTTTTAATGCGTTTTCCAAAAGAAATTAAACCGGGAACACAAATAGGCAAACTGGTTCAAAATCTTGATTTTGCACCAACTTTTCTGGATTATGCAGGAATTGCAATTCCTGCCGATATGCAGGGCGAATCATTCAGAAAACTTGTGAGCGGAGAAACCAGCGAGTGGCGTGATGCAGTGTATTATACCTATTATGAATATCCATCGGTGCACATGGTAAAACGACATTATGGTGTGGCAACTGAACGCTACAAACTAATGCATTTTTATTACGATATAGATGAGTGGGAAATGTACGATTTACAAACAGACCCTTCAGAAATGAAAAATATTTACAACGATCCTGCATATGCCGATGTTCAGAAAATGCTACATGAAAAACTAACGGATCTTCGTGCAAAATATGGAGACAGTGATGAAAACGACCAGAAATTCATTAAGATGACTCTCGATGCACTAGAAAAACGCACTAAAGCTGCAGCTGACCGTCAAGCGAAAAAAAATTAATTGGCACTATAACTATGGTATCCCCAAATTCAATTGGGGTGCCAATTTTATTATTTAACGACCTGTGTTTCAAGAGTGCGAAATAGAATCGAATTCATAGAAAAGCGTTTTACATAAATCGCAATCATTTAAAATAATGACCATGAAAATATCCTTGTTGATTTCAATGTCTATTATACTCAGTTTATTATTTTCACACACCAACCCGAAAACAAATATCGATGTACAGGAAGCCGACACAACATTCATTTACCTTAAAGATTTTGGCTTAAGGAATACCAAAAAGAAGGACTGCAATGCCTTTATCAACGAAGCGATAAAATCAGTAGAATCCGGAAAACCAACTGTACTCGTTTTCACCCGTGGTGAATACCATTTTTATCCTGAGCAAAGCAATAAACGAAATTACTTCGAATCGAATACTACAGATGAAAATCCGCGTAACTGTGCCTTTTTGTTCGAAAATATGAGCAATATTATTATTGAAGGTAACGGGAGCAACCTTATTTTTCACGAACAAATGCAGCCTTTTACTTTCGATAATTGTAAAAATATGGTCCTTAGAAATGTCAATATTGACTGGGAACAACCACTGATTGCACAGGCACAAATACTTGAAGTAAAAGAAAAATCATTGCGGATCAGCATCAATTTAAAAGAATCGCCTTTTAGAATTGAAGAAGGCAAAATCTTTTTCGGAACCTCAACTGAAAACATGGAGTCCTGGAAAAGTACGATGGAATTCGACAGAAAAGGCCGTTTTGTTGTACCGCAAACCGGCGACTGGGGCTGTTTGGGAAATGGTTGGGAAAATTATCTTGCCGAAAATATCCTTCCCGGAACAGTTGAAATTTACCTGCCACTATTGCGAAAACCGGCAGTAGGAAATTACCTGATTATGCGCCATGCTGAACGTATTCATTCGGGAATTTTTATTCAGGATTCAAAAAATATTAAGGTTGAGAACGTGAATTTATACCATGCCACCGGATTGGGCGTTTTGGCACAATTCAGTGAAGATTTAACTTTCGACAGATACCGTGCAATTCCAAACCCCAACAAAAACAGATATTTTGGAGGTGGCGATGATGGTCTCCAGGTGTCGAATTGTAAAGGACAGATTATGGTTACAAACAGTGAATTTGCAGGTTTGATGGACGACCCGATAAATGTACATGGTAGTAGTGTTCAGATAATTGAAAAACTTTCGGACAAACAGTTGAAATGCAAATTTATGCACCACCAAAGTGTGGGATTGAATTGGGGACATCCGGGCGATAAAATAAGTTTTATTGAGAATTCTGTTATGAAATCAATAGGTGTGGGTGTAATAGCCTCTTTCAGATCAATTGACAAGGAAAATTTTATAATCATCTTTAAAGAATCAATTCCCGGAAATATTGATATTGGAGATGCACTGGAAAACCTCACCTGGAGTCCTGATTTACTGGTTTCAAACACTCATTTTAAAAGTTGCAGGGCACGCAGTCTGCTGATTTCAACACCCGGAAAAGTAGTGATTGAGAATAATACATTTGAATCGAGCGGAAGTGCCATTTTAATTGCCGGAGACGCAAACAACTGGTTTGAGTCGGGCGCGGTTACCGATGTTCTCATCAAAAACAATGTATTTACCGAATTGTGTAATTCAAGCTCTTACCAGTTTTGCGAGGGAATTATATCAATTTACCCCGAAATACCTGTTTTGAACGAAACCACTCCCCCATTTCATAAAAACATTAGAATTGAAGACAACGAATTTCACCCGTTTGATTATCCTGTACTTTTTGCCCGTTCTGTTGATGGAATTTCCTTCATCAACAATTCAATTACCCGAAGTACACGTTTTGAACCTTACCACAGCAGGAAATTTACATTTTCATTTGAGGCGTGTAAAGCAATTAAAATTTCAAACAATACTTTTTCAGAAGATGTTTTGGGGAAAAATATTCAGTTGAATTGGACTCCGGAAAACCAATTGGAATGTGACTTGCAGCAAAATCTTTCGGTTAAAATTCAATAGCAATAAAATGAATGAACGCAAAACTACATCAATAAAAAAGTAAACATTGTTTGTTGGAATACGTTTATTCAGTTTCGAAATTGATTTTTTACAATTGTCATATTTAAAATTTTGGGTATAATTCTTTGCGAATAGTTTCATGATCAGTAGATTCAAAAATATTACTTCTTTAATGCTTTTGGCAGTTTTTATGCTGCCTTCAATCATTAAGTTTACACATCATCATGAACACCTTGAATGTAATGCAAAAAATGAGAAACAATTTCAGGAATACCACTCAAAATGCGCCATTTGTAACTTTGAATTTTCTGTTTTTTCGTTAGAGTTCGAAAATATTGTTTTACAAAAAATTCTGCCGGTAAGTGAATATCTCAATAATTATTGTTCAGAAAAATATTCAATATTTTCCAAATATTCATTTCTATTACGCGCCCCCCCTTTTATACAAGTTCAACCATAAAAAACAATGCATTGTTTCGTTTTTTACCGACATGAAACATGATTGGATACATTTTCAAACCAAGGTTGAATATTTAAAAACCAACACTTTAAATAGATTTTTATTTAATGCAAAGGTAAATTTTACTTCAGCTTCATTTGAGTTATCGGTAAACGCCATTGCTGTTTTAAATTGATTTTTTTATTAAAAAACATGTAATAAAATGAAAAATATATTTCTCATTTTTATATTGATATTTTCATATCAAATAACAAACTCACAAAACAAAATAACAGGTAAAATCACTGACAAAGACAATCTTCCAATTAATGGTGCAAGTGTATTTGTGCCCGAAATGAATAAAGGAACAGTAACCAACAAAAATGGATTTTATGAATTATCAAATTTGCCAAATGGTAAAATTAAAATTCAATTTTTATATCTGGGTTTTAACAACCGCATCGAAACAGTTGATCTACAGGGAGAAAACATAGAATTAAATATTATGCTAAATCACACAGCAATTGAAATGGAAGCAATTGTTGTTTCCGGGGGTTATAATTCCACCCAACATGAAAATGCTGTTAAAATTGACATTCTGAAACTTGATCCTTTAATGAATAAGAAAACCCCAAATTTTACAGAAGTACTTTCGAAAGTTCCCGGTGTGAATATGATTTCCAAGGGACCGGGAGTTTCAAAACCTGTTATCCGCGGATTATCAATGAATGATATACTTATATTAAACAATGGCGTTCGTTTCGAGAATTATCAGTATTCAAGCCATCATCCGCTAGGAATCGACGAGTATGGAATTGAAAATGTTGAAATTATCAAAGGTCCGGCTTCCTTGCTGTATGGTTCTGATGCAATTGGCGGTGTAATTAATTTTATAAAAGAAAAACCAGCCCCAATTGGGAATATAATCGGAGATTATAACATGCAACTCTTTTCAAATACCCTCGGAATGACCAACAATTTGGGAATAAAAGGGGCATCAAAGAAATTTTTCGGTGGTGCGAGGTTTGGTCAAAAAACAAATTCTGATTTTCTGCAAGGCGGTGGCACGTTTGTTCCAAATACAAGATTCAATGAATATTCATTCAAGGCAAATGCAGGTTTTACCGATAAAATTGGCACATTCAAATTTTTTTATGATTTGAACAACCAAAAGCTTGGACTTGCAGAAGATGAGGCAATTGAGGAAATAACCGAAAGAAGCAGAGTGAATGAAATATTTTATCAGGAATTTAATACCCATTTGCTTTCAACCCAAAACAAATTATACCTGGGTAAATTCAAGCTCGATATCAACGCGGCACTTCAAAACACGGGGTTAGCGCATATTGGAGAAGTTGACGTTTATGAACTGCAAATGAAACTGACTACATTAACCTATGAAGCAAATCTTCATTTGCCCTCAAAAGAAAATTCAGAATATATAATCGGATTTCAAGGCTTTAATCAGAACAACACAAACATCAATGACAGGGAAGTAATTTTATTGCCAGATGCTGCAACAAATAATTATTCGGCATTTACCTTGTTGCAGTTCACATTTTTTGAAAAATTGAAACTTCAAACCGGTGCGCGATACGACAAAAAATTTATATCGACACAAGCTGTTGGAAATCCGGGTGATGCAATGTCATATCGGGCGCCGCTTGATAAATCGTTTGGAAGTTTTAGCGGTTCAATTGGGGCAACTTATCACTTTTCTGAAAAACTACTTTTCAGGGCAAATTATGCCGCGGCGTTTCGCACACCCAATTTGGCCGAACTTACTTCAAACGGTCAGCATGAATTAAGATATGAAATAGGAGATCCAAATCTTGTTCCTGAAAATTCTTATGAAACCGACTTGAGTGTTCATTACCACCAGGATAATTTCACCTTTGATATTGCCGGATTTTATAATGCTGTAAACCACTTTATTTTTATCACCCCAACAGGAGAAATAACTTCTTCCGGGATTAACATTTTCAGGTATAAACAGGCAAACTCAAGTCTGGTTGGTGGAGAAGCAGGTTTACATTTTCATCCTAAATCAATAAAATGGCTGCATTTTGAAACCACTTTTTCTTCAGTAACCGGCAAACAGAAAAATGGCGATTACCTGCCTTTTATTCCTGCCAATAAACTTAATTTCGAATTAAGGGGAGAGAAGGAAAAGTTATTGTTTTTTGAAGATGCTTTTATTACTGGAAACACAGGTACGTCGTTTAATCAAAATAACGCCGCTCCCGACGAAACAATTACAAAAGGCTACACCCTTGTTGATTTAAGTGTTGGCGGAAGTATAAAAATTAATAACCAGCTCGTTCTGTTAAGTTTAAGTGCAAACAATATTTTCGACAAAAAATATATCGACCATTTATCCACCTTAAAAGAAGTAAATTTGTTTGACCCGGGCAGAAACGTTACATTCAGTTTAAAAATTCCGTTTGGAGTAAAAACAAACCAGTTGAATTAGTATCCAATCAAAAGTTAAATAACGATTAATGTGATGCGAATAATTGTTTGTATTTCAAGATAAGTACAATAAATGTTTAAATGTCGTATTTCATTTTATAATTTACCCCTAACCCGATAGCTATCGGGTCCCTAAAGGGGACTTCTTTCATCTACTACCTTTTCAAATAGATGCAGTCCAAAAGCCCCTTCAGGGGTTTGGGGTAAAAAACACGACAATAAATAGTTCTCATTGCTTAAATCGTGCATTAAACACGAGAAATTATATTATAAAAAGTGAGCGTTTAAATTTCGCTCACTCTAATTTTTTTCTTTTTGAGTTTACAGTTATTGGTGAGTTCGATAACCTTTTCAACCTCGGATGAATGCACCGCGACAAATGCACAATCCTGTTTCACCTCAATAATTCCTAACTGCCCGGCACTTAAATTACCTTGCTTTAAAAACAAACCGGCAATGTCGCCTTTTGAAATTTTGTCCCTTCTGCCGCCCGAAATATACAATGTTTTCCATTGCACATTTTCAATTCCAGACGTATCACGCAATTGATTTAAACGAAGTGATTCAGGTTTTAATTCGCTCACGAAGTCGGGTAATTCTTCCTCTTCCCAAATTAAAATATAAGCTGTTCCTTCCGCATTCATCCGGGCAGTTCTACCATTGCGATGAATGAATTCCTTGCTTCGCAGCGGAAGATGATAGTGGATGATAAACCTGATTTCGGGTATATCGATACCGCGTGCTGCCAAATCGGTGGCAATAAGCAGTTTGTGAGTTCCATTTCGGAATTTGACAAGCGCACGCTCACGATCGATTTGTTCCATTCCGCCATAAAAACAACCATGTGGAATACCGCCTGCAGTAAGAAATTCGCTGACCCGTTGTATCGAATCTTTGAAATTACAAAAAATGATTCCGGGCTGGAACCCAATAAAACCAAGCATTTCAACAAGTGACTCCAGCTTGTCCCTCTCGGGCGAAAGAATAATTTTATAATCCAATTGAGGAACTCCCTCATCGAGATAATCTACATAAACCGGATTTTCCAAAACAACAAATTCGGGAATTTTAACCTGAAAAGTAGCTGAAGTCAATATTCGTTTTTGAATGTTGGGGAGCATCCCAACAATTTCACCCATTTCAGCTTCGAAACCGATTTCAAGTGATTTGTCAAACTCGTCAAGTACAAGCGTTTTTATTTTTTCAACCGGGAACCTGTCTCTGCGCAGGTGATCGGCCACACGACCCGGAGTACCAATTAAAATTGCAGGACGGTGTTTCAAATCGAGTTTATCAAGCTGGCCGGTTCGTCCGCCATACACGGCATTTATTTTGAAACCTGTTCCCATTTCGCGGGCAACCTGCTCAATCTGAATGGCAAGCTCACGCGATGGAACCAATATTAAAACCTGTATTTCATCGCTGAAAGGATCCAATTCTTTGATTACGGGCAACAAAAATGCAAGTGTTTTGCCCGATCCTGTAGGTGAAAGTAAAACTATTTCGGAATTCGAAAGTATAGCATCATGTGCCTCTTTCTGCATCGGATTCAGCGTTTCGATGTTAAATTTATCCAGAATATCTTTCTGGGTTTTCATTGCTTTTGACATGTGGCAAAGGTAGCTTTAATTCATTGAGTTGGAGGAAAAGGAATTTGGAGAGTTACCAACTTCCAGCTGGAGAAAACAAAAAATCGGTTGGAGAATCAATATCATACAAAAACTGGTAACCACTTGTTTCTCTTTTACAAAACGGTTCAAGAAGTGTAATCATGCGCAAGTAAGCATTTCTTGTTAAATTACATGAAAAATTCACTCCGTCATTCGAAACAATACCTTCATCCTCTTCTGAAATACAAAATATTAAAGTGCAGTTTCGTGGTTCAATAAAATCAGCTTTAGAAAGATTGATTTGATTCTCACCGGAATCCAGAAAATCCTGAACAAACTGTTTAAATTTAATCGATTCCAGCAGGTTAAATTCATACAAACGAACCATGTCGTCGCCATATTCATTTGTATTTTTTATATAATCCAATCTCATCTTTTAATTCCCCTTTTTTATAATCTTTATTCTGAACCTGCAATTGTGTAACTTTTTTGAACCGGACTGACTAAAAAATTACCTGTCAAAATTTTGGGTTTAGGGATTTTATAAAAACAGAAATTTATTAGTATGGTTCAGGAGCTATAAAAAAACTTCCTTGCTCAATTTAGTTAGAACAAGGAAGTTTAAATTAAAAGGAAGTTTAATATTTATGCTTTTGCCCTGTTATTTTTGATAATTATATAAAGTGCAATAAATAAAACTATAAGTATTGCGGGAAGTACCGACATACTTTTTATTGTTGCAACCGGTCCTGCATCGGCAATTGATTTTCCCATTATAGGCAAAACCATTGCTGTTGCAACAAAACCTCCACCACCTAAAATCGACATACCAAGCGCACCTGATTTTGGTGTATATTCTGAGGCTACTCCGATCATAGTTGGCCAGAAATAACAAACTCCTATTGCAAATACAGCTGCTGAAGCCACAGTCATGACAACTCCTGAAGAAATACTTAACAACAATAATCCTATAACAGAAAAAACTGCTGAACCTATAAGCACTCCAATTGGATTTAAACGATGGACAAGACCACCGGCAAAAAACCTTCCAACAGCCATAAGGCCAGTTACAACAGCCAAAATAATCATTGGATGTACTTCTTTGTTTGCAAGCAGTTTTTCAATCCACGAGGTGGTACCTAATTCTGTAGATGCAGTCAACAGCATGCAAGCAAAAATCAATGGAAAGAGGAGCGTAATTTTATTTACCAACCTTCCTTCGATAATTATTGCTACGGTTATAACACCGATAATGATAAGTGGAGTTAAATAATTAGAGGTCACTGCATTTGAGATACTGGCATTGTTAGCTACTAAAATCATAAAAATAACCGTCAACGTAATTGTTATTGGTGCACCAATATTACGCATCATTTCCTTATAAGAAACACCACTTGCTACACGTTCTGTTTCCGGTATTTTCTGACCAAAAAATAAAAAACCATAAATAGCAAGAGGTAAAAACAACAAGCTAACAAGAACTTGCCAGGGTAAATTTAACTGATCCATAATAAGAGCAGCAGCTAAACTTCCTATTACAATACCTCCGGGGAACCAAACATGGAAGCGATTGAGCATTTTAGTTTTTTTATCGGGGAAGAGTGATGTAACAAGTGGGTTACAAGCTGCTTCAACACTACCATTCCCCAAACCCAGGAATACATTTGCAATAAATAATGATGTATAGTCCTTGGCAATCAGCAATAAAACAATACCAACCAAATGCATTCCAAATGCCATCCAGATAACGGTTTTGGTTTTAACAATATCTATAAAATAACCACCGGCAAACATGGCTACAGCAAATCCCCAAAATGCAGGTGCCATGGCACGTCCCACACTTTCACTTTCTAATCCGTAAGTGTCAATAAAAACACTTGTAATTTTTGCCCTGATGGCAAAAGTAATTGCTGTAACAAGCAGTGCCAGACAAGCGGCAATAAAAAGCCTTTTTTGATTTACATCTTTCATAATAATTTGGATTTAAATAGTTTGAATTATTTATTGATTAGTTTTTTATGTTTTGAATTGCTTTTTCCCCGGCAAGAAATTTAATCGCCTGTAAAAGCAGTTTTCTGTATTCTTCTGATTCATATGTCCGGTGATCGTGACCAGGCTGAATATAAACCACCTGCGAATTGTTGTATTTGTGCTGCCAGGCAATATACTCCATGCTTTTTGGATGACGGGTTCGCAACAAAGGAATTACATCTTCTGAAATTCGCACGTTTCCATAAATTTCGTCAAAAAAACGGGGCTCCGTTAATCCAACAGTAACCGGCGTATAATTCTCCACTTTACTGTAAACCCAAACATCGTGTTCATAATTTGATTGCTCTTCTTTTGGCACACCTCTCGCTGCTTCAATATATTTCCCACCAAGGATTTTTTCAAATTCAGACCAGTTTTGGTACGAAGCTATTGAATGGTGCATGAATAAAAGAGATTTTCCCTTCTGAGTTAAATTTAGATATGCACTTTTCTCCACTTCGGAAATGCTTTTCCACATATCGTAAAACACAATTACATCAAAGTCTTCAGCCTGATTCTTTACGAGTTCCTGGTTGGCTTTTGGCTGTTGAAGATGTTCGTATTCGATTCCTGGAAGTGCATCGAACATTTCGAAAAACTGCAAAGTGTCAAAAGCATGACCACCGGTAACAAGCATCACTTTAATTGGTTGGGCATAAACAAATGTTACTGAAATCAGGAAAAAGAACAGAAAGTAAATTCTTCTCATTGGTTTAGTTTTTGATTTACAGAATTTCAGGCATTAAAAATAATAATTTCATCCAATGTTATTCGTTTTTGTTGTTAAAGAGAATTAAAAACTAAAGAATGAAATTCGAAAAATTGAGAATCCGTTAATATACCAGTAATTTTTTCGTTCGACTCTCCCTCTTCTCCCTCTCTACGCGTAGAGAGGGACGATTCGGCGGCAGACGAATCAGGGTGAGTGAAAAATAAAAACATTCATTTTCAATCTGTTATTTCATTTATTGAATTAGGCACTTTTCTGTTAAAAGCCTAATTCAAATAAATTTTATTTATTCACCGGTATAATTGCAGATAATCATAATGCAAAACCACACCTTTAAATTCATCCTCACTAACCAAAATTAAATTCCTAAACATTTTAACCTGGCGGGGGTTATTAATTTAGTTAATTTTGAAGCCGAATCAGAAAAAATGAAATTTACAAATTCAATTAATTGCCGGAATTAAATAATTATCAATGAAAAAAGTATTAAACCTTAAAATGCTGCTGATTATCATGCTGGCAGCATTCATCTCAGCATGTGATTTAAACAACAATGACGAGCCACAGACAACAGATAAATATCTTGTAAGCTTTGAAAAACACAAAACTTATAAATTGGCCGATATGAAAGCCGTGCTAACAATATATGCTAATATTTACCCCGAATTAAAGAATATTACTGATAACCTGGAGCACAATATTGATGTTTATACAATAACATATACAACAAAATTTAAAGGAAATGATGTTATAGCTTCCGGTCTTGTTTCAGTTCCGGCAACAGTGGGTGCTTATCCAATAATGAGTTATCAAAATGGAACCAACACTTTACACAGCGATGCGCCCTCAGTGAATCCTGATAATCAGTTGTTCTTATTACTTGAATTTTTAGCTTCAACCGGTTTTGTTGTAACATTACCCGACTATTTGGGATTTGGCGCCTCTTCGGATATGTTTCATCCTTATCTCGACAAAGAATCAACAATTCAGTCGGTAACAGACATGCTGAGAGCTGTTGAAGAATTAACCGCCAACCATTTAAAATTCGAAATAAACAACGACTTATATATTACCGGATATTCTCAAGGTGGATGGGCTACAATGCAATTACAAAAAGCCATTGAGGAAAACAGCGCTTCAGAATTTAACTTAAAAGCCAGCTCTTGTGGGGCAGGACCCTACGATTTGAGATATGTGAATGATTATGTGCTGGGCTTAACAAATTATCCGATGCCTTATTTTATTGGCTATGTATTTAACGGGCATTTGAAACTGGGGGATATCACAAACCCTGCTGGTGATATTTTTAAATCGCCATACGACCAGAAAATACTTACCTTATATGATGGAACCAAATCGGGCGATGAAATAAATGCACAACTCACAACTGCCACAGCTGATTTATTTACAGCCGAATATAAATCCACATCAAACACAAATCCCAAATTTTCATCAGTAATTTCCAGTCTCAACAATAACAGTATCGCTGCGTGGAAAACAAATATTCCAACATTAATTACCCACGGAACTGCCGACACTTATGTTCCTGAACAAATTTCAGTTAACCTGTTTAATGATTTTAAATTAAAGGGTGTTGATGAATCTAAAATAATGTATATCCCAATTGCCGGAGCTGGTCATAATACAGCTGTAATTCCTTCAGGAGTAGCTACTTTTAACTGGTTTCTTACTTTGAAAGATTCAAATTAACCAACGTGTAAGTTAATTTACCTCTTCTGAATAAATTAAACATAACCTCAATTTATCTTGTTCTTACGGGTCTATAAGAGCTATTTTATGTAGTTTTGCCGTTCGTAAAAAACAAAGATGAAACGAGCCATCACAAAAAGCTTTTTAAAACACAAGAGCATAATTATGGCGAGTTCTCCGTCAGCTGACGGATTACCATTAAAAAACAATAAATTATAAACACATGAAAAAAGGGGTTTATATCACAAATACAGAGTCCAGGACTGGTCGGTCACTTGTAACACTTGGGCTGGTAAATTGGCTGCTTTCAAGAACAAGCAAGGTTGGTTATTTCAGGCCGGTAATTAACGATATTAAAAAAGGGGAAAAGGATAACGATATTGATACAATGCTTTCATATTTCAATTTGGATATGGAATATAAAGAAGCTTACGGGTTTACAATATCACAGGTTATTAAGTATAAAAACCTAGGGCAGGAAACCCGGTTGATCGACAAAATAATTGAAAAATACAAAGACATTGAAAAGCGTTTCGATGTTGTTGTAGTGGAAGGGTCTGATTTTGTTGGGAAAGGAGTAGCCATAGAATTTGACTTAAATGTTGCTATAGCAAAGAATCTGTCAATCCCCACTTATCTTGTAAGCTCAGCTCAAAATAAAGACGTTCATGATGCGGTTTCAAATCTCGATTTGGCAATAAAAAACTATGCTGCCAATGATGTTAAAATTCAGGCAGCATTTATGAACAGGGTCGAAGAAAGCAAATTAGAATTAATGAAATCTGAATTGGCAAACGTAATTTCGAGTACCACTTCAATAGGAATTATCCCTGAAATTAAAAAGCTTGGCAGCCCCACAATACAGGAAGTTTATGAAGAAATTGGCGGTGAAATTTTGCTGGGTGGAGATTTCATGAATAACCAGGTTGATAAATTCGAAGTTGGCGCCATGCAACTTAGGAATTATCTTCAACGTGTAGAGGAAAACAGCCTTATTATTACTCCAGGAGATCGGTCGGATATTATTATCGGCGCTTTTCAGGCAAATGCTTCAGCCAATTATCCAAATATATCCGGAATTGTGCTTACAGGAGGAATAACACTTGAAAAACCAATTCTGAAGTTGATAGAAGGGTTGCCCAATATTATGCCCATAATTTTGGTACAGGATGTAACATTTGCCACTGCAACCAAAATTGGCAATATAAAACCTAAAATCAGACCGGGAGATACAGGTAAAATTGAATTGTGCATTTCCACCTTTGAAAAATATGTCAATAAAAGATCGTTGCTCAAAAAGCACAGAAAGTTTAAAACTGATGTAGTAACTCCCCGAATGTTTCAATACAACCTGGTTTCAAAGGCTAAATCGTCGAAGAAACATATTGTGTTGCCCGAAGGAACCGACAGAAGGATATTGGAAGCGGCAGTGCATTTAGTTGAACAGAATGTTGTGAATATAACTTTGTTGGGTAAAAAGGAAGATATTTTGGCAAAGGCAGCAAAGATTGGGGTCAAGTTAAGCGAGGAAATAAAAATTATTGATCCGGCAACATCTGAACATTACGAAGATTACTGGAAAACATATTACGAATTGCGAAAGCATAAAAACATTCCGGAGGAAATGGCACAGGATGCTTTGCTTGATGTTTCCTACTTCGGAACAATGATGGTGTACAAAGGACATGCTGACGGAATGGTTTCAGGGGCTGCACACACAACCGCTCATACAATTATTCCGGCTTTGCAGTTTATAAAAACCCGGCCGGGAGTGCATACAGTTTCGTCCATATTTTTTATGTGTTTGGATGACCATGTTTCAGTTTTTGGGGATTGTGCAGTAATTGTTAATCCCAATTCCGATCAACTGGCTGAAATTGCAATCTCATCTGCCGAGTCGGCAAAAGCATTTGGCATCGACCCGAAAGTTGCTCTTCTCTCCTATTCATCAGGAACTTCGGGAACCGGTGCGGAAGTTGAGAAAGTAAAAGAAGCAACCGAAAAGGCAATCGCATTGCGCCCCGATTTAAAAATTGAAGGCCCCATTCAATATGACGCGGCAGTTGACCCCGTTGTGGGAAAAAGTAAAATGCCAAATTCGGAAGTTGCAGGAATGGCAAACGTTCTTGTGTTCCCCGATTTGAACACAGGGAATAACACTTACAAAGCCGTTCAACGTGAAACAGGTGCGCTGGCAATTGGCCCGATGTTGCAAGGATTAAACAAACCTGTTAACGATTTAAGTCGCGGTTGTACAGTAGATGATATTTTTAATACGGTTGTTATCACAGCAATTCAGGCTCAGGAAAATATTTAAGATTAAGCAAAAAAATCAAAACAAAATTTTAGGATAGAAGTGTTTTAGATCAGGAGTTAATCACTTTTTCTCTTGCATCTTAATTCTTGTATCTTGATTCTAATTTAAGAATATGAACATTTTAATAGTTAACGCAGGTAGTTCTTCCATTAAATATCAGTTAATTGATATGACCACCGAACTGCCATTGTCGATTGGAATAGTAGAACGAATTGGATTGGATGAAGGCGTAATTGTTCACAAAACCTTTGTAAAAGGAGAGGAATTTAAAAAAACTGAATCATTTCCAATACCGAATCATACTGTTGGTTTAAAAAGGGTTGCAGAGTTACTTACTGACAAAGAAATTGGGGTGATTTCAAATCCTTCAGAAATTAAAGCAGTTGGACACCGGTTGGTTCACGGAGGAGAAGCCTTTACAAAAACAGTTATAATTACCGATGACGTAAAAGCAAAAATTAAAGAATTATTTCCGCTTGCGCCGCTTCACAATCCTGCAAATTTAACGGGGGTTGAAGTTGCCGAAGAAGTTTTTCCAAATGCCGTTCAGGTTGGGGTTTTCGATACTGCTTTTCACCAAACCATGCCCGAGGTTGCTTTCAGATATGCAATTCCCCGTGAAATGTACAGTGAAATGGGTATTCGTAAATACGGTTTCCATGGAACATCACACAAATATGTTTCTGAAAAAGCGCTCGAATATTTGGGGAAAAACGATGCGAAATTAATTACAATTCACCTCGGAAACGGCGCATCAATGGCTGCTGTTAAAGGAGGCAGCTCTATTGATACAACTATGGGAATTGGCCCACTCTGTGGATTGATTATGGGAACACGTTCGGGTGATATCGACCCATCTATCATATTTTTTCTTGTTGAACAAAAGGGATATTCAATTGAAGAAGTTGCAGCCGTATTAAACCGGAAAAGTGGTATGCTCGGCCTCACGGGTGACAGCGATATGCGGGATATTGTTGATCGTTATCAAAAAGGTGATGCTGATGCTGTGCTTGCATACGAAATGTACGCCTACCGCATAAAGCAATATATAGGCAATTATGCTGCTGCCATGAACGGGTTGGATGCAATAGTATTTACAGCAGGCATTGGCGAAAATGACCCCGTAATGCGCAAACTTGTTTGTGAAAACATGGATTATTTTGGTATTGTACTTGACGATGAAAAAAACCTCACACGAAGTAAAAAAATACGCGAGATTAATACAGAACAAGCCAAAACCAAAGTGCTTGTAATTCCTACAAACGAAGAACTTGAAATTGCCAGACAATGTTTTGAGTTAATGGCGTAGCATGGTTTTGAATAAACTTCAACTTTAGTCCGCTTGTTAATTGAATTACATGAAAAGAGAAAAATGATCAGGCAGATTAGTTTGGGCTGTTGTGGCGGGGCGGAAAGAAAACCACAGCTGCCGCACTTGAGGGGTAGGTGAAGTTTAAACGATAACACAGCCCTGATTGTATTTGATTTGGGCAAATCGGCGGCTGATTTTATTATTACTGAAATTAAGCTGGAAGAGATTGTTCTGGTTTGGCCAACCAGCGCCGAAAGCATTGAAAAATACAAAACCACAGTTTACCCGAACCCTGTATCCGACAATGTTTACATCAACAACCGCGATGGATTTCAGGAATATTCTAATTTGAACGTACAGGGCGAAGTTTTAAAAAGCGGGAATCTGTTCAGCTATATGAATCAAATCAGCATGGTACGCTACCCGCCGGGAATGTATTTTATGGTTATAAATAATGGCAATATTAGGTACTCTGTTAAATTGGTGATGAGGTGAGTATTTTATAACTTCAACACAATCGTCAGGAGAACGAAGTTTTATTTAATGATTTCAATTTCTTTTGTCATATCGTTGTAAAATCCATCTAATTCAGATTTTGTGGATTTTACTAATTCCGGATCGTTGATTTCATTTTTATTCGAATCAAAAAGTCTGAATTCAGAGTTGGAATTTGATAAATATTGAATGACAGAGTCAGTTTTGTAATTTCCTTCGTAATAAGGTTTATTGTATTCATAGTTTATTTTCCTGATGAATTTGAACTTAAAATCATTGTCTGTCCAATATGTATAATTCAGTTTTCCTGTTTCTCCGTACAACCAAAAGTCTAAAACTACATAGTCGGATTCACTTTCATGAAACACTATCAATTCCCCTCCATCTGTTGAATGATTGTACAATTTAAATGTGTCTGTATTGAATTCTGCTTTGTTAGATTCGAAATCATTTATCATTTCGAAATCATTTAATTCGCTAACAGACTTTTAATTTAGTTTACTGTTTATCTGTGTCTCGCTTTTCTGATTTCTGACACAAGAATAAACTGAAATGAATAAAATTAAGATTGCCAGGTTTTTCATTATTTTTCTTAAATAGTTGCCAAAGTTCAAGACGAGAATCCGCAGTTGGCGTACCACCAAACCCCGCTCTGAAATATGTACATTGTTAGGGCATGTAATTTATTATCATCATGGGTTTTTTTCGTAATAATCTCCATAATCATAATGTGCAATATCTGTTAAAACTTTTACTATCTCTTGATTTTCATTTTTACTAATTAAATATCTTGTTTTATCTGTATGTTTTAAAATAATATAATCAGACATAATCTCTTTTTTACCTTGTTCTTCTTTTATGAAACATGAAATTTCAAATTCTCCAAGATTTTTGTATTCCTCATTATCAAATTCCATTCTCAAATAAATCCATTCAGGGTCACCCACTTCATCTTCTCGAAGGTATTTAAAATCTAAGGAGTCGAATTTGGCAGTATTTATCAAAATGAATAATTTTTGAAATTTGTCGTTGATACCTATTTCTTCAAATTTTTCTTTATCACCAGATACCGCATAAAATCCGTTTTCATTTTTATATCTCTTATTATCAAATACCCCTCCATCATACCATATTCTAAACCATTTCAAGTTATCAGTCTGCAAATTGATTTTATTTTTATGTGGTTCAGAATGCTTCGGTTCAATTATTCTCATACCTGGAGGATAATCATTTAGAAACAATTTATAAATCTCATTATCAGCTATTGTGATATGAAAATATTTTACAGAGTCCTTATAAACTTTACTTTGATATGGAAAACTAAACATTTCAATCAACTGTTTTCTTCCTACTGAATAATTTGTTTGTTGAGATTTTAAAACACTTGTGTCATTTGGATTTTCGTAATTGTCAAGTACAATTTTTCCTTCTCGCATTAACCAATCAAGCTGTTCAGGTTTTACCATTTTTAGCACATCGCTGTTTAATAAGCCTTTTAAACTATCTGTCTTATTTTCTTGAATATACCTTAAAGATTTTTTAGCTGTCAGAAAGGAAGAATTGTCACTTAAATTAGTAGTCTTTTCTGCCGACTTTGTATAACTGAATTTACATCCAGTCATTAATAATCCAATTGATAATATTAGTAGTCCTAATCTGAGCTGGTTTTTCATTTTTTATAGTTGTTTATATGTCGTAGTTCCCTGTTTTTATGTGCCCTAACGTAGGAAGCTACACGCAGGGGCGGACTGCGGGCGATTCCCTGTCAAGTCGAAAAGCCGACCGAGCGGAAAGATGCACACCGAAAACCATAGCTGCCGCGCTTGAGGGGTAGGTGAAGTTAGCGGCTGGCTTTATTGTCATTTATTTGGTCTTAAATTATTTATATCCGTTAAAACTGAGTCTAAATTTTCATTAAGTGAAATCTCCGGTATTGCACAGATAGTCCCTAATCTTTTTATATTGCTTTTCATTAGAATCCGCTTAAATACATTGGTTTTGTCTAATACTTTGTTTTCGTCAAAGAAGTCGAAACACAAAAACCTCATATTTATTCCACTGCGAATCTCAACGCTTTTTATTTGATCCCATTCAATTCTTCCGCTTGAATTCAATGAAGAGTTGTCTGTCATACCAGAATTATCAATAATCAAGGTCGGTTTATTCCGGGCAGCATGAATAACAGCATAAATCACAAAGATCAACAAGAAGAACCAAATAATCCAAGTTGTCATTGAAACCGCAGATAAATCTTTATGTATCAAGTATAAAATGAGCGAAAATACCAACTCTATAATTATCAGTTTTGAAATCGTCGATTTCGGTGTTTTTTTTGAATAGAATTCTTTCATGTCTGTATCGTATTATTTTGCAGTGTCCAAATAAGTTGCCAATAACGTTCGGAACTAGATGCAGTTGGGTATTGCGGGTTGCTTTCCTGTCGAACGGCGATGCGAGAATCCGCTGATTGCACAACACCAAACCCCACTATGCAATATGTACTTTATTCCCGGTACTTGTTTATTCTTCTTTATTCTCAATCAATTGTTTTAATTTTTCCTTGCTTGGTAAAACGGTTTGATATTTACTGGCAAAAATCTGCTCGTTATTTTCAGGAAGTGTGTATTCAACAACAGCCTCGCTTTTATTTTGGCAGAGAATCAATCCAATCGCTTTGTTTTCGTCATTAAGTTTGATTTCCCGGTCATAATAGTTGACATACATTTGCATTTGCCCAATATCCTGATGTTTTAATTCTCCAATTTTTAAGTCAATTAAAACGAAAGATTTTAAAATACGATTGTAAAATACCAAGTCTATTCGGAAGTGCTTTTCATCAAATGTTATCCGTTTTTGTCGTGCGACAAAAGTAAATCCAGTTCCTAATTCCAATAAAAAATGTTCCAGTTTATCAATTAGTTTTTGTTCCAGGTCATTTTCTGAATAAGATGATTTTTCGGGCAATCCGATGAATTCCAAAACATAAGGGTCTTTTATTGCATCTTTAGGTTTTTCAATTATTAAACCTTTTTCCGATAATTCTATAATCTTCTTCTTGTCACGGCTTAATGCCAATCGAGTGTACAGTGCGCTGTCGTATTGCCTTTGTAACTCACGAAGGCTCCAATTATTTTTTAAGGTTTCTATTTCATAAAAGCGACGCTCATTTTCATCGTCAATCCTCATTAATTTTAAATAATGAGACCAACTTAAATTGAATTCGTCAGACGCTGTCTGACTTTTTGAGTAGGTGAGGTAAAAACTCCGCATTTGTTTAATATTTGTCGAAGAGAATCCTTTTCCGAACTCATTTAAAAGTCTGATTGAAAGTTCTTCAATTAATTGTTGACCATATTCAGCTCTTTCTTTTCCTTTTTGTTCTTCTTCAACAATCATTTTTCCTATTTCAAAATAGGTCTGTACCATTGTTTTATTTACAGTTTGAACCACAGTATTTTGGGCAAGTTTTAAAAGCTCGGCAACTTTATTATAAAGATTTTCAGGACTATGTTTGATTTCGGTCATTTGTAATAATTTCAGTTATTACACAAATTTAGTTTTTAATTTTCAACTTCATTATCAGCAAATTTCCTTTTTCACAATTCCCGGTAACGTTTTGCAGCTACCCGAAGGTGGCGATTTCGAAGCACTTCACTGTCAACCAAGCAGAAACTTTGATAGGAGGAAGGCACTTGGTTTAACCACTGAACCGCCACTTTTGGGTAGGTGCTGTTATGCGTATGGCGTTCTGTTTTCATCAAAGCAAGTTTTGTTCAATCATTGCAGTTCTAACTTGTTCGTATTTTTCTTTCAGTTCTTTAGGTGGTTCTTGTCCACAACAGTATCTCATTTTTTCTTGACTGAGTTTGTCAAATTGCACTTTCAGGTCACTTCTTTGAGAAATAAATAATTCTTGTATTTGAATTAAGGTGTCCGCTAAATTCTGTGCTGAATAATAAACAGTCACGTTAGCCAAGTTGTATTCTTTTTGTCTGTCAAGTTCTTGGAGCTGAATTTTGAGCTGTCCGATTGTGTTATAAAAGTCGTAAATGAGATTAATCGATTCCGAAGACAGGTAAAGCATATTGTCCGCAATGTCTGAATGACACTTACTCACTGAATTATCAAATTTCTTTAAAGCATCAATTATGCAAGAAGTATCCACACAAGTCCCAGATAATGAAACGTGAAGTTGTTGCACGTCAAATAATATTTTGGAAAGGGAAGAGTAAACTCTTTTTTCTTTCTCTCTTATGTCATCTTTGGTTTTGAATTGTAACTCAAGATTTTTTTCAATTCTTTTTAGTTGTCGGTTATTCCTATTGGTCAACCATAGAATGCCTAGAGGGAGTAATACACCAGTCAAAATGATATTAACTAGTCCAGGATTATTTTCAAGAATATATTTTATGGTTTCATTCATATATTAACTTTTTTAGTTCGGACAACTGACCATCTTGGTTCAGGAATTAATTCAAAATCTTCTTGATATTTTAAAAAGTGAAATGTTATTGCTGTTGAACCAATATTTGTAATTCTAATTAAAGACATTCCGTTAACCAAATGGTCGTGGCAGTTTTGACTTGATACTTTTAGTTTGCTCCAAGAAATATCTTTGTCGGCTGTTCCTTTAATCTCATACTTCCCAATAATCCCATTTGCTTCAACGGTTAGGTCAATTCCATTTTTATTTGTTATGAATGAGGTCGTTGCATTTAATGATAAAAAGTAGAGTTTAGCTACTTCAACTGCTAGTTTACCAACATCACTATTTTTCCCAGTATTAGGGTAAAGTGTCAACAATTTATTCAGTTGTTCATCAGATATGTTAAAATTTACTGTCGTCATTTGCTGTGTCGTCTTTTACGCTTACGCATAACAATTGTATACCCGCCAATTGCGGGTATTTCGGCATCAGCCACAATTGTTAATATTTTGATTTTTACTGATTTTGGCAATTTGTGCGGTTTTTCTGCGGGAAAGTTTGTTCATAATGTTTTGGTTAATTAATTGAGTTTCAAATTTAAAAATTATTTAAAGCAGAAATTTTTAATGGACATTTTATTTTTGGGTTGTCCCTGAATCTGGCCAAAAATTAAATCTTTCACCTGGTTTAACTCCCGTAACCTCAATTTTGAGCCTTTTTGCTCCCGTTTAGTACTTCGGAGGTACTAATTAATACTTCGGAACAACTTTTTAGTAAAAAGAAAAATCAACAGAAATGGATGGCATCCTTGTACTATTTTTATGTCAACTGGATTTTGCATAAATCACCACAGACCTAACTAAATAATCGTGGATAGCTTTCCTTTTTTCATTTCCAAAAACCGTAAATAGTGAAATAATACCTAAGGAAGTTTTCACAACAAACCTTAATATGGCTAAAGGAAATAGTATATTTTTCTGTTCATTCGATTCCCTTTTAACGCGAATTCCAATTATCATATGACCAATAGTTCCACCAAAAATACTTGTGAATAGTGGATCATAAAGTAAGAAAATGAATACAAATACGATAATTCGTGCATAATCGGGAACGTTTTCAAAAAGAGAGAATACAAAAGAAGCTATAAACATAAAAACAATAATGACTATGCCATCAGTCACCATAGCCTTAACTCTGTCAAAAACTCCCGGGTAAATAACTTCTGTCATTATTTTTGTTTTAATTTAAATGAATGCATACATCGTTGTATCCGCAATTAATTGTATTTCTGAATTAGTCGTGAAAACCGAACGCTGTCAAGTCTAAATAGTTCTCTCAACCCCTTCTATTAACGAAGCGCAGAGAAAGTGATATTCTTCAACTGCAAGCTATCTCTACCTTTCATTCAATCATTCAATCATTCATTCATTCCCTCATTCGCATTACTTCTTCTCCCTGTAAACCCGTACATAATCAATATAATATTTCTGCGGAAAAATTGCATCGTCAACTCCCTGGTTGCCTCCCCAGGCGCCACCGATTGCAAGATTGATCAATAAATAATGGGGCTTGTCGAACGGCCACACATCGTTACCTGTACCTTCGTTTTTAAACGAGAAATAGAGTGAGTCGTTAACGAAAAAATCCATGTGGTCTTCAAACCAGTTAACTGCATAGATATTGAAATTATCATAGGGTTTTTCAACGCCTATTCTGTTTCCTTTGTTTGTGCCGATTGAATGGTTGTAGGCTTTTGTGTGAATATTTGCATGAATTGTGTCAGGGTCGTAACCCACGTTTTCCATAATATCGATTTCGCCACACTCAGGCCAGTTTGTTCCTTCGTTAAAACTGTCGCCCAACATCCAGATTGCAGGCCATGTTCCAATACCTGTGGGTAATTTGGCACGCACTTCAACTCTTCCGTACAAAATGCTTTTTTTCCCGTATGTATTAATGCTTGCCGAAGTGATGGAATCATTTTCTCCGGTTTCTTTCCTTGCTTCAATCACAAGGTTTTCATTTTCAACTCGGGCATTTTCCAACCGTGATTCGGTGTAAAACTGTGCTTCTCCGTTGCGGATATATCCTGTTTCATAACTCCAAACTGTTGAATCGGGCAAACCCTGAACATCAAAGTTATCTTCCCAAACGAGTTCCCATTGAGGTGTTAAAACTTCAGGTGTTGTTTTTTTCTGAGTACTGCATGAGATGGCTAAGATTGTAATTACTAATAGAAAGATTACTTGTTTCATTGGATAATTTTTTTTGTTTTTTCAAAGTTAGAATCTTTTAACAGATTTTTAAATCTACCTTAAAACTAACGAATTAAAAAAATATCTACCGCGAGAATGTTACTTTCGCAGCAAATCATTGATAATGACATTGAAAGTTCATCCAAAAACAAAAGCCCTGATTTTCGATTTAGACGGAACACTATCCGACTCGCTTCCTGTGCATTTGGCAACATGGAACATATTAGGCGATAAATATGGCTTCACCTTCGATCCAAATATTTTGCACGAAATGACAGGCAGGCCAACCATAGAATTTGCTGTGCGGGTAGTTGAACAATACGGTCTAACGGTACAACCCGAGAAACTTGTAAAACTGAAACAGGAGTCTTTTTGGGAAATGGCCAATTTACTGAAACCGGTTGATGAGGTTGTTTCAATCGTTAAGGCATCATACGGAAAATTGCCAATGGCAGTTGGAACCGGTGCCAGCAGAAGAAGTGCAGAAGTTCAGTTAAAAGAATTAAAACTTATCCGGTATTTCGATGCGATTGTTTCGGCAGATGACGTAACAAAACACAAACCCGATCCCGATACATTTCTGGAATGCGCCCGGTTAATGGGTGTTGAACCCCAATTTTGCCAGGTTTTTGAAGATGGGGATATGGGAATTACCGCGGCAAAAAAAGCCGGAATGATGGTTACCGACGTTCGGCCATTTATAAATTACGGTGAATGGGCACTTTCGGTGTAAGTGTCATAATCAGTATATCATGGCTCATTTTTTCCTTGCATTAAAAACTGTTCTCCCGCTGTTTTTGGTCATTCTTGCCGGACTGGTTTTTTCACGGACAAAAGCAGCTTCAACTTCGTGGATTGATATTCTGAACAAATATGCGCTTTGGATTGGATTCCCCGCTCTTGTCATCGCCTCGCTCATGCACCTCGAATTGAATGGTCAATCCTATTCACGCCTGATTTTTACCAACTCTGTTTATATTGTAATCTGCATGTTGCTGGCATTTCCTGTTGCTGCAATTTTCAAATTACCGAACCGCGTAAAACGATCGCTTTTCCTGATTTTATCGTTTGGAAATGTTGCCTATTTAGGGATTCCGGTTCTACACAATGCTTTTGGCGAAACAGTTTTGCCCGTTGCCGCCATCATTTCGGCAGTTTATGTTTTTTGGCTGCTTACCCTGGGTATTATTTTGATCGAAATCAATGGAGAAGAAAAATTCGAGGGTAAAAATTTAGTATTCAGCTTGCTTAAAAATCCACTTCTTATTTCAGTTTTTGTGGGTTTGATAATTGTTTATTTCAACATAAAACTTCCTGAAATTGCAGAGAAAACAATACTCCTTTTTTCAAATTCGGTTACAGCAGTTGTTTTGTTTTCGCTTGGTATTTTCCTGGGTTTACACAAAATAGGCAAACCAAAAGAGTGGTTAAATGCGTTGGTTTTATCAGTTATAACCATATTGGTTTTACCCTTTGTGTTTTATGTAGTAATTAAAAACACAGCAATGGATATTTTGCAATTTAAGGCTACAATTCTTGATTCGGCAATGCCACTGGGATTGACACCCTATGCACTTTCGGTACAATACAATCTTGATGTACCTTTGGTTTCACGGATTGTAGTGCTTGCAACATTACTGGCGGTTGTAGTCATTCCGTTTTGGATGGTAGTTCTGGGGTAAAAAAAAACTAACAGTGAATTTCACTGTTAGTTTTTAAAGCGTCTCTGAAAAAAAGTAAACTTCTTGTTTTTATAAAATTACTGGGTTTGTAATGAGAATTTTTATCTAAAAAATTCTCCATCGTATTTTTAATATTCTTAAATATTTTCGTTTTAATTTCTGTTTCAAAGTAAGGGATAATACCGGTAGGGATTGCAAACTTTTATGCTGATTTGAAGGGGATTAATTGCTTAAATAAGTCAACCGATTAACTTAGGGGCAGGCATGTCAAATTTCATTTTTGAATTTTCGGGCAAAAAAAAACTACCAGTTAAAAGAACTGATAGTTTTTCGCGCGTCCATGATTCTCGACTCTGGTTTAATTTCCTTCTGGGTTTGTAAAACTAAGAACATTGTCCCTCAACATCCTCAAGCGTATTTTTAATTATCCTAAATTTTTTGGTTTTTATTTTATGTGTTAAAGTAACCTATTTTATTCCATCCTATTGTAATCCTAAATACTGAAAAAAAGGGTAACAATTGCTGAAAGGTTAGTAGTCCAATACGCGATAGGTTTTATAGTAGTAATCTGGGCGGGTGTGGTAAACATGCAACAAATATCAATTAACCCATTAAAAAAAACCGGGGCGAAAACCCCGGTTTCATTTCAATTATTCTTTAATGATCTTTTTTACCTGTTCCAAATTACCCTGCCGCATCCTGACAAAATAGATACCTGATTCAACAGTACCCAGCGAAACAGTTTTTGCCTGTCCAGGCGGTAACTTAAAGGTTTTAATTACCTGGCCTGCAATATTGCTGATGCTAATTGTTGCTTCATCTTTCCCATCCGGAATATCAAAAAAGAGATTGCTTTGAAACGGATTTGGATAAACCCTGAAAAGTGAGTTTCGGTTTTGATCGCCGATTGCAGTTGGAAAAGAAACTTCAAGTTTAAAACTCAAATATTCCTTTGAACCTGATTCATCTGTGGCTGTTAATTTTAAATTGTAAACACCCCTTTCATCTCCGGGCGGAACACCTGTAATTGACAATGTTAACGGATCAAAAACCAACCATTCCGGCAGCGCCGAATTATTCTCGGTGGAAAGTAGAAAAGTGAGTTTATCGCCTGTATCAGGATCGGTTATCATATTTTCGGGAAATGTGATTGAATTTTCCTTACCCGTATAAAAATACTGCGTTCCCGGGATTTGTCCTATTTCAGGTGGGTCGTTTACATTCAAAACCGAAATCAAAACGGGTTGAACTGTTTCCTTGTTTCCGTCGCCCGCTTTTATTTCAAACTGTGTATCTCCTACATTTTCATTTTTGGGTATGCCTGTCAATAGTTTTGTGTTCTCATTATAACTGAGCCAGCTTGGCAATCCTTCAAAACCAATTGTGGTTGCATCGCCCTCTTTATCCACAGTAATAACCTGGTATACATACACCTGGTTTTGAATCGCAAAAGCTACCGGAGTTGAAGTAAACTGAGGTGGATTGTTGATATCAGTTAACTGGAAAGTAAATTCCTTTTGAAAACCTGCACCACTGCTATCGCTTACAGCTAAAAGAATTTTGAAGTTTTCCTTTCCCAGTTTGCTGATTTGCTCTTTAAGTATGAGTGAATCTCCACTGATTGTGAAATAGTCATTCCCCTCATCATTTGTTCCGTTTCCTTCTTTTAAAGTAAACGAATGCAAATCCCCTGCATCTTCATCACTTGCCGAAAGACGGGCAACCAGTGCATTTAGAACTGTTCCTTCGCTGATTTTAAGGGTTGAAAGTGAAATCCCTGTTGGAGGATCGTTTTGGTTGATCACGTCAATATCAAAAATTTCCTGTTTCGAAATGCCGGTGTTGTTGGCAACTTTAATGTTTACCTTGTATTTTGGATTTAGCTCAAAATCAAGGGTGCTTTTTACATAAAGTTTATCTCCGTCAATGTAGAACAGCTGGTTATCAGTGCCCGAAAGTTCGGCCAGACTAAACGCATAATTATTCCCCAGCACTTCCGACTGTGCCGTTAAAACGCCAACCATCACCGAATCAATGTTCTCGGTTACACTTGCGTTCGAAAGCAGAATTTTTGTCGTTTTATCTACCCACTTTGTTATTGTAACCCAGTAAAATACCGGCTCACCAACCTGTGGTACTATTTTATACTGAACCGCAGCATTAAAATTGTGACTACTACTCCCGCTTACCTGTAAAACATCATTTACATATGCCTTTGCACCTTCCGAAAGTGTAAATACAGGTACAACATTACTTAGGTTGCCCGTAATTTTCTGCGTTAAAGAAACGTTGTTATTTGCAATACTTGTGTTTCCTTCCTGGTCGGGAATTGTAAAAGAAAGAATTTTTGCTTCATACGTTTTTGTAAGTGCCGAAAATTCATTGGGGCTGCTTACCGAACCAACAATTCCGTTTACTGCAAAACTTAACGATGTGCCAACACTGTATTCCTTATTTTCACTGGCATCGTAAATTTTAAAACTTACTGTCCCGGTTGGGTTATTGCTGTAAACCATCAGAAAAACAAAGTAATCCTGTAAAGCACTTTGGTATTTTACATTGGTCACACCACGGCATTCTCCGCCAATAAAAGCTGCAACCATATCATTCACATCAACCGATACCGTTCCGTCAACTACCATTTTCCCGGTTATTGTCATTGAATAATCATACAGATTCGGGTTCACTGTCCAGGTGGGTTGCGCAAAAGCAGTAATTCCAATACAAGTGAAAACTACCGCAAAAAATGAGTTTATTAAATTTTGAGTTTTCATTTTACTTAGTTTTTGAAATTTTTACTGTCTCAACCGTATCTCCCGATATAAACCGGATGTAGTAAATTCCTGCAGAAACCAAAATACCGGTTTGGTTTTTCCCGTCCCAAACAGCTGTATTCATTCCCCTAACCGGATATCCGCTGTAAATTTGTTTTACTGCAGAGCCGGTGGCATTTACAACATCAATTGTTACATGACCCGTTGTTCCTGTAAACTCAACATTTACCTGGTTGTTAAACGGATTTGGATAACAATTCAGGAATGCCTTGTTTGCAAGTCCGCCAGTTCCGGTGGTTAACGATTTCAGGGTTAAAACAACCGGATCTTTGGTGTTTCCATAAACTGCATCACGAATAAATGGTACAGTTTCGGCGATTGAATAAACGTTGCCGGTTGCACCATCATATAACCTGAAACCCACGTTTTGCCCATTTTCGCTGTTGCTCACATTTAAGAAGAATGGTGTGTAATCAAGTCCGCTGTTATTCAAAGGCGAACTAAAACCGTGACATTCATCGCCAATGAAACTGCCCAGCACCATATTGTTGTTCACCTGAACTTCGGAATTGGCTTCAACATTTAGTCGTGCAACAATCGAAATATTGCCTTCGTATTGCGAAAGGTCATTATTCCAGCCCAAAGGTGCCGATGAATAATATGAAACATTTGCAGCCTTGAAAATTGTTGTGTTCGGATATTGAAGCACATCATTTTTATTGACTTTCAGCATGTAACCATACCCGGGTTGCATCAGTTCAAGTGTTCCTAACCAGCATGCACACCTGTCGTCGTACATTGAAAAAGCATACTGGCTTTTAATGATCTCTGAATTATCGGCTACATACAACCTTAACGCATCGTTTACATCCATCGATAAATCAGGCAGGTATCCAATGTGGTTCCAACCTGTGTTTAAAGTGATCGGGTTTTCTTCAGGAATGATTTGTTCTCCACTGTAAATAATTGTATCGACATTACTTATTTTAAGCTGATACATGCGAAGGTTATCGATAGAATCAATCAATCCGGTAGCCCAACCCACTGTATTTTCAAAACTTGTAAAACCACCGCCATGCGTTTTAATCTGGTCGTTGGGTTTTGCTTCGAGTGCATTAAAGAATGAATTCAAATTGTTCTGATTACTGGCAAGTTTGTTAAATGACACCCAGTTCCAGCCCTTTGCCAGCGGAATGTATTGCCTGAACAAGTTTATTGCCCTGAATAATACAGGATCGAATGTTGTTCCTAAAACTATATTTGGAGTAAATACAGTATCCTGCGGAATTACATTATCAATTATCTGTCCGGCACTTGCATCCCACAATCTGAACTCAAGTTGTTCCCCAACATTATTTCCGTAAACATTCAGAAATACAAGATAGGTATCAAACTCTTCAATATATCGAACATTGCTAACACCGCGAATTGAATCGGTTCCGCGTTTAAAGGCAGCCACCATATCAAAAATATCAGTTGACAAAACCCCTTCAATTCTTACATTGCCAATAATATTCATTGTATGCTCAAATTGCGCCGGGTCAATTTTCCAATTGGGCGGTGATTTATGAACACGGAATGTAATTGGAAGTTTCTCATCGAAACCGTTTTCGGTACGAAGAAGTATATCGATATCATAATCACCAATATTCAACGCTGAACTAACGGTGAAAGCAATTTCCATTGTAGATTCAGGATTAATTACTCCTGATGACGGATTTGCCTTTAACCACGGCGGCAAATTGGCAATTGTGAAACCAACCTGCTGACCTCCTGTATTTTTGATGGTTGCAACAAAATCAAGTTGTTTGTAAACTTCCTTTGTAAAGCTCCTTCGCTCGTCTTCCCAGCGAACCTGGTTGCGATGCACATATGCGGTCCAGGTTACCGGTGAAGCCATTCTGTTGCCGTATTTGTCCTCAACTCCTTCAACTGTAATTTCTATGATATTCTTTTCCAGCTGAGGCATTACATAAGGTTTTGGATTTATCAAAATCGCATCTTCCGAAGCAACATGATCATAAGCAATACTTTGTACCGGCCTTACATCTTTCATGTTTGGCGCATCGGTTGTATATCCACTTTGAACACATGCTGTTGCATCGAGCGCGTTCTGGTCGGTCACAAAATTCTTAAGTGTTTGTAACTGCTGCATTACCCCAAGATTATCTTCATAATAACCTTCAAAAGGTAAATACACCATTAACCCGCGTTCATCACCCGCAAGTTTCGAATTCATATCAAGGCGAATCTGGGTTGCCGTTTTGGCAAGATCCCAAAGCCTGAACTCATCAAGCATTCCCTCGTAATGACGGTCATCGCCACTACCATTGATATTGCTCCACTTCCTGGCTCCAAGCACCATTTTACCACCGGCAATTCCACCTGCAATGGTGTTAGGTTTTTCGTTTTGGGTTTTCCCGTCAACATAAGTTGATATATTTCCGCGACGGCGGACAACAAGTGCAAAATGGTGCCATGTATTATCGAAATAATCGTTGCTTACAGCTTCAAAAATATTGCCTTTGCTTGCAACCCAAATTTTACCATTCGGCGTGGCATAAACACTTAGCGCCTTTTCCATCAGGTTATTCCCTTCAGCACCATCACCTTTCTGGTTTGAAAACAGGCAAACTGTATCTGCAGGGTTACCGGCATTAAACCAAAACTCCATTGTATAATCCATTTCAGGAATAATGGCAAAATAACCTGTATTGAACTCAACACAATTATCATTGGCAAAACTCCAGGCTGAACCTCCGGGATAGGTTTCCCAGGGAGCAAAAACCTCCATGTGCCGGTTGGCTGCCCTGTCTTCCGCAAGGTTTCCAAATGCTTCATTCATTTGCCAGTAGCCGTATAAACCCATTTCATTTCCCGAAAGTGCAAGATATTGGTTGGCATAAATATCACCCAGTGGCAAAGTTTTCGACCAAATCCTTAATTCATGCAAACTTCCTTTGAATGGTGAACCTGCATTTGCAATTGATTTGCCCAGATATATTTTACCCGAGTTATTTACTGTTATACCTGAACTGCGCACTTCGAGAATAATCTTATCATTTTGATATATAAAAACATCTCCGGTTTCGTAGTCAAAAGTATAAGCCAGGTGTTGCCATGCTTCGGGAGGAACTGTTGGTGAAAACTGAAATGGCGTTTCATATGTTACTGTTCCAATTTTAAAATAGGTTTTATAACCATCCTTTAATCCAATTTCAATACTTCTTGCAGGATCATTTCCCTGTGAAAAAATTGCTTCATTGCCATAAATATCAGGCCGCACCCAAAATTCAACAGTAAACGATTTGTCCTTAAATGAAATACCTTCAGGAATTGAAGCATAATCTGTTGTTCCGTTAAACTTCAGATAGGCATCGTGTTTCAATTTGTAATAGTTCAGCGTTCCTTTTATATCGAAATTAAACTGGTTTAGCAATCCACTTTCGATTGGCTCATTAAACTGAATGCTGATATTATCATCAACATTTAAAATACCATCGGCAGGTTGAGGCGTACCAAAAATCTGCGGCCTGATTCCATCGAGAATACCGGTTAAAATCACCGATTCATTTTCAGAATAATCAGTACAGGTTGACACAACGCGGATATCATAAAACCTGTCGGAGAGATTTGTCATTCCCCAATCAAAAGAAACTGATGGCTGATTGTTAATTAACAGCGTATCCGGAATATCATCCTTGTTGGCTAAAAGCGGGTCGTTTACAAAATACTTGACCGGAATCCAGATATTTCCAGTAGCTGATTTATATTCGAATCTGAAACTTTCAAACGAATCATGTGCCAGGTTGTAATTGCCAATTCTGACAGTCATCGTATCATTATCACGAACATTAACTACCCAGTTATCAAGCGGTTCAAGAATTTCGACACTTGTACATGAGGGTTGGAAATGAGCTGAAATATAAACTGTATCAGCAATTTCAGGCAAAAAATCGGTTGGATCGAACTGGCAGGTTGAATGCAAAATCAATCCAATACTGTCGAAATCCATAACAGATGGGTTACTTGGCTGAATGGTAACCAATTTTGTTACCGTAGTATTTGCCGGAACTAAAATTAATTTTTGCGAAAATTCTCCGTCAATTAAAACCAGCGCCCCTTTTTGATTTGTCCGTTCATCTACAATTAACGCATACCACTGGTCGTCGCCACTTTCGGTATTGTTTGTAAGTTTCACGTTGAAAAGCGCAGCATCGGTTGAAGGCACATTGAAAATTTCAACTGGCTCGGCAGTAATTTGCGGACTTTCGCGTTTTAAAGTTGGTTTATGTAAAGCAACCGTATCACCGGCTGCAGTCCTGTAAAAAAAAGTATGCTCCAAATCCTGGTACGGACACATGGTTGCCCCGCCCAAAGTTGAAAAAATCGGGCTGGAAATATCAAAACTTGATACTACATGGTCACCCGGACTAAAACGATCGCCCTGTTCCCTTACATCGCTTACAAAACTTGTGTATGGAATATACGATAAGCCAGCCGCAACACCCATTGCAGCAGAGGCTCCGATAATTGCCGCGCCGCCAACAGCTCCCAGAGTTGATGATGAAGCAAATGCCCCGGCCAGGGTTGACACAAGAACTCCTCCAACGGCAGCGCCTCCTCCAACAGCACCACCAAGAATTCCCCAGTCGAAACCACCAGGCATCGACATTTTTGTTTCTTCAAGTATATTGGCATTGTAAATTCCGTTATCAGCCCTGCGGTAAACATTTATACTGTAATAATCACCTACATTTCCGTCTTGTAAAGTGTAGCCATATTCCATGGTTTGCGAGAAATTTTCGCCGACTGAAACACCCATTGAATGTGAAATCTTAAGCGTACCGGTTGATATTACCCCGACTCCGTTAAACTTGAATCCCAAAGAACCCTGTGCTGAAAAGTTCATGTTTTTTGTACGTGATTCTTCCTTGTTGTAAGAAATGGTTTGCAATTCTTTTCTGCTAATTGAACCAACAGCACCATCAAAAGATATATTTTGCTCAAGTACATTTTGTTCAATGGCAATTGCTTTTTCCGACTCATTTAAGCGGATCGCATCAATCCAGATACCTATTTGAGAATTGTAATATCTAATTGAATCGACTTCATAAATTGTATCGTTTAAAATATTGTTCAAATCCTGAATTGTTTGTTTTTCAGGCCTGAAAGAATAAGTTTCAATACTATCGGTAGCAGTCATTTTATAATAACCATGTACAATTGTATCAATACCTGCAATTTCCACATCGTAACTGTGGGCGATTCCGTACCGGATATCCGAAGGGTCACTAAGTTCCGATTTGTATTTCAGTGTCCCATCCGAACGCAATGAAGTTACAAACAAATTGTTCCGCCGGCTTTCAAGTTCGGGCAGCAGTTTGTTCAGAATATGAGCCTGTGTAAATTTGAAATATGTGTCGGAGTTATCAGGATTCATAATAAATCCTTCAACGATACCCAGGGTATATTCACCTCCAACCAATTCATTGTCGCCAAGTGCCGTAATTCCATTTGTTTCAGCCAGAGCTTTTGGTATTATTTTCAAATTATCTGTTTCTCCATAAAAGTAATTGTAACTTTTACCGATATAAATATCGCCCATTGAACCTACAACACCCGGCTCGGCACTTGTTTCTATCCGTTCCGAGAATTCATAAGTTTGTACATATTCACCACTTTCATTTACCGTAGTTGAAAAACTTATTCCGGTTTTTCCTGAATTTTTGTTGTCAGTTTCTATAACAGGACCTGCCAAACCACCACCAGCTGCCACTTTAACACCAAGCAAAATTTCAACATCTAGCCCCGAACCATTATCGAAATCGGTTGTAAATTTTGAACTTACCGAGTAGCTTGAACCTTTTTCGATATATGCCGATGACTGCGATCCGGGTGGATCACGTAAAATAATTTCAGGAACTTCAGGTCCCTGCGTATAAAAGTTATTTCCTTTAGGTTTTTGTCCAATTATATACGCCCTGTAAAACTCTCCGTTTGGCTTCCACGAAAAAGTGTTTCCATCTACCGTTACATTTACCTGAATTGTTTTTGTAAACGACGTTTTATCTTGCTCGCTTTTTGCAGTATTAGGAATCCCCACCTTAAAATTATCGGTTACAATACCGTCCATTTCAGGTTTTAACTGGTAAACTTTTTGAGTTTCCGAAATTGCAAGGTCGTTGATAATTTGAATTTCTGCCTCTTTTACCGATTGCGAGGTTGTAACTCCAGTATCGAAATTTTTATATGCTTCGAAAACAGAAATTTTTGGTGAATAGTTTTTCATCATCTCAAATACAGGATAACGAAAATGATCAGAAACAACTATTGCAGATTCCGTTCCATCAACCGGATTTTTGAAAGGAATTTCCTTTTCGCCGTAAAAAATTACCGAGTCATTATCGTTTGTAACGGTAATTTCAGGAGTAGTTTGATAAATGTAATTCAGTTTAATATGATAGGGAATTGAATCAATCAACACCTTATTTTCATCATAAACATATTCGTATTTACGACCCGGATTGGTGGAAAGATCGATTACCCGGTTTCCGAAGAAATTCTTTACTTCATTCTCGGTATCATTGTCAACATCGATATCCACGATTGAAAATTTTTCGGGAATCAGTCGTGCAACAAATTCACCTGATTTTTCTGAAGTAAAAATTTTGGTTTCAATATCGGAGCGTTCCGAAAAATACGAAAGGGTTTCATATTTGCGGTTTTTTGCATTGTCAATTTCAGTAACCACTTGATATGAAATTGTATCCTTCCCGACACCTTCACCGATATTATCAAAAGTAAGTTCGGGATTAACGCTGCTGTGATCGAGCGTAATTGTTGCCCTACCAATGTTGTTAACTGAATTTCCAAAACCGAAAGCGATTTCATTGCTGCTGGTTCCGCCAATAACACGGCCAACAACTGTTATTAATGTTGTGTCGCTGAATGGTTTGCCAAAAGTCAGGTTTTGGTTAAAGTTATGTCGGATTACCGAATCGGGATGAGCTTCGTCATACGGCCAGCGACCTCCAAAATCAAATTCATGCCCGTCCTTTTTTAAACTGATGAAATGATAACCTATTGGAACCTGAATTTCAAAAAGCCCTTTTTCGTTTGTAAGTTCAGGTTTTGTATCGGCGCCGTAAACGGGTTCTCCGTCAATTAAAATCTGTACCCCTTTTACCCCGTAAGTTGTATTTCGGTAAACCACCGAGCCGTTTACATTAAAAGATGAAATATCAATAAAATTAATATTATTGTGTACTACCGCATCTTCACTCAGGAACAGTATTTTATAACCCGGATCAAATTCATGCGGTGCCAGCATTGGTGTGAATTTGTACGCTGAACCATCGGTTAAAAACGGTACACCGGAAATGATATAATTTCCTTCCCTGTCGGTAATACCCCTGTTTCCAAGTTGTTCAATCGTTGGCACTGTTGACGACCATGAAACATTTCCACCCATAAAATCGCCGTGGTTTTCGTTAAAATTCGAACCTGTTTTCGAGATATCATAAACACGCTCACCGAATCCTTCATTCATTCGCAGATAGGCAAAAATTTCATTCTCTTTTCCTATAAGGTAACGGTTAAAGTCAAGCAATACTTCCTCTTTTCCCAGTGCCCGTTTCCAGATTCTTACTTCATCGATAAGACCTGAAAAATAAGTTGTACCAACTTTACCAAGTGTAATGCTGTTGTTGTTGGCTGTAATTGTTCCTGAAAAATCTGCACTGGCTGTCAGTAAGCTGTCAATAAGCTGGCCTTGACCGTTTAATACTTTTACCGGAATATACAAAAAGGCTGAATCGCCATTGTAAACTGCCGATACGTGTATAAATTTATCGGTGGGCACGGTATAAGGAAGTTCAACAGTTTCAGAACCGACTTTAAAAATAAATTTCTGATCTGTATAATTCAATTCGAAATTTGAGGTTTTTTGAAAAATACCTGCGTTGCCGGTTGATGAAAATTTCAGGTAGCTTTGAAATGTAAATCCATTTGAAAAATCATTTTCAACAAATTGTGGCATTTCAATATACGACGAATTGGACAAGCTAATGCTTTTGGTTGGTACCTCGTCTTCTGTTGAAGCTGTAATTACGACATTTTTAACTCCATTTCCACCGGTAAAACTAACGCGACCTGTAACAGTTGCCAAAGGCGTCCGAAAACCAATACCTGTTATTTTTGTATATCCCTCTGCCTGTTCGCCGGGTATGCCAACAGCAACAACAGTATATTGATAAATTTCGTTGGCTTCGGCATAAAAATCTTCCCATTTCCGGGCGTTTTTATCCACATTATCAACCCAAAGTGAATCGGTTTCGTTTAGTTTTTTTCGAAATACTTCAAAATGATCTATAATGTTTTTGTTGTTAATTACTTCCCAGCGAATTTGTATCTGATCGGGAAAATAGCCTTTTGAAGCGAACAACTCCCCGGGAAAAGTTTTATCGATATATAATGCATTGTATGGAAATCCAACCTGCAGTTTGATAGTACTTCCGCCATTGTACAAATACGGAATGGGAGAACCGACATTAAAAGCGACAGATTTATCTGCCAGCTCAATCTGGTGTGTAACGTTTGCCGTCATCACAGGAGCCAAAACCTGCGCTAAGGAAACATAATACAATCCAGTTAATACTAATATTAACAGTAACCTTTTCATAATTAATTCCGGTTACAATTAATATTTAATGATATATATTACACTTGCATTTTCCGGACGGGTTTCAGAACCACCGGTTGTACTATTGTTAATCGTAACTCCGTGTGTATGTCCTCCACCACCTGAATTAGTAGTAATACTGCTGTCGTCATGAGATCCATCGGCACCTGTAGCACCATTTGTTTCAAATCCCCTGCTGCCTAAAGCATGAATATGCGTTCCTGCTCCTGTTACAACTCCCGTATGATCATGGTTTTGATAAATATCCGATTGATACGAACCAACAGCATCACCGGTATTACCTCCACCATATTTTGCAGTGCGTGAAGCCCTATCAGGATCAATGGTTGTACCATCTGAAACACCTCTTAAAAAATATCCCCTTAAATCAGGAACACGAAAATTTCCACTGTTATTACCCCATGAATAACCAATAGTATTGTATAGTGCTCCATACATGCCTGTACTTGCATATGAGCTCCCGTCGCAATACAACCAACCAGCCGGAATTTTACTTTTTGGACCTGCAAACGGGACAATTGTTCCGGGTGGTACCCCATTATCTGCAGCTTTAGCATAAGGTACTGTATTAAACTTATCATCATAAATGGTAGTACCATCTACTTCTACTTTCAGATTATCAGTTAAATTTGCAAATACCAGATTGTTAAAGCCAGTTGAATTAACCGATCCAATAGTGGCGCTAAACACCCCAAAATTATCAGTATCAATGTTTTGAGTTTCTGTAAATACTCCAATGGTAAATTTTACTGTGATGGTTTGACCGGTTATGGCATTTCCTTGAGGATCGCGCGCAATTCCCTGGAATCCAATACCATTTTGTGCAATAACTGCAACACTCATAAAAGCAAAAAAGAAAAGTAAAAATGTTGATTTCATAATTATTTAATTTAATGGTTAATAATCAATCTATTAGGGTCTATTATTTTTAATGTTTTGGATCTTTAATTCCACCCATATTAAAAATTATTTTATGTTTTTCTTATTGACAGGAAAGATTTAAATAGAATAAGTGATCACAATTTACGATTTTAATACTCTTATATCCTAATTTATTTTTCATTTTTTTAATAAAAAAATCATTATGGACATAAGAAATATTATAAAATTTATTTACTGATAGTTAGGGAGTGATTGATATGGCTATTAATAAAGTAATTTGTAATTTATCCATAAAAACTTTCAATCTTCATGTTTAATTGAACTGAATAACCGGAATTTTTTTCCCAATAAAAACAATAACTGAAGTTTCAGACTGTTTAAATTTTTCTCCTTCCACAATTTCAAAACTCCCTCCTACTCCCTGTAAAATATATTCGTAAGATTCGTTTTCGAAACAGAGAATTCCTTTGGTGCGGTAAATATCGTTTTTGTAAATATCGAGAGTGTATGAAAGCCAATGAATAAACTCCTCTTTTTTAAGTGGTTGATTTAAATGAAGAGTTTTTGATGAAATGTCGCTGTGAGAACCCGAAAAACCGGCAAAATCAAATTCGGTTCTATGTTTTTTGATAACAGAATCCAACTGAATAATACTCCATTTATCTAAATTAAAAAAGTCGATATCAGCAAACGGATTTATTTTTTGAAGTGTTTCTTTGAAGATTTCTCTTTGTACTACAGAAAGATTTTTCGATTTGCTGACCAATACCAAATCAGCTACAACCAATTGTTTTATAGTAATTTCTTTTTCAGGCGAATTTTCAAAATGGAGTGCGTCAACCAAAGAAATGGTTCCGTTGTATTGATAAATTTCCTTCAAATTTTTATCTGTAAAAAAAGGGCGTATTATGGAAGCCGGATCAGCAATGCCTGTAGTTTCAATCAACAGGTGTTCAACATTTGGAAAACTTTCTGCCAGTTCCTGTAAAACCAATTCAAATTCATCGGAAATGGTACAGCAAATACAGCCTTGTTTTAATTCGAACATTTGGCTGGCTTCAACACCTTTTATCAGTTTTGTATCGATGGCAACATCACCAAACTCATTTTCAACCAAAGCAAACTGAATTTCAGGATTGTGTTTTAAAAGCTGGTTGATAAAAGTGGTTTTCCCTGCTCCCAAAAAGCCTGTAATAATTGTAACGCCTATTTTTTTTATTTGATTCATTGCAATTAAAGTATTGAGATAAAAGTATCAAGTATCAAGACAAACAAAAACAGAAAAGAATTATTTTCAACGCACAAAAATCAAAGTCATTATAATAATTAAAGATGTTCCTGTTTTAACAGAAAAGCCCCGAAAGTAACTAAACTCTCGGGGCTTCTCTGTATTTAATTCTTTAAACTTTGAACCAGAAACTTTAAACTGCTAGTATGCAAACAGAGGAAAATCCTTCATTATCTGATGAACTTTTTTACCAATCAATTCAATTGTATTTTCATCATCAATGTTTGAGATAACCTCGTCGATTAACTGCACAATTACAGGCATTAAATCTTCCTTAACGCCACGGGTTGTAATTGCGGGGGTTCCAACTCTTATTCCGGAAGTTTGAAACGGTGAACGACTATCAAAAGGAACCATATTTTTATTTACTGTGATTTCGGCTTTTACAAGTGTATTTTCAACCTGTTTTCCAGTAATATTTGGAAATTTCGCACGTAAATCAATCAGCATTGAGTGATTATCGGTTCCGCCTGAAATTACTTTGTAACCCAGATCAACAAACGCTTTTGCCATTGCCTGTGCATTCACAATAACTTGTTTTTGGTATTCCTTATATTCGGGAGCCAGTGCTTCGCCAAAAGCCACTGCTTTTGCAGCAATTACATGTTCGAGCGGTCCGCCTTGTTGTCCGGGGAAAACTGCTGAATCAAGCAATGCCGACATCATTTTCACTTCTCCTTTTGGTGTTGTTAAACCCCATGGATTTTCAAAATCCTTTCCGATTAGTATAATTCCACCTCGCGGGCCACGCAATGTTTTATGTGTTGTCGATGTTACAATGTGTGCAAATTCAATGGGATTATTCAACAAACCTGCAGCAATTAATCCAGCCGGATGAGCCATATCGATCATTAAAATTGCACCAACTTTATCGGCAATTTCGCGCATACGTTTATAGTCCCAATCGCGGCTGTAGGCTGATGCCCCGCCGATAATCAATTTTGGTTTGTGCTCAATTGCAAGACTCTCCATCTGGTCGTAATCTACCAACCCGGATTCTTCTTTTACTTTGTATGCGATTGGGTTATAAAGTATCCCCGAAGAGTTTACAAGTGAACCATGTGAAAGATGTCCGCCATGCGATAAATCAAGACCAAGAAATGAATCCCCGGGATTTAAAATTACACTTAACACTGCTGCATTAGCCTGTGCTCCCGAGTGTGGTTGAACATTTGCCCATTCGGCACCGTAAATTTCCTTAATTCTGTCGATGGCAAGTTGTTCGGTCATATCGACAAACTGGCAACCTCCATAATATCGTTTGCCGGGATAACCTTCGGCATATTTATTTGTCATTACCGAACCCATGGCTTCCAAAACCTGGTCGCTCACAAAGTTCTCCGAAGCTATCAACTCGATACCACCTAACTGACGCTGGCGTTCTTTTTCAATGATTTCGAAAACCAAATTATCTCTCTTCATTTTGGAATAATCTTTTAAAATTAAGCGTCAAAGGTAATACATTTTCAGGCAGTCGTTTGTTGATAAAGTATCGAAAAAACCATTATTTTTTAACATTCAATTCTAATTCGGGTGGTTGATAGTATTGGAATATGAGTGAAACGAATACAAATAGTATTTACTTCTATGAGTTATTGACTGGAATAATGTTCTTCTGAACTTGTAAAAAAAAACGCCATTTTTTATGAGAAATGACGTTTCTTTATGAAAAAATTAACCTTTAAAACCAAATCGGACACTCCAAAAAATGTCAACTAAATTACCTAATAAACCAAATCCATTATGAAAAAAAACTGATCAAACAATTTTATATTTAACTGATATTCAATTTAAAACATAAGATTTAAAATTTTCAAATTCAAATGAAATCAATCTGTCATCCAAAACCTCCATGGCACCTTTAAAATACATATATTCAATATATTTAATAAATGGCTCAGAAAGTAATGTCCTGTTCACACTCCTCATTTTTGTAACTAAATCATCTCGTTTCATATTACTTAAATACTCATTCATTGGAAAGACTCTTATGTTGCTTTATTCCTGCACAATTTAAGTTCATTTCAAAAACAAATTGATGAGATTATTGCTGAATAACAGGGTAACAAATGCCTAAATTTTGCTTCCAAAAATCTTACACGATAATTATTCATGAATAAAACACCCGAAGAGCTGAATTAAAAAAAGTAATGTATGAAGCAGATTTTATAAAATAGAACCAATAGATTTTAATAATTAAGGTTCCGTATTCATCTTTATTTAACACAACATTGATTTTGAGGATTCCTTTTTTTCTGAATGATTTTGATTAGCAGAAATACTAATTAAGTCATAATAATTGCAAAAAGTAAATTTTAAAAATAGGACAAATTTGCTATTTGTTCTGGTTTAACCTGATCAAAATATTTTTTAAACATGGCAAAACGTTGCGATTTTGACTGGGATTTCTTCTCTTTTATGAACTCAAAATGCAAAGGCGAAAACTTCTCTATTTCAGACAGGTAATTTTCAGTAAACCCGGAATTATTCAGTCCAATGGATTCGATTATCATGGTTTCAATGCTTCGGTTCATCAAATTTAAAAACACATCAACATTTGGAGCATCAAAACATTTCATCTCTTCAAGGGCAACTCTGCCAAAATGAATGGTACGATTTACAAATTCGCCAAGTTCATGTGGTTCCAGGGAAGTACACATTGTATATGTACGCGCTTCGGTGTCTTCATTCATGTCCTGAATATCATCAAGCAATTGAAGATAAATTCCATAACCCATCAAAGCCTGTTCCTGTTTCTGCGACATTTTACCTGCAACTAAGTAACCATCAGCCAATACAGAAGTGCCACCTTTTTCAAAGCAAATCCGGCGGATTTCAGAAACTGTCAAACCACTTTGTTTCGATAAATTTAAACTATCAGTTTGTCCTTTTTGAATAGCGTACAAACTTTTGTACACATCCGGGAATTCATCACGGTTGTATTGATCTTCAAACATTCCCACCAGTTTAAAAAGTTGCGATTCAGCATGATTTTCAGGTTGTGGATATTGTCCGTGCAGTCTGTTGTTAAATCTAACACTAAACTCCTGCTTTTCCATACCTGTAATATTTGGATCGTCAAGCAAATTATCGCTGTAAGGATAAATCATGCTGTACGCAAATATGGATGGTGTAATTTCAACCGGAATATTCATCATCAGTTGTAAACCGTTCATTATCCACACATTTCGTAATCCCTGATAAATATTTTCAGGCGAAAGTTCGGGACCAAATTCACGTGCTTTATAAAAAAAAATCTTGCTTACATTTCTAAATTCTTCTGAAAGAATGATTTCAAGGTGTGCTTGATCAAAATCAAAAATATCGCGCAAAAAGGTTTGAAAAACGGGGAAAAACTTACTTTCCGGATTACTTTTTCTTAGTTTGTTAACGGCAGAACGCGATTGCAGCAATTTCAATTTTTCCTGAATCTGTTCAAAATTCCTTTCCCGTTCAAACTTTTCAGCTTCTGAATAAATTCGGTTAAAACCGGGAAAATGAGTTGGACTTTTTTCCCAAATGCTGACAAAATGGTCAATGTAAAGTTCTACAGATTGCATAGTATTAAGTTTGCGTATAAAAGTAAAGAAAGTTGAACCAATCAACCAGTTTTTTAGATAACCTGTGGGATTTTACCGATGACTTGCATACTGTTGAAGAGAAAAGGGTTTTAGTATAAATATTTCACAAAGAAATATTTTAAAGAAATACTTAATTTAGCTGAATGAAAAAACCAAAACCCATATTTGAGAAACGCATTTTCTGGGATGTGAACTTTGAGCAGATTGATTATGATGCCAAAGCCAACTTTGTTATTGAGCGGGTTTTTGAGCGGGGTGATGTTGAGGATATTCGCCAATGCAGGAGGTATTATGGCGATGAAAAAGTTACCGAAGCACTTTTAAAAGCCAAATATTTGCCATTGCATACTATACATTTTGCCAGCGCGGTTATTGATAAACCAATCGAAGAATTTAGATGTTACATACTAAGACAATTGAACCCAGAACTTTTTCCTTATTAAAAGAACTGATGGAAATCCCATCGCTTCTGCCATTTTCATTGGTTGGGGGTACTGCTTTGGCTTTGCGATACGGCCACCGAAGCTCAATTGATTTAGATTTGTTTTTCCATGAGAAATTTGAACTACCCTTTATTGTTAACAATATAGAGCTACATTTCAATCAACGATTTGTTTACAAACAACAACAGACAAAATTTGGCATATTTTGTTTTATTGACGAGATAAAAGTCGATATAGTACATTTTCCCCACTTGCCCATTGAAATTGAGGATGGGATAAGATTTTATAGCAGTGCCGACATAGCTGCAATGAAAATACAGGCAATTCTTGGTCGTGGCGTGAAAAAAGATTTTTACGATTTACATGAATTATTGAAACATTACTCACTTCAGTTAATTATTGATTGGCACAAACAAAAATACCCCAGTCAAATGCTGGAAATCAGCATTCCAAATGCACTCACCTATTTTGTTGACGCTGATGATAGCGAAACTCCTGTAAGTTTTAACAATCAACCCTGGGAAAGTGTAAAAAAAGGAATCAGGAAAACTGTCAGCGATTATTTAAAGTAAACCGCATTCTGGATTCCTGATTCAAATTACTGGACATCCCGATACTTCAAATCCGAAACCCGTATCTGAACATTAAACTTTAAACTTTAAACTCTGAACTCTGAACTCTGAACTATTACGCAATATTTGTATAAACAGCCTGAACATCATCGTCTTCCTCTAATTTGTCAAGCAGTTTTTCTATTTCTTCAAGTTGTTCTTCGGTAAATTCAACCGGAGTAGTAGGAAACCTTTTCAGAAGAGCTTTTGAAACATCAATTTTTAAACCATCTAAAGCGTGCGACATTTCGCCAAAAAAAGTATAATCAGCATAAACATAAACTTCGCCTTCGTTTTCTTCGATTTCTTCAAGGCCGGCATCAATTAGTTCAAGTTCAAGATCTTCCAAATTCATTCCTTCAGGTTTTTGGAAAGCAAACACGGCTTTTCTTGAGAACATAAACTCAAGTGAACCAGTTGGCACCAATCCTCCGTGGGCCTTGTTAAAGTAACTTTTTACATTGGCAACTGTGCGGGTGGTATTGTCGGTGGCACATTCAACAAAAATCAATACACCGTGCGGACCTTTCCCTTCGTAGTTTACTTCTGTAAAATCGGCTGCATCTTTTCCCGATGCGCGTTTAATCGCCGCATCGATATTTGTTTTAGGCATGTTCTGCGCCTTGGCATTTAAAATAGCAGTTCGCAAAGTAGCATTTGTATCCGGATCGGGTGTGCCTTCCTTGGCTGCAATAGTTATTTTTTTAGCGAGTTTCGGAAAAATCCTTGACATTTTATCCCAACGTTTTTCCTTTGCTGCCCTGCGATATTCAAATGCTCTTCCCATGAAAATTGATTTTTAAAATTTTGTGCGAAAATAAACAACTGAAACGAAATAACGTGAAGAAAAAAATAAAAAGTTGGAAGTCGAATGCTGGAAGCTGGGAGTTATACGATCGAAAACAGAAAAAACATAAATAAAGATGAAAGACGTCGTGGTTTTCAGGTTTTCATGATGACCTGGTTTGGAAACACATGCAAAAACTCTAAACTATTTCAGTTTTACGGCTTTGCACACCTTTTCCTCGCTTTTTACTTTTGCGCCACACTTTTTACATTCGTATTTTGCATATTCCGCATCTTCGAAATCCTTCTTTTTACAAGCTTTTTTGCCCATTAAATATTTTGTTGCTCCCGGTGGTTAAGAACAACATTTACATGAAAATTGTTTTTGAGGTGTTCTGCTATTTTCTCTGCCGCATAAACCGAACGGTGCTGTCCACCTGTGCAACCAAAACTTACTGAAAGGTGCGAAAACTTACGTTCCAGATAGGTTTTAACAGATTGATCAACAATTAATTTTACAGCATTCAGGAAAATTCCAATTTCTGATTTTTGCTCTAAAAATTCCTGTATTTCCAAATCTTTTCCGGTTAATATTTTATATTCAGCGTAACGCCCGGGGTTGTTTATTGCACGGCAATCAAAAACATGCCCACCACCGTTTCCCGAAGGATCGGCCGGATAACCGTTTTTGTATGAAAAACTTGTAACAGTTACAGTTAAATTACTTTTAGTTTGTCCTATTTCTTTTAAAACTTCAGATTGTGTTAATTGGTTTAAAACACTGAAAAGCTCGGGCAATTCAACTGGCAATTGAACATTTTTAAGTAAATATTCCAGGTTTTTCAGGGCATAGGGGATACTCTTCAGAAAGTGTTCCTTTTTCTCATAAAATCCCCGAAAACCATAAGCACCCATCGCCTGCATTATTCTTATCAAAACAAATCCCTTATAATAAGCAGCAAAATCGGTGTCATTTACAGGTAAGTATTTTTTAAGTTCATCAACATACAAATCATAGAGCTGCTGTCTGATGCTTTCGGGAATATCAGCCTTACCATCATACAGTAATGATGCCAGATCATATTGAAGTGCACCTCGTCTTCCACCCTGGTAATCGATAAAATATACCTCACCATTTTTCAACATTACATTTCGGGATTGAAAATCGCGATAAAGAAAATAGTTGGAATCAGCGCTTAACAAATAATCGCTAAAAACCTGAAAATCATCCTCCAGGGCTTGTTCGTCAAACTGGATTTTTGCAAGTTTCAGAAAATAGTATTTGAAATAATTCAGATCCCACATCATAGATGTTTTATCAAATGCGGCCCGCGGATAGCAAACAGAATAGTCAAGATTTTTGCCCGCTACAATCTGAATTTTGGGTAGCTCGATTAACACTTTTTTATATTCGGAAATGATATTTTCTGAAAAGCCCTCTTTTTCGCGGGTTGTACTTAAAAAATCAAAAAGTGTGGTATTCCCAAGATCTTCGAGCAGATATTTTTTCAAATCGGAACTCACAGCATAAACTTCGGGAACAGTTAAATTATTTTTGATAAAATGACTTGTAAAGGATAGAAATGCAGTGTTTTCTTTTACATCTGAATTAAAGGCACCGATTACAGAACGGCTTGCATTGGTTAACCTGCAATATTCACGGTATGAACCCGATGTAGGAAGCATATCTACGTTTTCAACTTTTTCGTTAAAATGGTGTTCAAAAAGCTGAATGATTTCGTTTTTATCTGAAGTTTTCAAAAAGATAAATTTTAAAAGTGCAACAATTCAATATAAAAAGAAAAGGGATAAATAGTACTTTTATGCTCACAAAACATTGCGATGACCAAAATTACAATCAAAGCCAAAAGTATCTATTTTTTAAGGATCCTCCGAAAAATAATGGTAGTTATTGGACTTTTCTTTTCGGGTTGTATTGTGTTTGCTTTAACTGAACAGCCTTATTGGGGTTATCATTGGTTGGGAACCAGTAAATCGGAAATGAAATGGAAACCAACATATATAATAATGATGGGTGGTGGTGGAATGCCAAGTCAAAGCAACTTAATGCGCAGCTGGTATGTTGAAAAAGCCGCAAAAACTTTCCCTGAAGCAACTGTAATCATTGCAATTCCTGGGGAAATATCTGACAGTTTAAGTACTCCTCAAATTGTAAAAAGGGAGCTGGTTATGCGAGGAGTTAATCCTGAAAAAATTGTTTTTGAACATGAGGCAACCAATACCCGTACACAAGCATTAAATTGCCAAAAAACTATAACAATGCAAACGCCCATCTTACTTGTTACTTCGCCTGAACACATGCGACGTTCGGTTTTAAGTTTTCAGAAAGCAGGTTTTGAGAAAGTAAATGCATTACCTGCATTTGAAAATGCCTTGGAAGCCGATTTGTCGTTTAAAGACGATGATTTGGGAGGCAACAAAACCGGCGTACCCGACGTGGGAAAAAGTATCAATGCCAGATATCAACTTTGGAATCATCTGAAATATGAGATTTTAATTGCACGTGAAGTTACAGCGCTGACCTATTATCGGTTGCGGGGATGGATTTGAGGAAGTTGGGACAGCGAATTAGAGATTTGGGAGACTCGGTTTCCTAACTACGAGAGTAAACAATATTTCAGAATATTCCTCCAATGACATTGAATCAAATCAAGAGTTTATAAAAACTACACCAAACTCTCAATAACCCTCTTTAATTTTTGCTGAACTTCTATTGCCAATTCTTCTATTTCCTTGTTTTCAACTGCTACCATTGAAGCGATCGGGTCAACTGCCGAAACTTCAACTTCACCATTTTCATTTTCTTCCACAACTACATTGCAAGGAAGAAAAACACCGATTTTATCTTCTTTCGTCAGCACTTTGTGCGCAAAATACGGGTTGCAGGCGCCAAGGATTTTGTACTTTTTGAAATCAACATCGATTTTCTTTTTCAGGGTTTCTTTCACATCAATTTCAGTAAGGATTCCAAAACCTTCTTTTTTCAATTCTACTGTAACCTGCTCGATTGCTTCATCGAAGTTTGAACTTTTCAATATTTTGCTAAAATAGTAACTCATAGTAATTGCTTTTGTTTTATTAGTTTAACAAGCATTTGTGTGAAATGTTTCGATAGAAACAATTTTTAACACACCGTTTTTCATCCAAAAAACCTTAAATTCTTATTCAATGCCCAATATTTAAATCAATGGAAATGAAACTTTCGGGCGTATCAGTGGATATTAACGGAATGATATGAAAGACATTGAATCTGAGTTCAATTTTCAAAATGAATTTTCGGAATCCAACCCATAAAATTGGGCAGATTTCACACCAGACTTTCAACAAACCAAAATCATTTTTTTGATATCCCTTTGTAATATTCCCTTAACCAGCTTTCGCCACGCAGTAAACCATTTTCTTCCAGGAATATTTCTGTTTTGGAGAGTGTTTTTTTGAAATATTTTGGGCTTTTACTGTAATTGAAAAACCCGTGATCCTGCTTTTTGTAAGCCACCAAAATGCTTTTGTTCCCTTGTTGCTTCATCAGATAATTAAATCTCACTGCATTTTCATAAGGTACAGTTTTATCAGCCATGCCGTGCATGATTATAGTAGTTGGAACAGAAGCCGTAATATGGTGCACCGGAGAAAGTTCAAATTCACGTCCTTCAAGTTTTTCCCTACCATATCCTTTTTTTCCAGTGTCGAGTACCGGGTTAAAAAGTACGAGCGCTCTTGGAACCGAAGATATTGATAAATCGTCGGTCGTTTCGTTAATATTTTTAATTACCGCAGTGCAAGCCGCCAAATGCCCACCTGCTGAACCACCGGATGCAACTATTTTGCCTGTGTCGATTCCCAACACATTTCCGTGAGATTTCAGGTAGCGGATAGCAGATTTCGCATCCATCACACTTTCAAACGGGGTTGTTGAGTGGCGTGATTTTGTTCGGTAATCGGGACAAAAAGCCACAACTCCGCGGGTCGCCAAATATTCAGCTTGCAATTCAAAATGCGAAGGGTCGCCACCTACCCAGCCCCCACCAAAGAAAAATACGATGGCCGGCAATCTAACATTCGACGAAACCTGCGGTTTGAACATTGTCATTTCCAATGAAATTCCATCGATTTCCTTATAAACAAAACTGCTCTTATCAACTTTGTAGTCTTGCGAAAAAACAAGCGTTACAGAAACTATCAGGAGCAGAAATATTGCTGTAAATTTCTTCATCATTTAAAGTTGAACAATTAAAACAGTTGGTTTTTCATCACGGATTATATCGACAGAAATCTGCTGCCCGGTTTCGAGAGTTTGCAAACGGCTCATGTAATCGTGAATTCCACCAACTTTTTTCCCTTCGATTGCAGTGATAATATCGCCTTTTTTCATGCCAGCTTTATCGGCTGGTTTGCCTTTAGTAACCGCATCAATCCTCAAACCACGTTTTTCAACCCCTGCAAAATCAGGCATCACACCAAACGTAACTTTATATCTTCCGCCACGGCTGCGTTGGAATTTTGGACCAGACTCCTGAAATGTCAAATCTGTTTCACGATTGGCAATATTTTCAATTAAACGAACCGCATAATCAGCAACTTTTTTTGTGCCTTCGTAATTTATAAATTCAGCATCATCAGCGGGTGTATGGTAATCGGGATGCGCACCCGTTGAAATAAAAAACACAGGAATATTTTGCAGATAAAAAGATGCATGATCCGATGGGCCAACTCCTTCAGGAGAAAATGCAAGGGAAAAATCTGTATTTAAATCGGTCATCAGTGCTTCACTTTCTTTTGAAGTTTGAGAACCGCCAATACTTAATGCGTTGGTTGTTTCATCCAAACGGCCCACCATATCGAAATTAAACATGGCTACCATTTTTTCAGTTTCAACTGGTGGTTTGTTTACAAAGGCTTTTGAACCCACAAGACCCATTTCTTCAGCGCTAAAAGTGGCAAAAATAATACTCCGCTTATTGCTTTTTTCAGCAGCCAGTTTTTCGGCAAGTTGAATAAGTGTGGCAACACCCGAAGCATTATCATCGGCGCCGTTATGAACAGCGATAGTATCAGTTGCCCGCGATCCAGAACCCGGACCACCCATTCCCAGATGATCGAAATGCGCTCCAACAACTATATATTCGTTTTCCAGATTTTTATCATTCCCCTGAAGCAACGCTACCACATTACGCGTTTCAGCCTCCTTCTGAATTGCATTTGTTGTGGCCGAAACTGTTGCATCAGTTTTCAAACTAATCGTTTTTTTCAAACTGTCTATTTTGGTTTCAAGCGCTTCAATGGTAGTTTTACTGGTAAGCATTCTGTTGGCAACTTCGCGTGTAACTTCAATTACAGGAATTGAATATCTCGCGCTGTTTTTATCAAAAACCAATGATGCAAGCTCATCCTTCTCTCTGAATTTTTTACCGGCAACCAAAATTAATCCTGCTGCATCCTTATCAGCAGCATTAAGCGCTTTTGACCTTTCCGATGAAAATTCGATATATGGGCTTTGTGGGTTTTCCAAATCGGGATCGCCCTGCAAAACGAGTACCCATTTCCCGGCTGCGTCAACACCTTTGTAATCATCCCACTGTAAGGTGTCCCTGTCTATCTCAAGTCCGTAACCGGCAAAAACCACCCCAGCCGAAACAGCAGTGTTTGCCGAGAAAGCGTATGGAAGAAATGACTTTTCAACTTCAAAATCAAAGCCGTTTACATTTAGTTTATTCCCAGCTCCAATTTCGGCGGAAGTTACAAGTCCAAATTTTTGAAAACCGTTGTCAAACAACAATTCAAGACCGGCATTTTTAAACTTTTCACGAATATATTCTGCCGCCATTAATTCACCTGGCTCTCCCGATTTTCGACCCTTCAACTCATCAGAAGCCAAATATCCGATATTCTCTTTCAACTCTTTTACAGTAATTTCGGGGTTTGATTTTTGGGCTGATACCGCGAACCCAATAATGACAAATAGAATAATTATCAATCTCATTTTTACAAAATACTTTTTATTCGTATTATACAACAAATCAATTTAATAAAAGCAGCCCAACAGGCTGTAAAATCGGCTGTAATATTACACATTAATAGCCATTAAAAAAAAGTAGTTGTGTATATTTACCGGCTCATTCAAAACAGTATCCATTGATTTCATTTGGTGTAAAATATTGGTTTATCTTCCTGTTGGCCGTAATTGCGGCGGCTGTGAGTGTTTCACTCATCTTGTATTTCAGGAACAAAGAGAATAGAGAATTGGGTAAAAATCAAGTCACAATTCTAATGGTCTTGCGCTTCCTTTCTTTTTTCATTATCGCTTTTTTGCTTTTGTCACCGTTTATAAAGAACCTGAAAAAGATTACCCGAAACCCACTTATTATTGTTGCCTGGGATAATTCTTCTTCAATTATTTCAACACCCGATTCGATAAATATTACCGATGAAATCTCTGTAATCAGGGAGCAAATCAACAACGGGCTTTCATCAAAATATTCAGTGTTTGAGTACTCGTTTGGGGAACAGGCAAAAAGTCTGGAAGAAATCAACTTTAGCGAAAAGAAAACTGATTACAGCAATCTGTTAAGCACAGTAGTAAACAACCATTTTAATGAAAATATTGGCGCTTTGGTTTTGGTGGGCGATGGTATAAACAACCAGGGGAAAAACCCGCTAAACCTGCTTGACGAAGTAAATTTCCCGATTTACACAGTAGGTTTTGGCGATACCACTGAAGTTGTTGATTCAAGGATTCAGGACATTCGCGTTAATCGTACTTCATTTTCGGGGAACAAATTTCCGGTTGAGATTGATGCACAGTTTTCGAAATTGAAAGGAAAAGCGATACGGTTATTGGTAATTCAGGATAACATTGAATTGGCAAGTGTAATGATCACTCCTCCCAATCAGAATTATTTTTTCACCCAGAATTTTATTCTTGATGCCGGTGCTGCCGGGTTAAAACATTATTCGGTTAAAACAGAAATAGTTGAAAACGAACGAAATAAAAAAAACAACCAGTCAGGTTTTGTAATAAATGTACTGGAGAAAAAACAAAAAATACTTATCCTTTCTGACGGCCCGCACCCAGATATTGGCGCAATTAAAAACACACTTGATCTGCAAACTACTTACGACGTTTCAGTTTTTACCGAAGAACCCTATCCTGCCAACTTTTCAGATTTCAATTTGATTATACTGAACCAGTTGCCAACATCCGGAAAATCAGCTGCTGATATTGTGAAAAATGCACAAAGCAACCGGATTCCTATCTTATTTATTGTAGGCACAAAAACATTCCTGCCACAGTTAAATGCATTGGCACAGGGAGCTGCCATTTCTCCGCTGGCTGGCTCGGGAGAAGAAGCACAGGCGACTTTAAATCCTTCATATGCTACTTTTAACCTCAGCGAAGATTTTAAAGAAATCCTTTCGCGGTTTCCACCGTTGCAGGTTTCGTTTGCCGATTATGAGATTGATGCTGGGTTCACCCCCCTGTTCTACCAAAAAATAATGAACATAGAAACTGCCAAACCTCTGCTGGCAACTGGCACATTAAATGGCCGTAAAACAGGTTTCATTTTTGGTGAAGGGATTTGGCGCTGGCGTTTGTACAATTACTATGTCAATCAAAACCAGGCGCTTTTCAATGAATTGGTAAATCAATTGGTGCAATATCTGGCGTTGCGTCAAAATGAAGACAATTTTATAATCGACTTTAAACCTGTGTATGCCGAAACAGATGAGGTTGTTTTCAGAGCTGAAGTTTACAATGATGCTTTTGAAAAGGTAAATAATGAAGAGGTAAAAATTAAAATACAAAATTCGAATTCCGAAGAATTTGAATACACGTTTGATATTCAGGGAAGCGACTACTTTTTAAATGCAGGCCATTTGCCCTCCGGCGACTATACTTTTTCAGCCGAAGTTACAATTGGAGACAAAACCTTTAACGAATCCGGGCGGTTTACGATTACACCGGTAAATTTCGAAAACCTTGATTTACGTGCAAACCACAATCTACTATATCAGATGGCAGCCCAAAGTGGTGGCAAGTTTTATCAGCCAAACCAAGCCGAACAGTTGATTTCGGACCTGAAAAACAACAACCAGCTAAAAGCAACAAGTTATTTTCAGGAAATGATTAACGAAATGCTAAACTTGAAATGGTTGTTTTTTGTTGTTTTGTTATTGTTAAGTGTGGAATGGTTTTTGAGAAAGTTCTGGGGTATTTATTAATTTTTTTGAAACGTGAATAATCTTTACAAAAAAGCTGCAAATTATATATCGGTATTTTTACTGATTGTTGTTTCATTTTCATGCGTTTCAACAAAACAATTATTTATTGAGATCCCACAAAAATCGCAAAAAGAACTTCCTGAAAATATCCAGAGTTTGTTGATTGTAGCCCGGATTGTTGACGACAGCTATACGGATTTGAAAGCGGATTCACTGCAAAAACTCTTTTATCTCCAGCAATTTGATTATGACACAATCATAAACGACATTCAGGCAGTTGACACAACATTGAAAGCGCTTGGAGAACTGCTTTTTGAATCTGGAAGATATGATTTTGTGATACCCGAAAACAGGTTTTTGGACTTTGAAAGAAATGCTTTTATCACAAAGGAAATGCCTTGGGACGAAGTAAAATTGCTTTGCGATACTTTCAATACAGATGCTGTTTTATCGCTTGATTACCTTAAAATGCGGGTATCAACGAATTATGAAAAAAATAGCACCTTCGACCCGGGAAATAACGGTTTTGTTAGTTTTGTCGAAGCACAAATGGAAATATCATACGAAGCAATTTTTAGGGTTTACGATCCCCGCGTTGAGAAAGTAATTCGCCGTCAACTGATGCGCGACACACTTTATTGGGATGATGCTGATTATACAATCAATGCACTTTTTAACCGTTTCACACCTGTAAAAACCGCATTGACAGAAACCGGAATTTCAATAGCGCTTAACCTTTCGAACGAAATAAGCACAAAATGGCGACCCGAAAGACGAAGTTATTTTATAAAAGGCGATTCGAACCTGAAACAAGCAGAACCGCTTGTAAATTCAAATCAATGGGAAACCGCAATTAAAGTGTGGAAAGAATCCGCAGAAAATGCAAAATCGAAATCGGTAAAAAGCAGAGCTGAATTTAATATCGCACTTGGCTACGAAATGCTGGGCGACATTGATCTGGCAATCGAATGGGCATTGAAATCATACAATACAATGTTTCACACTGCCACCTACAATTATCTGGAAACGCTGAAGCGTAGAAAAAACGACATAAATAACCAATAACCATGAAACGTTTAACATTCTGGTTTTTTGTTTTTGCACTAGCCACAACTTCGTGCACAGTTTACAAGGAATATCCGATTGACGTTTACAAACCAGGCGCAATTAACGTTCCGGTAAATGTTGAGAATATCGCTTTGATTTCGCGCAATTTCAAGTACTCAAACGATACTTTGCAACATTATTTCAAAGACGACAACAAGCTGAGAAAAGCCAAAGGAGACCCTGAAAACCTCGACAGTATTTTAACAAGTTATTGTTTGAATGAATTGGCGCTCAACCTAAAAAACAAAAATGTTTACAACCGAATCCATATTTTCCCCGAGATTTTTAAACCACATTCAAGCTCAAAACTCCCGGCAATCGATTTCGACCTGATAAATAAACTGACTACCGAAACAGAAACCGACCTTGTAATTTCACTCGAAACTTTTTCTTTTTTTTATTCTGAATATACAGCAGAACAAGGTGTTCCCAAACCGCGGGATGTAATAACCGCAAGTGTTTGGGCGGTTTACGATCCTGCCGCAAAAAAAATTATCGAGAGAAAATCAATGATCGATACCTTGTTTTGGAATGCAAACGATGCAAATGGAAATTACCAGAAAAACACAAAACTCCCACCACGCCTGACCGCCCTGAAAATAGCCTCACAAATGGCTGGCGAAAATTATTCGAAACGGTTTTTTGCATCATGGGAATCGGTAAAACGAATGTATTCAATTCCTCCCCTGCCCGACTTTGAAGCAGCAGAGAAATACCTTGTAAAAGACGACTGGGACAATGCCATTATGCTTTGGAAACGATATGCCGCCGACAAAAACGGGAAAATGGCAATCAATGCCCGATACAACCTGGCACTGGCTTATGAAATGAAAGATGATCTGGACACTGCAATCCAATGGCTGACTGCGGCACAACAAATTGCGGCAGATTACCGGAGCAGAGACGACATGAAAATGATTGCTGCCTACCAAAAAGTACTGGCACAACGCAAAAAAGAAGTAGAGCAGTTAAATAGTTACTGAAATGTTACGGTATTTAAACCTTATATATTTGTGCATTTTCCTTATTTCTCTGCAAAGTTGCTACACTTTGAGCAACTCCTCAACCATAAAACTTGAAGTTTTAGTGCCGGGAAAAATAATACTGTCAAAGGATTATAAAACTGTTGCAGTCAGGTACAATAACGCGAATATCGCACTCAATCCTTATTTTTCAGATTATATTGAAGACAATGAAACATTAAAGGATTATTCAAATTTGGATAGTACTGCGTCGGATATTTATTTTCAGAATTTTTTGACTCAATTAAAAAATCACCAGTATTTCGATTCGGTTATCGAACTAGAACCCATGAATTACTCCGACATTGGGTTGGATGATTCGCTTGTTTATGCACAATTCAAGCAGGTTGAACCTACAGATTCGACCACGCAAATTCTCATAAATAAAGAAGCTTTCCATTTCGCTCATTTTGTAAAAAGCCTCTCAAATTGTGATTCAGTTAAATCCAAAACAAAATTTTTTGATCCTGAATTTGGTTTGTATTCAAAGGATGATATTCAAAAAATTGCGGATTCAACCAATGCTGACTTGCTGTTATCATTTGATTATTATGGGTCAGCAGACGGAATATTTTCACCTAAATATGTCAGGGATCTATCCAAAAAGTACATTTTTTCAAGTTACAATTTGGATGAAGCAACTGAAATTGTGTATGTTTTATCGGGCTGGAATTTTTACGATCTCAAAAAATCTGCGATGATCTATACGCACATAAAAACAGATACTATTAGTTGGGTTGAACCAGCTTTCAATTTAGCTCAATCCAAACGAAATTTACCACCACGGAAAGATGCTGTATTAAATGCTGCAAATATTGCAGGAAGCCAATTTGCAGAATTTTTAGTGCCGTACTGGATTGAAGTTGATAGAATGTATTACAAATCGGGGCAAGCTGAATTAAAAAAAACAGAAAAGCTGATCAAGCAAAACCGCTGGTTGGAAGCCGCCGAAATCTGGAAGAAAAATACAACAAACAAAAACAAAAAAATAGCTGCAAAAAGCATGTATAATATGGCACTTGCCTGCGAAATGAACGGAGATATGGATGCTGCAATCGATTGGGCAGTAAAATCATTTTACGCCCGGCATAAAGATATATACCACTCTGGCGCCTGCAAAACTTACATTTTCCTTTTAAGCCAACGGAAACTGGATATTAAAAGAATTGAGAATATACAATAACCCAGTCTTCTATTTTGCCATTTCGAAAATTTCCTGTAAACTAAAACATGCTCTGATTTTTTTGCAGACTATTACGGCTTAATATTTTCTACTGTCTTTGCGACCCAGTTATCAAATAATAATTGCTTCCCTAACGTTCGGTCGAGCTTTGGAGAAACCTCCATGACTTCCCTAACGCTCGGTGGAGCTTTGGAGAAACCTCCACGGCTCTACTTTTTGTGCGGGAAGTAATGTACAAATTTCATTGCTCCACTTTTTGTTTGGGGAAGTAATGTACAAAGTTCACAGCTTCCCTTTTTTCAGGTGAAGCAATGTACAAAATTCATTACTCCTCTTTTTGTTTGGGGAGGTAATGTACAAAGTTCACAGCTTCACTTTTTTCAGGTGAAGTAATGTACAAATTTCATTGCTCCACTTTTTGTTTGGGGAAGTAATGTACAAAGTTCACGGCATCTCTACTCCTGTTTGATAGTATCTCTTTGTTCAATAAAATTTAGTTCAGGATTTTCTTCCAGTTTGGAACATCCCCCTCAAAATGTGTGAATCATGTAACTCTATTCAATAGTTATGTAATAATTTGACGGATACATCTATTTATCTTTATTCAAATTATTTGGAATAACTGCACTCGTTGCATACTTCTACTTTACAGGCAATCTGGAATATGAATAAAGTGCAAATCACAATCATAAAAGCAATAAGAGTCATCCTTTGGGTGGTTCTAATTCTTGTGCTTATAAGCGTAATTATTGCCGGACTTGTTCAAATTCCTGAAGTTCAAAACAAGATAGTTGATGCGGCAACTTCCTTTGTCAGTAAAAAAACACAAACAAAAGTTGAGATAAAAAATGTAAGCATAAAATTTCCAAAAACTGTGGTTATTGAAGGCCTTTTTCTGGAAGACAAAAAAAAGGACACCTTAATATCTGCCGGTTCAGTGAAAATTAATATTGCACTTTACGGTTTATTTTCAAGTGAAATTGCCATTAGTTCGGTTTCACTCGAAGACGCTACCATCAAACTTTACAGCACCAAAACCGATCCTTTGTTCAACTACAATTTCCTGATTACTTCGTTCGCTGATTCCACCCAACAGACACAAACCGATACTTTAAAAGCTTCGAAATGGACATTCAGCCTCGATGATGTTTATCTGAAAAACATCAGGTTTACTTACAACGATGCATATCAGGGAATATATGTTTTTGCGGCAATCCAACAATCGGAACTCAGTGTGGAAGAATTTTCCCCTAAAAAATCGCTTTACCAGTTTAACGAGTTGTTTTTGGAGGGTCTCAATTTAATTGTTCAGACAAGTGAACCGGTAAACGCTCAAAAAGAAAAATCGGGTAAAGTTTTGCCAACCATCATTGCCCAACAACTTCAGCTCATCAATTCTACTGTAGCCTATTTCGATTCGGTTAATTACATGGCGGTTAATACAAAAATCGACAGGATAAAACTGGAAGAAGGTATGGTAGATGTACAAAATGAACAGATTACATTCGACTATATAAATTTGTCGGAAAGCGATATCCTGTATCACACCATTGTGCCTGAAAATGTTGCAGGTTCGGATTCTCCGGGTAAAAACAACTGGAAAGTTACAGTGAATCGTCTTGATGCTGAAAACAACATGCTTGATTACAAAGTTGGAGATGGTCCGGAATTACCAAATGAATTTAACGGACAACACCTCGAACTGACTCAGTTAACGTTTAATGGAAGCGATTTTTACTATTCACAGGAACTTACAAAAATTTCGGTTCGGGAGCTGAGCACGATCAATCAGAATCATTTTGTAGTCAACAATTTGGAAACCGATTTCAGCATGGATAAACATTCAATAACTGCTGATAAACTAAAACTCAAAACCCCCGATTCTTACATCGATGCCGATTTTCATGTCGAATTTTCTTCGTTGGCAAATTTTACCGATTCGCTGCAATTCAGCAACCTGAATGTTGTGATGAGAAATGTCAGCCTCACAAATCCTGATGTGCTTTATTTTAGTCCGGAACTTATCAACCAGCCTTTCTTTAAAAATCCGGACAACATTACAACAGCTTCCGGTACTGTAAACGGCCCGCTAAATAATCTGACCGGCAAAAATTTGATCATTAAAACCGGAACAAATACAGTTGTGGAAACCGATTTCAATATCCGTGGTTTGCCCGAAGTTAAGTCTGCAACGTACGATTTCCCAAACCTGACAGTAATCTCAGGAAAGGAAGATATTGAATTGATGGCAGGAGATTCGATTCCAGAAAATATCGCTCTTCCAGAAAATATAAACTTGCAGATTGCTTTTAAAGGAGAGATAAAGTCATTCGAAACCACAGTGAATGCAGCCAGCAGTTTTGGTGATGTGCAACTTTCTGCAACCATTGATAAAAGTGAAAATTTCAATGGAAAAATAAGCACAACAAATTTCGATTTGGGCAAATTATTAAAGGATACAGTAATGTACGGTCCCGTTTCGTTAATCGCGGAAACCAATGGTCAAGGGCTGGATAAAAACACTGTCGCGGCAAAAATCAAGGCCGAAGTTTCTCAGATTTATTTGTATCAATACACATATCACAACTTCAATCTGGATGGGAATATCAGCGGACAGGAGTTCGAAGGCAAAATGAATTTGAATGATGAAAACGCAGTTTTCGATTTTGACGGACTGGTGAGCCTGAACCCTGATAAAGAACAAATTAAGTTCACGTTGAATGTGGAGGGAGCCGATCTTCAAAAACTAAATTTTACACAAAATGACATAAGAATAGCCTTGGTTGCAGCAGCGGATCTGAAGGGTGGAACTGTAAAAAAACTAAATGGCACTGCAGCAATCACCAACATGATTATTGCACAGGGAGAGGAAACATATACGCTCGATTCGCTGCTGTTTGCTTCGGTGAATGAAACCCGAAAAAGTGAAATCAATTTTAGCAGCGCCCTGGTTGGCGTAAAGTATGCCGGAACTATTTCTCCTGCCGATATTTCCGCGCAGTTGAACAATTTCATATATACCTATTTTCCGTTTGGAAACGAAAATCAGTTGGAGAAAAATGATGAACCGACGGATTTCAATTTCGAAATACAACTTCACAACCATCCGCTACTTTCCGAAGTTCTTTTGCCGCAATTAAAAGAATTTGAGCCGGGAATTATTCAGGGAAATTTCGACAGCGAAAAAAACGACCTGAAAATCAATGCCAAAATGAATAAAATCGTTTATGGAACTACCGAAATCAAAGACTTCGAATTTGATGTGAATTCTAATCCGGATGCATTGAATTTTAAAATATCAAGCAGTGCGGTTTCAAATTCCCAAATCAAACTGGAGAATTTTTTAATCGATGGAAAACTTGCTGATGACAAAATAAATACAACCATTTCATCTGTTGACGAAAAGAAAAACAAGAAGCTTTTAGTCAGCACCGAAATTACCAAAGATGGCGAAAACTTTAGGCTGGCGCTCGATCCGGCCGATTTTTTTCTGATGGATAATCAATGGGATATTGCAGCAGACAATTACATTGGATTTGGGAAACAAGGATTTTTAATACACCATTTTTTTATGAATAAATCAGGAAGTGAGATCAATATTGCTTCGGTGAATGACAAGTATAATGATGACCTGAAAGTTGAAATAAAGGATTTCAAACTGGAAGATATTTCGGGAATAATTGAAAAAGATACAGGTTTTGTAAAAGGAACCTTAAATGGAAGCGCGCTGCTGAAAAGAGTTGACGAATCGTATGGTTTGATTGCCGACGCCAATATTGCAAACCTGTTTGTCAGCGGCGTATCTGTTGGAAATCTAACTGTAAAAGCAGAGAATCCAACCCGTAAAAAATTTAACATCGATTTGAATTTATCGGGCGCTGAAAATAACCTGACAACAAAAGGCTACTATATTGCCAAAGGTGGCGACAATTCAATCTCGCTGACAACCGATATCCGGTCGCTTTCATTAAAAACAATCGAGGCATTTTCGATGGGTACAATTACCGAAGCATCCGGAAACCTGAGCGGAAATTTTTTGGTTGAAGGGAATTCCACCACACCCGAAATTATTGGCGAACTTGTTTTTAAAAATGCATTTATTACACCTGCCGCGCTGAATAACCGCCTGGAAATAAAGGATGAAACCTTTCAGTTGAAAAAAGACGGAATATATTTTAATGATTTCACCATTTATGATGTTTCCCAAAACGCTGCTGTAATTAACGGAGTAGTAAACATGAACCATTTCACGGATTTTGCTTTTGCATTATCGGTTACTGCAAATAATTTTTTGTTGTTCAACACCACTAAAAATGATAATGAATTATTCTACGGACGAATGATAATCGACAGTGAAATAGATGTAACCGGACCAATGGAGCTTCCGGTTGTCAACGCAAGAATTAAAATGAAAGAGGGCTCAAATTTTACGTTTGCAGTTCCCGAAGATAAACTCACAACAAACAAAGGAGAAGGTGTAATAGAATTTGTGAACGAACATAAACTGCATCCGATTTTAACCCGCGGAAACGACAAACAAACACAAAAAACAAGCTTAACCGGATTTGATGTTTATTCGGTTATTGAAATCGACAAAGAGGCAACGTTGCGTTTATTAATAGATCCATCTTCAACCGATTCGCTTGTGGTGAGAGGCGAAGCTGCATTGAGTTTTACCATTGACAGAAGCGGAAAAATGAGTCTCACCGGTACTTACAATTTAAACGATGGCAGTTACCTTGTTTCGCTTGAATCGTTAATCAAAAGAACATTTGAAATTGATGAAGGAAGTACAATTAACTGGAATGGCGATCCAATGGATGCTGATGTAGATATTAATGCAATTTATACTGTGCGGACTTCACCCATCGATTTGATGGCCGACCAAATGGCAGGTCTGACTGAAACAGACAGAAATGCGTACAAAGAACGACACCTCTTTTTGGTTATCCTTAAATTAAAAGGAAATATTTTACAACCCGAAATTGGCTTCGAAATACAACTGCGACCTGAAGATAAAGGGATTTTGAGTGGAGCAGTGAATCAAAAGCTGATATTATTGAACGAAGATGCTTCGGCATTAAACAAACAGGTTTTTGCGTTGCTGGTTTTGGGCAGATTTATACAGGAAAATCCGCTACAAACCGATGCAGGCGGCGGAACTTCAACTTTTGTCAGGGCAACTGTGGGCAAACTGTTATCGCAGCAATTGAATCAATGGTCGTCGAAAGTGCTGCCCGGCGTTGATTTGAATTTCGATATTCAATCGTACAACCAGTTTGAAACAGGACAGGCAGAAGGCAGAACCCAGGTTGATATTGGGTTAAAGAAACAACTCTTCAATGAAAGGTTAAGTGTTCAGCTTGGCGGAACCCTTGAAGTTGAAGGAGTAAAAGCAAAACAAAATTCGGCAAGCGACATTGCCAGCGACGTTGTGCTTGAATATAAATTAACGAAAGATGGTCGCTACCGTTTGAAAGGATTCAGGCAAAACCAGTACGAAAGCGATATTGACGGCCAGTTTATTGAAACCGGCGCAGGTATAATATATGTGCGTGATTTCGATAAATGGAAAGATTTTTTCAGGAAACCAAAAAACAAATCCGAAAAATTGAAAAAGGACAAAAAAGAATGAAACGCTCAATTCGAAATAGTTATATTCTGATTTTCAGTATTCTGCTGCTGGCGTCATGCAGTGGTACAAGGCATTTGCCTCCCGGTGAAAAGCTTTACACAGGGGCAGAATCAGAACTTGAATCGACAAATAATATCAGCAGTAAACTGATTAAAAACACTGTGGAAAATGCCATTCGTCCCGAGCCAAATAAAGTTTTTCTGGGTTTGCGGCCTAAATTATGGATGTATAACACCGCCGGTGAATCGCCGGATACTAAATTTAAAAAATGGCTCAAAAAAAAGGGAGAAGCACCCGTACTCATCAGTAATATTAAGCCCGGGGTTACTGCCGAATTTATCGATGCCGGCCTTTTTAACATCGGTATTTTTAACAGTTTTACCAATTTCGAAATTGATGAAAAGAAGCACACGGCAAAAATAATTTACACAAGCTACATACATCAGCCGTACATTATAAACGATATTTCAACTGACATTTCCGATGACAGTTTGAGTAACATAATTCTGAAAGAAAAGAAAAAGTCACTGATTAAACCCGGCAAAAAATATAACCTTGTAACCCTTGAAATGGAGAGGAATCGGATTGATGCTTTGCTTAAAAACAACGGATATTTTTATTTCGACCCCGATTATCTCATTTTTAAAGCCGACACATCGAAAACGGACCAAACGATAACCCTGAAAATGACTTTGAAGGACAGTATTCCGAATAATGCTTTGACAGTTTACCGCATCAATAATGTATTTATCGATCAGAATTATTCGCTTAATCAGGAAGTTGAAGACATTAAAGAAGACACCATTTACTATGAAAACGTTGAGTTTGTAAAGGAGGAAGCCGGAAGATGGATCAATCCAAAAGAATTGTTACGATCAGTTTATCTGCGAAAAAATGAAATCTTTTCACGCGAAAATCACAACATTACGCTCAACCGACTGATTTCGCTTGATAATTTCAAGTTTGTGCGTGTAAAATTTTCCGACAGCGATACTACGGCTAAAGGATATTTGGACGTTTCAATTTTAATGACTCCAATGCTAAAACGCACCTTTAGAACAGAAATGGAATATGTTTCAAAATCGAACAATTTCACCGGCCCGCGAATGAATTTAAGCCTTCAGAACCGAAATTCATTTAACGGCGCCGAATTGCTGAATTTTAATATGTCAGGCTCTTTTGAATCTCAACGCAAAATATCCGACAAAAATTATTATTCGTATTCCATCAATCCGCAGGTTGAGCTGAATTTTCCGCGTTTTATAACTCCTTTCAAAATTAGAACCCAAAGCAGGTATATTCCAAAAACCCGCATTATAGGCGCCTTTAACTATTTACGAAGGGTTAACTATTTCGATATGAAAACATTTGAGTTTGTCTATGGCTATAAATGGAAACAGGACATCAGGAAAGAACACGAATTTAATCCGTTGAGTGTAAGTTATACTTCTCTTACGAAAATATCGCCCGAATTCGCAGTTCTGCTGAATACAAATCCATATCTGAAAAAAAGCTACGAGGAACAGTTTATCGCCGGAGGAAGCTATTCTTATACATTTAACGATCAGTTGATACCTGGCAAAAAGTCGCAGTATTTTGGCCGGTTTACAGGCGAGATTGCCGGGAATACCTTATCGCTTGCAAAAAGAATTGCCGGTGATAAAATTTCTTCTGAAAAACCCGCACAGATTGCCGCTTCTGTTTATTCGCAATTTATTGAATTAAGTGTCGATGGCCGGTTTTATTACAATTTCAGGTATAACAACAAATTGATTTTACGCGGTTTTGCAGGTGTAGCCAAACCCTATGGAAATTCTGCGGTAATGCCCTACTCCAAACAATTTTTCAGTGGCGGACCAAACAGTATCCGCGCATTTCATATCAATTCAGTTGGTCCCGGCACTTTTTACCAGGATCCCGATAAAATTGTATTTCTTCAACTGGGTGGCGATGTTAAACTGGAAGTAAATACTGAGTACCGCTTTCCTCTTTATCGCTTTCTTAGAGGAGCCTTGTTTGTTGATGCAGGAAATGTGTGGCTCATAAAATCGAATCCTTCAAACACTGGAACCCCATTTTCTTTTTCAACTTTTATGAATGAAGTTGCTGTAGGTGCAGGCGCCGGACTGCGAATTGATGTTTCTTTTTTTGTTTTGCGTTTCGATTTGGCAATGCCATTGCGAAAACCCTGGCTGGCCGAAAACGAAAGGTGGGTGATTGACGAAATTGATATTGGCAGCTCGAAATGGAGAGGCGAAAATTTAATTTTAAATGTGGCAATTGGGTATCCGTTCTAAACACTAAGATTGTGTAAATTATGTATTGTTTTAGAATAATTGTTTTGACTTTTATTCGTTTTTTGATTTTATTACCAATGTTTGGTAACTTTGAATTAAAATAAAAGAAAATGGGAAAAAATACATCAATATCTTTAGGCTCGCATTTTGAGAATTTTATAAATTCATCCGTAACTTCTGGAAAATATAGTTCTGCGAGTGAAGTCGTACGTTCAGCATTAAGACTTTTAGAATCAGAGGAAAAAAAACTAAAGGAATTAAGAGACGCGTTGATTGAAGGTGAAAACAGCCCTATGGTTGAAAACTTTAATGCAGACCAGCATCTTGCTGACTTACATCGGAAATTCCTATGAATAGTAAATATCGGATAAGCGAAAAAGCTATTTTCGATTTAGACAAAATCTGGCTTTATACTTTAAACAAATGGTCAAGAGAACAGGCTGACAGATATCATAATCTCATCATTAACGAAATTAAATTCATTGTGGACAACTATGAATTAAGTCGAAAAATGGATCATGTCAGAACAGGATACAGGATGTCAAAAGTTAAATCTCACCTGATTTTTTTTAAAAAGACAGAAGACAACATTATTGAAATCATTAGGATTTTACATCAAAATATGGATATTGAAAATCGACTTAAACATGATGATTAGATTGGCTCAAAAACTTATAAACCGGAAACAGAAATTTGAGAGTTTTTTACATTTTCAGAAAATAATTGTTATCCAATCAAAACATATTTATAATGAGAGAAGTGAAGCTATCTTTAATTTTAACCGGACAATAATGGTTTCTAATTAAAAAAATCCAATAAGAGTTCAGAAAATTTTTGACCCTTATTCGTCATATAAACACTTTCTCATGTGTTATACCCTTCCCGTTCGTCAGGCGGGTTTATTTCATATTTTTCTCCTTTTTTGCAAATATATTTTGTGAAATCATTGTAGTTGCGGTAAGCAGACTTCCCTTCCCGAAGTTAAAAACCTCCGCACCCCTTAAAAAAATCCGTCCCAAAATACTGCCTCCCTGCAAAATGTGTGAATTATGTAAATTTTTTAAATAAAAGTGTAACTCCTACCCTTTAACTAAAACTTAATTTTATTCGATCAGTTTTTATATAAAAATCTGATAATTTGAATTTAGAAAAAGCATAAAATATTGGTTATCAGTCAAAATTAAATCACATTAAATTAATGAATAAAGCGGCAAAAAAGCTTGAAGACAAAAAACTCACCAAATCGCCAACCGGAATTCAGGGTTTCGATGAAATAACCGACGGAGGATTACCAGCTGGCAGGCCAACGCTTGTTTGCGGAGGCGCCGGCTGTGGGAAAACACTTTTCGGAATGGAGTTTCTTGTACGTGGCGCTACACAATTTAACGAACCCGGTGTGTTTATGTCTTTCGAAGAGACAAATGATGAGCTAATCAAAAATGTTTCCTCGCTCGGCTTTGATTTGGATGACCTTGCCAAACATAAAAAAATCATACTTGAACATGTTCGTGTTGAACGCAGCGAAATTGAAGAAACCGGGGAATACAACCTTGAAGGATTATTCATCAGGCTGAATTATGCCATCGATTTGATTGGAGCAAAACGTGTTGTTTTAGATACCATCGAATCGTTGTTTGCCGGTCTGCCGAACCAACTGATATTGCGCGCTGAACTTCGGCGTTTATTTCACTGGCTGAAGGAAAAAGGAGTTACTGCAATTATCACCGGCGAGCGGGGTGACGAAACTTTAACCCGTCAGGGTTTGGAAGAATATGTTTCGGATTGTGTGATTATGCTCGACCACCGCGTAACCGAACAAAATTCGACACGCCGGCTGCGGGTTGTAAAATACCGCGGATCGATACACGGCACCAACGAATATCCGTTTCTGATCGATGAAAATGGTTTTTCCATATTACCGGTTACATCGCTGGGATTAAAACATGCAGTTTCAAACGAAAGGGTTTCGAGTGGCATACCTGCACTTGACAAAATGCTGGAAGGAAAAGGTTTTTACCGTGGCAGCACCGTTCTTATTTCGGGTACAACCGGAGTTGGAAAGACCAGTATAGCTGCCCATTTTGCCGAAGCGGCATGTAAACGCGGCGAAAGGGTTCTTTATTTCTGTTTCGAGGAATCGCCAAAGCAACTCATGCGGAATATGCTTTCCATAGGTATAAAACTGGAACCCTGGGTGCAAAAAGGACTTTTACAATTTCAGGCAACCCGTCCCACATTTTATGGTTTGGAAATGCATCTCGCTGCAACCCACAAAGCGGTTAACGATTTTAAACCTCAAATTGTAATTCTCGACCCAATAAACACTTTTGTTATCGGCGATAAAGATTTCGAAGTAAAAACTATGTTAATGCGCATTGTTGATTATCTGAAATCGAACCTGATAACAGCCATGTTTACAAGTTTAACTTCAAAACAAAACATATCGGAACATCACGACAGCGGAATTTCATCTTTGATTGATACCTGGATATTTTTGCGCGATATTGAATTAAGCGGCGAACGAAACCGGGGAATGTACATTGTTAAATCGCGTGGTATGGCACATTCAAACCAGATTCGAGAATTTATTTTAACCAGTCACGGAATAGAGTTACGCGAGGTTTATGTGGGTGCAAGCGGCGTTTTAACGGGCTCGGCACGAATTGCTCAAAAAGCTCTTGAAAATGCGGAAGTTTTAACACGCAAACATGATATTGAACGGAAAAAACGTGAAATTGAAAGAAAACGAAAGGCGCTGGAAGCCCAGATTATTTCGTTATATGCTAATTTTGATTCTCAGGAATCGGAAGCTTTGAAAATGATTGAAACGGAGCAGGATACAATAAAGCGACTGGAACAGGATAAAATTGAAATGGCTGAAAGCAGAACAGATGATATGGAGAACAAACCGGCAAACAATAAAAGATCTTTTAAAAAATCAATTTTATGAAGTCACAGAAAATAAAAACAGGTGCAAAAATCAAGAAACAGAATGCAGATAATCCGTCAAATGATGCCTGGATACTTCGCTTATATGTTGCCGGACAAACACCAAAGGCAATCGCTGCATTTACAAATCTGAAAAAAATTTGTGACGAACAGTTAAATGGGAAATACTCCATCGAAGTAGTCGATTTGTTGGAAAACCCGCAACTGGCCAACGAATTCCAGATTGTTGCACTGCCAACTTTAATACGAAAATTGCCGGTTCCTGTCCGCAAAATAATTGGCGATCTTTCCAATACAGATCGCGTACTACTTGGGCTGGATTTACAAGCAGTGAACTGAAAGAGAAATTACACTCAAACAGTAATATTATGAAAGAGGTAAAGACAAAAATTAAAAGCGCAACTGAAGAGTTTGACATGACTATCGCTGATAAAAGCCAGGATAAATATATGCTGAGCCTTTATATTACAGGTTCAACAAACCGATCGGTGCTGGCCATAACAAACCTGAAAAAGATTTGCGAAGAATATCTGGAAGGAAAATATGAACTGGAAGTGATTGACCTATACCAAAATCCATTAATTGCGAGAGAGGAACAAATAATTGCAGCTCCTACACTGATTAAAAAACTGCCGCTTCCTTTCCGGAGAATTATTGGAGATATGTCGAATGAGAAAAAAGTACTTATGGGTTTAGACCTGAGAAAGATCAAGTAACTATTCCGGGTTGATTAACAAAGTACAATTGATAAAAAAAAACAGCAATGACAAAAACACAAGAACAACTCATTTTTGATAACGAAGAATTACGTTCCCGCCTGTTCGAAACGGAAGAAATGCTTGCAGCAATCCGAAGCGGAGAAGTTGATGCAATAGTGGTTTCCGGCGCAAAAGGTGATCAGGTTTACTCGCTTTCTTCAGCTGAAACACCTTATCGTACTTTTGTTGAAGAAATGCACGGAGGGGCAGTTACTCTTACCAAAGATGGTTTAATTCTGTATAGCAATAACCGGTTTGCTGAACTTGTGCAACAACCGGTTGATAAAGTAATTGGTTCTTATATTAAAAGTTATATCACCCCAATTGACAGGTTAAACCTGGATAACATGTTTGCCCGATTGTCTCCCAATAAAAGCGGAGCTCTGATGATATCCTTAATCAACGAAACCTGGCTTAAACTTTCTGTCCGCTTGTTACCCGCGTATTTGAAAGGAGATAATTATATACTGATAGCGACAGATATTACCGAATTGAAGAAGAAAGAATTTGAACTTCTGGAGCTTCAAAATCAGTTAAAACAACAAATGGTACAGTTGCAGGATTTGCGTTTCGATATCATTAATGCCAAGATTGAAACGGACAGGGTAAATAAAAAATTAGAAAAAACAATTGAAAGTCTTGTAAAAGAAAACACAAGACTCAAGTTAAGAAAAACAGAGTTGAAAGTCAAAATACCGAAATAGGCATATATGTTTTCCTAATGTGAACTATGTGACTATGTGTTTTTTATTTTTCTGATTAGTAAAAATTTCAAGATTACCACAATAGGCACATAGGTCACATAGTATTCAAAACATAGAGATTCAGAATAATTTTAATACAACAGCCTGATTGATAAAAAATCTATGTGTTTCTCTATTGTGAACTATTTGACTATGTGTTTTTTATCTGATTAGTAAACCCACTTTTATACAAGTTTCAAATCCGATTTGTGAAATTCCTCGTAGGCCTGCAACACTGTTAAATGTGAAATTAAATAGGCCAGCGAACTTTCGGCTCCCTGGTTCCGGTTAACTCCGTGACGTTCAAAACCATCACAACAACCCTGTGTTTCAAAATCATACAGACTCATTCGTAAATCATTTTCCCCCAGAAACCACAAAAACGAGGTGTAAAGTTTGCTCAGGTAATCTTTGTCTTTTGTAAGATGATAAGCCTGGTGGTACATTAAAACCATAGCCATGGCATCAATGGGCTGCTGGGCAAAAACCGACCGTTCGCCCTCTTTTTTATACCATTTTTCATTCCCGATTATCGACAGATAATTGTCCTTCAATGTATGGTTTGTCAGAAAATCCATGGATTCGAGCGCAGCTTTTGTTATTTTATCGTCATTCAGTATTTCTGCCGAATGTAAAAGCGCCAGCGGTAAAATTCCATTATCATAAGCAAGTAACGATTCAAACCATTGCCAGTCTGGAGAGCTATTTTCGTTATAATGCTTTACCAAAACATGTGCGAGGTTTCTCAGTCTTTCGGTCATCGAATCGTCGCCCGGATTGCATTTTAGATAATAACTGATTCCAATCATCGTATTGGCAATTCCCCGGATTGAAGTTAACTTTTCGAAATTGGGAGCCGCATTAAAAAATACAAGTTTTGCAGTCTGGTAGTATGCATCATTCGGCGCATTTGCCATTAAATAACCCAACGCCCAAATGGTGCGGGCAAACGAATCTTCGGAACCAACTTCATCTAGAAAATTCCGGCTGAAACTGAGAAAATTCCGAAAAGTTCCATCAGCATTTTGCATGTAATGAATGTAACTCAAATAAATTGGTGACAATTCAAGTGCACGTTTATCGCTCATTTGACGGTGAGCCATTAACACCATCAGCAAAGCGCGCGCATTATCATCGAGACAATAACCTTCCTTTAAATTGGGAATCCCGAATTTGGCATGTTGAATAATCCCTGTATCATCGGTTAGCCGATTGATGTGAGTCAGCGAAAAAGGAGGAAGGATATGCAGATCGAAATCCGGTTCGGGTGGGGTAATTATCCGATGCTCTTCGTTAAGTATTTTTTCGGCAAGCGCCAGATATCTTTCACCGGTTTTTGGCCATGTAATTTCTTTGCCATATTCAGTAGCTTTACTTTTTAATTCATTAAGTTCGTTTGGATTATCGAGTAGTTCGTTTAACATATCCGACAAACCATCAGAATCGTTAAAACCAAAAAGCCTTCCCCTACCCTCGTCCAGCAATTCTTCGGCGTGCCAGTAAGGTGTGGAAAGCACGGCTGCGCCAACTCCCACAGCATACGAAAGTGTGCCGCTAGTAATCTGGGCTTCATTTAAATAAGGCGTTATATAAATATCGCAGGCATACAGGTATTTAAACAGATCCTGCTCGTCAATAAACTCATTCAGAAATAAAACATGTTTTTCGAGGTGAAGTTTTTTTACCTTGCGCAAAAGGAAAATTCTATATTCTTCGCCCGAATGACGCACCACATTCGGGTGGGTTTTTCCCAAAACAATATAAATAAGGTTCGGATGTTTTTCCACCACTTTCGGCAATGCCCTTATTACTGTTTCGATGCCTTTGTTACGGCCAACAAAACCAAAAGTGAGTAATACTTTTTTGTTTTCAAGCTTAAACTCCTTCTTCGATTTTTCGGGGTTGAAATGAATATCGGGAACACCATGTTCTATCAGCGCTATTTTTTCTTCCGGAACATCGTAGATTGTAGTAAGGAACTGAACGGCTTTATGGCTCATTACAACAACTTTATTTGCCATTTTGCAGATTTCCTTTAATACAGCTTTTTCGTTGTATGACGGAGCCTTCAGAATAGTGTGCAGAGTTACAATCAGCGGAATTTCAAGCCGGTGCAGCAAAGGAAGAATGTACACCCCGCTTTGTCCGCCAAAAATGCCAAACTCATGTTCCAGAACACAGAGATCGGCGCCGCTTAAATTAATGTATTTTACTGCTTTCAGATAATCTCCCTGATGATCCTGCCGGATTATAACTTTAACTTCTTCAGGGTATTTATAAGTCAGGTCGTTATCGTTTAATGCAACAATAATTCCTTCGTTCCCGTCTTCTGCTCCTTTTTTGTCAGCCAGCATCGATTTAAACAGGTTATTTGTAAAAGTTCCGATACCACATTCGCGGGGCGGGTATGTGGCAATGTATGCTATTTTCATTTTTACTTATTTGTTAAAGGAATTAATTAATCCAATATCATTAAATGGAGCTGAAATCGCATTTATCTTCCTTTTTTGCTTTTTTTGCCGCTCTCTTTTCTTTCAGGTTCATTACTGCTTCTTTTTTCGAGTTCTTTCCCTCTTTTCCTTCTTTCGCTTTTACCATGATATTTATTTTTATGTTGTATTTCTTTCCCGCAATCCGTACACAGTGCGGAAATGGTATCCATAAACTGTGCATGTAAGGGCATTAACCATTAATCTTGGCCGGTTAAACAGTGTCCAGAAAATTAATTTCCAGTATTCCGTTCTTCCTTTGTTCATAATGCCAATTACAAAAACCGAATGCAGAAAAGCTTTCATCAATGATAAACTGATCTTATTCTGTGACTTGCTCAACTTGTTGTAATTCAGAAGTGACTGCCTCACTCTTTTGTAATAGGGCTTTATGGAATAAATATTTTTAATAATATTTTGATAACCATTCAATAATTCTCCGTGGTCCATTTTGGGTATAAAATTCATCGAATAATCGGTATTATTTCCTGATGAATCGATAGTTAACCTGTTTTCTGCTTCCAGTTGACGGTAAAGTTTTGTGTTTTTTGGTGCGTTTAACAATCCCACCATTGCCGCAACAATTCCGCTTTTTTGTATAAAATCGATCTGCCGCTGAAAAACAGTTGGAGTATCGCTGTCGAAACCAACGATAAAACCACCCGAAACCTGTAATCCTGCTTTTTGTATTTTCATTACGCTTTCCAGCAAATCACGATTTCTGTTCTGAGTTTTGTTGCAGTAATGAAGCGAGTCTTCCTCAGGAGTTTCAATTCCGATAAAAGCTCCGCTAAACCCTGATTCAACAAGCAGTGTCATCAATTCTTCATCGTCAGCAAGATTTATTGAAGATTCGATTGTAAACTTAAACGGATATTTGTGTTGTTGCATCCATATTTTCATGGCGGGCAACAGGTTGTATTTTACCTCTTTTAAGTTTCCGATAAAATTATCATCGACAATCGAGACTGGTCCGCGCCATTTAATTCTGTCATACAACACATCAAGTTCACTGATGATTTGTTCAGTGCTTTTCATCCTCACTTTGTGCCCCAGCAGCGAAGTTATTTCGCAAAAATTACAGGCAAACGGACAGCCGCGCGTAACCTGGATATTCATAAAAGCATAATCTTTTGCCGATAACAAATGGAAATCGGGCACTGGCGTAAGCGAAAGATCAGCATATTCTTCTGTCATATAAATTTTTTGCGGTTTTCCGGCGCTTAAATCGTTTAAAAAGACAGGCAAAGTAATTTCAGCTTCATTCAAAACAAAGTGATCGATTTCGGGATAATCCAGAAAATCCTGTGTAAACAGCGGGCCGCCGGCAACTATTTTTGTGCCCCATTCTCTGCATTCAGCAATTACTTTTTTTACTGATTCTTTTTGAATATACATGGCGCTGATAAAAACAAAATCTGCCCATAAAATGTCACTGGAACTTAGTTCTGCAACATTCATATCAACCAGTTTTTTCTCCCATGTTACCGGAAGCATGGCCGATACAGTAATCAGTCCCAGTGGCGGAACAGCCGCTTTTTTCGAAATAAACTTCATAGCGTGGTTAAAACTCCAAAAGGAATCGGGGCATTTTGGATAAACTAAAAGGATATTCATTTTTTACTTTTTAACGGGCAACCAGTTACAAAGTAAAATTCGTGAATCTGCATTAGTGATGCGTTACATAATTCTGAATAAAGTTTACATTATTCACACATCATTAATTGAATCCTGCGATTTGTTTTTGAGCATTTTAAACTGGGTTGGGGTCATTCCGGTAAACTTTTTAAACTGATTGGAAAGATGGGCCACACTACTGTAATGCAGTTTCCAGGCTATTTCCGAAAGATTTAAATCACCATAAACTATCAGTTCCTTAACCCTTTCAATTTTATGGGTGATGTAAAACTTTTCGATGGTAACACCACTCATTTCCGAAAAGAGGTTGGCAAGGTAGGTATAGTCGTAGTCGAGTTTTTCGCTTAAAAAGTCGGAAAGGTTAACTTTAATCTGGTCATCGGTGAAGTGTACCAATTCAATAATCGCACTTCTTATTTTTTCAATCAGGATGCTTTTTTTATCATCCATTAAAACAAGTCCTGCTTTTTTTAAACCAATATTGAATTTTTCGAGTTGTTGCGGCTGCATATTTTCAACAATATCCGCTTCACCGATTTTTACATAATTATAGTGCAGTCCAAGTTTTTCAATCTCAGATTTCACTACCATCTGGCAGCGTACACAGACCATATTTTTTATGAAGACTTTCAATTATCTTAATTCTCAACCAGAATCAAATGTACGAAAGTTAAATAACAAAATTTATACGCCTGCCAATGTTAAATAAAATACTCTTCGGAAATATTAATTGAAAATTTAGTGAATGAAACACATTAATCTATGCTATCAGAGTTCTTTCAAATGACTTATAATAGGGTGTAATTTAAACTAATTCAAATAATTAGCTCATATTCAATTTTAGCAACTACCTTTAGACAAAAAAATAAGTTTGCGATGCAAGTTACTGTTAACAGGAAAAGTCTAAAATTCAATCCCGATGCTTCAAGGGTGATAGCCCGTTTTCTTTACACCAATGATGAAAGGGCGTTAAACACCATACGGTCGGTTTTAGCAATGTCAAAAAATGAAGCGGCAAAGGCATTAAGTCCTGTACTGAGGGATTTTTCAATGCGCCACAGAAATATTTCAAAAATTTTCGAAAGACATTTTAATAAAATTTCTCCGCTTTTAAAACTGTTGGAAGTTGAACCCAATTCGCTTGATGTTTCTCAGAAAATATTGATCGGGTCCTATTTTACCATGGAGTATTCCATTGAATCAGCAGCTTTTTTTAATCCATCGATTGTCGAACATCCCGATCAGTCGGAAACAGGAATTAACGAGAAAAGGGTAATTGTGAGTTTCAGGGCTACCGGAGAAGGGCATATTTCGTCTATCGTCTTCAGAACCGGTGTTTTGGATAAAAACAATAATCTTACAGTTGAACCTGTCGGTAATATGCTGGAAGAAGCTGAACGCATCCTCAGGCATAATTATCATAAAAAATCGTTTAAGAAAAAACTGGACGAGATGAAGGATTTTCGTGACCTGATTCCATCTGGTTTAATTCTTGATAAGTTAAACGACAAATTTACTTATGGCGAACTTCGTGATCGTATTAAGGAAGCAAGAAAGTCCCTCCACCTTACTGCCGAAAAAGAAATCCTTTTTAATCAAATCATCTGGCTGGCTTTATCACATTACGAACTGCAATTTTCGCTCGATACCAATATTTCAGAAAGGGTTATTTTCCCCGTATCGATAAACGAAAAAAACGGGATTGAAGATGCCCGTTTCGTAAAATTTACCGAAGATAATAACGAAACGATTTATTACGCTACATACACTGCTTATGATGGTGTAACCATTTTGCCCAAATTGCTTAACACCCGGGATTTTTATCATTTCCGTATTCTCCCGTTACACGGTGAAATTGCCCAAAACAAAGGAATGGCCCTGTTTCCGAGGAAGGTAAATGGAAAGTACGCCATGCTTTGTCGCCTGGATGGCTTTAATAATTACATCTCCTTTTCCGACAAAATAAATGTTTGGCGCGAAGCAAAATTATTGCAGCAACCTAAATTTCCCTGGGAACTGATTCAAATTGGTAATGGAGGCTCACCAATTGAAACCCCTGAAGGTTGGCTGGTTATTACACACGGGGTTGGCCCTATGCGGGAATATAGCTTGGGAGCATCGCTTTTTGATCTCCAAAATCCTGAAATTGAAATCGGGAGATTAAAATCGCCGCTTTTAGTTCCCAACACAGAGGAAAGGGAAGGTTATGTACCGAATGTTGTATATACGTGTGGCTCGATGATAAAAAATGACGATTTAATTATTCCCTATGCCATGTCGGATTACGCATCAACGTATGCAACCGTCAATGTTCGCGAACTTTTAAATGAATTGAAAAATTCAAAACCCGGAGTTTAAAATTGCTTTCCCTGGTAAATCAATTTAAGTAAACCTTAAAAGTTCTACTAACAACATATCAACTTACCGTTGATTAAATTCAAAAATACAAAAGACTAATGCCCTTTCCCAGCGATTTAGTCTTTTGTTTATATTCAATGAAATCAAAAAATTACTTCTTGTTTTCATTGGATTTCATTGCTTTGTAAATACTATTAGCCCAAAAATTCCGGATGCTAACCCCCGAAGGTTCCCCTTGTAACTTCTTTGTTGAAATAATTTCCAATGTTTCCCTGTTAAAAAATGTTGCCCAAAAAGTTCCGGTAGCATCTGGTTTATTGAAGGATTCAACGATAAATACCAAACCAATTCCTGTTGATTTGGGATATTGAGAAATAATGGATTCCACTTTTTGTTCATCAAATTCTTCAGATGTTTTATCAACTACTAAATTGTCAATTAGTCAAAGATTTGTATCCGTTTTTATCAATTTATAGTTTTAATCTTAAAGTAATATAGAATAACTGTTTTTTTCATTAATGTTTTGTATATTAACAAGAAAATCAAAAACTTAACTGTGCATATTAGATATATATTAGAGATATTGAATTAATAATCAAAACCTAAAGACTATGAAACTCAAAATTGATGCTTTGTTTGTAATTCTATTAGTGTGTACTTGTACCTCTGGATTTTCCCAAAAAAATAACACTCTTAAAGAAATCCCTGATGGTAATGCTTTAGTTTATTTCTTCCGACCATCTATAAGGGGTTTTACTGCACCTTTTGCCTTCTATTGCGATACAGTTAAACTTGGAGCAATAAGGGCGAATCATTATTTATATTATTTTATTCCAGAAGGGAAATATACTTTTATTAGTCAAATGGGGCGTAAAAAATTCGAAGAAGTAGATTTAGAATTGAAAACTCACGAAACTTATTATTTTCGTATTAGTGGTTCTGCAAATTTGAAACTTATTACAGATCAGAAAAAAGCAATAAAATATTTAAGAAAGTGCAAAAATAGTAATGAAGAGATTTTACTTGAAGAAGGAATAATAAAATATAAATAATACAATAAAAGTCTTTTATATGTTGTCAATTATTTTTATTTCTGATAAATTGAGCAAACTGATTTAATACTAAATGATGAATCTCATTCAAATTTCCCCATTCCATTTTTTAAATAAAAAAAGACCAAATACTTTTTAACTGTAATTTGGTCTTTTTCATAATCCGGAGATTTTAAAGAATCACTTCTTGTTCCCGTTGGATTTCATTGCCTTAAAAATACTATTAGCCCAAAAATTCCGGATGCTAACCCCCGAAGGTTCCCCTTGTAACTTCTTTGTAGAAATAATTTCCAATGTTTCCCTGTCAAAAAATGTCGCCCAAAAAGTCCCTGTAGCATTTGGTTTATTGAAGGATTCAACGATAAATACCAAACCAATTCCTGTTGATTTGGGATATTGAGAAATGATGGATTCCACTTTTTGTATTTCGAATTTTTCCGGTGTTTTGTCAACCACCAATTTGTCCGGATCAATCGATTGGTTTCGTTCTTTAACTGTCTCCAAATCATACGATAAAGTTTCAATTCCAAAAAATCCTGCAACATCAAATTTCTCAGCTTCCTTTAAGATTATATTATTCCATGAAACCAACAAGTTATTTTTTATGGCTACCGGATCGGTAAAATCTAAAGAAGTTAAAAGTTTCGCTTCTGTGAAATCAAGTCCCATCCATGCTACTTCTTTTTTAAATGAATCCTGTGCATTAATTGAAATAATGCTAATCACAATCGCAAAAATCAACAATCCAATTTTTTTCATGATACAAGTTATTTTACATTTTTAACTATCTAAAAGTACTTAGCTTCTACCTTATTTACAATATTCAAATATTAAAATATAACCGCTGTTATACAATTTTTTAACGTCTTTATTACGGACAATAAATTTTCATTTCACAACTTGCCACAAGATTTTCATTTTCCCATACTTCACCTTTAATTAAACTGTATCCCATAACCTTATCAAGTTGAAATACTTTTGTGAAGAGTTTATTGTTTGCAGATGGAAGACTATTTATTTTTAGATTCTTAATCCCGGCAATAAAACCATCAGGTATTTTCAAACCGCTTTCAGTTGCTATATAACCGTTTCCGGCAGCAGCAGTTTGTGCAATATTTTCAACTAAACCGGCTTCGATGAGTTTACCGCTTTCAACCAAAACATGCTTGTTGGGAACTGTAAAACTGCACGTTATAATATTATCTTCGATGGACACTAATTCGTCAACCAACAAAAATGGTGGTCTTTGAGGGATTAACTCAATTATTTTCTTACAAATTACCATTATTATGCTTGTTAAGTCAATTTAAAAATCAATCAAATTCATTGTGATCAGTACACAAAACCATCACTATAATTTTTGTTTACACTCGTATAAACTATGGCTTACACCAATATCGTGCAATTCTTTAAAAACATAAAGCCCTGCCCGATCAATAAGTGAAAGCATATCGTCAGAATGGTACATTTGGGAGCAACCGTTGGCTAAACATGTGAAATATAGCGAAGTGGCATGCAAACTATATGTTGATGCTTCATATTTTTGCTTGTCCCAGTAGGTTTCCAAAATGTATATTGACCCACTTTCATTTGTTGCATTTTTTGCTCTGATAAGTAATTCCAAAACATCTTCCTGAGAGAAGCAATCTAAAAACTGGCTCATCCAAACAATATCAAAATCGGTAGGAAAAGGAATGGAATGGTCAAGCAAATTAATTGGAATACCTTTTATTCGGTCTGAAAATCCATTCACGTCAATATTTTTATTTGCTTTTTCCAATTGTCCCGGATGATCGAGAATCGTAATTTCAATTTTATCGTTGTATTTAGCGCATTGAATAGCCCATTTGCCCGTGTTTCCGCCAACATCAAGAAGTTTCTTTGGATTGTTCCTGAAAATCTCAGGCAAAATTTCGGGGAACGCATTATCTGAATAATAATGATCAAAATCAAACCAACTTTTCTGAACATTTTCGGGAAGTTGAGATAGCGCTTCATAAACAGTATCCCAAGTGCCAAATTCTTTTAATCCCTCCGGTTTACCGGTGTGAATTGAATCTTCCAACGAAAAAAAACCTTTGTAATTTACGTCGTTAACAAAGTTCATGTTCACATGTGTCAACCGGTCGCTAAGTATAAAAAAACCTGTTTTTGTAAGAAAATAATGGTTGTTTTCGACTCTCACCAGTTCCAAACTTAATCCTGCCTCAAGTAAAACTTTTACCCCATAAACCGGAAGTTTCAAATCGTTTGCAATTTCTGATATTTGGATGCCATGGTTTCGTTGTTTTCTGATGCATTCAAGAATTCCCAGGTTTTGCAAAGCCCTGGCAGCCTGAAACATTATGGGGCCAAATGCAATTTTTTGAGCATCGAATTTAGCTTGAAGGGCAGTTTTATTGTCGTTACCAAAATTCATAATTTAGGTATTTATTGTTTTATTTGGTTCATTTTCTTTATTCCAGAATTGATAAAAGTTAAACCATTGCGTTGGGTTTTCCTTCACCTGAATTTCTAAATTCGATACAAAAGGCTCAATCAATTTCCTTAAATCCTGATTTCGTGTTTTTATTTTGATGGTATAATTAATGGGTTCGGGTTTTGTGGCGTTCAACTGGTAATGAAATTTGCTTTTTTTAATAGCGGATACAAAACTTACCGGAACTTTAAATTTAGCTGCCATATAAAATGGTCCTGTTGGGAAAAGTGCCTCTTCGCCCAAAAAAGAACAACTAACTGTACTTGCGCCGGTTAAAAAACGATCGCCATGAATCGCAATAAGTTCGCCCTTCGCAAGTGCTTCTTCAATTGCATAAAGGTGATCGAAATTATTTTTTATGGGGATTATTGATAATTTTTCTTTTGATACATTTTGTAAGAGGGCTTTTATTTTTTCATGTTCGGCATCCAACATAACAATATGCACTTTGATACTTATTCGTTTAAGCAAGTGTCCTGCAATTTCCCAGTTTCCGAAATGTGCCCCAATAAGTATTCCCCCACTTTTATTCTCAGCAAGTTCATGTAAATATTCTTCCCCAATAAAATCGTAAGTGAAGTTATTTTCAATGCCGGCCATAACCACAATTTTATCAAGAAGACATTGCCCGAGCATTACATAGTTTTTGTAAATAGCTTTGTAACTATTCCACTTAGAAAAATTTAAGCGGGTTTGATAAAAGTAAAGTAGCGGGCTTTTGTTCGAAAAAATCCAGAAATAGGCTGCGACCAGCTGAAGTAAAGCGTAAGAAAACTGAATATTTATTTTCTGAAGTAAGAAGATAAAAATTCGGTAGCCTGCTGTTCCTCCGCGGGTTTTGCCTTTCCACAAAGACATTAGTTCTTGTATTTTACTTGCTCCTCTATATAATTATACAAATCGGAAAGTTGCCGAATGTGAATTAAATCTTCACTTTTCACTTTAAAACCGAAGTCACGTTCAATAATTACAACAATATCAACGAAATCAAGACTTTCAAGCTCCAAATCGTCTTTAAAATTAGCGTCAGGCGAAATTCGGGTTTCCTCAATTTCGAATTCATCAATCAAAAAACCATCTACTTTTTCAATTATTTCTTCTCGTGTCATAATTTATCTGTTATTATATTTCTTTAAAATAAGAGTTGAATTTGTTCCTCCAAAACCAAACGAATTGGATAAGAAAGTATTAATATTTTTTTCAACCCGCTTTCCCGAAAGATTCAATTTAGCTGAAAACTCATCGGGATTCTCAAAATTTAATGTGGGTGCAATATAAGAGTTTTGCATCATTAAAATAGAATAAATAATCTCGCTTGCTCCTCCCATCCACATTTCATGTCCTGTCATTGATTTGGTAGCATTTACTGGTGGACGCGAGCCAAAAACATTGAAGAGCGCCTGGGCTTCGTTTAAATCTCCAACCGGAGTTGAAGTAGCATGAGCATTTATATAGTCAATTTCATCGGGACGTGTGTTTGCATATTTCAACGCATTTTCAAGCGAACGTGTTGGACCTTCAACATTTGGCACTGAAATATGATCGCCATTTGAAGAAAAGCCATAACCGGTTAGTTCAGCTAAAATTGGAGCACCGCGTTTGATTGCTGAATCGTAACTTTCAACTATTACAGTTGCCCCACCGCCGCTTGGAACAAGCCCGTCACGGTCTCTGTCAAACGGACGTGAAGCTTTGGTTGGTTCATCAATTCGCATCGAGAAAGCGCTTAATCCATCGAATGAACCCATGGATTCAGCGTTTACCTCCTGCCCTCCCCCGCAAATAACAATATCCTGTAATCCTTGCTGTATAAGGATCATGGCCATGCCTATTGCATGAGAACTACTGGCACAAGCACCACTTATTGTAAAATTTATCCCGCGAAGTTTAAGTATAACAGAAAGGTTCATTGTAATTGTAGAATTCATGGATTGAAAAATACTACCCGAACCCACGAGCATTGTATCTTTTTTCTCCCGAACAATATCAATGGCGTTTATAACAGGCACTGCCGAACTATCGTTACCATACAGAATCCCGATTTCATTTTTAAGTCTGAAATCTTCATCAATTCTTGCCATCTCAAGCGCTTCCATAGTTGCAACATATGCATACTCACCCTGTTCCGGGATTCCAATACGCAATCTTCGGGGCAATAAATCTTTTAGGTTTGGGCGTTCAATAATTCCTGTCAATGGCGATCTAAAACCATCCTCTATTCTTTTGGGATCAATACCAATACCTGAAATTCCGTTATATAGTGAATTATTTACTTCATCGAGGTTCTTGCCTATTGTTGAGTAAATTCCCATTCCTGTTATTACAACTCTCTTCATCTCTAATTTATATTAACAAAACAATATTCTATTCTTTAACTATACATTCCCCCATTTATTGAAATTGTTTCGCCGGAAATATATGCAGCTTTTTCAGAAGCCAGAAAACCAACAACATAAGCAACTTCCTGAGCAGTTCCGAAGCGGTTAAGAGGGATCAGCTTTTTTAGCTCTCCTTCATCTAAACCTTTTGTCATATCGGTTTTAATAAAACCGGGAGAAACAGCATTTACAGTAATATTTTTCTTGCCAACTTCCATAGCAAGTGATTTTGTTGCACCTATTACACCTGCTTTTGCAGCGGTGTAGTTAACTTGACCAGCCATTCCTTTTTGCCCTGATAACGATACGATATTGATAATACGTCCCCATTTACTTACAATCATATTGGTTATTACCTGCTTTGTGGTGAAGTAAAAACTGTCCATGTTGGTTCGCAAAACTGAATTCCATTGTTCATGGGACATGAAAACAAGTAAATTGTCATTTGTTATGCCTGCATTATTTACCAATACATTGATTATTTTACCGGGATTATTTTTTGACCATTCTTCAATAGCATTTCTTACTTCATCTCCATTAGAAACGTCAAAAGGAAGCAACTCGCCCTGACCACCATTTTCTGTAATTTCATCAAGGGTATTTTGGGCTTCTGTGGTATTTGACCGATAATTAATCAGCACATAAAATCCTTCTTTCGCCAATTCAATGCAAATTGCCTTTCCAATCCCACGAGATCCTCCGGTAACAAGAGCATATTTCATATCAAAGAGATTTTACATTATTAATTCTTACCGTTTTGGGCAAGCTTAATTCAGTATCACGTATCATTTTCTCAATTGCGGCTATTTCTTCATATTTAGGAGTGTCTTCAACAAATACAGGAACAATGGCCCGCGCCATTTTATATATATCCTGCGTAAATGGAGATAGTTTGTTTTCAATATTCAGATAATCAATTGCCTGTAAAACTGCAATAATTTGTATCGCAACTACCTGCCGGGTATTATTTATTACCCGTTTACACATAAGTGCAGAATTGGCTCCCATGCTCACAATGTCCTGATTGTCGTTATTATTTGGAATTGAATGAACATACATTGGATTTGATAAAGTTTGATTTTCGGCTGTAGTTGAAGTTGCCGTAAATTGCATTGCCTGCATTCCCAGGTTAAGTCCAAGTGTACCCAGATTTATAAACGGGGGCAGAATTTTATTCAACCTGTTGTTAAACAAAAAGTTTAACTGTCTTTCAGCCAACATGCTTAACCGGGTACAAACTATTTTCAATTTGTCCATTTCCAGTGAAACATAGTCACCGTGAAAGTTTCCTCCATGCAGCACTTCTTCTTCAGTGAGAGAAATTACCGGATTATCAGAAACCGAATTTAGTTCATCTAAAAGTACTTTTTCGCAATTTTTTATAGTGTCCAAAACTGGTCCTAAAATCTGAGGCACGCAGCGAAGTGAGTAGTATTCCTGTACCTTTTTCGAGAATACACTTGTTCCATTTAACTTTTCGGTATTGAAATAATCACCTCTTTTAAGTATCCGTTCACTTCCAAAAAGAATATTTTGCATTTGCCGGGCAATTTCAATTTGTCCTTTATGCATTTTGGCAAGATTAAGTTCATCCGAAAAGTGATCGTCGAACGACTCAACAATTTCATTTGTAATACACGAAAGACAAATCGACCAATTTAAAAGCGATTGAGCTTCAAGCAGATTATTAATACCGATCCCTGTCATTACGGAAGTGCCATTTATAATAGCTAATCCTTCCCGCATTTTTATGCTAATTGGGTGCAAACCTTCCTTTTCAAAAACTGTATTGCATGGCTGCCACTCACCCTTATACTTAACTTTACCTTCGCCAATCATATTTAGAGCCAAATGAGCAAGCTGAACAAGATCACCGCTGGCTCCAACTCCTCCATGTTCAGGAATAAACGGGAGTATATTTTTATTTATCATTTGAGTGAGGAGATTCACACATGACAAATCAATACCTGATTTTCCCTGTAAAAAAGAATTTAAGCGAACCAGCATTGTCGCCTTTAAATCCACATCATCGAGCACTTTTCCTGCTCCAACCGCATGACTACGGATAAGATTTAGTTGTAACTGAACCTGATCCTCTTCCTGTATTTTATATTGTGCCATTGGACCAAGGCCTGTATTTATTCCGTAAATTATTTTGCCTTTAGAGAAATCCGTTAGGAAATGATGCGATTCTTCAAATTGAAAAAGAATTTCACTGGAGATTTCAACAGGTTCATTTCCGTAAATAACTTTTACAAAATCCTCTAATTTTATAATCGATTTTAATGGCGTTTCCAGCATTTGGTAAATATTTGATTATGGTAATTCTAAAAGCAAAAATATGATTTATAGTCAAAAACAACTCTTCCTGATATAATTTATTTTAATTCAAAATAATCTGATTGTCCGGTAATATCTTATTGCGAAGCAGACTTAACAGGGTTTGCATACAATTGAAGAAAATAGTTTTTGAAATCCTCTTCTTTCAAATCAACAAGTGACATTTTCTTATTCATAATTTCCAGAAAACGCTCTTTTTCAGCAATGCTGTATTTGGAAGAATATTTCCGGTTACCATTCAACATATCCATAGCAATATAATTGGAAGGCCACAACTGGTAATTCTTATAAATCTGGCGATCGATTTCCAACGCAATAGCTTTAAACAATTCCTTTTTGTCCATTGGATCAGGCAACGAGTCTAAAAAATTTGTGAGCGGCTCGCCTATAACTAATTTTGTACGCCCTTTGTAACCGGAAATTCCTTCTGCAATACTCCTGTAATCTTCGCCTTTCTTTTTAATATATTTCCCCTGTTGTGAATGATAAGTTTCATAAACTTTTAAATAATCACATGGTTCAAACTCGTAGGAAATGGTAAGAGGGACAATGTTTAATTCCTTCAAACGCTTTATTATACTCCCACTCCCGCTCATTGAGAACATGCGAAGCAGCCCTTGCTGGGTAATATCAATTCCATCCTTTGTTCTTCCTGAACGCTGCGCAATCCATAACGATTCGTTTTTAACTTCAATTACGTGGCGCATATATTCCGAAAGTTGTTTCGATATTCTTATTTGTTCCCTGCTATCCGGGTTGCGGAATACTGTGAACATTTTGTTGGTTTTCCCAAAATCGATTATAAACGGAGTAGTCATTAAATTGCTGCCAAAAGTAATTTGGGTTGTGTTCATATTGTTGCTCACCAAAACGACTTGCAACAATGCCGCATCTAAAACAATGTCTCTGTGGTTCGCAACAAACAAATATGCTCCATCACTTTTTATGTTCTCAATACCGCTCCATGTAAACTCATCCATACTTAATTTGATGACAGTTTTTACAGCTTTATCAACCACCCTCTTTTGAAAATCGAAGGAACCAGTAATAGAAAGAAATAATTCTGTCAATTCCGTTTTTGATAATTCAGGAAAAACATGCCTGAACAAAGGGTAAAATTCATCATAACCAACCATGCGCTTTAGCGCTTCAACAGCTTCATCATCGTTATAACATCTAATGTTATCGAAATTGTCATGCATATATTTTTCTTAAATAATTGATTGGCGAAGTTTAATTAAAAACTATTTCATTTTGAAATAAAATTGCAATTTATCTTTTATCAATAAAAGTTACTGGTTTCCGGCTCATGTTTGGGAACTGCAATTTTTGTATATCATCAACTTTTTCGAACTGAATAAAAGGTGCGACCCTGATTCGTGCACGAAAATGGTCTTTAATCATTTTTTCCAATTCTTTTGAAGGCACTTCAACTCCCAATTTCAACAAAATATCGTCGGTTCCGATGCTGTTTGTTGATACTTCAATAATATAGTTTTTTACTTCTTTTATGTCATTCAAAATATCGCACATGGCAGGCGGATAAAGCGTTGTACCTTTAAATTTAATCATCTGTTTTTTTCTGCCGATAACCGGGCCTAAACGCATCGTTGTCCTTCCACATTTGCAGGGTGTGTAATAATGGTTACAAATATCCCCGGTTTTAAACCGCAACAGCGGCATTCCCTCAACTCCAAGATTTGTGATTGTAACTTCACCGGGTTCACCATCTTTTACAGGGTTGTCGTTTTCATCCAAAAACTCAACAATTATCATTTCCGGGTGATGGTGACCCCCAAGCCCATATTCACATTCGGTAAATGCAGTACCCATTTCGGTGGAGGCATAAGTTGAAAACAACTGAATATTCCATTTTTCCGCTATTCGGCTACCAAGTGTATTCAATGTAAAATCATTGTTTCGCAACGCTTCTCCAATACAAATTGCTTTCTTGATTGAAGTACTATTCAGGTCGATATTGTTTTCTTCAGCAAATTCAATGAGTTTGATAATGAAAGATGGAACTGTAATTATACTCGTGGGCTGAACACGTTGAATGCTATCGAATTGCAGTTCAGGATTACCCGGACCAACACGCACAACACCTGCTCCAATTTTACGGATTCCTGAAAAATAAGCCAATCCCGCCATAAACCGACGATCCATTGTAACCATCAACTGGTAAATATCAGTTACTGAACCACCTGCACATAAAAACGAAATATACTCGTTGTATGCCAAACGTTCCAAATCATTTTCGGTCATGGTAAAAGTAACAGGCTCACCTAACGTACCTGACGTTGTGATATAATCGATAATCTTGCTGCGATCAACACATAAAAAATCCATATTGTTTTTTTGCAGCATTTCCTTGGTAGTTACCGGAATTGCAGCCAAATCGGCCATAGTTTTTATTTCCCCGATTTCAATTTGGTGCAGCTTAAAAAAGTTTTTGTAAAAAGGTGAATTTTCTTTTAAGTAGTGCAGCAAATCACGCAAACGGCTTTCCTGGTATTTTGTAATTTCTTCCCTGCCGGCTTTTTCAATCTCAGGTATAAACATGTTGTGGTTATTTATTTAATGGCGCAATTTATAATAAATATTTTCAGTCAATTCATAAGTTCTTCCTACAGTTTTCGATCAAATCCTGAATTTCAAATAATGTTGATTCCTGCGGAATTTCAAATTTTATTGCGTTTGAAAAGTACGTGCGCGCAAGCTCAAACTCCTTCTGTTGGTAATAAAAATTTCCGGCTAAAAACCACGGATAATAATAGTTTTTATTTAAAGAAATGAGCTCGTCAAGTTCATTTTTAGTTATTGCCGATTTGCTTTTTATTTTATCCTGAATTGATGAAAGTGTATTTTTATATTGAACAAACCGGGTGTAATCTTTGCTCAAAAGGAATTCATCAGGTGCAACGTTTTCCGCGGACAGATTAGATGGTATTGTTGCAAATGAATTGGAACTGGCAAAAATTTCATCTAAATCATAAGCAACAAATGTTCCCAATTGAAATGGCGCTGCTGAAACCCAGACTTTCTTTTCCTGTGGTTTAAAAATAATTCCATGGTGTGCAAGAAGCTGGTTAATAGATTTTTCGTTGCCAAAACCAATATCGTCGCCATTTTTTCCTTTTCGGTCACGAAGTATTCCGGCAACTTCTTCAACTGAAAACACCACAATACTATCGATCAATAAATTAACACGTTCCATTCGATAATGCGATGCATCTTCAAAATTTGTAATCTCTTTTTCAGTTTGAATAAGAGATGAATCGATAAAATGGTTTGTTACTGTAATCTTATCAATCGTTGGATTATAAAGTGTGGTTTGCTTGCCGGTTTTTTCGATTAAAGCCACTTTGTTTTCTTTACCCGAGCCAATTAAAAACGATTCGGAAACAAAAATTTCATATTCTTTGGCAATCTCAAAGGCCTCATCAATTGTGGAAGCATATTGCAAAATTTTACGTGCCAAAATTGAAACGGGAGTTTTGCTGATGTAAGGGATGCCTGAGGGTTCGGCATTTAAAGTAACAGTTAATCCTTCCGCATTCATTCCCGAAACAACACCAATCATTCCGCCCCATGTAACCGACATAAATGAATAACCATTTTCAGGTTTCACAAAAGCAATAATTTTATTCTCAGAAAAGCGGTCGCCCGCGTAGAAATCAAAATTTCGGCCAATTAAAAGGCTTGAATCGGCGGAGAAACCATTCCAAACGCCAAAAGAAGTACAGCCTACCAAAGTCATACTTTGTAAAGCGTGGCCCATGTCGTGTGCACCGTGGTAACTCATTATTCGCTGAAACGGTGGAGCTATAAAGTTGAATTCATTGGATGCGGATTTTGAAATACCGGCAATTTCAAGTTGATATTCCATGGGAACATAATCGAGCATTTTACGGTTAAACCAACCTAAAAACACACGTAAAAACTGCAGGTAAAATTTTGAAGGTACTAATTCATTTATTTGCTCAACAAATACTTTTTCCTGGTATTGCAATAAATCCTTAGTTAGCATCCCGTTTTTTAAACCCATTGAATATGAATCTCCCTGAACAAAGAGCTCCCAAATTCCAAATTTATTGAGTTTTAACCAACAATCGCCACATGTCATTAAAGAGTCGTTTACAACATTCACAGTTAGTTCTGATACCGAAATTTCCGGATGCTCAGGTTCCTGCATTTTGGTTACGGAAAAAAGATAAATAAACGCTACCGCGACTATTAAAACTATGGCAATTAGTATTTTATATCTCTTTTTCATTGAATTCAAAACTTATTATTGAACCTCCTGTTTTGCAGCAAATTAATCTGCCAATTCATTATTGGTTACTTTAAATTCTGCGGGATAACATTTATCAATTTCCCTTATTATTTCGTTGATTTCAACAAAAGTCCCACAAGTGATTAAAGCGCCACAAAGCACACCGGTAATTCCGTGCAAATTAATGCTCTGCCCTGTTAAAAACAAATTCGGGATTTTAGTGCGTGGAGAAATGTAGGATTCAATTGGCCGGGTACAGTCACGCACAACTCCATACATACTTCCTTCGCGCGTTCCAGTGTAATCCCTGTAAGTAAGTGGACTTGCAGAATAGCTATTTTCAATAGCATCTGTCAATTCCGGGAATACTTCTGTCACCCTGTTTAATGTAAGTTCCTTTTTTTGGTTTTTAAAATCCTTATACAATTTTCCCCTGTTTCCAATACTTGTATTTTCCCATTGTTTAACTTCATCGTATTTCATGTAAGTAATAATGGTGGCACTTTCAGCAAAGTCAGGATTTGCAGTGTCGGCAGTAAAATAAATCATCAATCCTTGCGGCCAGTCACCTGCATTATAATTATTGACACCCCAAACTTTGTTGGTTTTGTAGTAATAAAAATTCTTATTTTGATAACGTACCTGATTCTTTTTAAGCACCAAATAAACAGTAAATGAAGAAATTGTATTTCTCAAATTGATTATTCTGTTTTTGTAGGATTTACGAATTTTCTCATCCGGAATAAAATCCATGGTTAACGAGGGATGCATGTTTGAGATAAAACTGTCGGCTTCAAAAATATCTCCGGCTTTAGTTTCAACAGCTGAAACTAACATATCATTAAAATGAAATTTAACAACTTCAGCCCGTGTAAACACTTCTCCCCCCATTTGTTTTATGGATTCAGCCAGGGCATCGGAAATCTGATCAGCACCTTTTGTCAACCGCCATGCACTTGTAATAAAAAAATGGTTTACCAGCGCGTGAACATAAAGTGGTGTATTTGCTTCTTCTCCTGCATATAAAGGGTTCAAAGCAGCTAAAACCGAGCGCAATTCAACATTTTCAGTTAATGAAGCTATGTAATCGGAAGTGCTTATCCCGTAATAATTAATGTTCGTCAAGTCCATTAAATTAACTTCGCGCAGGTTATATATATCTGATTTTTCGCCCAATTCCCTGATTTTTGCGGCATATGTTTCTATAGCTACTGCTTCATCGGGGAAATCGCTAATCATACTTGCAACAAACTTTTCATAACCCATTGCATAATTGTATTTCCGGCCATCAATATTGATTACATCAAATGCATCTTCATCAAGCTTTTTTGTTTCAACTTTTGATAATAAACCGAGATAATTGAAAAACCTGTGCAGCACTTCGCCGGTTCCCAAACTGCCAACATAATGCATTCCTGTGTCGAATTTGCAACCTTTTCTAACAAATGTTTGCAGGTTTCCACCAATTTGAAAATGCTTTTCCAAAACACAAACCCGATAGCCAAATTTTCCTAAAATGTATGCACAACTCAGGCCACCAAGGCCACTTCCAATTACAACAATATCGTATTTCGCTTTCATAATATCGGTTAAAGGTTGATCAGTAATTCCGGATTTTATTAAATAAATACTCATTCCCTACAATTTCCTGACAGCATGCCACAGCGCTGATTGTGACTCCCAGAATGCCATGCATGTTTAAATTCTGGCCTGTAAACAACAGGTTGCTTATTTTTGCACGCGGCATTATCAGTGACAACATTGGATTATCTGCAATTTTTTTAATCCCGTATGCGGAACCCTCTGGTGTTCCTGTATAGCCGAGGTAAGTTAATGGTGTGGCAGAATAAACTGATTTGATATGGTCGCGAATGTTTGGAAACTTCTTTGTAACTGCATCCAATAAAATCTCCGCTTTTCGGTTTTTAAAATCATAATAATCAGGTGGTCGGGTTGATCGGGTTGTATTTTGCCATTTATGTAATTCCTCAAATTTCATGTATGATAAAACAACCAACCCGTTTGCATAATCACCGGCCTTTGAATTTGCCGGCGAATATATCATAAAATGTTCAGGCCAGTTTTTTTCAATATAATTGGTTCCCCACACATTTGAATTCGGAAAATGATGATAATTGAAATTGAATTGATCGAGGCTTTTTTGCTTCAAAACAAGATACAAACTAAACATTCCAACCGAGTTTTGCAACGAAAGAATCCGGTTGTTGTATGCTTTACGAACCATTCCATCAGGCAGTAATTTCAAAGTTGAAGCCGGATGTGCGTTGGAAATAATCCATTTGGCCTGCAGGCGCTCACCATTTTCCAGACAAACGTGTGTTATTTGATTTGCAGCACCATCAAGCGCAACAACTTTACTGTTTTTCTGTACAACTCCACCATTATTTACAATTCCTTTAGCCAAAAGATTTGCCAGTTGCGAACTGCCGTTAACAAAACGCCAGGCACTTTTTATAAATGAGTAATTTATGAGCGAATGAATATACATAGGAGTTTCATCCTCTACTCCAGCGTAAAGTGAACTCATTCCCGCCAATACTTTTTGCAGTTTTTGGTTTGAAGTGCTGGATTTTAAAAACTCTGAAACACTTTGCTGCTTTTCCAAAACCGAAAAATCAGTTTGATTTGCATCTAAACTGTAAAGCGGAAAACTATTGCAAACCGCTTCCATTTGACTAATGTAGTTTTGGAGATTTTCACGTTCTTTTGGAAAATACCCGGTTAATCGTTCAATAAAATGGTCGTGACCCTGTGCAAACGGATATTCTATTCCATCATTTCCCATTGATATTTTATCGAAAGAATCGATATTTAAACGCTGAATTTTCAATGCGTTCATCAAACCCAAATAATTAAAATAGCGGAATAATATTTCCCCTTCTCCAAGGCTTTCTGTATAATTCAAACCGGTATTAAAAACTGTACCTTCTTTGGCAAATGATTGTAAAGTTCCGCCAATTCGCTCATTCTTTTCAAGAACGCACACTTTTAAACCTTCTTTTGAAAGGATATTTCCGCTGACCAAACCGCCCAAGCCGCTCCCAATTATTATGACATCGTATTTTTCCAACTAAATTTTACCTTTTCGTTGCAAAATGTAGATCATATTCGAAGTTAGCTTTGTTTTGTCGATGCATTCGAAGCTAAATCCATTTGACAAAGCGAGTTGCTCTATTTTTTTTCCTGAAAAGAAATATAATTTTTCGTATTCAGTTTTGTTAAACCCGAGCAGGCGTGTTGAGAAAAACTCGGTCAACTTTGTTCCTTTTGTGCGTTTTGCCAAATCAGTATCGGCATCGCGGATAATAATTTGTCCGTTTGCATTTAAACTCGCCATACATTTTCTGATGCAAATTTCCTGTTTTTCTTCAGGCATGTAATGCAATACATCAGCTAATATAATTGTATCAGACTTTGGAATTTCGATATTTAAAACATCCCCTGAAATAAAATCCAGGCCTTCTTTGTTTTGATGGGCTTGTTTTGCCAGTTCAACTTTCTGCGTGTCATAATCAATGGCAAATATTTGACGATCAGGTGCCACCAATTTCAACATTGCAGCCATAAAACCATAACCGCAACCAATATCAAAAATCACTGCGTCCCGTGGAATCCTGTTATTGAAAAAATTGTAATTGTTTTCCAGCTTTATTTTTATCCGTAAATACCATTCCAAAACCGGGCCTTTGTAAATGTAGGATTGGATTAACCTTGATGAGAAGTAATCGGGTGTTTCCAATTCCTGAGATAGATTATGGAATTCGTTCCTGAAAAATTTTAAGAGTTCATTACTTCTTGAGATATATGTTTCCTTTTCTAAAAAATTCTCTTTCCTTATTGGGTCAAGAAACTTGATTGTAACTTGTCCGTTGCGAATAAAAAACTCGTTGCGGTCCATGCAATGATTTGCACCATGAATTACAACAGGTAGTATGTCAAGTTTTAATTTTTCAGACAAATAAACAGCACCATTGTGGAACCGGCTAATCTTTCCGTCGTGTGTACGGTGGCCCTCGGGAAAAACCAATATCGAATATCCGTCATTCACACATTTTTGCAATGGATCAACAATTTCTTCCATTCCTTTGCTAATCGGATGATAATCAAGAAATCGGACTATAAATCCATAAAACGGGTTATTCCACACCCAATCATTTGTTAAAACTATAATTTTTGGGTTCAGCAGAAGTATCAAAGTTAAATCGAGATGCGACTGGTGGTTGCTGACAATAATTTTCGGTGTTGACAAATCGAATTTCCGGCGATCTATCATTTTCTTTTTAATACCGAAAATACTATATACAATAAAAAAACTCAAAAACTGTAAAAGGCGGTGAAGTATATATTTTTTGGTTTTTAATCTGACCGGCAAAATCAGTAAAACAGGAATTAACCCGGTTAAAGTTGCACAACCGGTAAGAAACTGCACAAAAGCAAAAACCGATGTAAACAGATTATATAAAGTTACCGGTGCAGTGCGGTCTTTCCCATTGTTATAATACAAAAACCGATAACAAAAAGGAAGTAAGGTGTAGCTTAAAAACAGTATTGAACCAACCCCGATTATCGATAATGCCGCAATTGATTTTAGCGCCGGATGTTTCGCAAAAACAAGTACACCTATACCTGCAAAAGTTGTAAGTGCCGAAAGCAAAATTGACAGTTTACTGGCAGTTAATTCATTGTGTCCATATTTTCTTTGTTCAATAAGAGCATTTAATATAAACACTGCATAATCAACTCCCAACCCAAAGATGAATGTAGAAATTATGATATTGAAAATATTAAATTCAATGCCAAACAAACCCATTAAACCAAGGGTCCACAACCATCCCACAACTAATGGGAACATAGCAAGAATTGCAAGTTCAAAACGACCATACGAAATGAGTAACACGGCAAATACAGCAAACAACGAAATCCACACCAGGCTGTTGAAATCGTTTTTTAAAGCGTCAACCAATTTAACCGAAAAGTGCTGTTTGTCCCAAAGTACAGCACTTTCGCTTCCGCCAAGTACCGAATAAAGCTTTTCTTTTGCCGATTGATCAACTTTCAAAGTGCTCAATAAATATACTTTACCGGATTTCTGCTTTACAAGCGTTTCAAAAAAGCTATTCACTATAAAATCCTGATCTTCAGCTGACAATAATGCAAAATTCTTATTCAGAAAGTTTTCAAATTCATTAAATGTTTCGGGTTTAAACTGGTTTTTTATGCCGGCAGCTTTTAAATTTTCAAGGCAAATGGTTTTTCTTTCACTTGTCCAAAAGGAGTTCCACCTGTCCAAACGCTTTTGTTGTTCACTTTTCGATTTTAACACTGAAGATACTGTTAAAATATTTTGAATAATACCCTCATTTTTCAGAGAATCAATCTGAGCCGCGTGGCTTTCTAACTCTGTTAGAGCATGATCAAAATTGTTTCCCTGTGCAATAAAAAATACCGAACGAAAAGCTTCTGAACTTATCTTTTTCAATTTTTCCTCCGTTTTTTTCAGATAGGGCGATTGATAATTCAAAGCTTCCAAATCAGTATTGAATATTACTCTGGTTGCGGGATAGATACTTAGTAGGGTAAAAATCACGATTCCCCATCGTAAATATTTTATTTTGTCGAATTCGGTTGAAACAAATTTGTTTAATGCTTTGATGCTTTTTGTTTCTTTTACCGACAACTTTTCCTTTAAAAAATGCGGCGTAACAACCAAAACAAACAGGGCTGCACTTAAAATACTTACTGCAGCAAATATCCCCAATTCTTTTAATGCGGGAGATTCAACAAAATACAAACATAAAAATGCAATTGCCGTTGTTATGCTGCTAATAATTAATGGCAGTGAGATAGATGAAAGTGAAATTTTAATGGATCTGGTTGATCTGTAATTAACAAACGAATGTATGGTGTAATCAATTGTAATTCCCATTAAAATAGAACCAACACCCAACGCAATTGCAGAAATGGAGCCGTGAAACCAATAAAAACTCCCGAGACTAACAGATAACCCAAAAACCACAGGAAGAAAAACCAACATAAAAATTCGTCCGGATCGGAACAACAGGCTAATCACCAATACCAAAAGCACCAATGCCAAACCTACGGTTAAGAAAATGTCACGCTTTACCTGATCTGCGTTACAAACAGTAACCACCGGCGCACCGTAATAATCTACCGTATTAAAAGTGTTGTCAACCGCTGATTTTGCATTTTGAATATTCTCAACAAGTAATGAATTCTTTCCTGTATCAGAAGTTCCGAAAGCTGTTTCAATAAAGAAAAACAGATGATAGCCGTTGCCTGAAAATATTTGATTTTTATATAGTTTGTATGAATCTCCGAGCTGAAGGTTTTTCAATTTCAGCAAAACAATTGGAGTAAAATGCAAAGGGTCTTTTATAATGAATGATCGCATTCCAATGCTTGCGGGCGTCATCAAAGCTTTAAAATTACCTTCAATGGTGTTTTCAATTGATTCGTTGTTTAGCTTTTTTTCAATGGCCTTGTAATCCTCTTCTTCAAGAAAAAGAGGCAAATTGCGGTAAAAAACGTCATAAGTTTGTTCGACTATTTCATTTTCAACACCAAAACTTAAATTACCGATTAAACTGTCAGCCGGACTTAAGTATTGAATAAATTGATTAGCAGTGGCAATTAAAGAATCGTATTGCGGCGCAACTGTTGTGTCGAGCTGAGAAACAACGAGAACAATTTTATTTGAAAAATCAATGTCCTCCATCAATTTGTTGACTGTTTCTGTGTCTTTATTACTTAACAGAACTTCCGAAATATCTTCCTCCAAATGGATTTTTGAAATGCCAAACCAAAAGAACAACATTATGCCAACCAAAACCAAAAGGCTGACAAAACGAAACCGTTTTATAAATTTGAATATTTCCCAAAAAAAAGTTCCCATCAGCTTTTTTGTTTTTTCCTGAACAGCAATAACAACAAATATGTAAAACTTCCGCTAAAAATACCCAAAACAATGGCAAGCAAAATGCTTCCAACCAAATATTGCAATAAACTATTTGCTACTGAATCCAATCCGAATGTTTGTGAAAACCGGATTTCCGACAGGGGATGACCCAAAACAAAAGCACCGGTTAAAATACTTCCAAATATTATAAACGGAATCATGGGTGGAATACTAATATTAGCGGCTAATATTACCAATGGTTTGTGCAGTTTAAAAACATAAGCCAAAGCAATTGCAACTATCAATTGGTAGCCCCAAATAGGAACAATCCCCATAAAAACCCCAAATCCAACTGATGCTGAGAGTTTAATATTTCCTTCATCTGTAAAAACAAGCATCGATTTTAAATTCTTCCATGAAAGCTGTTTTATGAAATCACGGGGTTTTATATATGCAAAAGCAATAGTGCAAAGTATCGTATTTAAAACACTTATCCTGAAGAAATCCATAAAAGGGCGGAAGTGGGTGACTCGTTCTCCTTCCTGTTCATATTTCACCTGAACAGGTTCGCTAATTACAGGAATTCCGTTCCATGCGGCGCGTACAGGAACTTCAATTTCATATTCAAACTTTGGGCTATAGAATTTTAATTTTGAAAGTTGTTTGACTGGATAAACGCGGTAACCTGATTGCGTATCGGGAAGCCGAATCCCCGTTTCAACCCAAAACCAAAAATTTGAGAAGCGGTTTCCAAAACTGCTACCCCCGGGAACACCTTCCTGCGACATATTCCTGGCACCAATTATCAGTGAGTTGGGTTCTTTTGATAATCGGGAAACAAGTTGAGGTAAATCCTCGGGAAAATGCTGACCATCCGAATCAATTGTAATTGCATATTCATAACCTAATTCCAAAGCCCTGGTAAAACCATTTTGCAAAGCACGGCCTTTCCCTTTATTTTCGGTGTGAGTTACAACATGTAATGAAGGAAGGTAATCTTTTAAAATTTTGGAAGTATTATCGGTAGCGCCATCGTTTACAACTATAATATTATCAGTATAAACCCTAACCCTGTCAATAACATTTGCTAAAGTTTTATCATTGTTATAGGTGGGAATAATCACACATATTTTTAATTCTTTAAACAAATCAGAAACTGCCATTTAACTCCCCCCGCAATTTAAAATAAGTCTTTGTACCTGAGTAAATGCTGGCTTTTATCTTAAACCCGTTCTCAATTTTATCTGTCGAAATATCCAAAAAAACATTGTTTTCTTCTTTGGGCAGCCACATATTTATAAATTTCATGTCGGCAATAGAATTGAAAACAAGTTCTTTTTCATAATAACTGCTCAATACTTCTTTTACCATGTCCATTTGGCAAACACCGGGCATTACCGGATTGCCGGGAAAATGCCCGTCAAAAATGGCATGATTATCCATTATTTCAATTTTGAATTTCAAAACTGAATCCGAACTTTCCTCTAATTTTGAATATGTAAATAAATCATTAAGTAACATATTTAATTAATTCTTGTAAGTTCAATCCGTAATTTAACCGGTCTGTGTTGAATCTTTATTTCATCTGCTTTCCCCTCGCTCACACCTTCAAACTGAATTTCTGTTTTGTTGTAAAATGCTTTCGACAAGATTTTTGTTACAGCTCCATCTGCAAAGTAATAAAAATCCCGGCTATCCTTTTTTTTGTACACCATAGTTTTGGAATCAATGTCAAGGTTTTTTTTCCTTTTCAGCTGTTGAGGACCTGGTTCGTCAAGGGCCAGTTTAAAATCGTGGTACAATAGTTTAAATAGTCCCTTTTTTGAAAGAGGTTCGATACAGTAATTGACAAGAAAATCTTTTGACGTGAAACTCATATCGAGCAAAGTCATTCCTACCTCCGACATTAAAACAGCTCGAAACTTATTGTCTGCCAACTTTTTAAACACAAAAATACCCGAAAAATATTTCCCGTTCACATCAATTGTTCCCCTGAAAATAGCTTCTGTTGCATCTATGCCAAAAACAGGGATAAATGTTGTAACAGTGGGGTTATTTCCAGTTTCCAGGATTTTTTGCTGGGTACTGCAGGAAACGGTGAAAATGCACCAACTAATTAGAAGTAAAAGTTTTCTCATCAATTGGTTCGTTAAATTTTCTATCGTGGAAAGTAATTTTTGTGAAATCGCCTGTTGACTCAATTATTTTAATTGATGACACCGCTAAATCCGTTTTTTCGAAATAAATTTCAACCCCGGCGACATATTTTTTCATATTGTCATTTGTGGGTTTCAGCAATAACTGATATTGCTTTGAAGACTCATTTAAGGTAAATGCAAAATCCTTGTCTTTGCCCAAATCGCCTTTTACAGCGCCCAGCATCAAATCGTTTATTTGTTTGAACAAAGCGTTTGCACCGGCATCAAAGACATTTGTATTATTTCCGTCTTTGATAACAACTTCGTTACCATTAAAAAGTATTAAATATTTGAAAGGCTGTGTGTATTCCCACCGCAACCGGTTCTCTTTTTTATACCTAAAAAAGCCTTCAGATTTAATTGACTCGGTTAAAAAACTCAGTTGCTTTTCCTGAATAAAGTTGCTTTTTATGGTTTTTATTGATTCTGCCGTTTGATTTATTTCCGCTTGCACTTTGTCGAAATTGGCAACAGGTTTAAAATCCTGTCCGATTACCAAATTTGAACAAAAGCAGAAATATAGGATTCCCCATAAAATTTTTAAATGATTTTTTCTACTCATTTTTTAATAAAAGTTTAGCGCCCAAAATTATTATCTTTCAAAAACAAATCAATCCGCTGTGTTTTAAAACCGTTTTCAAAAAGAAAAATTAATAACTGCTCTAAAATAAAAATAATTTGGGGCGAAGTATCGTGTAACAAAACAATATCTCCCGATTTTAAATTCGAAGTAATTTTATAAAGCGCTTTGGTTCCTTTTTTGTCCATTGTATCAAACGATCTGATACTCCAACCGATACAAACCATATTTAGTTTCCGGATTGCACCTGCAATATTGGGGTTGCTCACACCATAAGGCGGCCTGAAATAGCTGTTGGTTTTTCCAGTAAGTTTTTCAATAATTGCGTTTGTGTTTTTTATCTCCTCCATAATTACTTTTCGTGATTGCGCAGGAAAGCTATTTGAATGTGAGTAACTGTGGTTTCCAATAAAATGCCCTTCTTTGACAACTAATTTCGCCAATTCCGTATTTTGAGCCAAACGTTTTCCCACACAAAAAAAATTACCGGAAGCATTGTAATCTTTCAATAAATCCAAAATAGCCTTTGTTTTTTCACCGGGTCCATCATCGAAACTCAAAAATATCTCTTGATTTTTATTGGGTAAATTACAAATAATGGGCATAAAAAACTGCCATTTCACTTTTATTACCCCAAGGGTTACAACAATTAAATAGATCAAAAAAAAGACAAGCAGGAATATCCAGGCATGTTCAAACCCCAAAAATTGAAGTATCGTAAATACAACAATCAAAAAAACCAAAGCAATATTTAATGTCGTGAATTTTAGCATTTTGACAAAAGCATAAAAGACCAGGAATTATTCCCAATTGAATTTATCATAAGAACTTTTTCAAAACTGCGTTTGGCTTCACCACGCAAACATGCGTTTTCACCAACATTTTCATTCAAAATAGCACTGTTTGCCAGCCAAAGTGCAAAAGTGGAGTCGGTACCAAAACAACCTGAAAGATGCTTGAACCCAGCAACTGTTGAAGTTTCAAACTTTGAATCCACCAATTTTAACAATTCCTTTGTTTTTGGAGTTCCATCGATTCCGGGAATAAGCAAGTCAATATCTGTATTTTTTAGCTGGAATTTATTCAAAAAATCAGTAGTAACAGTTTCCAAATCCCTGTTTCCACACGCCAAAATTTCTACACCTAGCAACTCCGAACAATTGGCTGATGAAAATTGATTGGAAAGCACAAAAAAGCCAGCGCCTTCACCCGGTGTAATTGTTTTGTTTTTCCCGCCTAATAAAATTTCCTTTGTAATTGGTTCTTCCGACAAACATGCCAACTGTTTATGTAAGTTGATGCTTAAACCAGTTTGTTCATCAAAACCACCAATTAAAGCGTTTTCAACTTCTCCCATTTCAAGCATCAACATTCCGTCAATCAGCGCGGTTTCAAACGAAGCTTGTTTTTGTGAGTGCGTAAGATTGGTAATGTGCAAGCCTTTAATCAAGGCAATTTGCCCCCCTACAGCATTATGCGTTGAGCGAATAAAAGCGGATGGATTTAACAACCGCTCTTCATTTTCATGCATTTGTAACAGGAAAACACCTGTATCATCAATACATCCAAAGCTAGAAGCAGTTATAATTACTTCTGGTAAAAAATCCTGAAGTTGAGCAATGCAATCAAATGCTGAAACCAAACTAAATTTCACAATACGGCTCATCCTGCGAAGCATGGCCGGGGGCAGGTATTCTTTGTAGTTTGGTTCAATAATGCGAAGACATCCATTTTCTGCATTCGCTATTTCATTGGGTAATATATTTTCCCCAAGTGTTTTTTGTGCCGAGACAAGAGATGAAGCAATAATATAAACAGCCATAATTTATATTTTTGAAAAAATAAGTGTGCTGTTGTTTCCGCCAAAACCAAACGAATTGGACAAAACATGCTTCACTTCGGTTTTTTTATACTCAACAATCGGAGTGGTCTCAATATCCTCATCCGATTGCATGAAATTCAACCCTGCATAAAGTTCCTGATTAACAATTGACATAATTGAAAATACGGCCTCCACTCCTCCGCAAGCGCCCAAAGTATGTCCGGTAAATGACTTTGTTGAACTATATGCCGGAATATTCTTACCAAAAACATTTGCAATTGCTTTTGCTTCCGACGAATCATTGTTGGGAGTTCCTGTTCCATGCGCGTTAATGTAGCTAATTTCACCGGGTTGGATATTTGCAACATGTAATGCCTTTTGCATTGAAAGAGTTGCACCGATACCTTCTGAAGAAGAAGCAGTTTGGTGGTGTGCATCGTTTGAATTTGCCCAACCTGATAAATAAGCCAGAATTTTTGCAGGTTTTACCAAATTTTCAGCTTCCAAAACAACAAAACCGGCTCCTTCACCTAAATTTAAACCAGCCCTCGAAATATCAAACGGGCGGCAATGATTTCTATCCAAAATCATTAAACTGTTGAAGCCGTTTAAAGTAAAGCTAGATAGTGCATCGGTTCCACCGGCAATTACACGATCAACTTTTCCCGATTTTATCAGGCGTCCTCCCAACATAATTGCATTAGCAGCCGAAGAACAGGCAGTACTGTATGTGGTAGAAAATCCTCCGGCACCCAAAAAAGCTGCTGTTCTTTCTGTTGAATCGCCACAGGAATGAAGGGTAAGAATTTCAGCCAAATCTTTTTCTGAATAAAAATCGGTGATCTGCTCGGTCAAATCCATTCCGCCTACTGTAGTTCCTGAAATAAGGGCACATGATTTCAATTCTCCGGCATCTAAACCAGCCATTTCAACAGCCTCTTTGCCTGCAATAAAAGCCATTAAACTTGTTCTCGACATTAATTTGTCTGTCGGAATATTGAGGAGTTCCTTCAGTATGGCGTTTGAATATTTAACTTCTCCCAATACAAATTCATCACGAAGCCTGGTTTTCAAATATTGAATCGAAGAAACACCTGTCCGCCCGTTTTGGAGGGCTTTAATATTCTCATCAACTCCCAAACCAAGAGCAGAAACAACACCAATACCAGTTACTACAACTTTTCGAGACATGCTTTCTAAACGGTGGGGTTCGAATTTGCTTTAATATATTCAGCCATAGTTGTTATGGTGGAAAATATATTGCGACCTTCGGCAGTATCGCTAATTTTTATATCGTAATCGCGCTCCATTAAAACAATAAGTTCCAAAGCGTCAATAGAATCGAGACCTAAACCATCGCCAAAAAGAGGCTGCGATGCATCAATTTCATCTGGCTCAATATCTTCCAAATTCAACTGTGCAATGATTTTTTCTTTTAATTCCTGAATTAATTCGTCCATGTTATTCTTTATTTAATTTTTCAATATTCTCCTTGTTAAACAGAATTCCATCGCCCGTTTTTGAAACCAAAAATAAACGTGCCAAATACTTTTCCTCGCTTTCATAATTTACCCAGCCAACAACCACAACCCTGGCTGAACTATTTTGAAAAAGCAATTCAGTTTGTTGCAAAAGTAAATTAGAATCGAAATCTTCAGCAATAAAAAAAAGGTTTTCTCCCTTAATTTTATTTTTGATGGCAATTTCACCCATCATGATATTGGGTAAGGTATATACAAACAGTGCCGGACTGGCAATAGTAAGAGCACTTTCCCAATAATCCATATCTGTTGCCAGGGTTGATTCCGAATTGGCAAAAACCATAGCAATCTCCTCATCTTTATACATTTCCCGATCAAAATCTGTAAATAATACTTCCGATGCAATGAGTGCAAGTTTGCACTGAGCATCCATTTTATAAAATTTGGGGTACGATATATTGTTTATTTTATAATATGATTTTAAAAAAGAGCTCAATTGGTTATCATCAGAAGAAAACAGAATTCCTTCTGCATTGGCAATTTTTCCTTTTCGTATGGAGCAATAATTAATAATATTCATATTCAATTATTTAGAATAAAGTATTGCCGCATTACAACCTCCAAAACCAGATGCGATTTTTAAAAATGAATTATATTGAAGATCGCAGGTTTTACTGATTAAATTTATTTTTTCTGAAACTCCATATTCCACATGCCCCAAAGTACCAATAGCCTTTGAATTTTCCATGGCAGAAAGTGTAATAATTGTCTCTATAATTCCCGCAGCCCCTAATGTGTGACCAAAAAACGATTTCAAACTATTAACCGGTACTTCCTGTAAACCGGCAAGCGTAATTGCTTTCGCTTCCATTTCATCGTTATAGGGAGTGGCAGTGCCATGTGCCGAAATAAAACCCGGTTGAATATTTACATGGTTTAAAGTCGATAATATAGCATTTGCAAGTCCATCGCCCGTTCGCGAAGGTCCTGAAATATGGTTGGCATCATTGCTTGAGGCACCCGCCAAACAAGAAACACCACCAAACAAAGCATCGGAATTTTCGCTGGAAAAAACCATCGTCCCTGCTCCCTCTCCCAATGAAAGTCCATTACGGTTTAAATCAAAGGGTTTACAAGGCTGAGGGCTAAGTGCTTTAAATGATTGAAATCCAGTGATAATAAAATCGGTAACTAAATCGGCACCACACACAACAATGTTTTTGTACTGTTTAGCCTTTAACATTCGCATGGCAACCACCTGAGCCAAAACACTCGAAACACATGCATTAGAAATTACCAAGGGTTTATTGGACGCATGAAAATATGCAGCAATTTTACCTGCACTTTCCCAAAGATGAAGTGATTTTGAACGTTCATTTTTTGATTCAAGCAAACCAATATTTCCTTTTGTTGTTGCCAGAATAATTAAGCAATCTTCTGACGTCATATCAATAGAAGATTGCGAAACTGCATCTTTAATGGATAGGATACAAAGTTTTTCGAAACGAGTTAGTTTCTCACTTAAACCAAGCCTCCCTGTGTGCTCTTGAAATATTTCAGTATCAATTTGTGACAATGGCGGAGGGGCATCTTTTGTTTGAAATTTCAATCCGGATTGTCCGTTTAAAACATTATTGAAATTTTCTTCCGTAGTAAAACCCAATGAACTTACAATGTTACTGCCTGCAATGGTTATTTTTTGCATCTAAACAAATTTTAGTTTACGATGTGATGCCTCAAATTCTATTTCGATGGTTAATATCATAAATGGCAAGTAATCAACTATTAAAAATACCTATAGATTTTTTCCAATTCGAATAAAACGGCGGGTTTGTTAACATAAGTTGCCCAGCGCTATCTGTAAAAACCTGAACTGTTTTTGCTTTGACAAGTACCATCATATCCGATTCTCTAAAAATAGTATAACTGAAAATTATTTTGGCTGCTTCTGTATTTATAAACTCGGTTTTAATAAGAAGTTTATCACCATATTTTGCCGATTGTTTGTAGCTAATGCTCATATCAACAATAGGAATAAAATAACCTTGGGAAGCAACTCCCATATAACTTAAACCATGTTCAACTCCAAACAATTCCCTACCATCTTCCAGATATTTCACAAAACTTCCGTGCCAAACAACGCCCATTGAATCAACCTCGCTAAAACGGATATCTATTTTTTTGAGAACACTTATAATCATTAGCTGTAAAATTGCCTTAATTAAAATGGAAAACCTCTTCTGAAATTCATTTCAAAATTATACTAATTTAGATAAAAACGAAAAATTGCCTCTTTGCTTTGCTGTTTATTAATTTACCAACAAAGCTAACCAAGACAATTTTCATTATTTAACCAAATAAAAGCAAATGGAGGTTTAAACAACTTCGATAAAATTAAAAACTTAACCCGATTGTGAAATTTAAACAGGGTAAGGGAGATTTTTTACTATTATCATCCCTGTTCCCAAAAAAATCAGTGTCGTCATCAATGTTTTCCAATTCAGGGCTAACTGTATTGTACTCCAAACCAAGCATCAATATTTTATAACGGAAATTAACTCCTGTTGATAACCCAATGGTGCCTATATTGGCATAAGCATCAGCATCATCGGCATTACCATCATATACCACTGCGGTAGCAGTAATCCATGCAATATCAGCTTTTACATAAGCATCAAATGCTAAATCCTTTACCGGACTGAAGGTAAATGACGGGCCAATTTTTGAATCAAGCCTTAATGTACCAAGATCGACATCACTAGTGCTATAAGAAAATTGATTATAACAAAAAGTAAGATAATCTACGTCCAGACCTATTGCCATATTTGCCGGCAGTGGAATTTTTCGAAACATAAAAATTGTACCGATTTCGCCCACAACACCAAATTTAGAAGCTCCATTCCAATCTTCCTTTGTTCCGCCAAATTGTTGCCAGGAGGGGCTTGAATATCCCATTCGGAAATAAAACTCATTATCTAAACTACTTTGAGCAAAACCAGTAATTGTAACAATAGTTACCAGTAAAACAGCAAGAATTTTTTTCATGATTTTTAAGTTTAAATGTTAATTGATAGATTGATAATTATATAAAATTCAGTTAGTCAATTTAAAATCAAATAAAGTTAAGTCATCCGCGATTTAAGAATCATTTGTAAATAATAAATCGCTTTAATCATTGATGCTGAAAGCATAAATCAATTGTAAAAGTATAAACTATTTTGTTAAGTTCAAAAGTTAAAACCTTCACTTAAAGGTTGGATTGAAGATGATGAAAAAAACAAAAGGTAAATCCTGTATTAAAAAAAATTAGTCAAATCTTTATTCATTCCGGAAATTTCTTCTATTCATAAATCAAACAAAAACATAACTTTCGACAAATTAACTTAGATTAAATTTTTGATATAATTTTGGGACGCTTAACTAAGAATCAGTTCAAATTGCTTTACGTTATTTGTGAATTAAATTATTAAATAAAAAAAAGCTTATTTAGCAGTGTAAAACTTGATGAAAAACTTCTAATTAAAAACTAATATCAATACCTATCCATTATGAATTCAAATTCACAAAAATTATCAATTAAGGAAAAAGTTGGCTATAGTTTGGGAGACCTTGCAGCAAACCTTGTTTTTCAAACCTTAATGACTTATCTGGCCTATTTCTATACCGATATTTATGGTCTTGAAGCAAACCATGCTTCGGCAATTATATTATCTGTTGGACTTGTTGCAGCTTTTGGGTTTAACCCGATAATAGGAGCCATTGCCGACAGAACTTCCTCAAAATGGGGTAAATTCAGACCCTGGATTCTTTTCACAGCAGTACCACTTGGCGTAATTGCCTTGTTGGCTTTTAGTACTCCCGATTTTGCATACAAAGGCAAAGTAATTTATGCTGTAATTACATACACATTATTACTATTACTGTACGCATCGAACAATCTGCCATATTCTGCATTAAGTGGAGTTATTACCGGTGATATGGGTGAACGAAACAGCTTGTCATCATACCGCTTTGTTGCTGTAATGTTTGCTCAATTTTTTGTTCAGGTTTTTATGTTACCGATTATTGAATCAGCCGGAGGTGGAGATAAAGCTGTGGGTATTGAAATTGTAATGACCTGGTTAGCCATAATTGGTACTATAATGCTGTTAATTACATTTTTTACAACCCGGGAACGTATAGTTCCAAAACCTGAACAAAAATCAAGTTTGACTGAAGATTTGAAAGATTTGTTTAAAAACAAACCCTGGGTAATTATACTGGTAGTTACAACTTTAATATTTATAACCCTTGCTATGAAAGGTGGTTCGTATGTTTATTATTTTCAGAATTATGTTGACAAAGATGAACTTACAGCTTTTATAAAACCAATATTGGATTTTTTATCAACTATCGGTATTAATTTCTTTGGTGAAAACCCTGTATCTGCGGGATTTGGATTGTTTAACGCAGGTGGAATAATTTTTATGATCGTTGGTATTACGTTATCAAAGAGATTTGCTGATAAATATGGCAAACGGGACGTATTCATGACTGCATTATTTATTTCAACAATTTTTATTGCAATATTCTTTTTCTTTAGTTCCAGTTCCGTTGAATTAATGTTTGCATCGCAAATATTACATGGTTTTTTCTATGGTCTTACCATCCCATTATTGTGGGCAATGATTGCTGATGTGGCAGATTATTCGGAATGGAAAAATAACCGAAGAGCAACAGCAATAATATTCTCAGCTATGATGGTTGGGTTAAAAGGTGGTTTAAGTATTGGAGGTGCGCTGGTTACATGGATTCTTGGATTGTATGGTTATATTACAAAAGAAGCAGCCATTGCCGGCGAAATAATTATACAACCGGAAAGTGCTATTCAGGGAACAAGGATGTTGGTAAGTATTTTTCCTTCACTTCCATTTTTAATTGGAATTGCCTTACTATTCTTCTATGAAATTAACAAAAGCATGGAAGTAAAAATAGAATCAGATTTAAAAGAAAGAAGAATTAAATAAACCAAAAAATTAAGATATGCCGGAAGATAGTATTCAACATATTGATTTTGATGATTTAAACAAAAGAGCAATATCACAGCCTTTGGTAAAACATATTTATACTGCTGATCCATCGGCACATATTTTTAACGGGAAAATTTACATTTATCCATCGCATGATATTGATGCAGGAGAAGCATTTGACGATTTGGGAAGCCATTTTGCCATGGAAGATTATCATGTAATTTCTATGGATAGCATTGAAAGTGAAGCAGTGGATAATGGATTAGCGTTGCATGTTAATGATGTGCCCTGGGCTGAAAAGCAAATGTGGGCTCCTGATGCTGCTGAAAAAGATGGTACATATTATTTATTTTTCCCTGCAAAAGGATATGATGGAGTATTCCGTATTGGAGTAGCAACAAGTTCATCACCAACAGGGCCATTTAATGCACTACCTGAAGCTATTAAAGGAAGTTTTTCTATTGATCCGGCTGTATTTAAAGATGATGATGGTAACTACTTTATATATTTTGGCGGCCTTTGGGGTGGACAATTGCAGCGTTGGAGGACCGGAACATTTAACGCCGGGCAACCTGAAAGTCCTACCGCTTTTCTTCCTGAGGATAATGAAGCCGCTTTATTACCCTTTGTTGCGAAATTAACTGATGATTTACTGGAGTTTGCTGAAAAGCCAAAAGAAATAGAAATAATTGACGAAAATGGTGATTTACTTTTAGCGGGAGACAATGAACGACGGTTCTTTGAAGCTTCATGGATGCACAAATACAACGGTAAATATTACTTTTCCTATTCAACAGGAGATACTCATTTTATATGTTATGCCATAGGTGACAGTCCGTACGGCCCATTCATATACAAAGGAAAAATATTAAATCCCGTGGTTGGCTGGACATCTCATCACTCTGTTTGTGAAGTTGCCGGTAAATGGTATTTATTTTATCATGACTCTTCCCTGTCGAAAGGTGTTACGCATTTACGATCAGTGAAACTTACTGAAATCACTTATAAAGAGGATGGAACTATAATTACAATTGATCCTTATATCGAATAATTATTATTTTAAATTGTAATATTAAGTTTCTTTGAATCTGTAAGATAACCTGATTTTCAAGTTTATTGCAACAATCCTGAATACAATCAAAATCACACTAACTAATGGGTTATAATAGTGTCTTGTGCAATTGTCGTGACAAAAAAAATCGCAACTAACTGATTATTAATTGCGATTTTATTAATTAAAGTGACCCAGCTGGGGCTCGAACCCAGGACCCCATCCTTAAAAGGGATGTGCTCTACCTGCTGAGCTACTGAGTCATCCTTGTGTTACCTTTGTTTCTCAAAGGCGGGTGCAAAAGTAGTATTTATTTTTTTTTACACAAACCCAAATCATTTTTTTTGAAAAAAAATACCAATTTAGAAATTCAGGTAAAAATCAGCATTGAAATGTCATTCAAAGAATACTTCAATCTTTTCGGCTATTGAAATTTAATCATTAGTTTTGGCGCAATCAAATCACCGTGTGTTTTATGATCGAAACAATTAAACCTTATTGATTTGTTAACCACTGAAGGATATATTGTAATTGGGGTAATTGCTTTTATGATTATTTCATTGTACAAGGAAGTAATGCGGCCAGGTTTAATACTGTTTTCTGCAACAACCTTCCTTATGGCAATTGGAATAATTAACGATAAAGATGCTTTGGCAGGTTTCGCCAATGAAGGAATGATTACAGTTGGAATCCTCTTTATTGTAAGTGAAGGCGTCAGGCAATCTGGCATTCTAAACAGGTTGGCACAGTCGTACCTTCCGCGGAAAAGGGGTAAAATGGTTTTCCTGCTTCCACGAATAATGTTACCTGTTTCTTTTATTTCAGCATTTTTAAATAATACCCCGGTTGTTATCATTTTTGCTCCTATTATAAAAAAGTGGACAGAAAAGCTCAACCTTTCATCACAAAAATTCTTGATCCCGTTGTCGTACGCTACAATTATGGGGGGAATGTGTACACTAATAGGTACCTCAACAAACCTGGTAGTACACGGTTTAATAATTGACAATGGCTACAAGGGATTTAACATGTTTGAGCTCGGAAAAATCGGTATTGTAGTTACTGCCATCGGAACACTCTACATTTCAATTGCAGGTAACCTGCTTTTACCCGGGAAAAAAATCATTTTCAATTCTAAAAGCAGAACTGAATACAAAGATTATTCATACGATATTATTGTTCCTGAAGGCAGCAGCTTAATTGGTCTCGAGGTAAAAAACGGACGATTAAAGGAACTGAACAACCTGTTTGTAAGAAGCATTGAAAGGGATGGAAAAATTATTGAAACACAAAAAGGTGCTTTTAATCTTTTGGCCAATGACCAGTTGCATGTTGAAGGAAAATCGGATCGGTTGAATTACATTTTGGCCAATGATAATATTAAGCTGAATGGAATTGATCTGGTAAAAAACTTCCCAAAAAATGAACTTAAACAATACGAAGCAGTAATTTCTCCTCGATTTCCGGGTGTTGGAAAAACACTCTCAGAGTATAATATATTTGAACATTATCAGGCAGTTGTGCTTGCCATTCACCGAAATGGTGAAAGGATAACAACAAACCTCGGAAGCCTTGAATTAAAAGAAGGCGACAACCTGATTCTACTTACAACAGATAAATTTATTCAATCGTGGGGCGATTCAAAAATCTTTTATCTCACTTCTTATATTCGCGATTATAAAACAACCGGAACATTCTGGAAAAAATGGATTGCGTTCATTATTTTACTGATAATGGTTTCCGGAGCAACCTTGGGGCAATTTTTCACTTCACCTAAAGGGATAACATTCGATATGTTTTATTTTTCGGCAATTGCTGCGGTTTTGCTGGTGTGGTTTAAAATTATGCCCCACCAGAAATACACAAAAGCAATTAGCTGGGATGTGCTTATAACAATTGCTTTTTCGTTTGCTTTAAGCAAGGCTTTGCAAAACTCAGGAGCTGCCGATGCTATTGCGCACGCTACAATTAATATAGGAAAAGGATTGGGACCCGTAGGAGTATTAGCAGCAGTTTATATAATAACGACAATTTTCACCGAGATTATTACAAATAATGCTGCCGCTGCAATTGTTTTTCCCATTGCACTTTCTGCTGCAACACAATTAGGTGTCGATCCAAAACCTTTTTTTGTAGCCATTGCAGTTGCAGCCTCAGCAAGTTTTGCAACTCCCATTGGATATCAAACCAATTTACTTGTACAGGCAATTGGCAATTACAAATTCAAAGATTACCTGAAAATCGGTTTGCCACTGAATATTATTGTTTTTCTAATTTCATTATTTCTTATCCCATTGTTTTGGAGTTTTTAAATTTTCATCAAACTATAACTTCAAACCATACCGCAACCTCTCTGTTTATATTTGATTGGCCAAAAAAACCTATATTTGCGCACCTTAAAATATATAAAGATTTAATAATCTATTGAAACCACCTTATGATGGAATATAGTCTAACTAATTTGCGTGAACTTGAAGCCGAGGCAATCCATATTATCCGTGAAGTTGCTGCTGAATTTGAAAATCCTGTAATGCTTTATTCTATTGGTAAAGATTCATCGGTAATGGTTCGCCTTGCAGAAAAAGCATTTTATCCGGGCAAAGTACCATTTCCGTTAATGCATATCGATTCGAAATGGAAGTTTAAAGAAATGGTAGAATTCCGCGACAAGTATGCAAAAGAAAAAGGCTGGGACCTAATTGTTCATTATAACAAAGAAGGGTTTGAAAGCGGTATTGGTCCGTTTACGCATGGAAGTAAAGTACACACTGATGTAATGAAAACACAGGCTTTGCTTGCCGGATTGAGCAAACACAAGTTTGACGCTGCTTTTGGTGGCGCCCGCCGCGATGAAGAAAAATCACGTGCAAAAGAGCGCATATTCTCATTTCGCGATAAATTCCACCAATGGGATCCCAAAAACCAACGCCCCGAATTATGGAATATTTATAATGCCCGCGTACAAAAAGGAGAATCAATCCGTGTTTTTCCTATTTCGAACTGGACAGAACTTGATATCTGGCAATACATACGTTTAGAGAATATCCCGATTGTACCACTTTATTATGCAAAAGAACGACCGGTAGTTAATGTTGATGGAAACCTGATTATGGTTGATGATGAAAGGATGCCAAAAGAAATGGCAGACAAGGCAGAAATGAAAAAGGTAAGGTTCCGCACGCTGGGTTGTTACCCACTTACCGGTGCAATTGAATCGGAAGCTGAAACCATTGAGGAAATTGTTGAAGAAATGATGACTGTTACAGTTTCGGAACGCACAACCCGTGTTATCGACTTCGATCAGGAAGGAAGTATGGAACAGAAGAAAAGGGAAGGGTATTTTTAGGAAAGCCCCCTCTAACTCCCCCAAAGGGGAGGATTAGAAACTAATTCAATTAAAAATTTCAATTACAGAATATGTCAGCATCAAAGAATAACAAGCAAAATACAAATCCAAATAAAAATACTTCTGTGAACGAACCTTCACCCTTTGGGGGAAATGAAGGGAGCTCAGCTCTTGATATCAAAGCTTTCCTCGATCAGGATCAAAAGAAAGATTTACTACGATTATTAACCTGCGGATCGGTTGACGATGGAAAATCAACTTTAATTGGAAGGTTGATGTTTGACAGTAAAATGTTATACGAAGACCAGCTTTCGGCTCTGGAACGCGACAGTAAACGAATGGGACACGCCGGAGAAGACATTGATTATGCACTGCTTTTGGATGGTTTGAAAGCCGAACGCGAACAGGGAATAACAATTGATGTGGCCTACCGTTATTTTTCAACTGCAAAAAGAAAATTTATTATTGCCGACACTCCAGGGCACGAACAATACACACGTAATATGGTTACGGGAGCTTCAACCGCTAATCTTGCAATTGTTTTAATTGACGCTCGTTACGGGGTGATAACACAAACACGCCGGCACACATTTTTAGTATCCTTGCTAGGTATAAAACACGTTGTTGTAGCCATCAATAAAATGGATCTGATGGATTTCAGCCAGAAAGTTTATGACAAAATTAAAGCTGACTACGACTCATTTGTAACCCAACTGGATATCCCCGATGTTACTTTTATTCCTATTTCGGCATTAAAAGGTGATAATGTGGTTGAGCGTTCAGAAAGAATGCCCTGGTACAAGGGGCAATCACTGCTTCAGTTTCTTGAAAACTTACGAATTACAAGTGACAGGAATTTTACCGATATGCGATACCCCGTGCAGTTTGTTCTTCGCCCTGATATAAAATTCCGTGGGTTTTCAGCTGCCGTAGCATCCGGAATCATTTCAAAAGGCGACGAAATTCTTGTTTTGCCTTCGTTAAAAACTTCGAAAGTTAAATCGATTGTAACCTACGATAAAGAGTTGGATTATGCTTTTCCGCCACAATCGGTTACTGTTACACTCGAAGATGAAATTGATATTTCGCGTGGGGATATGCTTGTGCACCCTGACAACCAACCCCGCATGGAACGTCAGTTTGAAGCAATGTTGGTTTGGATGGATGTTACGCCGATGAACCTCACAACACAATTTTATATCAAGCACACAACCAATACAACCAAAGCCCGGATTGATCAGGTAAAGTATAAAGTTGATGTTAACTCACTCGAAAAACAACAGATAGAGCATCTTAACCTCAACGAAATTGGGCGTGTTGTTATCACCACTTCTAAACCCCTGTTTTTCGATCCATACAAAAAGAACAGACAAACCGGTTCATTTATTTTAATCGACCCGATCACCCACAATACATGTGCAGTTGGGATGATTATCGATAGGTTGGACGGCAAAAGTCTTTCTTCAAGGATTACTGACGTTGACAAAGAAAAAATTGCTCTCGGAAAATCGCTGATTCAACGCGATCAATATGAAAACAAATACAATCAAAAAGGCGAAACTATATGGATTTCAGGGTTACATGGTTCAGGTAAAAACGAACTTGCTTTTAGCCTTGAAAAAAGACTTTTTGAAAATGGTGCAATTGCTGTTATGATTGACGGAAGTTCTGTGCGTTCAGGTTTAAACCGGGAACTTGATTATTCGCCTGCCGACCGTGCCGAAAATCTGCGTCGGGTTGCACATATCTGTAAACTGCTTAACGACCAGGGAATTATCGCAATTTGTTCATTTATTTCGCGCAATAATTCGCTGCGTGAACAAATCTCCGAAATCATTGGCAAAGACCGCTTTCATCTTTTTTACATGGATGCAACACTCGAATATTGCAAAAACAATAAACCTGAGTTGTACGATTTAATTGAAGAAGGGAAAACAAAAAACCTTCCGGGAATTGATTTGGAATATGAAATACCGGCAAATGCAAAGATCAATTTCAAACCCGAAGAAAATGAACTAAACATTAACAAAGTGCTGGATTATTTGGCAGCAAATAAGATTTTTCCGCATCATTAAAATCTGATGCTTTTGCATTAACAAAAACAGCCGCTTTCAAAACGAAAGCGGCTGTTTTTATTAAAAAAGGCAAACCTGTAAGCCGGGTTCTGTATTCCGAATTAAATCCGGAACCTTTATCATTTATCTTGCCACAGCATCACTGCCGTGGTCCTGCAGCCTACCCCTCCTGATTTCCTTGTGCGAAGAGAAACAAGGCGGACAACCCTGCTGTACCGCAACAGCGGCCACCAATCAGGATATACATGGCTTTGCAACCCGTGAGGCGTACGGCTCCCGATGTTGCCATCGGGACCGGTGCGCTTTTACCGCACCTTTTCACCCGTTTCCCGATCCGACACGTCGATTCGGGATGGTTATTTTCTGTTACACTACTATCCCCTTTCAAAGATCTTCCCGCTAAGAAGCACGGTGTCCTGCGTTGCCCGGACTTTCCTTCCCGATTAAAATCGGGACGATAAAGCGGTTTGCCGATGCAAAAGTAACAAATAGTTTCGGGATACAGGTTTAAAGTTTAAGGTTTAAAGTTTAAAGTTTAAAATCAGAAAATTGGTTTATTACAATATTTCAAAACTGCTATTCAAAATATTAAAAGTTAAAGGAATTAGTATTTCTGTAGTAAAATTCTTTAAAACCCGAACTGAGTTTGAATTCAAAACAGTACTTCAAAAACATTAACTAAATCCGAAGTGTTTTAATGTCAATAAAATATGATCATGAATTCAATAATAAATAATATATCCCAAACCTTCTCCAATACTGAAAAAATGCCGGTTTTGTTTCTTGGACATGGCAGTCCGATGAATGCTATCGAGGAAAATGAGTTCGTTGCCGGATTCAGGAACGTTGGAAAAACTATTCCAAAGCCTAAAGCAGTTTTGTGTATTTCGGCGCACTGGGAAACCATAGGAACCAAAATAACAGCCATGCAAAATCCCAAAACTATTCATGATTTTGGCGGTTTTCCAAAAGCACTGTTTGATGTACAGTATCCGGCACCCGGAAATCCGGAACTTGCCAAGGAAATACAGGAAAATGTACAAAAAACAACCGTCAGTCCAGACCAATCCTGGGGACTTGATCATGGAGCGTGGAGCGTTATCAAACACCTGTTTCCTCAAGCCGATATTCCGGTACTGGAATTAAGTATCGATTACACAAAACCACCACAGTATCATTATGAGCTGGCAGGCGAACTGGCCTGGTTGCGGAATAAAGGAGTACTGATAATAGGAAGTGGCAACATGGTTCATAACCTGGGATTGGTTGCCTGGGACAAAATGAATGTAGATAATTACGGTTATGACTGGGCAATTGAGGCAAGCACAAAAATGAAAAGTTTAATTCTGGATGGCGATCACAACTCCCTTATCAAATATGATTTGCTGGGGAATAACTTTAAATATGCAATTCCAACACCCGAACATTATCTTCCTTTGATTTACACGCTTGCACTTAAAAATGAAAATGAAAAAATCACCTTCTTTAACGATAAAGCAATGGCAGGCTCTTTAACTATGACATCGATAAAAATTGAAAGCATATAATTACAAAAATTCACCATTTCAAAAATCCTGCTTTGCTTGAAATCATTGTAAACGGGTTAAATGTTTTTTATCAGTTTGATTTTTTGAAATGAATTACTCCGGTTTCTGCTCAACCCAAATTAATTTTGAAGTATCATAACCCCTTTTTGCTGCGTGATGCAGAATCAGGTTTTTCACATTGTCTTCAAGTTTTGGCGTGCGACTTAAAATCCAGAGGTATTTATCAGAACGGCTTCCAATTAATGCCCACTGATAATTTTCATCAAGTTCCATCACAAAATAATCGGCATAAAAGATCCAGAAAAATGAAACTTTGAGTTTTCCGGGATCATCGGTTAGTTTTGCCTTTCCTTCCGCAATGCTGAGTTTTCCGTCGAGTGTATTTTCATATCCCTGGTTTAAAACTTTAATCTTTCCATCATCGCGAAGTGAATAAGTTGCAGTAACACCAACCAAATCCCTTTCGAAACGGTGATCGAAGCGGGCAATTTCATACCAGGTTCCCAGATAACGTTGCAGGTTGAGTTCTTTAACAGTGGAATTATCCATTTCACCTGATTTTTTGGTTTGACATCCGCTTGTAAAAATGCAAAGTGCAAAAGCAAAAAAGAATGTTGTACTTATAATTATTGATTTCATTGTTATTTTATTCTTTAATCATGTCAATTCTGCGAATCATTTCCATACACATTCTGCCATTGTGATAAGGCGCTTTCCATGGGCTGACTTTATCTGTTTTCAAAGGTTTCAGGTTTGAATCGACTCCCCAAAACCATTCGCCATTCTTATTATCGATAATATGATCCTGAACAAATTCCCAGCTTTTGTTTGCGTGTTCAAGGTATTTTTCATCCTTTGTAATCTGATATGTATTGAAAAACCCGACAACAGCTTCAGCTTGCGGCCACCAATCGAATTGTTCCTGTAAATGACCTTCCGCTTTTTCGTAATACATTCCTCCGTGCGGAGCCAGACCTTCTTTTATTGCAACCTCACTCATTTTTATGGCAACATGTTCAACTTCCTCAATAATTTCTTTTTTACCCAGCACTTCGGCAGCTTCGTGCATCAGCCAGGTTGCTTCAATATCGTGACCATACGAATCAATTTCGGAGCGAACAGTCCAGTCTTTGTCGAAAAACAGTATTAAATGACCGGTTTCCTCATCCAGAATTTTGTCGAGAAAAACGCGTAGTAAATGTTCCACCTTCTTTTCAACTTCTTCTACTTTGTGAATGCGGTAAAGGTTTGTATAAGCTTCAAGAATATGCAAATGTGTGTTCATCGATTTTTTCACATCCAAATCTTTAGGACTGAGTCGCTGGTCGGTGGTTTCTTTCCAATCTGCCGTATTCGCTTCTATATATCCGCCAAACTCAGCATCGAAAGCATATTTTTCCATCAGCATAAACATTGAAATAGCCAATTGTTTTGCCTTTTCGTCTTTAAACGCGAGCCAGTATTCCGACAAGGCATAAATAAAAAACGCTTCGGCATAAAATTGTTTTTTCGTGTCTTCCGGTTTTCCATCAGGGAAAACACTCCAGTAAATTCCGCCATTTTCGTTGTCCCAAAACGTTTCAACTAGGATGCGAAAGGCTTCATCGGCCATTTTTTTGTAAATGGCTGTTGGGTAAAATCTATGTGCCGCTGAAAATGTCCATAAAACGCGGGTTGTAAATACTGCCGAAAGAGGAGCATCCGGAAATTTTTGGCCATCGTTTGTTATCCGGCCAAAAAATGTTTTCCGTTTTGTGTCGTACACCTCTTTTACCCAATAATTCAGAATGTTATCGGTAAGTTCGTTTTCGAATTGTTTTTTGAAGTTATGCCAGTTCATGATAAGTTTCGAGTTTAAAGTTCAATCCCGATAGCTATCGGGACAAAGTTTTAAGTTCAAATAAAATTGTAAATTATTACAAGCGCTTACAGTTTCATTTCGAAACATAAAAATACTATAAAAACGGGATATGGAATGCTATAAAGTTTTTAAAGAATTCAATAATAACTACAAAATATGTACTTTTAGAAAATACTGCAAATGCTCTGGTTGTTTAAAATGAATTTCAAAAACAAAATAATTCAATTATGAACAAAGCAATTACAATAGCATCATTTACAAGTAATTTCGACATGAAATATATGCTTTTCAGGGAAATGCTCGAAGAGGCCGGAATCGAATATATGGTTGTAAACGAAATTACAAGCACAATTGATGGAACTTTTGCCGGAAGCCCTTCAAATATTGGTATCGAAATCAGGGTTCTTGAAGAAAATGCGGAAGAGGCCGTTGAGATTTTTAATTCAATTCATTAAAAATCTCTTCAGGATAAAGGAATTGAAGTTTCTCAATCCAACAAAATACAGCGAAATTATGAAATCAATATTTATTGTCTTTTTCATTTTCGTTTTACTGTTAAATTCAACGGCGCAGAATGATAACACATTGTTGAATGTTATTCCGGAGTGGAAAAATATCAGTTTGGTTTCGGGCGAAATCCCCGACTCATTGCCAAAAATACTGGTGATTACTAACCGCCCGTTTGAACCCGCAAATAAGGATAACATAATTTTCCCGAATGGAATTGCGCTATACAGAAAAGTAACCTACCTGGAAGTTGCTTTTAATCGTGGCAACTGGCTCGTTAAAGTTCACGAGAATTTTGACGAGGCAATGAAAATACTTGACAGCAGCAAAGATTTATTGTTATTTGTTCATGGTCATGGAAAAACCTTTAATGAAATATTACCACGTTCAATGCTAATTAAAAACAGATATGATGTATCACTTATTTTGTTCGACTGGCCTGCAGAAAACAGCAATTTCAACAAATCGCTCGCAAGGGTTCGGCGTTGCAGCGATAATTTTTACAGCCTTTTGTTAAACCTCGAAAAATACAGGGCAAACTCAATGAGCGAAAATCAATCCTTATCTGTTTTGGCTCACAGCCTTGGCAATTATTTCCTCACACATTTTGTGGTAAACGGTTGCTGGCAATACCTAAATACACCATTTATCGACAATATTATTTTTAATGCTCCCGCAGTGCGTTCGAAAGAACATGGAGAAGTAATTTCATTGATTACAATCTCTAAAAATAAATATGTTGTGCTTAATAAAAACGACAGGGTTCTAAGAGGAGCAAATTTACTGACATCAGGGAAAATGCTGGGTAATGTTGTTATTGAACCTTTTGCCGACAATACCAAATACATCAACTTTACAAATATTGCCGGATACCTGCATACCTATTTTGTTGGATATAATGAATTTGAAGATGAAAATCCGGCGGTTTTTAACTTTTACAATTCAGTAATTCATGGTCGGCAGCCCAATTTGTCGAATGATGATTTTGAGAAATTGAATGAGAACGAGTATATGATAAAGTAATTACTCAAAGTCTCCCAATTTGCGGGCTCCCGCAACCTGTGTCTTGCTTTCCTAATTATTTTTTTACCTGACGATGCCGGGTTCGAATAATTTTTAATGTTTATTGAGAAGATTGCCATGCAGTGCAATCGGGGCGGATAATCTGAGATTTACTATTTATGGATTTACTATTTACAATTTAAAGTTGTTTAAAGGAAATTTAATAGATTTAATTAAAAATAAAGGATGATTGTTTTCAGGCCTATCCAGCTATTTTGGCATGCTATGTCTGAAAAAATCAGACATATAAAATAGTTATGTGCTATATAAAGAAGATAAAAAACGTTTAGAGATTTGATAGAGATTGGTATAAAGATGGGTGTTATCCTGAATGTCACCTTTGGGGCGAGAATTTCTTTCCCTCAAAACTATTGAACATTAAAGATATTTTGATTTCTGATAGTATTGATAAAGAAGAAATTGGAAATTTTGGAAAGTATAAAAATTTACCAACACCATTTGGAGCTTGTACAATTGTGACACCCAAAAAAATTGAGAGAATCGACAATATTATTTGGATGGCCGATTTTATTCTTAAAAATATGCAGAAATTCAAAAATGCAGGAGCAACATCAATGAACTTTTGGATATATTGGTATGGTGGACAGGGAAATATGGAAATGACACCAAAGGAAATAGAAAAAATCCACGAGACTGGCTTGAATCTTTGTATGGATTATATCTTCATTGAATAAGAAATACAGCACATAATCGAGTAGCCCGCCCCATCAGCAAACGCTGACAGGGAGAGGCTCTCACACCACTCCCGATATACATCGGGATACGGTTCCCGAAAGAAAAGCAACCCGTTCATGATAGCTATTGAGGATCACAAATGCATATGGTTCGGAAAATTTTGCACCATCGATGGATAAAATCTATTACCTTAGGTATAAGCGTGGGAAACATTCTGCAAAGATTCCAAATCAAAAAAAAGAGAGTTATCTTTGATTAATGAGAACAAAAAAGGAACATATAGATTTTTGGTTATCACAGGCTGAAGATGAATGTACAGCGGTTGATACTTTATTTAAAGGTAAAAATTATTTGCAATCCTTATTTTTCGCTCATCTGGTAATTGAGAAGATATGCAAAGCGTTATGGATTCATCACAACGAGACTAATGTTCCTCCCAGGACACACAATTTGATTCATATACTTTCAACCACCCCGATTAACCGGATGATGAAAAAAGTGAATTCTTGTTAAACCTAAACCGATTTCAATTAGAAGGACGCTACCCTAATTATCTGACCAAGATGCATAATATATGTAACGAACAATTTACTTCATCCATTCTTGATACTACACAAAATTTAAGATTATGGTTACTAGAGAAACTGCAATAGATAAAGCTAAATCATTTATAAATGACTGCAAAGCAATTGGATTGACTTTTCATAAAGTACTACTATTTGGATCAGCTGCGAAAAATATGACACATGAGTGGTCTGATATTGATTTACTACTAATATCAGATCAGTTTGGAGATAATGTTTTTGACAACTTGAAATTATACTCAAAGATTAACATAAAATACCCTGTAATTGAGACCCATCCTTATCCGACAAAGTATTATTACGAGGGTGATGATTTTATTCAGGAGATAAGCAAGGATAGTATTGAACTAATAACGCCTACTCCTACCCGAGCAGGCAGCTGACGGACTAAAGCCCGGGTAAGTTCGGATTCCATCTTTATCGTTAGTTTGAAAATCGCAGTTATAAAAATGTAAATCAGCTTTAATGATGAAAGATAGAATCCTTATTCAGTTTAATAGTTAAAGTTTCCATCTGATCACAACTGTACAGATACAGATGGAATCTGATTTTTTTCTTAAAGTCCCCCCCGGGGGATTTAGGGGGCTTTGATTTACTGAGCTTTCTTCTCCACCGCCGGTATCCCTTTTTGCATCCAGTCGGGCATTGGTTTTTCTTTTAAATAATGGTCGAAAAACTGGGCTAAACGAATTTGGAAATCTTCTTTGTCGCGCAGTTTTGTGGGCCAGTGGTCGGCTTCGTTATAGTTGAGCAACCACGCAGGTTTTTGCAAACGACGCAAGCCGGTAAAAAACTCAATTCCCTGGTACCAAGGCACCGCACCATCGTCGTCGTTGTGCATGATTAAAATTGGCGTTTGAATTTTATCGAGCGTAAAAACCGGCGAGTTTTCGATATACCGCAATGGTGATTCCCAAATCGATTTCCCGATACGGCTTTGCTGGTGTTCGTATTGAAAGGAGCGGTTCAATCCGCTTGTCCAGCGAATTCCACCGTAGGCACTGAACATATTTACAACAGGCGCACCCGATTCAATGGCAGCAAAAAGGTTGGTTCGCGTTGCCAGATACGCAACCTGGTAACCGCCCCAACTGTGGCCCTGCGCGCCAATATGTTTTTCGTCAACAAAACCCTTTTCAATTAACATAGTTACTCCGGGCATCACGCAATTAAACGCATCTTCGCCAGGGTAACCCTCCTTGTAATAAATATCGGGATTAAAAACAAGGTAGCCGTTGCTTGTATAATAATGGTAATCGATTGTTGAGCGGTGCAATTCGGGCATTCGGTAACTCAGCAATTCCTGCGAACTTTTCTCGTAGAAATTCACGATCATCGGGTATTTTTTTGTGGGATCGAAATTTTCGGGTTTGTGCAAAGTGCCTTCCAGTTTCAGCCCGTCAAGTGAAGTCCACGAAACCAATTCTGCTGTTCCCCACAAAAAGTTTTTTTGTTGTGGCGCAGCATCGCTGATTTGCATCTGTTTTTTAAAACTCAAATCGGTAACCAGCAAATTTGGATAAGTCTGAAAATCTTCTTTTGTAAAAACAATAAGTTCCGAATCTTTTGCCTTTTTTGGTGTGTTCAGGTTAAAATTTCCAATGAAAAGTTCTTTTGGAGTTTTTGATTTACCCAATTCAATCTGATAATATCCGTCGGCCCGTGTTATTTCGTTGTGGCCGGTTAAAAACATTGGTTTATCAATGTCGATGGCCTTTTCATCTCCACGGTTGAACCTGCCCCTACCCTGCTCTTCATCAAATTTCACCAACCTGTAACATCTATTTTTTTGGCGGCCGTTTTGTGTAATATTTACAGGTGAGTTAAGGTTTTCAGGGTCAACTTTCCAAATATCAAACCTATCGTAAACCAGCAGCGATTCATCGTTTTTTGTCCAGCCGGCAAATCCATAACTATCGGGGAAATTGGGTACGTCATTTAATTCATCAGCAGTTTGAACGGTTTTGGCGCCTGTTACTTTAAATTCTTTTCCGTTTTCAATATTGTATGTAAACCATGAAGTGTCAACCGAACTGTACCAATACAAATATTTTCCTTCAGGCGAAACCTGCGGAGTTGCGCGGATGTCCTTTTTTATCATTTCAGCTTTCCCGGTTTGAATATCCACAAGATAAAAATCATTGTGATCGGGGCTGCCTTCCCACATACTTTGCACGGCATAAGGGCGGTTCGACCATGCCAGCAATTTGTCTGAATCACCTTTTTTGATTTGGCGGATTGAAGAAAATTCAGGTGTTTCCAATTGTACCATTTTATCCGTATCGATATGAAAAACGGCGAGGAATGATTTTTTCAAATCCCGGTTTTTATTTACAATCTGTGCCGACTGTAATTCCTCTTCATTCCATGTCCAAATATCGAGAACGGGAATTTCTTCATCGAGAATTGTTGTGTCTTTTTCTGCTTTTTTAGGTGCTGTTCCAAAAAACAGGCGTTTTCCGTTTTCAGAAAAAGATAACTTTCCGTTTTCAGAAATTTCCCAGTTTTCAGGAAGAGCAGCATTTGAATTGTTAACAACAACTTCAGCTTTTCCCGTTTTGTTCCAGAAAAACAAATCGCAATTCAAAGATTCCTTTTTAGTATCTTTTAATGTATCACCAAGAAAAGCAACGTGTTCGCCGTTTTTACTGATGGACAATTGCCTGAATTTTCCTTTTGCATCCAGTATCTTCTGTGTTTTATTTTCATTCAGATCGATGAAATATACTCCCGCATCAAAAGTGCTGTCTTTTCCCTCCGAAATAAAAACCAGCGATTCTTTTTCCTCAGCAAATTCATAGCTGCTCACTGCCGGAAACTCAGAAATTTCGTTTGTAATTAAATTCTGCACAAACAACGGATAAACTTTCTCATCACTTTTATCAGAATTACCTTTCCCCTTTCCCTTTTCGCTTTTTCCTTTGCTTGTCGTGTCTTTTGGCGCTTCAGTTTGATACGCAATCCAGCCCGCCCATTTTTCAGGAACTTTCACCGAAATCAGTTTTTCAATTGTATCGGTTTTATGACTTTCGGGATTGTAAATAACAAGTTTGTTAATTGGCAAATCCTCCTTTTTGGTTTTTTTGAGTTTTAACCGGCGAATTGTGTCTTCAGCAGGTTTCAAAGTAAAAACAATAAATTTTGAATCCGAAGTAATTTGCGCGTCAGTGCCGCAAATAAACGAGGCAATTTCTTCTGCTTTTGGTGTTGATATTTTCAAAACCGGGTCGCCTTTCCAGGGTTCCTGTTTGTAAACGATAAACTTTCCGTTGTTTGAGATTGCAGTTTCAGTAATGCGGTTCCATTTTAAAATATCGTTGTGGGTGAGCGGGCGCTTTTCTGATTGTGCAAAAACCGAAATCCACAAAAAAAGCATTATCAAAAGTGCTGTAAAGTTTTTCATATCGTATTATAAAGTTTATACAGAAATTTAAGGGTGTTGAAAGTAGATATAATTACGTAAAAGGCAAAACTGGTTTGTGCTGGTTGCAGAAATCGCTGTGCACCGATTCAGTTATTCGGTTATCCTTCGGCCATTAGCATCCTGGCTTCGCTCATAAGAATTGTCGGAAGATTAATATGACGTCTTTCAATACTCAGTAACCAGTAACGAATTTCAGCAGTTTTTAAAGTATAAAGGACTTCACGGAACTGGTCGATTTGGTCGCTTGTGTATTCCTTTTCATTTTTGTTTTTATAGGCGTCAAGTTCTTCGTCGTCATAATACTCAATCCGCGTAACATCAGCCTTTATCTCGTCGAAATCACAAACTTCGTGCGCTCCGCAACAATCCGAAGCGGGAGCCGAAAACTCCTTCACATCCTGGGTTTTCTCCTTACCACGGTTTACTTTTACAAGTAATATTATCCCAGTAACGGCAAATAAACCAACAACAATTGCAATAATTATTTCCATGCTGCAAAAATATATAATTGGAACAAGTATTATTTTGTTGAGTTAAAAGTTTTTAGATTTTTTAATAGTGGAGTACTCCTGATTTCAATCAACTGTTTTTGATTCGCGGTTCGGAAACCGCGACACCCGGCTCAATTCAATTTTTTATATTTGCTGAAAGTTTTAAATAAATGTCGGAATTCACAAATCACAAAGAAAAACGGGTTGCGCAATTGATTCAATTGTTCGAAGGAATTTTAAAAGCAGAAAACCCCGGACAGTTGGTTGCAGAAAATCAGAAGTTGATTGAATCATGCGTACCAACTGATATTATTTCGTTGGTTGACAAACTGGTATTGATGAAAATACCAATGAACGACCTGAAACGCGGAATAAACAAACTGCTTAATTTATTACACAAAACTTTATCAGAACACCCGTATTATCCACCTGCAAAGAATAGTTACCTCGGATGTTTGATTGAAAACAACAGACTTTTGGACGAGAAATTAAAACCGTTGAAACCCAAAATCAGAGAGCTAAACAATTTTCCCGACAATAAGAATTTGAAAAAAGAACTTTTGCAGTTGTTTTCTGAGTTGGGAAAATTCAGCAATTACTATCTTATCAAAGAGAATATACTTTTTCCTGTAATCGAAAAACACGTCCCCGAATTCCGGTGTCTTTCCGTAATGTGGTCGTTTCATGATGATATTAAACGAAACTTGAAAACTGCAGTTGAAGAACTACACAAAAATGAATTTGATTTAAAGGTTTTTAACCGATATGTTGGTGATTTCTTTTTTAATGTTTATGCCATTAAATTCAGGGAAGAAAGATTGCTTTATCCATTGGTTCAGGAAGTTGTGCCTGAGGAAATATTAAATTCCCTTTTTGCCGAAAGTCTGGAAATCGGGTTTCCTTATTATCAACCTGGAATTAAAGGAAGCATTTCAACTGAAAATAATACTACAAGTAATCAGATTAACCTCGAAACCGGAAATCTTACTGTTGAACAAATCAAACTCCTTTTTAACCACTTGCCGGTTGACATTACTTTTGTTGATGAAAACGACAAAGTAGCCTATTTCTCTTCACCAAAAAAACGCATTTTCCCACGAACAAAGTCAATTATTGGTCGTGATGTACACAATTGTCACCCACCTGAAAGTGTACATGTTGTTGAACAAATTGTGGCAAGTTTCAGAAATGGTAAAAAAAATGTTGCCAGTTTTTGGATAAATATGAAAGGTGAAAAATTACTTATTCAATATTTTGCTATTCGCGATGAAGCCGGGAATTACAAAGGAGTAGTTGAAGTTTCGCAGGAAATTTCCGAAATACAAAACCTGCAGGGCGAAAAAAGGTTGCTGGATTGGGAATAAGAACAAACTACCTCATTTAACCCAGATTTTCAAAGATTAAAATAGAATCGAATTTAATCTATTGTCATCAGTGAAATCTACTGTTGACAAAAATACTCAGATACTTTTAAAGTAGTTCTTATAATTTGTTGGTCATTTAAGCATCATCAAATTTTTGCCTTCGTTTTTACGAGCGAACAATAAAAAAATTCAAGTGTTACTTAAACTTATAATCAAAATGAAAAAAATTCAACATTTAAAAACAAAAAAAGAATGCCAGTTTATAAGTTTCTTTTCTTACTCATATTCATTACATTTTCAGGTAATTTGCTCGCTCAAAAAGGTACTGTTACAGGTCGGGTAACTGATTCTGAAAACGGCCAAGCTCTTGAATACGCGAGTGTTGCTATTTATAATGTTATAGATTCAATGTTGATAAACGGTACAATTACAAATGGTTCTGGCAATTTTAAAATCGAAAAATTGCCAAGCAGTTTATTTTATATCCGCGTTCAGTTTTTAGGTTACGAAACACTGGAAACTAAAAGTTTTGAGGTAATAAGCGAAGGAGAAACCAAATTGGGCGATCTAAAGATTCAACCTTCGGCACAAATGATGCAGGAAATAAGCGTATCGGGCAGCAGGACTAATAATTCAAATAAATTGGAAAAACAGACATACAGCGCTGCCCAGTTCGAATCCGCAAAAGGTGGTTCCGCCATGGATGTGCTGAAAAATATGCCATCAATTGCTGTAAACGGACAAGGTGATGTTACGGTTCGTGGTTCATCGGGTTTTTTGGTTTTGGTGAATGGAAAACCGGTACTTACAGATGCACAGACAGCACTTGGACGGATTCCAGCAAATATGGTTAGTAACGTTGAGCTGATTACTTCTCCCACAGCCCGATACGACCCCGATGGAAAAGCCGGAATTATAAATATCACTACAAAAAAAGGTGCTGCCGATGGAAAAAGTTTGATCGTAAACGGACAATACGGTTTTCCGAGCACAACAGATTATGACAATCTTCGCGTTGCAAAACGATACGGGGCAGATATCATGTTCAACCAAAAAACTGATAAATGGGATATTTCGCTGGGGGCAAATTATAACAGAAATGACATAAATGGTTTTCGAGAAGGGCAGCTTGATATTTCTGATTACGATAATAACCGGGTCAGCAAATCTCCCTCAACCGGTGAAAGAAGTTTTAACCGTTATTATTATGCAGGGCGGGCAAATATTACTTATAAAGCTGATGAAAACAATGTATTTTCATTTGGCCTTTTTGCCGGGAAACGTTATCAGGAGCGCGATGCCAACATTTTTTACAAAAACTCAAAATGGACACTTGATACAAATGAAAAAATTTCGCAATTTGATTGGTACAACACCAACAAACAGGTTAAAGAAGGAACTTTTACGCTGGGAAACCTCGATTTTACACACACATTTAAAGATACTTCGGCACTAACCTTCTCGTTTTTATATGAATATGATAATCTGACCGGCAACACATTCAACAACAACCTCACAAAACCTGACGGAAATTCGTTTCAGTATGTGGAAAATCCTTATAAGAAACCCATAAATGGTTACCGGTTAAAATTGGATTACGCGAAAAAGATTGGCAAAGGAAAATTTGAGGCGGGGTACCAGTTTAGATATGATTCTCAGGATGGAGTTTATAATTACATTGTAGTTCCGGAAATAATAGATCCTAATGCAAATGACAAATTCAGAGGAACTGCGCTTTCAAAAAATAAAATCAACTCGGGTTACGGTCAATATTCAGCAAAACAAAAAAAACTGGAATACAATATTGGCTTGCGTTATGAATATTCGCAACGCGATGTAAAATTGTCCTTCGACCCAGAACCACACATTTTAAATCTGTCAAATTTTTTCCCTTCGGCAAGCGCACTTTATTATCTCAGTGATGAAGTAAAACTGAAAGCCGGTTACAGTCGCCGGATTCAACGGGCAACAAACAATCAACTGAACCCGATTCCCGAACGTGAACATTCAGAAACCCTTGAAATTGGCGACCCGGATTTGAAACCTGAATATGTTGACCTTGCAGAATTGGGGATCATAAAATCGTTTGAGTATGGAGGATCAATTTTTTTAACAGCCTACTACATGCACGGAAAAAATCCGATGCAAAGAGTAAACAGTGTATTTAACGACACCATTTTATACAGGGTTTATACGAATGTTGAAAGTAGTCAATCTGTTGGCTTTGAAACCGGACTGGATTGGAAACCGGTAAAATGGTGGGAACTTTACCTTGGTGCCAATGTTTACAGGCAAAAATATTCGGGCGATCTTAGAATCTTTGATAATCCTGTTATCAATGTAAATAATTCGGGTTGGGTTTATTCACTCAATTTGAATACAACTTTTAGTTTATCTTCCACTTTGAGTTTAAATGCTAACGTAAATTACCTTTCGAAAAGACCAACGGCTCAGGGCGAAGACTCGCGTTTTCTTACCCCAAACCTGGCTTTGAAAAAGAGTTTCAAAGATAACCGATATAGTTTGTCGCTTCAATGGCAATACATTGATTTGGGGATGCACCAATCGAATCGCCAGCGCATAACAACCTGGGGTGGAGATTTTTACACCTCAACCAACTATATTTACGAAACCGATATTATTATGCTTAATTTCAGCTACAACCTGAACTGGAAAAATGGAAAATCAAAACTTCCATCGAGCGAATTTGGAGAGAAAGAGTTTTAAATAAATATTGAGAATTGAGTATCAAGTATCAGGACTAAAACGTTAACATGATTACTTAAAGTAATTGCTGGTGTGTTTCGTGTTTTATCTAAGATGGATCCAAAGTGATTAAACGGCTCAGGGTAAATTTTTCGTTTTTATTTAATTTGATCGCAAGACTTTGAATTGTTTCTTCGGTAACCAGTTTTTCAATGGCATTCCGAATTGGTGCATAACTGAAATGTAACGGACATGGATTATTCTCATCGCAATGTTTTAACCCAAACCCGCATCCGCTAAAAAGCGAATCTCCTTCTATTGAAACAATTACTTTTTTTAAGGCCAAATCTTCCTTGGCTGTATCAAAATAAAAACCTCCGTTGATACCTTTTAGTGATTCAACAAAACCTTGCTTTACCATTCTTTGTAAAATTTTGGCAGTAAATGATTGCGGAGTTTCAATTTCCATTGCAATTTCTGCAATACCGGGCCGCCTTCCTCTTAAATTCTGCAACTTAATATAAGCCAGTGCTCTCAAAGCATATTCGGTTTCTTTTTTAAACACGTTGATTATCGTTTTTTTGGTACGAAACAAAAGTAATAAAATTTTTGTAATCACTAGAAGACCTTTTTGTCCTCTTGTAAAATATTTTTATATATTTGTACCGTATTTCGAATTTAACAAATATAAATATGGAACAGATACAATTAAAAACACTAACAGTTGGAGACATTGTAACCAACGATTTCAGGGCCTCATCGCCATTTAAAAAGGCAGGAATCGACTTTTGCTGCGGGGGAAATCAATCGTTTACCGATGCCTGCATCGAAAAAGGTATTGATGCCGACCAGCTGGAAAAAGAAATTTTGCAGGTAATGAAAGAACCTGTCAATGAATTTATGAATTTTAAAAACTGGGATCCTGTTTTTTTAAGCGATTATATTGTTAATACACACCATAAATTCGTGATGAAAAACCTGCCCGACCTTGTTTTTTATACACAGAAAATTGCAAATGTGCATGCCGACAATCATCCCGAGTTGAATGAAGTTGCAAACTTATTTGCAAAAATAAACGATGAATTATTGCAACATCTTAAAAATGAAGAGGAAGTACTTTTCCCGGCAATAAAAGAAGCTGTTGCTACCAATTCTGAAAAATCAAAAGAAACAATTAAATCAGAAATTGAGCGCATGTTGGGCGAACACGAGTTTGCAGGAGGTGCTATGGACGATATAAACGTGATTACAAAGGGATATATAGTACCCGAAGATGGTTGCAATACTTACCGCGTAGCATTCAAGCTTCTTGAAGAATTTGAAGATGATTTACATACCCATGTCCATCTTGAAAACAATATTCTTTACCCAAAAGCTTTGAAAATTGCATTGTAAAAATGGATGCTGTATATAAACTAATCATTTATCATAAATAATCAATTTCAAATGATGGAAACAGCAACTCAAAACCTGGAAAACGACCACGTTTCAATCATTAAGTTAACTGATATAATATTGGCAATGATTGAAAATCAGAGTACCGATATAAATCATTTTGAATTAGTAGTCAACCTGATACGCAATTTTGCCGATGGAACGCACCATGCAAAAGAAGAAGGTTTTTTATTCCCGTTGATGGGTGAAAAAGGATTTTCACCTGAGTTTGGCCCGGTTGCAGTTATGCTGCGCGAACATGAAGAAGGAAGAAACTTTGTAAAAGGTGCCTCGGAATCAATCCTTGAATTTAAAGCCGGGAAAATGGGTGCGCTTCAAACCATTTATGAAAACCTGAGTGGATATGCTTATTTGCTTCAAAATCATATTGACAAAGAAAATAATATTCTTTTCAGAATGACAGATGAAGCATTTAGTAACGATGAACAACAAAACCTGCTGGAAGCATTCGCGGAAATAGAAAATAATGCGGATGCAAAATTCAATCCTGCAAATTCCAAACAAAAAATTGACGTATTAGCAGATATTTATCTAAAATAAAAACAAACAAATCAAATTATGATAATCAAATCAGTAAAAGATTTGCCTATTGAGGAAAATCCGCATAACGCAGATGTTCGTAAATTATACGACCATGAAAATGCACAGGCAATGCACATGACCCTTCAGCCCGGCCAATCGCTTAAACCGCATATTACACCGGTTGACGTGTTTTTCTATATTCTCGAAGGTACACCGGAAGTTCGCGTAGGAGATGAAACCCTTACGGTTGAAAAGGACACTTTGATTGAAAGTCCCAAAAACATTGTTCACAGTATTTCAAATCACAGTAGTTCGCTAGCCCGCATCATTGTGGTAAAAGCGCCAAAACAAACGGGGAAAGCTATTATACTTTAATATAAATCAAAAGATCCTTTAAAATAATAATCTATTAAAGACTTAAATTTTAACAAATGAATGCAAAAAAGTTATGGATTGGTTTTATTGCCGTTATGGTAATCTCGTTTGGAATTCTGGGGTATTACGGGAGGGAAATCTACAGGGAAGCTCCACCAATTCCCGACAAAGTAATAACCGAAGATGGCACTGTTCTTTTTACGGGGCAGGATATTAAGGACGGGCAAAATGTGTGGCAGTCATTAGGCGGACAGGAAGTTGGAACTGTTTGGGGACACGGCGCTTACCAGGCGCCCGACTGGAGCGCCGACTGGCTGCACAAGGAAGCGGTTTTCATTCTCGACAAACTCGCAATGCAAACCGAAGGAGTTCCTTATGCACAGGTTAGCGAAGAGAAACAGGCATCGCTGAAAGTGCTTTTACAAAAAGATTTAAGAACAAACACTTATGACAAAGCGAAAGGTACAATTACTGTTTCCAATATGCGGGCTGAGGCAATCGCAAGCAATACAAAATTTTATGGTGGGTTATTTACAAACGACCCATCATTGGCACATTTACGGGATGCATACAGCTTTCCTGAAAATTCGCTGAAAGATCCGGAACGTGTACGTTTATTAAATACCTTTTTCTTTTGGATTTCATGGGCTTGCGTAACCGAACGCCCCGGTCAGGATATTACTTATACCAATAACTGGCCTGCCGAAGAACTGGTGGCAAATCGTCCAACCGGTTCAATGCATTTGTGGACGGGTTTTAGTGTGATTATTTTGTTAGCAGGAATCGGGCTGATGGTCTTATATTATGCGAAACGTAAAAATGAAGACGAGGAAGCTCCAAAAATCTTCCCGCTGAAAAACGAAATTCAAACCCCTTCGCAAAAGGCAACAGTAAAATATTTCTGGACAGTTTCTGCGCTTTTATTGGTTCAGGTAATTATGGGAGTAATAACAGCGCATTATGGTGTTGAAGGACAGGCATTTTACGGGCTTCCGCTTTCCGATTGGCTGCCATATTCTGTTTCGCGCACATGGCACATTCAGATTGCCATTTTCTGGATTGCAACATCATGGCTGGCAACGGGTTTATATTATGCTCCAGCCATTTCAGGCATCGAACCAAAATTTCAGAAACTTGGGGTGAATTTCCTGTTTATTGCATTGCTTGTAATTGTGGTTGGCTCATTGGCTGGCCAGTGGATGGGCGTGATGCAGAAACTTGGTTTTGTTCAGAATTTCTGGTTTGGTCACCAGGGTTACGAATATGTTGACCTTGGAAGATTCTGGCAGGCATTTTTGTTTGTAGGTCTGATAATTTGGCTGTTGCTGATGGGACGCGCCATTTACCCGGCAATCAAACAAAAATCGGAAAACCGGAATTTGTTGATTCTATTCCTGATTTCAACCATTGCCATTGCTGCATTTTATGGCGCTGGTTTAATGTGGGGACGCCAAACCAACCTCGCCATTGCTGAATACTGGCGCTGGTGGGTGGTTCACCTTTGGGTGGAAGGATTTTTTGAAGTTTTTGCCGCTGTTGTTGTTGCTTTCCTTTTTGTAAGGTTGGAAATTATAAAAGCTACCACTGCAACATTGGCTGTGCTTTTTACAACTATCGTATTTCTGTCGGGAGGAATTCTGGGAACATTTCACCATTTGTATTTTACCGGAACGCCAACTGCGGTAATGGCGCTCGGAGCGTCGTTTAGCGCACTCGAAGTAGTGCCGCTCGTTTTAATGGGGTTCGAAGCTTTCGATAATTTAAGGGTCAGTCGAAGCAGTGATTGGATAAAAGCCTACAAATGGCCAATTTACAGTTTTATCGCCGTGGCTTTCTGGAACTTGGTTGGCGCCGGTATTTTTGGATTCCTGATTAATCCACCGGTTGCACTTTATTACATGCAGGGTTTGAATACAACTCCGGTTCACGGTCACACCGCACTGTTTGGGGTTTACGGAATGCTGGGAATTGGTTTGATGTTGTTTGTTCTTCGCGACATGAACAAAGATGTGGTTTGGAAAGAAAAATGGATAAAATTCTCGTTCTGGAGCATCAATATCGGTTTAGCCGCAATGGTTTTTATCAGTGTT